>JAAVZX010000088.1 GCA_022791875.1 Oscillibacter sp.
ACTTTAAGAAAGCTTCGGGTCCGTTCTCCCGATGCGCTTGATTCTGCTATTCAATTTGCCTTTCGCTGCGTCTCCCCACATGATTGTCTTGCCTGGTTTCGCCACGCTGGTTATTGTTTATTTTGAGAATTGCTCTAATAATAATGGCTGCCTTCCTCATGCTTGACACACTTTCCCCACCTCCATTATAATAATAGAAATCACGCCCGTCCCGGGACCATCCCCCCAGCGCCCCGAACCCACCGGCGGGCAGCATATGAGGTGACATTTTGGAAAGACTGATTGACAAAACCTGCCAGGACTTTACCCACGCCCTGGCCTCCAAGGCCCCCGTCCCCGGAGGCGGCGGCGCTGCCGCGCTCGCCGGGGCCTTGGGCACTGCCCTGTGCTCCATGGTAGCCAACTACACCATCGGAAAGAAAAAGTACGCCGCTGTGGAAGACGACATTCGCGCCGTTCTGGAGAAAGCGGAGGCCCTGCAAACCCGCCTCCTGGAGCTGGTGGATGAGGACGCCGCCGCCTTCGCCCCCCTCTCCGCCGCCTACGCCATCCCCAAGGACGATCCCACCCGCGACACCGTCCTGGAAGAGGCATCTCTCCGCGCCTGCCAGGCCCCCCGGGAGATGGTGCGCCTCTCCTGCGAGGCCGTCAAGCTCCTGGAGGAAGTGCTGGAGAAGGGCTCCGTGATGCTCCTCTCCGACGTAGGCTGCGGGGCGCTCCTCTGCGGAGCCGCTATGCGCAGCGCCGCTATGAACGTCTACGTCAACACCGCCAGCCTCCAGGACCGCCAGAAAGCCAAGAACCTGGACGCGGAAATCGACGCCCTCCTGACCGTCTTCGGCCCCCGGGCCGACCGCATGGCCGAGGATGTCTCACGCCGTCTGAGAAAGGAGCGCTGAACACATGGCACAGCTCCTGAAAGGCGCGCCCGCCGCCGCCGCCCTCACCGAAGCCCTGGTCCAGCGTTCGGAAGCCCTGCAAAGTAAAGGCGTCACCCCCACCCTGGCCATCCTGCGCGTCGGCGAACGCCCCGACGACCTCTCCTATGAAACCGGAGCCGTGAAGCGCTGCGAGAAAGCCAAAATCGCCGTCCGCCGCTTCCCCCTCCCAGCCAATTGCACTCGTGAAACCCTCTTAACCACCATCCAGCAAATCAACGCCGACCCAACTATCCACGGCTGTCTCATGCTCCGCCCCCTCCCCGACCCGGAGGCGGAGTGGTCCGCCTGCCAGCTCCTGGACCCCAAAAAAGACGTAGACGGCATCACCCCCAGCGCCCTGGGCGCCGTCTTCACCGGCCGCGGCTCCGGCTACCCCCCCTGCACCGCCCAAGCCTGCATTGAACTCCTGGACTTCTACAACATCCCCATAGAGGGCAAACGCGCCGTAGTTATCGGAAGAAGCCTGGTCATAGGCCGTCCCGTCTCCATGCTTCTCCAGCACCGCAACGCCACCGTAACCATGTGCCACACCCGCACCAAGGACCTCCCCGCCATATGCCGCCAAGCCGACATCCTCATCGCCGCCGCAGGCCAGCCCCAAATGGTCACCGCCAATTTCACCACCCCCACCCAAACCGTCCTGGACGTAGGCATCCACGTCGACGAAACCGGCAAACTCTGCGGCGACACCAACTTCACCACCCTCTCCCCCATCTCCGCCGCCCTCACCCCCGTCCCCGGCGGCATCGGCGCCGTCACCACCGCCGTGCTTGCCAAGCACGTCATCCAGGCCGCGGAGAAGATGTAATACGGGGGACGTAGGACGGAGGACGGGGGGCCTCCGGCGGCCAAGGAGGCTTTGCCTCCTTGGATTCTCCACCAGGGAGGCGTGCGCCTCCCTGGACCCTGGCAGATCAGTCCTTTTTTGTGGGATTTTGCTTTTTGTGGACTTTTGCTTTACCTATACCCTGTCTTAGGAGGACGCGCTATGATGTCTATGGACGATGCTTTGCAGTATATTCAATCCTCTGGCTGGCAGTCGCGGACGCCGGGGCTTCAGCGGATGGTTCCGCTCATGGAGCGCCTTGGGAGTCCGCATAAGACCCTCCGCTTCGTCCATATCGCCGGGACCAACGGAAAAGGGTCCACCGCCGCTATGCTGGACGCTGTCTTGCAGGCCGCGGGCCTCCGCGTCGGCCTCTTTACCTCCCCACATCTTTTGCGTTACAACGAGCGCATTCAGGTGAACACCGTTCCCATTTCCGACGCGGACTTCGCCGCCCTCGCCGAAGAGGTCCAGACCGCCGCCTCCGATTTCCCTGAATCCCTCTCCGAATTCGAGATTCTTACCGCCATCGGCTTCCTGTACTTCCTGTGCCAGAACTGTGATATCGTGGTCCTGGAAGCCGGGATGGGCGGACGCCTGGACAGCACAAACGTAATCCCCCCACCGGAAGCCGCCGTCATTACCAGCCTCAGCCTGGAGCACACCGCGTTCCTCGGTGATACTCTGGAAAAAATCGCCGGAGAAAAGGCCGGGATTATTAAACCGGGAAGCCCCGTTATCCTCTACGGACAAGCGCCGGAGGCGGAGGCCGTTATCCGGGAAACCTGCGCTGCCCGCGGGTGTCCCCTGACCGTCACCGAAAAGGTCTGTAGGTATTCCGGAAACCTCTCCGGCCAATGGATTGGCTACCGGGGCCGGGAGGGCTGTTTCCTGCGGCTTCCCGGCGTCTACCAGTCCCGAAACGCCGCGGTGGTCCTCGATACCGTAGATGTCCTGCGGCGCAAGGGCTGGCACATTCCGGAGGAAGCTGTCAGGGAGGGGCTTTCCAACGCCGTATGGCCTGGGCGTTTCGAGCTACTGCGGAGTGAGCCGCTGTTTCTGCTGGACGGAGCACATAATCTGGACGGGGTGCTGGCTTTAGCGGAGTGCCTACGGAAGTGCGTCCCGGAGGGCGGGCTGACGTTCCTGATGGGCGTGATGGCGGACAAGGACTATGGGGCCATGCTGGACGCGGTTGCGCCGTATGGGGCGGAGTTCGTCACGGTGACGCCGGAGAGCCCGCGGGCGTTGCCGTCGGCGGAGCTGGCGGAGGCCGTCAGGACGCGGCTGGGCGTTCCGGTACGGGACGCCGGGAGCGTGGAAAGCGGGCTGGACCTGGTTTTGGGAGAGGGTAAGCCGGTCTGCGCGTTTGGGTCGCTGTACCAGACGGGGACAATTCGGGAGAGATTTGCGGAAATACACCCGTAGGGGCGAACCTGTGTGTTCGCCCTGGCAGGGAGTTTCAGCATCCGCAGGGGTGCTTTGCAGACAATCATAAATATATGTGGGACCTTCCATGTCAATGGAAGGTCCCACTCGCTTACGCTTCGTTACCGTGTGACAGTCTTTCGCAACTGCCAGGGTATAGAGCGGTATTAAAGCTCTTTTTGGTTACTTTTTCTCTCGAGAAAAAGTAACCCGCCGGAGGCCCCCCGTATCACCAGGCCCTCAGTCTTCCATGCTCCCCTGGAGGTAGTGGATGAATTGCTGGGCGGCACGGCCGGAGTAGCCGCCGTGGCGGATTTCCCAGGCTTGGGCTTTGGCCAGGAGGTCTTTTTCGTTTAGGTGGATGCCGCGGCGGGCGGCTAGGGCTTTTACGATGGCTTGGTATTCTTTTGGGGTGGGGGCGTTGTAGTTGATGGCTACGCCGAAGCGGCTGGCCAGGGAGAGCTTTTCCTCCATGGTGTCGGAGCGGTGGACGTCGCCTTTGTGCTCCATGTCGGTGCGGTCGTTCCAGGTTTCGCGGATCAGGTGGCGGCGGTTGGAGGTGGCGTAGATTAGGACGTTGTCTGGTTTGGTTTCTACGCCGCCCTCTATGACCGCTTTCAGGAACTTGTACTCTACTTCGTTTTCCTCGAAGGAGAGGTCGTCTATGAAAATAATGAAGCGGTAGTTGCGGCGCTTGATCTGGGCGAGAACCGCTGATAAGTCGCTGAATTGGTGCTTGTAGATCTCTATCATGCGGAGGCCCGCGTCGTAATACTCGTTGATCAGGGCCTTGACGCTGGTGGACTTGCCGGTGCCGGCGTCGCCGTACAGGAGGACGTTGTTGGCGGGCTTGCCGTTCAGGAATGCCTCGGTGTTGCGGCGAAGCTCCTGGGTTTGAAGCTCGCAGCCTAAGAGATCGGAAAGCATGGCGTCGTCTATGTTGCTGATTGGGAGAAATTCCAGATTCTCACGGCCCATCGGGTCGCGGGATGGCTGGATGCGGAAGGCGCGGTTCATTGCAAAGAGGCCGTAGCCGTATTGACGGTAGTAGTCCGTCATGATGTGGAATATCTCCTGGCCGTCCTTGGCGTCTGCCAGGGAGCGGCGGAGGGCCAGGACCTGGCGGCTGACGTCGCGGTTGTAGGTCTTGGCGCGCTTGGGAATGGCGTGGTAGTTGCAGATGGTGGAGAAGCAGCTGATGCCTAAATCCGCCTCGATGGGGGCGAAATCGTAGTGGAAAAGCTGGCGGAAGACCTCAAAGTCGCTGATGGCGAACATATTCACGCTGCCCTCGCTGGCCCCGACGCGCTCGCAGGTCTGGGTGAAGGAATTCTGGTTCGTCATCATCACCCACGTGAGATAGCACTGCCATAGATTTACGTCAAAGCCGCACTCCGTGCTCAGGTCCAGGATGCGCTTGATCTGGGCGTTGATCTCCCCGATCATGTCATCCCTGTCATAGCCGCCCTCCTCCCACTCCCGCAGGATGTCCGATATGCGGACCAGGATGCTGTTTGTCCCCAGGTCGCTGTAGAGAAGCAGGCGGGCAATTTTACGGTACATAGCGTCAATCCTTTCCCCGGGACCCGCCTCCCCGGAGGTTCCGGAGGGACGGGTCCCCGGTCTGTATCAGTCCAGCACCGCGCCGCGGTCGGCGGAGGAAACCAGACGGGCGTAGCGGGCCAGGTAGCCGGTCTTGATCTTCGGCTCGGGGCAAACCCAGGCCGCTTTCCGGGCCGCAAGCTCTTCCTCCGAAACGTTGAGACGGATGCTGTGGTTCGGGATGTCGATGGCGATCAGGTCGCCCTCCCGGACCAGGCCGATGGGGCCGCCGGAGGCGGCTTCGGGGGACACGTGGCCGATGGACGCGCCGCGGGTGGCGCCGGAGAAGCGTCCGTCGGTGATCAGGGCCACGTCCTTGTCCAGGCCCATGCCCGCAATGGCAGAGGTGGGATTCAGCATTTCCCGCATTCCCGGACCGCCCTTGGGACCCTCGTAGCGGATCACCACCACGTCTCCGGCCACGATCTTCCCGGCGTAGATGGCGGCAATGGCGTCGTCCTCGCTGTCGAAGACGCGGGCGGGGCCCTCGTGGACCATCATCTCCGGAGCTACGGCGGACTGCTTCACCACACAGCCGTCGGGAGCCAGGTTGCCCTTCAGGACGGCGATGCCGCCGGTCTTGGTGAAGGGGTTGTCCATGGGGCGGATGATCTCGGGGTCGCGGTTCACCGCGCCCTCCAGGTTTTCAGCGATGGTCTTGCCTGTGCAGGTGATGCCGCTGGTGTCCAGGAGGCCCGCCTCCGCCAGCTCGGCCATGACGGCGTAGACGCCGCCCGCCCGCTCCAGGTCCTCCATATAGGTGCCGCCTGCGGGGGCCAGGTGGCAGAGGTTCGGGGTCTTCTGGGAGATCTCGTTGGCCATGTCGAAGCTCAGCTCGATGCCGCACTCGTGGGCGATGGCGGGGAGGTGGAGCATGGTGTTGGTGGAGCAGCCCAGGGCCATGTCCACGGTTTCGGCGTTGTGGAAGGCGGCGGGGGTCATGATGTCGCGGGGGCAGATGTTCTTTTCCACCAGCTCCATGATCTGCATCCCGGCGTGCTTCGCCAGGCGCAGGCGGGCGGACCAAACGGCGGGAATCGTCCCGTTGCCCCGGAGGGCCATGCCGATGGCCTCGGTGAGGCAGTTCATGGAGTTGGCCGTGTACATGCCGGAGCAGGAGCCGCAGGTGGGGCAGGCGTTGTTCTCGTAGTCCTCCAGGCCCTCGTCGTCCAGCTTCTTGGCGTAGTACGCGCCGACGGCTTCAAACATGTGGCTCAGGCAGGTGCGGCTTCCGTTTTGCAGGGTGCCCGCCAGCATGGGACCGCCGGAGACGAAAATGGTCGGGATGTTCACCCGGGCCGCGGCCATCAGGAGGCCGGGGACGTTCTTGTCGCAGTTGGGGATCATCACCAGGCCGTCAAACTGGTGGGCCATGGCCATGGCCTCGGTGGAGTCGGCAATCAGGTCCCGGGTGACCAGGGAATACTTCATGCCTACGTGGCCCATGGCGATGCCGTCGCAGACGGCAATGGCGGGGAACTCTACCGGGGTGCCGCCTGCGGCGCGGATGCCCGCTTTGACGGCCTCGGCGATTTTATCCAGGTTCATGTGGCCGGGGACTATCTCGTTGTAGGAGCAGACGACGCCGATCAGGGGGCGCTCCAGTTCTTCCTTGGTGTAGCCCAGGGCGTAGAGAAGGGAGCGGTTCGGGGCGGCGGGGACGCCTTTCTTTACTACGTCAGATCGCATTGGGGTACGACCTCCTTGTGTCAGATTGTGTCGGGATCGGTGATTGCAGGAAGGGGCGGGCGCAGAGGCCCGCCCCTACAGAGGTGCGTGTTGGGGGACATGTCAGGCGGGTGCGGTGGTCGCGGGGGACGGGTCGGCGAGGGCGCCGACCCCTACGGTTTGCATCCCAATAACTCTGCGGGACCTGAAAGGTTCCGCACGCAGGCACCCCGTTCCAACGCAAACGCCATAACGCCCACCAGATTCGCGTCGCGTTAAAACTCTTTTCGCTTCCTTTTCTCTCGAGAAAAGGAAGCCGCCGGAGGCCCCCCGTATCACCAGGCTATCAGTTAGATGCGGTGTCGGGATCGGTGTCGTCGCCCCAGAGCATGTTTTTGCGGAGTTCCGCGCCGACGACTTCCATCTGGTGTTTGGCGAGCTGGGCGCGTTTGGCGTTGAAGAAGGTGCGGCCGACCTGGTTCTCGCTGATCCACTTGCCGGCGAAGACACCGTCCTGGATGTCGGTGAGGACGGCCTTCATGTTCTTCTTGGTTTCCTCGTAGGGGAGAATCCGGGGGCCGGAGACGTATTCGCCGTATTCGGCGGTGTCGGAGATGGAGTAGTTCATCATGGCGACGCCGCCCTTGTTGATCAGGTCGATGATCAGCTTCATCTCGTGGATGCACTCGAAATAGGCGTTCTCAGGAGCGTAGCCCGCCTCGACCAAGGTCTCGAAGCCCAGCTTCATCAGCTCCACCACGCCGCCGCAGAGGACAGCCTGCTCGCCGAAGAGGTCGGTCTCCGTCTCGTCCTGGAAGGTGGTCTCCATGACACCGCCGCGGGCGCCGCCGATGCCTGCCGCGTAGGCCAGGCCGATGTCATACGCCTTGCCGGTGGCGTTCTGCTCCACCGCCAGGAGGCAGGGGACGCCCTTGCCGTTGACGTAGGTGGAACGAACGGTGTGGCCGGGGCCCTTGGGGGCGATCATCAGCACGTCCACGTTGGCGGGGGGGACGATCTGCTTGAAATGGATATTGAAGCCGTGGGCGAACATGAGGGCGTTGCCCTCCTCCAGATAGGGGGCGATGTCCGTCTTGTACATGGCGGCCTGGGCCTCGTCGTTGACGAGAATCATGATGATATCCGCCCACTTGGCCGTGTCGGGGACGCTCATGACCTTGAGGCCCGCCTTCTCCACGTTGGCCCAGTTCCTGCTGCCGGGACGGAGGCCCACGCAGACGTCGCAGCCGGATTCCTTCAGGTTCAGGGCGTGGGCGTGGCCCTGGGAGCCGTAGCCGATGATGCCGATTTTCTTGCCGTTCAGCTTATTGATGTCGCAGTCCTTCTCATAGTACATTTTTGCCATAGTCATATTCCTCCTTCAATTTGCTGTCGTCATATATAGTGCTACGCCCTCGTTCAATGGCGATAGTACCCGTGCGGGCGATCTCCAGGATGCCGAAGTCCTGGAGCATTTCAATCAGCGCCGCGTTCTTGCTCCGGTTCCCGAAGACCCAGATGGTCAGGCAGGTCTTGCACACGTCGATGACCTGGGCGCGGAAGATGTTCACGATCTGGAGAATCTCGTCCCGGGCGTCCCGGTCCGCCGCCTGGACCTTCACCATGACCGTCTCCCGGCGCAGGCAGCTCTCCTCGTCGAAAATCTTCACCGTCTTCACCGCCAGGAGCTTCCGGCACTGGGCGGCCACCTGCTCGATCAGGAGGCGGCTGCTCAGGACTTCGATGGAGATGCGGATGATACCCGGCTCCATGGTGGCGCCGGAGACGATGGATTCAATGTTGTAGCCCTTCCGGGAGAAGAGGCGGGAAACCTGACTCAGCGCCCCCGCCGTGTCCTCCACCAGGAGGCACATCGTGTAGAGTTTTTGCTCCGTGTCCAAATTGCATTTCATCCTTGTTCCCTCCTCAATCCAGCAGGAAATCCGTGATGGCGGACCCGGCGGACACCATGGGGCGCACCATCTCGTCAATGTTCAGCACGCAGTCGATGACCGCGGCGCTCTTGCTGTCCAGCGCCGCCTGCATGGCCGCTTTCATCTCCTCCAGGTTCGTGGCCCGGAAGCCCTGGATGCCGTAAGCCTCCGCCAGCTTCACGAAGTCGGGGCCGCGGTCCAGGGTGGTGGCGCTGTAGCGCTTGCCGTACATAAGGCTCTGCCACTGGCGGACCATGCCCAGGGTGCCGTTGTTGAAGACCACGGAGATAATGGGCAGGTTGTAGTGCTGGACGGTGCAGAGCTCGTGGCAGTTCATGCGGAAGCAGCCGTCGCCGGTGATGTGGACCACCTGCTTGTCCGGGTTGCCCAGCTGGGCCCCGATGGCCGCGCCGAGGCCGAAGCCCATGGTGCCGAAACCGCCGCTGGTCATGAGCTGGCCAGGGTAGTCGAAGTGGAAATACTTGATGGCCCACATCTGATGCTGCCCGACGTCGGTGGCCACGATGGTGTCCTCCGGGGCCTGGACGCGGATGGTCTCCAGGATCTGCTGGGGGGTCAGGAGGCTGCTGTCCTTGGCAACGGAGGGGGAGCGGAGGGGCAGGATGTGCTTCTTCCACTCCGTGTGGTCGTACTGGGGCAGCTCCTTGTTCAGCATTTCCAGGACCCGCTTCGCGTTGCCGATGATATGGTGGTCCGTGAGGACGTTCTTGTCGATCTCCGCGCGGTCGATGTCGATCTGGACGATCTTCGCCTGAGTGGCGAAGGTGGCGGGGTTCAGCGCCACCCGGTCGGAGAAGCGGCATCCGACGGAAATGAGCAGGTCGCACTCGTTGCAGGCGGTGTTGGACGCCTTGGAGCCGTGCATTCCGATGATGCCGGTGGTCAGCGGGTCCCGTCCGGGGAATGCGCCGCTGCCCATGACGGTGATGGCCACAGGGGAGTCCACCTTCCGGGCGAACTCGCCGAACTCCTTATGGGCCCGCCCGCGGGCTACGCCGCCGCCGCAGATGATCAGAGGCTTCTTGGACTCCTTGATCATTTCCAGCAGCTTATCCACGTCCTGCCGGTTGGGCTCGGGACTCTTCAAGGGCCGGTTCAGCTCCCGCACGCCGGGGCAGGTCCGGTTCTTCCGCCAGGGCACAAATTCGTATTCAATAATCTGATCCGGGTTGGTGACGTTCTTCAAAAAGTCCACCAGCACAGGCCCGGGCCGTCCGTTGGCCGCCACGGCGAACGCCTGCCGCATGACGGCGGGGATATCCTGGGCGCAGCGGACCAGGAAGGTGGCCTTGGTGATGGGCATGGCGATGCCGGTGATGTCCACCTCCTGGAAGGCGTCCTTGCCCAGGTTATTCTCCGTCACGTTGCAGGTGAGGAAGACCACTGGGGAGGAATCCAGGTAGGCGGTGGCGATGCCGGTGGTGAGGTTGGTTGCGCCGGGGCCGGAGGTGGCGAAGCAGACGCCGACCTTGCCGGTGGACCGGGCGTAGCCGTCGGCGGCGTGGGACGCGCCCTGCTCGTGGGCGGTGAGGACGTGGCGGATTTTATCCTGGTAGCGGTAGAGCTCATCGTAGACGTTCAGGATAGTGCCTCCGGGATATCCGAAGACCGTATCCACCTCCTGCTCCAGCAGGCACTCCATGATGGCTTTCGTGGCTGGAATCTTCAAAGTACATTCCTCCTAACATCTTTTCCATAAAAGGATTTGCCGCTCTCACGGCTTGTATGAGCAAGTAAAAAAACGCAGACACAGGAAACGAAAAAAGTCCGGGACCCCGTCAGGTCACGGACTTTCACGCTTCACCACCGGTTTGCGGCCTTCCCCAAAGGGGAACCGGATTTCACATCCTGGCTCAGTGCATGACCAAACGCATTATTCTGTTTCCGGTAATAATGACCAGTACCAGAGCCAGAATAATGTCCAGGGCCAGAATGTTCAGGACCGCAGACACTGTCAACATAGAAAAAACCTCCAGCGCCAATCCCCGGCGCACCTACAGGCACGGCCCTACGCCGCTCTGTTTGCGCTTATTATACAGACTTTATGTAAAAAGCGCAACTGTAAATTCACCCCTCCCATAACATTCTGGATATTTATACGAATTTTCCCCCCGCCCCCCTCCGCATTTTGCACAAATGCGCACAAAGATGCGCCGGTGCCTGCATACGGGGGGGCTCCGGCGGCTTACTTTTCTTGAAAGAAAAGTAAGCAAAAGAACTTTTTAATACCGCTCTATACTCTGGTGGGTGTTAAAGCCTGTCACACGGTAACGGGGCAGTTGCGTGGGTGGTCCTTACCTCGGAGCGAGGTAAGGACCACCAGAATTTTTATGTTCTGATAAGAAAAATCTGTGGGGCCTTCCATGCCAATGGAAGGCCCCACTCGCTCACGCTTCGTTACCGCGCAACAAACTCCTTCAACTACCAGATTCGCGTCGAGTTAAAGCTCTTTTTGGTTACTTTTTCTCTCGAGAAAAAGTGACCCGCCGGAGGCCCCCGTAGGGTCAGCACCCTCTCCTTCGCCCTTTTTCCCGCGATTTTACATTCTGGGGCTTGACTACGGCCCTGAAAAGAGGTATGATACTGCTGGTAACAAATTGTAACTTTTATAACCTTCGCCATTTTGCCAGGGCGTGTGTGCCTTGGGCCGCAGAGAATTGGAAAACATTGAACGCCTTTGGCGTTCCGGCTATCTGAAAATAGGAGACTTATGAGCCATCATACAAAAAAACCCAGTCCGCCCAGCCGTGGAGGTGCTGGCGGAAAACGGACCCGGACCCGCAGCGGCGGGCCCCAGGAACAGCAGACGCCTGTCCGTGAACACGGCGTCCGCACCGTGGAACGGCCCGCCGATTGGTCCGGTTCCTCCCTTCGGGAGGCCGACGCGGACCGCAGTTGGCGTCAGCCCCGGGAGGAAGCGCCGCCCCGGAGGCGGGCTGTTGAAGATGCTGCCGCTCCCGCCGCCGCTTCTTCGCGCCGCGCTTCCAGCGGACGCAGGCGGCGCTCCGAAATTGAGGCGTCACGGCCCGGCTGGTATCGGGCCGCGTCGCAGAAAACGCGGCACTTCCGCCGCCGCTGGCGGCGTATCCTCCGGGAAGAACGTGCCGAGCGCTTTCCCGAGTCCGAGCGCTTCCCCATTCAACTCCTGCTCTTCTTCCTAGGCATGTTCCCCATGTGGGGCAGCCTTCTCCAGGAGCGCTTGATGCGCCGTCACAGCAAATCCGTCCAAAAAAGCGGACGTTTCCTGAGCTGGATGGAGCGCCACCGGGTCCACTCCGTCCTCTTCCTGGGCGCTGGCTGTGCGGCGGCGGCTGTGCTGCTCTTCTTCTCCATCTACACACGGGGCACCACCGTCACCTACGACGGCAAGGTCCTTGCCTCCCTCCCCTCCGAAGCCGCCGCCGAGGACGCCCGCACCGGCGTGGAGCGCATGACCGCCCAGACCCTGGGCCGCTCCTTCAAAATCGACGATTCCCTCCTCCACTACGACTCCGGCTGGCTCCGCCGCCAGGACCTGGTGGACAAGGAAACGTACCAGGACGACCTCTTCAAGGAAATCGGCGTTGTCACCGAAGCCTACTGCCTCTACGTCAACGGCGAGCGCATCGGCGCCACCCCCTACGAGGGCGCGCTGGAGCAGCTTCTGGAACAGCTCCAGCTCTCCGCCACCAACGAGGGCACCATCTCCTGCACCTTCGCCGAGGACGTGCGCATCGAGCCCGAACTGGTCCCCACGGACGAGATCATGAACCTGGGCCACCTGGCGGAAACCCTCTACAGCACCAAGACCGCCGAAGTGACCTACACCGTCGCCAAGGGCGACACCTGGTCCGAGATTGCCGAGTCCCACGGCCTGACCTCCAAGGAACTCCTGGCCCTGAACCCCGGCTACAACATCGACAAGCTCCAAATCGGCGAAATTCTCACCATGTCCGCCTCCGTCCCCTACCTGACCATGACGGTGGTACAGCAGGAGCGCTATCTGGACCGTGTCTTCTACGACATCGAGTACACGGACACCGACAGCCTCTACAAGGGCGACGACAAAGTGACCTCCCCCGGCCAATACGGCGCGGCGGACGTAGTGGCCAACGTCACCTACGTCAACGGCGAGGAAACGGAGCGCACAGTCCTCTCCAGCGTCACCCTCCAGCAGCCCGTCACGGAGCAGCGTCTCCGCGGCACGAAGGACCGCCCCACCTGGCACCCCACCGGCACCTTCCGCTGGCCCGTCTCCGGACACGTCACTTCCTACTATGGAAGCCGCCGTTCCGGCTACCACGGCGGTCTGGACATCGCCTGCCCCCGCGGCACACCCGTCTACGCCGCCGACGGCGGCACCGTCACCTACGCCGGCTGGATGGGCAGCTACGGCTACCTCGTCCGCATCGACCACGGCAACGGCTACGAGACCTACTACGCCCACAACAGCAGCATCGTCACCTCCGTCGGCGCACACGTCTACAAAGGCCAGCAAATCGCCCGCGTCGGCTCTACCGGCAACTCCACCGGGCCTCACTGCCACTTCGAGGTGCGCTACAACGGGGCGCGGAGGAACCCATTGAACTATCTGTAATCGAGGGCTTCCAGGGGCTTTGCCCCTGGACCCCACCAGAGGGGCGCGCGCCCCTCTGGACTCCGGCAGATCGCTTTCTATTGTTGGATACGGCAAAGCCCCCGCCTGGTGGAACCCAGGTGGGGGCTTCTCTTTGCTCTGTCAGGGCAGCTTGTACTTCTTCAATTCGCGCTCGAAGTCGGCGGCAAAGGCGTTGGCCGCTTTCATGTCGTGGAGGTACGCGTGGCGCTCCGCGCCCTGGGAGCGTTCCTCGATCACCGATACCGCGATGTTGGAGCAATGATCGGAGACACGCTCCAGGTTCGTCAGCAAATCGCTCAGGACGAAGCCCAGCTGAATTGTACACTCCCCGTTTTGCAGCCGCCGGATGTGCCTGGCGCGGATCTCGGTGCTCAGCTGATCGATCGTTTCCTCCAACGGCTCAACCGCCTGCGCCAAAACAGGATCGTCCGCCTTAAAGCTGCTGATCGTCACGCTCAGCGTATCCCGCAGCGCCGCGATCAAAACCTCCAGCTCCTTCCGGGCCGCGTCGGAGAATTGCAGGCCCTTTTCCTGGAGCTCCCGGGCCGACTCCTGGATGTTCAGCGCATGGTCCCCGATCCGCTCGAAGTCCCCGATGGCGTGCAGCAGCCGGGAGACCGTGTGAATGTCGTCCATAGACAGGCCGTGCTGGGAAATCTGAACCAGGTAGCTGCTCAGACGGTCCTCGAAGAGGTCCAGCTTGTCCTCTCCCTCCTGGATTTTTTCCTCCCGTCCCGGGTCGTAGCTGGTCAGCTGTTCCAGGGACTGGAGGAGGTTCGTCTGGGCCAAAATGCCCATGCGGTTCGTCAGGGACACGCACTCACTCACCGCCGCGCCGGGGGTCCGCATCAGCAGCGGGTCCAGGAACGCGATCTCCTTGGGGTTCTCCTTCTCCCGCACGGTCCCCCGCGCCAGCCGTTCAAGCTGGCGGGAGAACGGCAGGAGCAGGGCCGTCGTGCCCACGTTGAAGATGGTGTGGCACAGGGCGATCCCCACCGCGTCCACCGGCGCGGCCAGGAACGCGAAGTGGAACACGATGCTCCCTCCGTAGAACAGCAGCAGTCCCACGGTGGTCCCGATCACGTTAAAGAAGATGTGGATCACGGACACCCGCTTCGCCCCCTGGGACACGCCGATGGACGAGATCAACGCCGTCACGCAGGTGCCGATATTCTGCCCCATGATGATCGGAATGGCCATCCCATACGTGATGGAACCGGTCAGCGCCAGCGCCTGCAAGATGCCCACCGACGCCGCCGAGGACTGAATCACGCCGGTAAACACCGCGCCCACCAGAACGCCCAGCAGGGGATTGGTAAACGCCGTCAGAATCTGCGCAAACTCCGGCATATCCGCCAGCGGGCTCACGGAATCCTTCATCAGCTCCATGCCGTACATCAGAATGGCGAAGCCGATCAGAATCCGCCCCACGTCCCGCCGCCTCTGCTTCTTGCTCCCCATGATCAGCATGATGCCGATCAGAGCGAACAGAGGCGAGAAGTTCTCCGGCTTCAGCAGATTCAAGAAGAAGTTTTCGCTTTCCAATCCCGTAAGCGACAGAATCCACGCCGTCAGGGTCGTCCCGATATTCGACCCCATAATCACGCCGATGGTCTGCCCCAGCTCCATAACCCCGGAGTTCACAAGGCCCACCATCATCACCGTCACCGCGGAGGAGGACTGGATTGCAATCGTGATCCCAGCCCCCAAAAGCAGTCCCTTAATCGGGTTCGACGTCATCCGTTTCAGCAGCCGTTCCAGCTTGCCGCCCGCCATCTTCTCCAGACTTTTGGACATCGTATTCATGCCGTAAAGAAAGAAGGCCAGGCCGCCGCACAGGGTAAAAAGGGAGAATACATCCATACAGAATACTCCTGTTCCCCCAGCCCGCTCTCCGCGGGCCGGACATAATTCCAGATTACGACAATTCTATTATACCATGGAACCGCCCCTGTGAGAAGTCGGCGTTTTGCACAAATGTGGACGGGGACGCGTGTTACTTTTTTTCTTATAAGAAAAAAAGTAACCAAAAAAAGAATTTTTTAATACCGCTCTGTGGGATGGAGGTTGTTAAGGCTTGCCGCACGGTAACGGGGGTGATATGCAAGTGGACCATACCCTTTTAGGGTATGGTCCACGGGGGGTTTTTATTTCAGGAATTCGTACATGACGGCTTTGATGGTGTGCATGCGGTTTTCGGCTTCGTCGAAGACGATGGATTGGGAGGACTCGAAAACCTCGTCCGTTACCTCCATGGCATCGCGGTTGAAGCGCTCGCCCATTTCCCTGCCTACGGTGGTCTTGTGGTCGTGGAACGCAGGCAGGCAGTGCATGAAGCGGCACTGAGGACCCGCCGCGTCCATCAGCGCCTTTGTCACCTGGTACAGTCCCAGCGCCTTGATCCGCTCCTCCCAGACCTCCACAGGCTCCCCCATCGAAACCCACACGTCCGTGTACAGCACATCCGCGCCCTTTACGGCCTCCATCGGGTCCTCGATGAACTCCAGCGTGGCGCCCGTCTCCTTCGCCACGGCCTGGCAGGTCTCAGCCAGGCCCTGCTCCGGCATAAACGCCCTCGGCGCGCAGGCGACGAAGTGCATTCCCATCTTTGCGCACCCAACCATCAGCGAATTGCCCATATTGTACCGCGCATCACCCAGATACACCAGCTTGATGCCCTTGAGATGCCCGAAATGTTCCTGAATCGTGAGGAAATCCGCCAGGATCTGGGTGGGGTGGAACTCGTTGGTCAAACCGTTGAACACAGGCACGCCCGCATACTTCGCCAGCTCTTCCACCAGCACCTGGCCAAAGCCCCGGTACTCGATGCCGTCATACATCCGCCCCAGCACCCGCGCCGTATCGGCGATAGACTCCTTCATACCGATCTGGGACCCGGTAGGCCCCAGGTAAGTGGACCCCATGCCCAGGTCCTGGGCCGCGACCTCGAACGCGCACCGCGTCCGGGTGGACGTCTTCTCGAAAACAAGCGCCACATTCTTCCCCTCCAGGTAACGGTGGGGCACCCCGGCCTTTTTCTTGGCCTTCAAATCTGCGGCGGTATCCAAAAATTGCTGAATCTCCTGCGGCGCAAAATCCAGCAGCTTCAAAAAATGCTGATGTCCTTCCATATGTAAAACCCCTTCTATATTGATATCCGTAGGGGCCGCCGCCCTCGGCGGCCTCTCCCGCGATCTTCCGCCAGTCCCAAAACCGTCAGGCCAGGGTCTTCTTCATAATCTCCAGGCCCTTATCCATCTCATCCCTGGTAATGACCAGCGGCGGCAGCAGCCGGATGCCCGGCCCAGCCGTCAGCACCAGCAGTCCGGCCTCGATCAGCCGGTTTGCGATCTCCTTGTTGGTCCAGCCCTCCCGGACCTCGATGCCGATCATCAGCCCCAGGCCCCGGGTCTTCCCGAAGCAGGGCAGGTTCAGTGCTTCGATCCCATCCCGAAGGTACTGCCCCTTCTCCTTCACGCTCTCCAGGAACGCGTCGCTCAAAATCTCCTGCACCACCAGCCCCGCGGCGGCGCACACCGGGTTTGCGCCAAACGTCGTCGCATGGGTCCCCGGCGTCAGGACGCCCCGGCACTTTTCGTTCGCCATAATGCCGCTCATAGGCAGGCCCCCGGCGATCCCCTTGGCGAAGGAGCACACGTCCGGCAAAATATCATACTGCTGGAACGCGAACAGGCTTCCCGTCCGCCCCACGCCGGTCTGAACCTCGTCCACCAGGAGCAGCCAGTCCTTCTCCGCGCAAAGGGCCTCCACGGCCTTCACATAGTCCTTGTCTAGGGGCAGCACGCCGCCCTCGCCCTGTACCAGCTCCAGCATCACGGCGCACACGTCCGCCCCGGCCTGGGCCTTGAGGGCGTCCAGGCTGTTGGCCTCCGCGTAGCGGAAGCCCTCGGTGAAGGGGAAGAAAAAGTTATGGAAGACGTCTTGTCCGGTGGCTTTCAGGGTGGTAATGGTCCGCCCGTGGAAGGAATTTTGCAGGGTGATGATGGTGCTCCGGCCCTGGCCGTACTTGTCGAAGCTGTACTTCCGGGCCAGCTTGATCATGCCCTCGTTGGCCTCGCCGCCGCCGTTGGCGAAGAACACACAGCTCTCCCCCGTCCGCTTGCAGAGGGTTTCCGCCAGCCGCGCGGGCGTTTCGGTGTAAAAGAGGTTGGAGGTGTGGACCACCTTTTTCCCCTGGGCGTTCACGGCCTCCAGCCACGGCTCACAGCCGTAGCCCAGGGCGCTCACGCCGATGCCGCTGGTGAAGTCGATGTATTCCCGGCCCTCGGGGTCATAGAGCCGCGCCCCCTCGCCGCGGTCGATGGCCACGGGGAAGCGGCCATAGGTGTTCATCACGTACTGGTTGGTCAAGCTCTTGATTTCCTGAGAAGTCATGGTCAATTCTCCTTTTTCAGCATGGTGCCGATGCCCTTGTCCGACAGCAGCTCGATCAAAATAGAATGGGGAATCCGCCCGTCCAGGATGTGGACCCGCTCCACGCCTCCAGTGATGGCGTCCACACAGCACTCCATTTTCGGGATCATGCCCCCGGACACCACGCCCTGGGCGATGAGCTCCGGGACCTCGCTGGTGCGGACCACGTGGATGAGGGTTTCCTCGTCCTTGGGGTCCCGCAGGAGGCCCCGCACGTCCGTGAGAAGGATCAGCTTTTCCGCCCCCAGGGCCTCCGCCAGCTTGGCGGCGGCAGTGTCGGCGTTGATGTTGTAGGCCGTATCCGCGTCCACACCCTGGGCCACGGTGGACACGATGGGGATGTACCCGCTCAGCAGGGCGTTTTCCACGGGCTTGGGGTTCACTCCGGTGATCCGGCCCACCAGGCCGTATTTCTCGTCCAGGCATTCCGCCTGGAACAGGTTCCCGTCCATGCCGCACAGACCCACCGCCTGGCCCCCCAGCCGGTTCAGCTGGCCCACCAGGTCCTTGTTCACCTTCCCGCACAGCACGGCCTGCACGATGTCCATGGTGGTGGTGTCGGTGTACCGCAGGCCGTCCACGAAGCGGGACTCGTAGCCGATCATTTTCAGCATGGCGGAGATTTCCGGCCCGCCCCCGTGGACCACCACCACCCGGATGCCCACCAGGTTCAGCAGAATGATGTCGCTCATCACCGCCCGCCGCAGGGTGTCGGAGATCATGGCGTTGCCGCCGTACTTCACTACCACGGTTTTCCCGGTGAATTTCTGGATATAGGGCAGGGCCTCGATCAGCGTCCGGGCCTGCTGCTCATGAGAAGACATAATTGATCACATCTTTTCTTCAATTTGGGAACTTCCGCTCTTTTTCCGCTTGCCCAGCAGGGCGGCGGAAATGCCCGCGAAGGGTGCGCCGCACAGCACCAGGAACCGGACTCCGTCGTCCCGCCAGGAGGCGTCAAAGAAGTCCGCGGACCAGGTGTGGTCGCTTGGAAAAACAACGATTCCGGTCCAGCGCAGGAGGCCGTAAGCCGTTCCGATGCCCAGAGCCGCCAGCGCCAGGTATATCAAAATATGCAGCCGTCTTTTCAGCAGCCTTTCAGACGCCGCGTGGAAGACAGCGGCCAGGCTCCCGGCGGCAATGATCAGAAAAAACAGAAACAGAATCATACGCGGCCTCTCAGGTTCTGTAGTCGCCGTTGATTTTCACGTAATCGTAGGTGATATCACAGCCCCAGCAGGTGCAGGCTCCGCCGCCCTCGCCCATGCGGATATTGATGTCGATTTCGTCCTCGGTGAGGATTTTCTTCGCCAAATCCTCGTCGAAGCTCAGGCCCCGGCCGTCTTTGCACACCAGGATTTCCCCGGCGGCGGAGGCGAACTCCACGTCCACCTTGTCCGGGTCAAAGGTCTCCCCGGAGTAGCCCATGGCGCAGAGCACGCGGCCCCAGTTGGCGTCACAGCCGAAGATCGCGGCCTTGGTCAGGGTGGAGGAAATGACGGACTTGCCCACGGTTTCCGCCTGGGCCTCGTCCCGGGCCCCCTGGACGTTACAGGTAATCAGGTGCTTCGCGCCCTCGCCGTCCTTGGCCATGGCCCGGGCCAGCCGCCTGCAAATCTCCGTCAGCAGTTCCGCGAACGCGTCCAGGTCCGCGCCCTCGCCGGTGATTTTCCCGTTGCCCGCCAGACCGTTGGCCAGGACACAGCAGGTATCGTTGGTGGACGTGTCGCCGTCCACGCTGATGCGGTTGAAGGTCTTCTGCGCCGTGGACAGGAGCAGCTTTTGCAGTACCGCCGCGTCAATGGCGCAGTCAGTGGTGAGGAAGCACAGCATGGTCCCCATGTTGGGGTGGATCATGCCGCTGCCCTTGGCGATGCCGCCGATCCGCACGGTCTTTCCGCCTACGGTGCCCTCCAGGGCGATCTCCTTCTTGAGGGTGTCGGTGGTCATGATGGCGTGGGCCGCGGCGTCGCTGGCCTCCGCGGAGCGCTCCAGAGCGGCGTACAGCTCCGGCACTCCGTCTTCGATGACTTTCACGTTCAGCGTCTGGCCGATTACGCCGGTAGAAGCTACGATCATTTCCTCCGGCGCACAGCCAATCGCCGCCGCCGCGGCCTGGCACATCCGCACGGCGTTTTCCTCGCCCTGGGGGGCGCAGGCGTTGGCGTTGCCGCTGTTGGCGATCACGCCGCGGGCTTTCCCCAGCTTTACATGCTTTTTCGTAATCTGAACAGGCGCGGCTTTCACGACGTTTTTCGTGAACACGCCTGCAACGTCGCAGACGGTATCGGAAACGATCATTGCAACATCCTTTTTCCAGGCGGCGTGGGTCTTGACACCCACGTGGATGCCTGCGGCCCGAAAGCCCTGGGCGGCGCAGATCCCGCCCTCAATCGTTTTGACCATAAATTTTCACCTCATCATCATAAAAGTATCCTCTGGGGCAAATCGGCACGGTTTGCCCCAGATAAAGTTTAGGGTCCAGCCCTTTTCAAAGGGCTGGTGGGGTCCAGGGGCAAAGCCCCTGGCCGCCGGAGGCGGGAAGCCCCGCTGGCAGCGCCCCCGTATCACCAGGCTATATTAAAGATTCAGCCCCGTATCTTCCTCAAATCCCAGCATTAAGTTCATGTTTTGAACCGCCGCACCAGACGCGCCTTTGCCCAGGTTGTCAAACAGGGCTGTGATTGTGAACTGTTCGTCGTTTCCTGTGACGATGATGGAAAGGGTGTCTTTGCCGCGCATGTGGTTTGCGTAAATCTTGAAGCCGGAGTCGATTCCTGCTTCCGGGTCTGTGGGGTCCATCTCTACGCGGACGGCGCTTTTGCCGCCCGTCTCGGCCTCGTAGCTGCTGTAGTGGTCCGACAGGACCTTCCATACGTCGTGCAGTCCGTTCACCTTTTTGAGCTGGCTTCGGTGGAGCATCACTGTTGTCGCCATGCCCTTGAAATAGTCGTCCACTACGGGCACGAATACCGGCGTTGTGGTCAGGCCCGTGTGGAAGCGCATTTCCGGGAGGTGCTTGTGGTTCTGGAGCAGGCCGTACAGCGCGGGACTGCTGTACGCGGGTGGGCGGTTCTCCCGCTCGTACTGCGCAATCATCTTCTTGCCGCCGCCGGAGTAGCCCGTCAGGGAGAAGCAGGTCAGCGGCGTGTCCTTGGGCAGGACGCCGTTACATGTCAGCGGATACACAATAGACACAAAGCCTGTGGCGTGGCAGCCCGGGTTCGCTACCCGCCCGGAGAGATGGATCGCCTCCCGGTGGGCCGGCGACAGCTCCGGGAAGCCGTAGTCCCACTCCGGATTCGTCCGGTGGGCGGTGGAGGCGTCGATGATCCCCGTGTGGGGATTCTCCACCAGTCTGACCGCCTCCACCGCCGCCGCGTCCGGCAGGCAGAGGAACACGATGTCCGACGCGTTCATCAGCTTCCGGCGTTCCTCTGTGTCCTTCCGCTTTGACTCGTCGATCAGAAGCAGTTCGATGTCGTCCCGCGCCGCTAAGCGCTCGTAAATTTGGAGGCCGGTGGTGCCCTCCTTGCCGTCGATATAGACAACTGGCTTTCCCATATTTTCACTCCCTCGTCAAAGGATACTCCGCAAAGCCGCATTCCTCCGTCACGTTGTATATGATCCAATAGCCCAGGGTCCCTTCCTCGGTTTCCTCCCAATTGTAGGGGCCCCGCACCACCCAGAGCACGTCCTCGGACAGGCCCTCCACGGGCGTCTCGGGGAGGTAGATCCGAAGCTCTTCCGCGTTTTCCAGACCGTAGGGGCCGGAGTTGATGAAGCGGGTTCCGTCCACGATTTCCTCTGCGCCGTCGTCGGGGCGTTCCGTCTCCAGGGACTCCAGGCGCATGGCGTAGGTTGTCGCGTCCAGGCGTTCCGGCTGGGCGAACTTTCCGCTGAAATTGCAGAGGTAGACCGTCCCGTTCGGGAAGTGCCCGCTCCCGTCGCCCATGTCGGAATCGTGGAATTCGCCTGTGAAGCTCCCGTCAGGTTCCAGGTACAGATCCGTGCTCCAGCCGCCCGCGCCGCTGCAAAACATATAGGTGTCGGGCATGATTGCAAAAAGATTCTCCGGCCCGGCGGGTTCCGGGACGGCTGGCTCTTCCTCCGGCGCGTCAGCCGTATCCTCTACAGGCGGCTTTTCTGCGTCCCCGCCGCCGGTGGTAATCACCGCTGTGCTGAACTGCGTCCCTTGGTTCCCGCAGCCCGCCAGCAGGAGCAGACACAGCGCCAGCGCCGTGATTCTCAGTCTCATTCGTCCTCCTGCTCCGCGGCTTTGTCGCCGCGCTCCTTGTGCTTCATGTTTACGAAGTCCTCAATCTCCTGGATCTGGCGGGAAGTCTCGCTGACGGCGGGCCCGCCGTAGCTGCTCCGGAGGGCCATGCAGTTCTCCAGATTCAAAGCCTCGTACACGTCCGCCTCAAACAGCGGGGACACCGCTTTCAGCTCTTCCAGAGACAGCTCCTCCAGCGTCTTCCCCGCCGCGCCGCAGGAGGCAACCAGCTTCCCTACGGCGGTGTAGGCATCCCGGAAGGGCATCCCCTTTTTGGTCAGGTAGTCGGCGCAGTCGGTGGCGTTGATGAAGCCGCGGCCCGCCGCCCGGCGCATGTTCTCCGGCAGGACGGTCATGGTGTCCAGCATCGCCGCGAATACGGGGAGGCACAGGGTCACGGTGTCCACCGCGTCGAAGACCGGCTCCTTGTCCTCCTGCATGTCCTTGTTGTAGGCCAGGGGCAGGCCTTTCATCACCGTCAGCAGGCTCATCAGGTCCCCATAGACCCGCCCCGTTTTTCCGCGGACCAGCTCCGCCACGTCGGGGTTCTTCTTCTGGGGCATGATGCTGGACCCGGTGGCGTAGGCGTCGTCCAGATCGATGAATTTGAACTCCCAGCTGCACCAGAGAATCACTTCCTCCGCGAAGCGGCTCAGGTGCATCATTAAAATGGACAGGCCGCTGAGGAATTCCAGGGCGTAGTCCCGGTCGCTGACGCCGTCCAGGGAGTTGCTCATGGGCACTTCGAAGCCTAACGCCTTCGCCGTCTGCCAGCGGTCAATGGGGTACGTGGTCCCCGCCAGGGCCCCGGACCCAAGGGGGCACTCGTTCAGCCGCTTCCCGCAGTCCTCCAGACGCGTCACGTCCCGGGAGAACATCTGGGCGTAAGCCATCAGATGCTGCGCAAAAGAGATGGGCTGTGCCCTCTGCAAGTGGGTGTATCCCGGCATCACGGCGTTCTGGTACTTCCGCGCCTGACGGCAGAGCACCGACTCCATTTCCAACAGATGCCCGCAGATCACGGAGATCTCCTTCCGCACGTACATGCGGAAATCCAGGGCCACTTGGTCATTCCGGCTCCGGGCGGTGTGAAGACGCTTCCCCGCGTCCCCGGTCCGCGCCGTCAGAAGGGCCTCCACATTCATGTGGATATCCTCGTTTTCAGCGGTGAACTCGACTTCCCCGTCCTCTACCGCCTCTAAAATTTCATGCAGGCCCTTCGCAATCGCCGCCGCGTCCTTCTTCGGGATAATCCCGCACTCCGCCAGCATCGCCGCGTGGGCCAGGCTCCCCTGAATATCCTCCTGGTAAAGCCTCTGATCAAACGAAATCGACTGGTTCAGCTCGTTCACAAGCTCGTCCGTCTCCTTGCCGAACCGTCCGCCCCAAAGTTTCAAGCTATTCGCACACCTTTCCAGTTCTGTCTTTTTTCGCAAATGCCAAATATGCCAAATAGGAGTTAGAAACCTGATGGCTCGTGAAACCCGCATTCCTAACTCCTATGGCTTTCATTCAGTTGATTCCGCCGTGTTTACCGGCAATTATCCATTATCAATTATCCATTATCAATTATCCATTGTCAATTGAAAATTTATTCACAGCTTTCCCTGCTCCCGCATGGCCAGCACCGTGTCCGGGAGGCCCCACAGGTTGATGAAGCCGGTGGCGTTCGTCTGGTCGTAGCCGCTCTCGTTGAAGGTCACAAGCTCCTCGGAATACAGGCTTTCCGGAGAGGTGATGGAGGCGGTGATGATGTTGCCCTTGTAGAGTTTCAGCTTCACGCTGCCTGTCACATGCTCCTGGGTGGCGTCGGCAAAGGCGCTCAGGGCTTCCCGCAGGGGGGTGAACCACTTGCCGTTGTAAATCAGGTCCGCGAAGTCCACCGCCAGCTTCCGCTTCATGTGGGCGGTGTCCTTGTCGATGGTGATCATCTCCAGGCGCTGGTGGGCCGCGTAGAGAATGGTGCCGCCCGGCGTCTCGTAGACGCCCCGGTCCTTCATGCCCACCAGACGGTTTTCCACGATGTCCAGCAGGCCGATGCCGTTCTCGCCGCCCAGCTTGTTCAGCTTCCGGATCACGTCGCTGGCCTTCATCTTCTCGCCGTCCACGGCCACGGGCACACCCTTCTCAAAGTCGATGGTCACATAGGTGGGGGCGTCCGGCGCGGCAAGGGGGCTCACGCCCATCTCCAGGAAGCCGGGCTTCTCGTAAAGGGGCTCGTTGGCGGGGTCCTCCAGGTCCAGGCCCTCGTGGCTCAGGTGCCAGATGTTCTTGTCCTTGGAGTAGTTGGTTTCCCGGGAGATTTTCAGGGGGACCTTGTGAGCCTCGGCGTAGTCGATTTCCTCGTCCCGGCCCTTGATCTCCCACTCCCGCCAGGGGGCGATGATGGTCATATCGGGGGCGAAGCGCTTGATGGCCAGCTCGAAGCGGACCTGATCGTTGCCCTTGCCGGTGCAGCCGTGGGCGATGGCGTCCGCGCCCTCTTTCTTGGCGATCTCCACCAGGCTTTTGGCGATGATGGGCCGGGCGAAAGCGGTGCCCAGCAGGTATTCCTCATAGGTTGCGCCCATCTTCATGGCGGGGATGATGACGGTGTCGACCATTTCGTCGGTGAGGCCGGCGACATACAGCTTGGAAGCGCCAGTTTTGAGGGCCTTTTCCTCCAGTCCGTCCAGCTCGTCGTTCTGCCCCACGTCGCCGGCCACGGCGATGATTTCGGGATTATTGTAGTTTTCCTTGAGCCAGGGAATAATTACAGAGGTATCGAGCCCGCCGGAATAAGCCAAAACGATCTTCTTGATATCCTTTTTATCTTTCATATAAAGAGCCTCCTATGTCTGATTGATGATGGCTGAATTATACATCCAACTTGAATATTTATACAAGTGTCAGATTGTACAACAATTTAACATTCCCGTCACATTTTTTGCATATTCTCACCAGCCCGCCAATGTAACCAAAAGAAGCAGGCAGTCAAGCCAGGACTGATCTGCCAGGGTCCAGGGGCAAAGCCCCTGGCCGCCGGAGGCCCCCCGTCCCCCCGCGGGGGGTGCTCAGTCCTCCAGGTGCCGCAGCGTTTCAAGGGCTTTGCTGAAGGTTCGGGAGACGGCGGTGGGGTTGTTGCGGAGGATGTGCAGGGAGCGGTGGTAGTAAGCGGTGGTGCGGGTGCGGAGTTGGGCTTGGCGGGTGCGGACGCGGGAGAGGGCTTCGTTGAGGTCGGCAAGGAGGGCGTTGTTGGATTTGGGTTCGTCCATGCGGCCGCGGCAGGCTTCCAGGGCCTCGGCGATGGATTCCAGGGCTTCCAGCTTTGCGTTGGTGCGGCGCTGGAGGGCGGATTCGATGCGCTCCTGGCGGCGGAGTTTTCGGGCCGCTTTGGCTTCGCGCTGCTCCTCGATGTTTTCGTCAATGCGCTGGCGCAGAAGCAGGGCTTCCACTTCTGTGCGTTCGCGGAAGCGGCGCAGGTCGTCCATGGCGAAGGCCGCGGCCACTTCTGCGCGCTTTGCAAGGCGGCGGAGCTCCTCGTTTTCCTCTTCCAGCTTGGACAGGACGTCCCGCAGGTCCAGAGCCGCCTGGGCCGAACGTACCGTGTCCACGGTGAATACCGCCGTCAGAAGGAGTGCCAGGGGTTCCACCAGGAAGCCGGGAACATCGTTCAGCAGCCTGTCAATAGGCGGGTGGACCACTCGCACCAGCAGGATGGAGAAGAAGCCCCACACGATGGAGCTGGAGAGGCAGATGTAGCCGTTTATCTGGAATTTCTGGTTGGAATAGTCCCAGTAGCGGACCTTGAAAAGCCGCTCCATAGCGGCCCCGGTCACATACTCCAGCAGCGTAGCCGCCGCCGTACCGCATATGTAAATGAGCCACATACTCTCCGCCACCGGAATCGTAGCCAGCAAAATCATAATCGCCCCAAAGCCATAAATCGGCAGCACCGGCCCTTCCAAAAAGCCCCGGTTCACCCACCGTCTCTGGGTCGCCGACACGTAGCAGCACTCCCAGATCCACCCGCAAAAGCTGTAGAAAAAGAACAGAAGCACCCATTGGCTCGTCGTATAAACATGCACTGAATATTCCTCCTATATACATTCCGCGTTTTGTTGTGGGTGCCTGCGCTGGGGCTCTGCCCCAGACCCCGCCAGAGGGCTTTGCCCTCTGGACTCCCACCAGGGAGGCGCGCGCCTCCCTGGACCCTGGCAGATCACCCATTTATTGACCCTCTGCTCCTTCTGAGAATCGTAAGAAATTTGTAAGGATTTCGTCGGGGTGTTCGTAAGATTTTGCTGGTAGCATGGGGCTATCTTTGATGGGAGATGATTTTATGGACTTTAGAAAAATCTTGGCGCTGTGCCTGCTTCCTGGTTTGCTGGCCTCCTGCGCCGCGCCGCCGACGGCGTTGGAGCTGGGCGTCTGCCGCCAGCCCGCCGCTGTTACCGTCTCTTATTTTGATGACCCCAACGTCGACTATGGTTTTACCGACCTCCGCTGCGCCGACCTCAGCGCCTGGGACCTGTCGGACCAGGCCGAAGACCTCCTTCTCGCTGACTTCGACACCCGTACCCGCTGGCCTGAACGCCTCCCCGAAGCGTTCAGGCCCGCCGTCCTCCTGGAGCTGGGCAAGGACCCCGGCCTGGGCCTCCGCGCCCTGCACGCGCAGGGGATTACCGGCAAAGGCATCGGAATCGCCATCATCGATCAGACCCTGCTGACGGAGCATCAGGAGTACGCGGACCGCCTTCGGCTCTATCAGGAGTACCACAGCGCGGCGGAGGAAAACGCCTCCATGCACGGCCCCGGCGTGGCCTCTATCGCACTGGGAGAGACGGTGGGCGTGGCCCCCGAGGCCCTTCTGTACTTCATCGCCGACGACCTCAGCGGCAAAGGCTCCGCCCGCGACCTGACCCATTACGCGGAGGACATCGACCGCCTGATTACCCTCAACGGCACCCTCCCGGAGGGTGAAAAAATCCGGGTGATCTCCATGTCCGTAGGGTGGATGCCCGACGACCCTGGGGCGGAGGCTATAGAGGACGCTGTCGCCCGTGCGCGGGACGCGGGGATCGCCGTGGTCTGCGTCAACAGCCGCGATCCGCTTCTGGAACCGTGGATGGGTATGGGGCGTGCGCCTTACGGGGACCCTAACGCTGTTGAGGACTGCCGTCCCGGTATCTTCTGGGAGGACAGTCTCTACGCTGGGGATTACCGCGGCGCGGACGGCTCCCTGCTTCTGGTTCCCATGGACCGCCGCACCTTGGCCGCGCCCTCCGGCGGGGGCGAGTATGCCCACTACGCCTCCGGCGGTATGAGCTGGGCGGTTCCCTGGGTGGCGGGGCTGTACGCTTTGGCCTGCCAGGTGAAGCCGGATGTCACCTTTGAGGAATTCAATGAAGCCGCCCGCGCCTCCGCGCAGCCTGTGTCTGTGACCCGTGAGGGCGTGAAGTATCCCTACGGGAAAGTGGTTAACCCGCAGGCTCTGCTGGAAGCGCTGGCAGGCTCTCTCGCACCTGCAAAAGACCCTGAATGATGGCGTTGGAGACAAGGAAGCCTTGAGGGGTCAGGTGCCAACGGCCTGCTGCCTCTACAGCGTAACCTGCTTTGCGGCATTTCTCTAAGAAGGGGACGAAGGGCGTGAAGGGCCTCCCGAAACGTCTTTGGTAGTCCGCCGGGTCCAGACCATGGGTGAGCCGCGCTCCAAGCATCAGCCATTCTTCCTCACGGTCCCGGAGGCCCATTGTCTGGCGCTCCGAGAAGACATCCTTGCCCCGCAGAAACGCTTCCAGGTCCTTGGCCCAGGCGTAGCGCACGCCTTGGAAGTCGGAGTGGGCACCGGGACCCAGACCTGCGTATTCGCTCAGGGTCCAGTATTTCAGGTTGTGCCGGGATTCCCGCCCTGGCTTTGCAAAGTTGGATATTTCGTACTGCGCGTACCCCCGCCCCGCCAGGAATTCCACGGCCTCCAGGTACATATCTGCCTGTTCCTCGTCTCCGGGCAAGGTGTCCCGGCGGGCATACAAGGGGGTGTTTTTCTCCGCTTTCAGGCCATAGCAGGACAGGTGGTTCGGGTCCAGGTCCGCGGCGGCGTTCAGGTTTTCCAGCCACCGGGCGCGGGTCTGTCCAGGGAGGCCGTAGATCAGATCCAGGGACAGGCTGTCAAAGCCCGCCCTCCGCGCCGCCGCCACGGCTGTGCGGACCTGCCCCATCGTATGCACCCGCCCCAGCGCGGCCAGTTCCCCATCGTCGGCGGACTGCATTCCCAGCGAAATCCGGTTGAACCCGGCCCGCCGGAGGCGCGCCAGGGCGTCGGGATCTCCGGCGGAATCCGGGTTCGCCTCCAGGGTGATCTCCGCCTCCGGCGAGACGGTACAGCGCCGGAACACGGCCTCCAGCAGCGCCGTGAGGCGTTCCGCGCCTAAGAAACTGGGGGTCCCGCCGCCGAAGTAGACGGTATCCACCGTGTACCCGTCCGCGGGCAGGGCTTCTATCCGGCGGCACAGGGCGGCGGTGTAGGCGTCCATCTGGTCCTCCCGGCGGGGGAGGGAGTAGAAGTCACAATAGATGCACTTCTGTCTGCAAAAAGGGATATGCAGATAGAGGCCCAAAGTCTTGTCCGGATTCACAGCAATCCCCTTTCTGAATGGTTTTCCCACAGTTTACGCCATTCCGCCGCATTTTTCAATCCCATTTTTTAAGAAGCGGTCCGCGCATATTTTCCCGCGCTCCGCAGAAGCTAAACGGGCACAAAAAACCACCGGAAAAGGGGAATTTATATGGATATGACGCCCAAGGAATACCAGGATTATGTAAAACAGCAGGCGAAGAAATCGCCGATTGTCAAGGACACAATTCTGGCCTTTGTAATTGGCGGCGCGATCTGCGTACTGGGTCAGGCGATTATGAACGGCTGGTCCAGCGCGGGTCTGGGGAAGGAGGACGCGGGCACGGCCACGTCCTGCACGCTGGTTCTGATATCCGCGCTTCTGACGGGCCTGAACCTGTACGGCAAGATAGCCCGCTACGGCGGCGCGGGCACGCTGGTGCCCATCACCGGCTTTGCCAACGCCGTCGTCTCCCCCGCCATCGACTTCAAGAGTGAGGGCTTCGTCACCGGCATGGCGGCAAAGATGTTCACCGTAGCAGGCCCCGTAATCGTCTTCGGTGTCTCCGCCAGCGTCCTCTACGGCATCGTCCTAGCGCTCATAGGCTAAAGCAAACCGCCCGCACCAAAAGAGGCGCAGGCGGTTACATATAAAAGTGATCTGCCAGGGTCCAGGGAGGCGCGTGCCTCCCTGGTGGGGTCCAGGGGCAAAGCCCCTGGCCGCCGGAGGCGGGAAGCCCCGCTGGCAGCCCCCCGTCCATCGTCCCCCGTAAACGCGTTACGCAAAGAGCGCGTTGAACGCTTCCACTACGCTTTCGGCGTTTTCGCCGGCGACCATCATTACGTAGTTTCCGTTGGTTACGATGCGGGAGTTCTTTTTCCAGCCCTCGATGCTCTCGGGATACCAGGCGCCGCCGGGGTTGGAGCTGTCGCCGACCTGGTAGTCGATGCGGGCCTGGAAGAGTTCTTCCGCGGCTTTGGCGCCTTCGGCGTCCGACGCTTCCACGAGGGCAATCTCGCCTACGGCGGCGGAAATCTGCGCCATGCTTACGACGCACTGCTTCAGATCAAGGTCCGACAGGCCGGGGTACAAGCCCTCCAGCATCTCGCCCTCTGCCAGGGCCATGGCGGGCCATTCGCCGTCTTGGATCTGCTCTTCATAGAAGGCGTTCAGGTCTACAGGCTCCTGGGGCGCGTCGTCCTTCTGGCCGGGAGCGCCGCCGCAGGCGGCCAGAAGCAGTACGAGGCTCAGCGCCGGGAGCAGCGCGTTCATCATCTTTTTCATCATCGTTTTCTCCTTGCGTTCATGCAGTATTTTTTACGGGCCTTGCCCGTTCCCCTCTTATGACGGATGGTCCTGCAAAAAGGTTCCCGCTTTTGAGGGAAAATATGCAAATTTTTTTGAACGTCGGAGTCATTCGTATACCGGTTCAAACCGCCTCAATCGCTTCGCCCAATCCTCTTTTTTCATAAACCTTGTGCGCTCCGGTAAAATAATCAGCGGTTTCAAAAGGCAATATAACACCTGAAACCGGACTTCTATCGTCTCTAATGCCGGTTCGCTTATCTGGCCGGAGGTTCGATCCAAAATGTCAAGAAAGAGCTTTTCTTTTTCCGTTTTGGCATGAATCCCATCGGGAATTTCAGCGCCAACCTTCTTTGCCCATTCGGGACTCAAAATCTGTATAAAATTGGGGCATGGAATGCCAAACCAGAAATCAAAACGAAGGTTGTGCCAATCGCTTTCTTCACTGTTTACATATTTTAAGCTTTTCAACGCCCTTATACCGTATCCCATACTTCCCGGATAGTGAAGTACGTTGATGGCCATTTCGTATCCTGCGCTTGCATATAGAACATTCAGACTGCGATTGATATACTCCATAAATTGATAGATTTCCGACCATTCTGTATCAACAGGGCATTGGAAATAGAGATAATTGTATATAGATTCTGAATTTACCAACGCTATGCAGGCATGAATCGTCTGCAAATATTGCGGAGCGCAGTTATTGAATTGCAGATAATGTGTGCAAGTAAAATCTTTGCCGTCAAATTCCCGATGAAAGACTTTCCGCCATCCGCCGCGAATATTTCTTATGTTTTGATAATCATTTGTGCCGCGCTTTTTCGTAAATTCCCCATGGGTCATGAGAAGGAATGTTTCTGTGATTCCTTCCAATCCGGCAACGATTTCTTCATCAATCCAATCCTTAAAATAGAAGACCATCCCTTTTCTCAGGCCTATTTTTTCTGTTTCCTCAAAATTAAAAAGATTGTTCACAGCAAATCACCAACCCCAATTTATCAAACCGATTCTATCACGATTGCTCTCCCGTTTCAAGGCAGCCCCCGTCCCTTTTCCCATGTTGACAATCCCGCCCAAAGCGGCTACAATGAACGAGGTAAAAATTACACAAAAGGATCTGAGCCGCAGCCCCTGACCGCCGCCCGTTCAGCAGCGAGAAAAGCCTCCTGAAGTTTTTGCGTAACGAGTGGCAATATCCCTCCAACGTTTCAGGGCGAGGAAACCGTTCTCAACCAGACAGCGTAGTCTATAGAGATATTTGTCGTATTCATGTTGCTCCCTGCGGTTCATTTTTGGTGGAATGACAGCTTCCATGCGCATCCACTTAAAAATCAATATTATAAAAAAAACACCCAAAACCCCAAAGAAACGGAGGCCCCCACCCATGCCCCACATCCCCCAAAGCCCCACCACCGCCGTCCCCCTGGCCCCCTTCCTCCCCGCCCTGAAAGCGGCCCTCCTCCCCTCCCCCGACTACGACGTAACCCGCTGGCTCTACGTCCCCAACACCTACTCCGACTACCGCTACATCCTCGGCACCCGCGGCCAGAACCCCCTTATCTGCATCGGCATCAACCCCTCCACCGCCGCCCCCGACGCCCTGGACCCCACCCTCCAATCCGCCCAGCGCATCGCCCTTGCCAACGGCTACGACAGCTTCCTCATGTTCAACGTCTACGCCCAACGCGCCACCCGCCCCGACGACATGGAAAAAAACTGCAACCCCACCCTCCACGCCCAAAACCTCGAAGCCTTCCAATACCTCATCTCCCTATCCCCCAACCCCGCCATCTGGGCCGCCTGGGGCAACATCATAGACAAACGCCCCTACTTAAAAGAATGCCTCCGCGACTTCGCCCAATCCGCCCAATCCCAAAACGCCCACTGGTTCACCGCCGGCCCCCCACTCAAATCCGGCCACCCGCACCACCCACTGTACCTCCGCAAAGACACCCCCCTGCTGCCCTTCGACATCACCGCATACCTCGCGCGTTGACGGGAGTGCCTACATACGGGGGGCCTCCGGCGGCTTACTTTTCTTGAAAGAAAAGTAAGCAAAAGAACTTTAACTCGACGCGAACCTGGTGGTTGTTAGAGCTTGTTGCGCAGTAACCATGTGCCTGCGTGTGGGGCATACCTTTCCGGTATGCCCCACAGATTTTCTTATTAAGATATAAAAAATCTGTGGGACCTTCTATCGCAATAGAAGGTCCCACATGCACTTCCCACGTTACCGTGCGGAAAACTTTCGCAACTGCCAATGCGTAGAGCGGTATTAAAGCTCTTTTCGGTTCCTTTTCTCTCGAGAAAAGGAACCCGCCGGAGGCCCCCCGTATGGCACGCACTCTCAATGCAGAATCAGCCCGCCTGTAACGTTAATCCCCTGCCCCGTCATATTGTCGGCAAAGGAGGAGGACAGGTACAGGAACATCCTCGCCACGTCCAGCTCTGTCTGCGGGCGCTTCAGGGGGATGCCGCTGATGCGCTCTTCCCAGTACGCGTCCGCGTCGCCTCCGGCTTGCGTTACGTCGTCCAGAAGCTTCTCCCAGATCCGGGTCCGGACTATGCCGGGACATACGCAGTTCACGTTGATATTGTACGGGGCCGCGTACTTCGCTATCGCCTGGGTCATACCTGTCACGGCGAACTTCGCCGCCGTGTACGCAATGTTGGTCGGATAGCCCTCCTTGCCGGACATGGAGGACATATTGACAATCTTGCCCGTCCGGTTCGGAATCATCACACGCAAAACCGCCTGGTCCACTAAGAAAGTGCCCTTGGCGTTCACGTCCATCATCATGTTATAAATTTCCTCCGGCATCTCCAGGAAGTCCACCTTCGTGCTGGCTCCGGCGATGTTGTTGAGGATATCAATCCTGCCGAAAACCTCCATGGCCTTCGCCACCATGGCGTCCACGTCCGCCTTGACGGTGACGTTGCACTTGCAGTGCGCCGTCCGGACGCCGTAACGCTCCTGAATCTCCGCCGCGGTTCTGGCCGCGGCCTCCGCGTCCATGTCGGCCACCAGAACGTTCGCCCCCGCCTCTGCCAGAAGCAGGGAGGTTGTGCGGCCCATGCCGCCCGCGCCGCCGGTGACGACGGCGTTCTTGCCCGCCAGTGAAATCTCTGCGCCCATGATTCATTCTCCTTTTTATCGTCAGTTTTTGAGGGGAAGCCCTGGGTCCCATTGTAGGCCATGGGCTCCGGAAAAGCCATGCCCTATGGCCTCCCCTGCATTTCAAATCTGATACAAAACCGTCACTGCTTCCCCTCGGCGATGTGGCTGCGGTACTCCTCCGGACTCATGCCCACAATTTTCTTGAAGCCCTTGTAAAAATTGCTGTAGTTGTGGTAGCCCACCTGTTCCGCTATCTCCACGATGTCAAGGTTCTGATACATGAGCTGCCTGGCCCGCCCGATGCGCTTCTCGATGACGTAGCTCACCAGGGGGGTCCCCGTGACGCTCTTGAAGAGCTTGCAGACGTAGGTGACGCTGTAGTTGTACTTTCCCGCGATATCCTTGAGGGAGATAGGGGTGGCGAGGTTCTCCTCGATATCATGGAGGATGGAGCCCACCACCTGGATCTGGCGGAGCCTGGCGATCTCCTGCACGGGTTCCAGGGCCAGGTCGCAGTAGAGGCTGCCCAGAATCCGGTGGATGATGGAATTGGCGATGATTTCCTCCCCCGGGGAGTTCCCCAGCTGCTGGAACTCCTGGATCATGTGGGGGTACTTCTGGAAGCTGAGCATATCCAGGTGCAGGATGGGGTACTGGGGATTCTGCTCGGAGAAGAGGCGGTAGAGGTTGGCGCTCTTTTTGGAATAGTCCCCCAGGATGCGGGGCTCGATGCCCATGCAGAAGCGCATATGCCCTTCGTTCTCCGCGCAGTCCATGATATGGGTTTCAAACATCCGGCAGAAGATGACGTCCCCCTTCCGGACGGTGTAGACGCCGGACTCCGTGCGGTACGGGGCCTCCCGGTCCCCGAGATAGAAGGTGATCTCGTAGTAGTCATGGTAGTGCTCATAGTAGCTGGTATTCCCTGCGTGGTCGTGCATGACGGCGTGGTAGTCGTTTTCCGGAATGAGCAGGGAGAGCTTGGAGAGCAGGGACGCGTTTGGCTTGCGCATGGCAGGGTCATCTCCTTCCCGTTTTTCTTACAGGCGTCTTTTTGCTTCCATGATAGCATAAATTCCCATATTCGTCAAAGCAATCTGCATAAATTTCAAATTTTTTCCCCATGGTACTGTGCAAATCCGGCGGGGTGTGCTATACTGGATTGAATTCTGATGAAAAAAGAGGAGGGAGCGCCGTGTGGATTGAGCGGATGCAGGCCAGCTTCGGGAAGCTGGAGGGGGAGGTTCTGGAGCTTCGGGAGGGTCTGAATATCCTCCAGGCCCCCAACGAGACGGGGAAGTCGACCTGGTGCGCCTTCCTGCTGGCCATGCTCTACGGGATCAACACCGGCGAGCGCAGCCGCGCCGGGTACATCGCCGACAAGAGCCGCTACGTCCCCTGGAGCGGGAAGCCCATGGGGGGCCGTCTGGACTGCCGCGCGGAGGGGGACGCCCTGACGCTCCTGCGGGCCACCCGCCGCCAGAACGCGCCCATGAAGGAGTTCCAGGCCGTCTACACCGGGACCCAGACCCCGGTGCCCGGCCTGACGGGGGATACCTGCGGCGAGGCGCTCCTGGGCGTCACCCGGGAAGTCTACGCCCGCAGCGCCTTTATCCGCCAGAGCGGCCTGCCTGTGACGCCGGACCCGGGGCTGGAGCGCCGCGTCGCGTCTCTGATCAGCGCAGGCGAAGAGGGCGTGTCGTACTCCGAGGCGGCGAAGCTCCTGCGGGACCAGCTGAACCGCCGCCGCCACAACAAGACGGGCTCCCTGCCCAACCTGGAGGCGGAGCTGGCCGCCACCCGGAGCCTGCAAAGGACCCAGGCGGACCTTCTGCACCAGATGGAGGAGGCGGAGGCCCAGGCCCGGGACCTGGAGGCCCGCTGCGCGGCTCTGGAGGCGGAGCTTGCGTATCTGGACCGCTGGGACGCCTACCGGCAGCGTCAGGTGCTGCTGGATGCGGAGGAGGCCGCATCCCGCGCGGAGGAAAAGGCGGCGGAGCTGCGCCGTCTTCTGGAGCAGGACCAAGTGCCGGAGAACGAGGCCATCGGACGCCTCCGCGGGGCCATCGTGAACCTGGAGACGGTGCGCAAAAGCATGGAAAAGGCCCTCGCCCAGCGGGACGAGGCCATCGAAAAAAAGCGCCAGGCGGAAGCCGCCGTGAATGAGCACCCCTTTGCGGGCAGGCCCCCGGAGGAAGCGGAGGCCATGCCGCTGGATCTGTCGGAGAAGCCGAAGTATCCCCTCTGGGCGCTGCTTTTAGGGGCGCTCCTGGGCCTGGCCCTGGGCGGCGCGCTGTACATAGTCCAAAAGAACATCCCCATGGCGGCGGGCTGTGCCTGCGGTGCGGCGGGGTTGGTATGGGTGCTGATGGGTTTTCTGACAGGCCGGAAGCAGGCCCAATGGGAGTCCCAGGCAGCAGCGGCCCGTGAGGACCGCGCCGCCGCCCTGTCCGTCTATAAAGACCTTTGCCAGACGGCGGCGGAGGCCCGCGGGGAGGCGGAAAAGCTCACCGCCGCCGCGGACGGCCTCTTCGCCTCCCTGAACACCAACGAGGAAGCGATTCTGCGTGAAATCCGCCGCTTTGCCCCGGAGGCTTACGACGTAGTTTCCGGCGACACGGCCCTGCGGGGCTGTGCCATCCGCCGCAAAGCCTTAGCGGAGGCGGAATCCGCCGCCAGGGACGCCCGCCTCCGGCGGGACGTGCTGGCCCAGCAGTTCCCGGAGGCGGACAGCGGCGCGCCCATGTCGCCCCCAACACGGGGCAGGGCCTCGGTCCTGGCGGACCAGGAGAAGGTACACGCCGACCTGGCCGCGGCCCGCTCCAAGGCGGACCAGCTCTCCGGACGCCTCCACGCCACCGGGGACCCCATGGAGCTGGCCTCCGCCGCCGAATATCTGGAGGAACAGATCGGGGCGGCGGAAGGGGAGTACGCGGCAATCCAACTGGCCCTGACGGCCCTGGAAAAGGCCAACAACGACCTCCAGAAGCGCTTCTCCCCCGCCCTGGGCCAGCGAGCCGCGGAGATTTTCTCCGGCCTCACCGGCGGCGCTTACGAGGGTGTGGCCCTGGACCGCGACTTCCGCGTCTCGGCCTACCCGGCGGGCTCCGCCACCCTCCGGGAGTCGGGCTATCTCTCCGCCGGAGCGGCGGACCAGCTCTACCTGGCGGTCCGCCTGGCCATCTGCGACCTGGTCCTCCCGGAGGACAAAGCGCCCCCCATCGTCCTGGACGACGCCCTGAGCAATTTCGACGACGCCCGCTGCCGCGCCGCCCTGGAATGGCTGCGCAAAGCGGCGGAAAAGCGCCAGATCCTGCTCTTCACCTGCCACAGCCGCGAAGCGGATTTCTTTGCCTGGGACCCCCAGGTTTCCATCCAGCGCTTGACGCCCCAGGCAGATGCAGTATAATATCATTATCAATTATCAATTATCCATTATCAATTCAAAAAGGAGATCTGATCAACTATGAGCGAATGCACCCACGACTGCTCCAGCTGCGGCGAGTCCTGCGCCGAGCGCACGGAGCCCCAGTCCCTGCTGAAGGAGCTGAATCCCAACGCCCGTGTGGGCAAGGTCTACGGCGTTGTGTCCGGCAAGGGCGGCGTCGGCAAGTCCATGGTCACCAGCCAGCTTGCCGTGATCATGAACCGGCGGGGCCGCCAGGTGGGCGTCCTGGACGCCGACGTGACAGGACCCTCCATTCCGAAGGCGTTCGGCGTCCACGGCCAGGCCGTGGGCAGCGAGCAGGGCATTTACCCCATGCTCACCCCCGGCGGCATCCAGATTATGTCCACGAACCTGCTCCTGCCCAACGAGACGGACCCCGTAATCTGGCGCGGCCCCGTGATTTCCGGCGTGGTCCAGCAGTTCTGGACCGACGTGCTCTGGAACTGCGACTATCTCTTCGTGGACATGCCTCCGGGCACCGGCGACGTGTCCCTCTCCGTCTTCCAGTCCATCCCCCTGGACGGCATCATCGTCGTGGCCTCCCCCCAGGACCTGGTGAGCATGGTGGTGGAAAAGGCCGTCAAGATGGCGGAGATGATGGAGGTGCCCATCGTGGGCCTGGTGGAGAACATGAGCTGGGTGGCCTGCCCCGACTGCGGGAAAAAGCTGTATCTCTTCGGCCAGGGCAAGACGGCGGAGGCCGCGAAGCGCCACAATCTGCCCCTCCTGGCGGAAATGCCCATCGACCCGGCCCTGGCCGCTCTGGCCGACGCGGGCAAAATCGAGGAATTCCAGGGCGATTGGCTGGACGCCGCCGCCAACATTCTGGAGCAATAAAAACCTGTTGGGTCTGGTCCCTGTGAGACGGCTGCGGAAGACGGGACGCCCAAGGGGGGCGTCCCCTGCGGGGTACGTTTCCACAACCGTGGAAGGTATCCGTAGGGGCCGCCGCCCTCGGCGGCCCGTCCCCCGATCATCCCCAAGCCCCAAAAAACGCCACAAAGAGAGGAGCAGGAGAAGGATGCAGGAACTGAAAGACAGAATCCTGAAAGAGGGAAAAGTCCTCCCCGGCGGCATCATCAAGGTAGACGGCTTCTTAAACCACCGCGTAGACACCGCCCTCCTGGACCGCATAGCCGCAGAATTCGGCAGACACTTCGACATGAACGAAGCGACGGTCGTCCTGACCGCGGAAGCCTCCGGCATAGCCCTGGCCTCCATCGTAGCCCGGCACTACAATAAGCCCATGATTTTCGCCAAAAAAGCGAAAAGCGACAACATTGAAGGCGGCTTATACCAAAGTGAAATCTTCTCCTATACATACAAAAAGAAAGTAACCCTCCTGGTTTCCCAGGAATGGCTCCACCCAACCGACAAAGTCCTGGTAGTAGACGACTTCATGGCCAACGGCGAAGCCATGCGCGGCCTCTGCGACATCGTAACCCAATCCGGCGCAACCCTCCTCGGCATCGGCTGCGCCGTCGAAAAAGGCTTCCAAGGCGGCGGCGACCGCCTCCGTGCCGCCGGAATCAACCTGTGCTCCCTGGCAGTCATCGACTCCACGGACCCTATCGTGTTTCGGTAAGCTGCCTGCATACGGGGGGCTGCCAGCGGGGCTTCCCGCCTCCGGCGGCTTCCTTTTCTCGAGAGAAAAGGAAGCAAAAAGAGCTTTAACGCGACGCGAAACTGGTGGGCGGTGGGGCTTTTGCGCCGGGACGGAGGTGCGGTGGGGCCGCAAAACGTTGTTTTGCGGAGGGTATTTTTGTGATGGATGTTGAGAGAAATGGCAAGGCTTACAAGGATGGATGATCTGGCGGGGTCCAGGGGCAACGCCCCTGGCCGCCGGAGGCATTGGGAGGCTTACAGTAGAAAGGAAGTGTTTCTATGGCTCATCAGATGGTGATTGTTCTGGATTTCGGCGGGCAGTATAATCAGCTGATTGCGCGGCGGGTGCGTGAGTGCGGGGTTTACTGCGAGGTGAAGCCGTATACCGCGCCTTTGGAGGATTTGAAAGCGATGAATCCTATCGGATTTATTTTTACCGGCGGGCCCAACAGCGTCTATGCGCCCGGTGCGCCCCAGGCTGATCCGGAGATTTTTAAGCTGGGCATGCCCGTTCTTGGGATTTGCTACGGCTGTCAGCTTTTGGCCCATCACCTTGGCGGGCGCGTCACCGCCGCCGTGGACGACTCCGCGCGGGAGTACGGCAAGACGGAAACCTTTTTCGATACGGACTGCAAGCTCTTCAAGGGGCTTCCCGCCCAGGGCGTGAGCTGGATGAGCCACGGAGACTACATGGAGAAGGTGCCCGAGGGCTTCCGGCTATACGCCCACAGCGCCGCCTGTCCCAACGTCGCCATAGCGGACGAGGCGCGGGGCTTTTACGGCGTCCAGTTCCATCCGGAGGTCAACCACACGGAGCACGGCACGGATATGATCCGGAATTTCCTCTACGAGGTCTGCGGCGCTTCCGGCGACTGGACCATGGGGGACTACAAGGAAACGGCCATCCGTCAGATCCGCGAAAAAGTAGGCGGCGGACGGGTTTTGCTGGCGCTGAGCGGCGGGGTGGATTCCTCCGTAGCGGCGGCGCTGGTAGCGGAGGCGGTTGGGAGCCAGCTGACCTGCGTGTTTGTGGATCACGGCCTCATGCGTCTGAACGAGGGCGACGAGGTAGAGAACGCCTTCCGGAAATGGAACATCAACTTTGTCCGAGCCAACGCGGAGGCACGTTTTCTCGCGAAGCTGTCTGGCGTAACGGAGCCGGAGCGCAAGCGGAAAATCATCGGGGAAGAGTTCATCCGTGTTTTCGAGGAAGAGGCGAAGAAAATCGGTCGTGTAGACTACCTGGTCCAAGGCACGATCTACCCTGATGTCATCGAATCCGGTGCAGGCGACGCGGCTGTGATCAAGAGCCACCACAACGTAGGCGGGCTTCCCGATTACGTAGACTTCAAGGAAATCATTGAACCGCTGCGCCTGCTGTTCAAGGACGAGGTACGGGCCCTGGGCCGGGAGCTGGAGCTGCCGGACTACCTGGTCATGCGCCAGCCCTTCCCGGGTCCGGGCCTTGCGATCCGCTGCATCGGGGACATAACGAAGGAGAAGCTGGACACCCTGCGCCAGGCGGATTACATTTTCCGCGAGGAGGTAGCGAACGCGGGTCTGGAGCGGAGCATGGATCAGTATTTTGCAGTGCTGACGAACATGCGGAGCGTAGGCGTAATGGGAGACAGCCGGACATACGATTACACCCTGGCCCTGCGCTCAGTGACCACCAGCGACTTCATGACCGCGGACTGGACGCGGATTCCGTATGAGGTTTTGGACCGTGTAAGCGTACGCATCGTAAACGAGGTGCCGCATATTAACCGGATTGTGTATGATATCACCAGCAAACCGCCGGCTACGATTGAGTGGGAGTGATTTCAGAGGACGGGAAAGCCTTGATATGACTGGGTTTTACAAGGCTTAGCCCCCTCTGCGGCAACGATTTGGCAACATTTTTTCATGATTCATAGGAAAAGAGCTGACTGATTTTGATTGGGTCAGTTAGCTCTTTTTGTTTTTATTTCTTAATGGGCAGTTTCACATCAAACCTGCCTCCAAGCATTGCAGTGCCAATTCCTACCACTGTAAGTACAAGTGTGCTTGTAGCTCCAATAACTTTCCAGTTGAACATTCTCTTTTCAGGGCAGAAAGAGGAGATGCTATGTTAGATAAAATGGTGCAGAAATCCTGACCGGCATGGTGGTGGAAATCACGGGGGCCTACTTCAAGAACGACAACGGCTTCTGGTTTGTGGAGAACTCCCCCGGCGATCCTTCCTGGTTCGGCTCCGACCAATGCCTCCAGAAATAGCAGGGCCAGCAGCTGGCTTGTTTGGTATCCGAGGGGAAGGCCGTCGGTGCTGTCTATGTAGACACACATCAGGTCGCAGACCCTTGGGTCCTCTATTTTCCGGGCTAGCTTCTCCTTCAGGAGGTCGTGGTCTATGCTGGCGAAGAAGCGCCGGACGTCCGCCTTCAGGACCCAGCCCTCCGCATAGTCCCATTCCGTTCTGGGCCGGTAGAGAAGCCTTGCCGCCCTCCGGGCTGCTTCGTCGTGGCCCTTGCGCTTCAGGTAGTAGTTCTGCATCTGCTTTTCCAGATGAGTCAACCCGAAGCGCATACCCTTCCAGACCTGGGAGGCATAGTTGTGCTCGATGAAGCTCCGGGTTATGGCGTCATATATATTATTGATCAGGGCGTGTTGGACCACCAAGTCCACAAATGCCGGTGCCTGGACCAGCCGTTCTTTCGGTTTGTAGACCTTGAAGGTTTCAGACTTGCTTGGGTGGTACTCTCCAGAGAGCAGCAGGCAGGCGAGGCGTTGCGTACAGGCCAGGGCCTGGGCCTCATATTGGGCGGTTCCGTTCTTGCTCCGCTCCGTCTGGCGGGGACAGGTCGGCTCACAGTCCTCCTGGCCGCACCCGCCGCAAAACGCCTTGCGGAAGGCTTCGTCCCACGGGCCTCCGGTGGTGGGGATAAAGGCCAGGAAAGCACCCAGGATTTCCGGCGAGGCCGTGAGCTTCTTAAAGTTGGTCATCCTTCTTTCGCTCCTTTCGGTGTCCCAGGTCTTTTGCAGCGTCGGCCCCGGTTTCCCCGTTTCCGGAGGTTGGCCTGATATGCCGCTTGCCCCCGCTCCGGGTTGTACATGGAGCGGGAGTTCCGGTCAAGCTCTCCGGTGTGGCCCCGCGTCAGTTCTGCGTAGATCGTGCCGGGGACGCAGCCCAGGCCCCTCGCAATTGACACGGAAATCTGCGAAAATACGCTCTATAACTACATCTATCTTGGCGACGTTTTCCTGAACCTCACCAAAGAACACCTGCTCTATAAGGGGGGCGCCACAAGCCCAAAAAGGACGATAACAAACGGGTCAGACTTCCAAAGGGCGAAACGATAGAGAACCGGCCAGCAGAGGTGAAGGACAGGGAAACCTTCGGCCATTGGGAGATGGACAGCGTAATGGGCTGCAGGAGCAGTAAAGCGGCCCTTGTGGTGCTGACAGAGCACCTCACCCGGTACGGCCTCATTTTCAGGGTGCCGGATCACACCATGGAGAGCGTGGTCAAGGTCCTGAACCGCCTGGAACGGAGAATGGGGAAGGACTTCCGCCAGGTATTCCAGAGTATCACCGTGGACAACGGCAGCGAGTTTCAGGACTGCGCCGGGATGGAGAAGTCCCTCCGCCGCCGGACATCCCGGACCCGTATATACTACTGCCACCCCTACAGCGCCTCCGAGCAGGGCAGCAGCGAGAACATGAACCGGATCGTCTACCACTTCTTCCCAAAGGGTACCAGTTTCGACGAAGTGACAGCCGTCCAGGTCACCCAGGCGGAGGACTGGAAGAACAGCTACCCCAGGGCTATACTTGGGTGGCGATCCGCCAGGGCGCTGTTCGAGGAACACCTGACCAACTGAACACCAGCGGAACTTCCGCCAGAGCCTCGCCGAGGCGCTGGCCGTTTTTCATGCCCTGGCCTGTACAAGGCCGGGAAAAAGCACCGCAAAGGGGCAGCAGAAAGGGCCGGTATCCTCGGCCCTTTCTGCCTGTCGAAAAGCGGCCTGTTTGGAGAAAAACCAGACAGGCCGCAAAGTATAGATGGATATAGTAAAACCAGTTGAAAAAAGACATAATAGCGAGAAGAATAAGGACATGAGTTATTCAAAGGACTATAGGGAGCGGACAATAGAATACAAGCAGGCAAGGCACAGCCTGGAAGCAACCCATCAAGTCTTCAAGGTATCGAAATCAACGATACAAAAATGGGAAAAGCAGATGAAAGAAACAGGGATTTGGGCAAGAAAGAGCTGCACAGAAAAAATTGAAGGCGTATGTGGCAGAACACCCGGACGCGTACCAGTCGGAAATGGCCGAGGTGTTTTGGATGCAGCGAAAGCGGTATTGGTTACGCATTGCGGCGGTATAAGATCACAAGAAAAAAGACGGTTCGCTACCAGGAGCAGAATCGGCAGAAAGCAGCGGCGTATCAGGAAGAAACCAAGGATATACCGCCGGAAAAGATTGCGTATGTGGATGAAAGCGGGATAGATACATACCTGTATCGAGAATATGGGTACGCGCCGCGGGGCCAGCAGGTGTTTGGACAAATTCGTGGTCGAAAGTATCAGCGCTGCGGTATTGTCGCCGCTCAAATAGGTGACAGGATTCTTGCACCGTTTCAGTATAACGGAACGATGGACAGCAAGCTTTTTGAATTCTGGTTTTCCAACCAGCTTCTGCCTTCTCTGGAACAAGGAACCGTGATTGTAATGGACAATGCTTCGTTCCATTCCAAAAAGCGGTTGCTTTTCGCTGCCCAAAATGCTGGATGCAGACTTCTGTTCCTTCCACCATACGCCCCAGATCTCAATCCCATTGAAAAATTCTGGGCCTGGCTGAAGCGCTTCTTGAGGAAAATCCTTCCTTCTGTCCCTTCCTTTGATGTTGCACTTTATAACGCTTTTCAACTGTGGTAACTATAAAATATAAACAAAACAGTGAAAGGAGCTGGGGAAAGCACATTCTGGCTTTCCATCTTGCCAGCTTTTTGAGGTTCATGGCAGCAAACTTAAGCCTCATCCAGTTGGAGACTTGGGTCAGACCACGGTAAAAAGTGCAGCGCATGGCGTGTTTTTCCTTAGCATCGGCGAAAACCCGCTCAATGGTTTCTTTGCGTCTTGTGTAAAGTTCCTTGTACTCCGAGGTGTACCTGGCATCGTTAGCCAGTTCCTCATAGTCTTTCCAGATGTGCCGCAGGACGGTTTTTACACAGTTCTTGGATTTGGTACATAAATGCTGGGCAGGGCACCGGGCACATATTTTCGGGTCGCTTGCGTATTCCCGGTAACCGTCCCAGTTGGCAGTGCGGCAGGCCAGGGGCTGGTATTCAGGACAAACCACGCAGTCGCAGTATCCATCATAGACGTAAGCCCACCAGGGATATCTGCCTTTCCGGGTCTGTGGCAGATACTGTCACTGTTTTTTTGTCCTTTTGCACCCTTCTTCCGCCGCGCCTGTTTCTTTTTTGAGGTGTTGTCCCGCTTCTTCCCCATGGACTTGGGCGGAGCGTCATCGTCGTCGCTGAAAGGCTTCTTCCCATGGGCTTCCCGTTCTGCGTTCACCTCCGCCAGCAACTCTTCCTGATACCGTTTCGCCGCCACTGGTGTCTCTTGCTTGATTTTCTTTTTCAGGTTGGCGCTGGCCTTGATGTGCATCCCGTCTATGAACACCGCTGCCGGGGGCAGCACTCCCGCGCTCCCGGCTTCGTCTCATATCCACCGAAATACCGCCTCGATTGTCTCCTCTGTAAAACGGTGCCGGAAGTTATAACTCACTGTGGAGAAGTGAGGCAGCTCCTCGCTCAGCGTATATCGCAGAAACCACCGGTACGTTATATCCGTCTGCGCCCTGCGAAACGTCCCCCGTAGCGACGCGTTCCCATCCAGGTACTGCAGCAGCACCAGCTTGAACAGCACCACCGGGTCGATACTCCGCCGCCCTTCTTCCTTGCTGTACAGCGGCTCCACAATCTTGTACAATTTCTCAAAATCTACCGCTGCCTCCACCTGCCGTAATAGATACCCAGGTGGCACCAAACTTTCTGTATCCACCATTTCTATGACCCCACGCTCGTTCTTTCCTCACTCCAACATATCCCTCTCCCCTTACTCCACATTTTATCATTTTTACATAAAAAAGTCTGCCCCCTGGCAGACTTTTTCGACAGGCTGAAGCGTCAAATAGTGAGAGGACAGCCCAAACGGTTGTCCTCTCACTATTTGACGCTTACGTTTGGCGGCATAGGCAAGCCCCTCCCCAATACTTTTCGCAGAAAGCGCAGATAACCGCAAGGTTGTCTGCACCCCTTTTTTTCATCGACAGCCTTTTACAAAGTTCCCTATCAATTCATAGGAAATTTTGTAAAAGACTGTCAGTTTATGGCTGCGGGAATCTCCCCGGCCAGGCCCAGCAAGTAGGCACCCGAAAAATTCTACATTTTGACGGAAAATGGCCCCGGTGCCGTGGCCCGCCCTCCCATCTGAATTTCAAAAAATCAGATTGTAGGCAGGAAACCTTGAAAAACTATCGCAAAAGCGATTATTCCCTGAACAAGTTCAGCGAGGGCATTGTATATCAGTTTTTCGACCGAACCTTGGAAATCTCTTTAGAGGACTTTTTGCGGGACAACCCTGGCAAGACAAAAACGGATTTCATGGCCCTGAAAGCTGTGTCTGACGAGATTTATTTGGAGCGGGCACGTCTTGAAACGGCCCAGGGGAATAAGACGTTTTCCATGACCGGGCTCCCGGTTTTTGATCTCCACGCCCATACGGGAGCGCAGTTCCAAGTGGTCCTCCCGCTCGTTCTCTGACCGGCACTTTTTCAGCAGCTTTTGAAGCTCTCCCAGGGCCTGCTCCTCGACGCTATGAATATAAAGATGCGCAGGAAGGAGGACGCCCTGAATGCACAAAAAAGAGGCGGGCCGAAGCCCGCCCCTTGTGCCTATAAACTTGCGGTGTACGTCCCTGCTCAGGCTTAGCCCAGCAGCTGGAGGACGCCCTGGGGAACAGCATTGGCCTGGGCCAGCATCGCCTGGGCGGACTGGATCAGGATGTTGTTCTTGGTGTAAGCCATCATCTCTTCGGCGATATCGGTATCGCGGATGGTGGACTCGGCGTCCTGGATGTTCTCGGCCATGACGCTGAGGTTGTTCGCGGTGTGCTCCAGACGGTTCTGGGTCGCGCCCAGGTCGCCGCGGACGGAGGACACGTAGTTGATGGCGTCCTTGATAACCTGAACGGCCTCCTGAGCACCCTTCTGGTTGCTGATGTCGATATCAGCGATGCTCTTGCCGCCCTTGGTGCCCATGGCGTCCGTGTGCATGTCGCCGATGGAGAGGGTCATCTGGTTGAAGCTCTCAGCGGTGTCGCCGATCTGGAGGGTCAGGGCTGTGCCGGTGACGGAGCCGCCGGTCCAGCCGAAGGTGGAGGCGATGGTTTCCAGGTCGGTCAGGCTGGACAGGCCGGTCACCTCGTCGACAAACTCGCTCTGGCCCTCAATTTCCTCGAAGGACAGCTTGCCGTCGTGATAGCCCACGGTCCAGGTCTTGTTGTTGCCGGCGGCGTCGGAGAGGCGCTCGCCCACATCGTCCAGGAAGCTGGCGTCGTTGCTGTTCAGGTCGCCGGTGTAGACATAGGTGGTGCCGTCGCTGGTGACCTTGCTCTTCGCCAGATCGTTGGTGAAGGTATAGGTCTCGTTGCCGATCTTCATGGTCGCGCCCTCTTCGATCATGTCCTTGGTGAAGTCGAAGAAGGTACCGGCCAGGCGGTTCTGGCCGTTCAGGCCAACGGTCTTAATATCGGTGGTCTGGAAGTTGTGGTCGCCGCCGACGACAGAGGAGTCGGTCCGGGCGGTGAACTTCTGGGTGTCGGCAGTAGCGGTAATCTTACC
>JAAVZX010000004.1 GCA_022791875.1 Oscillibacter sp.
CCCGGACGCCGCCGCCCTCGCCGTGCTGTCCCTCGCCGATCTCCATCAGGTCCGACTCAACCAGGGCGCCGAAGGACCTGCCGTTCTGGGTGTGTGAGGCGTCGGTGGACTTCACGGTGACGGAGGCCATGCTGTCCGCGTAGCGCTGGGCGATGTCCGCCACCTCGTCCAGGCTCTTCCCCTCCTGGGCCGCGGCGGCGGCAATGTGGTACAGGGCCACGGCACCGGCAAGGCCCCGCTTGTTGTCCTCGCCGTTGGGGTCGTACTGGATTTCCTCGCCGGTGATCACCTGGCGGACGTTCAGCCCCGCCTTCTTCGCCAGCTTCATGGCCTGCTTGCCCGCCAGCTGGTCCCCGGCGTAGTTCAGGGTCAGGAGCAGGACGCCGCGCCCCTTGTCCGCCAGCTTCATGGCGTCGAACACAAGCTGGCCGTTGGGGGCGGCGAAGATGTCGCCCACAGCCTGCACGTCCAGCATCCCCCGGCCCACAAAGCCGGCCTGGGCGGGCTCGTGTCCGGAGCCGCCGTAGGTGACGATGGTGACCCGGTCGGCCTCCGCCAGGTCCTTGCTGATGACCAGGTGGCCGTCCACGTCCACGATGTCGGGGTAGGCCAGGCCCAGGCCGATCAATTCCTCGTCGGTGATAGTTTCGGGGGCGTTGATGAACTTTTTCATTTTCATGGTCGGTGTACCTCCTTAAAATTGACGGTTTCCTTTACATATCGGCCAGACCCCGGAAGAAACAGGCCATCGACATGGCCCCGGCGTCGGGGGTTCCGATGGTTTTCTCGCCGTAGCTCTTGGCGCGGCCGAATTTGGACACGAACTGCTTCGTGGCCAGGGCCCCCTCCATAGCGGCCCCGGCGGCTGCGCGGAACAGCTCCGCCTCGCTGTCCCCCGTGTAGGCGGCGATGGCCTCGCTGGCGGGGATGACGGCGTCCATCATGGTCTTGTCCCCCGCCTTGGCCCCGGACATGTCGTTCAGCTCCTCCAGGGCGCTGGCAAAGATGGCCTGAATGCCCGCGATGCCGGTTTCGTCCCCCTCCGGAGCGGCCTCCTGCATCCCGTCCAGCCAGGTGTTCCACAGGGGGACAGCGCTGCCGCCGTTCAGGCTCATCACGGCCATGGCCGCGTCGTCCAGCATGGCCTGGATGCCGCCCTCCGCTTGGTCCACTGCGGCGGAGATGGCTTTGGCGATTTTGGACATGGTGAGGCCGTGGTCGGCGTCGCCGAAGCGGGAGTCGATCTCCGTCAGTTCCTGTTCCGCCGCTGCCACGGACGCGCAGGCGCTTTTCAGCCGGGCGGCAAATTCGGATTTTGTCATTTGCGTTCACCTCCCCTCTGTGTCGCCTGTAACATTTTTACTTCTCCGAATGGATGTGATGCACATATGTTACACTTGCGGATTTATAATACCATATTTTGTTACATGAGTCAATTCAAAAATAGATTTCCATGAAACTGACAGAAGCACCCATGGAAAACTGGCAATATCAAACAAGAAAAACCTCCCGGACGGACGCGCCGCCTGAGAGGTTCGCAGGATTGTTCATTTTTCCAGCAAAGTCTTGATCAGCTCCGCCCGGGCTACAATGTGGGTGAAAAAGCCGGATTTCAGGGCCCCGCCCAGGGCCTTGGCGCTGGTATTGGCCGAGCAGACGCCGATGATGTTCGGACAGCGCTTCAGGATGTCGATGGGAATCTGGATGGCGAAGTCCTGCTCCGACTGGATCACAAGGCCGTCCTCATTAAAGTAGTAGACCAGCATCCGCCCGCAGGCGCGGTGCTGCTGGAGCAGGCTTCCGTAGCGGACCAGGGAGGCGAAATCGGGGCTGGAGGGGTAGTCCCCGATGTTGACCAGGGCCGTGTCCAGCCGTTCCCACTCCTGATGGATCTGGCGGTAGACCTCGGTGGAGCACAGGAGCTGCTTTTCCTCCAGATTGTCAGGCAGGGCCGGGAGGTACAGGAAGTGGGGGACGGCCCCCATCTGCTGGGCCATGAGGCGGACGTTCTCGTTGGACTGGTAGTTCCGGGCGGGGATGCTGGCGTTGCCCACCAGGGGGCAGATGTCCGTAACCGTGCTGCCGGGCTGGGGATTTTCCTCCAGCCAGGACACCAGCTGTCCGATCAGGTAGCCCCAGCCCACCCCCAGCCGCCGGACCCCCAGCTGCCGCAGGAGCTCCACGGCCCCCTGGGACAAGAGGCGGTTTGTGGCGTCGTCGTTGGCCCCCTCCTGCACCAGGACGCCGCCCCGGATGGAGCCGGACGCTTTCAGCCGTTCCAGCAGCCTGGCCTCCCGGGCCCCCGGCTCATGGATGGTGATTTCCACGATGCCCAGCGCCCGGGCCTCCGACAGCATCCGGCTGATCAGCGGGCGGGACACCCCCAGCTCCCGGGCGATGTCGCTCTGCTTCCGGTCCTCAAGATAGTACCTGTGGGCCACGTAGGCCAGTCTTTTTTGTCTCTCCAGATTCGTATCCACAAAATGAACCCCCGTATTTTTGGCGTGTTACATATGTTACTTCTCTCTTTATACCACAGATCGGGCGGGGAGGCAAGCCGTTTGCGGGGGATTCCTCGGATTTTCTGCCGGACCTCCGGAGAATGGGGGGATTTGAGGCGCAGTTGCACAGACAGGTGCAACTTTTTGCCTTTGGGGGCCATATGTGAGAAGATTTTTCAGGAGGTACGCACAATGGCGCTGATATTTGTCCTCTGCTGCTTCATCCGGGAATCCGCTTTCAAGACTGCGGAAAATCAGAAGTCAAGACCTCGGAAAATCAGAGGTCAAGACTTCGGAAAATCAGAGGTCAAGACCTCGGTTTTTCCGACCCTAATAATACTGATTAAAAAGAAACTGAAAAGAGTGATACTGAATCTATCCTCCCTATCTGTCCCTCCAACGGAACGGAGGCGGAGGATTGGGATGGATGGGATGGATCAGATGCGTAAAAAATTCCAAAGGCCCTGAACGCCTTAATCAGACGGAGTTCTGTCCAATCAATGGTATCGCGGAATTATTCAACCAAGTCTGATATAATTTGCTGGGCTTCCTGGTTTGCCTCATGTAATTTTCGTTTATCATTATTAGTTCTGGATGAAATGCGGTAATCATCAGTTGCGAATTCTAATATTCTGAAAGCTCTGGCATATGCGGTCCGGCCATGCTTGAGGTCCAGTGCATTTTGGATGGAGGAGGCAATAAATGTTGTAATAAGCATTGTTGCGACCAGTGTGCTGGATGTGCCAGGGATTAGAGCGATAAATGTGCCGGTTGCCGTGGCGGCTATTTCGATCGCCTTTAGGATAATATCTGCGGCGACGCAGTATCCATAGCAAAATCTAAGAATATACCCTTTTTTAGATACAGGATGTATTCTTCATCGTCAATTTCCGGGCTTTTCATTCTCTTGAAAGAAGCAATCACAAAGACAAGTCCCATAATAGCAAGGGCTGTCAGAATCACCACGCCGCATATTATAAAAAATGCAAAGACAACCTGTTCCGCAGAAATATTGCCCATATGGAACCCTCCTTTTTTCATTCAGTATATCAAAAAAAGGGAATATGTCAAAGTGCTTTTGACAAAAACGTATGAGACTGTGCCAGGGGAAACGAACACAGTCAGGACGGCCAAGGCTGTGGGCCGATAGACTCGCCAGGCTACGGACTGTGCAGGTATTAGCTTATATCACCACAACGTTCCTCCCTCACCAGCAGCCTCCGATAGCTCAAATCCATACCAATAGCCCCCAGCGGCGTGGTGATCAGGATCGCCAGCACGGCGGCGGACAGAACGGCGTTTCCGCAGGGCAAACCCAGCGCCAGGGGCACGGAGCCAATCGCCGCCTGGACGGTGGCCTTGGGGAGGTAGGCGACCACGCAGTACAGCCGCTCCCGCCGGTTCAGCGCCGTGCCCAGCAGGCAGAGCCCCACGCCCGCGCAGCGGAACATGAGCCCGACGGCGATCATCAACGCCGTTCCGGGGCCCGCCTGAAGGGTGTAGCGGATGTCCACCGCCGCGCCCACCAGCACGAACAGAAGCACCTCCGCCGCCAGCCACAGCTTTCCGTACTTCTCCTGGAGGCGGCGGGTCACGGCGGGGCTGCCCTTCGCCGCCACGGCCAGGGCCATGCTCATGACGGCCAGCAGGCCGGAGAGGGGGACGCGCTCCTCCAGCCGGTCCTCTGCGGCCAGGAGGAGGAAGGCGGCGCTGAGCAGAATCAGGACCTTGATGCTGTTCCGGACGGTATGCCGGCGGGCGTGGCGGAATTCAAAGAACCAGGACAGGGCGCGGCCCGTGCAGGTCCCCAGGAGGACCCCCAGGACGATGGAGACGGGGATGCGCAGGAAGTCCCCGGGCCCCACGCCGCCCCCCTGGGCCATGCGGGTGAAGGTGCTGAACAGGACGATGACGAACACATCGTCCAGGGAGGCCCCGGCCAGGATCATCTGCGGGACGCCCTTTTCCGTGCCGTACCCCTCCTCGATGAGCTGCACCATTCGGGGGACCACCACCGCGGGGGACACCGCTGCCAGCACCGCCCCCATGACGGCGGCTTCGGCGCGCTCCAGATGGAGCACCAGGGGCGCGAACAGGAGGAAGGCCAGGATTTCAAAGAGGGCCGGAAGGAAGGCCATCAGCAGCGCCGGACGGCCCACCTTTTTCAGGTCCCGGAGGTTCAGGGACAGCCCCGCCTTGATCAGGATGATCACCAGGGCCATTTGGCGCAGGTCGGCGGATATGGCCAGAAGGGGCGGGGCGAGCAGGTTCAGCGCGTAAGGCCCCAGCAGGATTCCCGCGGCCAGCATCCCGATGATGCGCGGCAGTCTGAGGGCCTGGGCCGCGGAGGCCAGGGCATAGCCCGCAAGGAAAATCAGCGCGAGTGAAGACAGCATAAAAATTCCTCCTGTCACGCAGAAAAGCCGATGCTTCCTGCGATCCCAAAATCACAGAAGTCATCAGCTTTCAGAAGCGGTTTAGGTTTCCCAGGGGAGAACTTCATTCCTGAAGTCCATTATAACCGGCGGGCATTGAATTTGCAAGGGTTATTTTGCGGAATGCCGGACAGAGGGCCTACAGGACCATCAGCAGCGTCCCGAGGCCGATGAGCGCGCAGCCGGCGGCGGACTTGAGGGTGAACTGCTCATGGAGGACCACCGCGGCCAGCACCAGGGTCATGACCACGCTCAGCTTGTCCACGGGGACCACCTTCGACGCCTCCCCGATCTGCAGCGCCTTGTAGTAGCACAGCCAGGAGGCCCCCGTGGCCAGGCCGGAGAGAATCAGGAACGCCCAGCTCCGCCGGCTGATTTCCGAGAGGCCCCCCTGGGTGTTGGTGATGAAGACCATGCCCCAGGCCATCAGGAGCACCACAACGGTGCGGACGGCCGTGGCGAGGGTGGAGCTGACGCCCTCGATGCCCAGCTTTGCCAGGATGGAGGTCAGGGCCGCGAAGACGGACGAGCCCAGTGCAAAGAGAAACCACATCGCTGTTTCCTCCGGTGTTCTGCAGGATGGGCTTATTGTATCACATCCGGCGGGGGTTGCATACGGGGAAAATGGCTGCGCTTGCGTTTTCCGGGGGAAGCGGGTATAATGGCGCAGGACGGCATAATTTCCGCAAAGGATGTGAACCAAATGGACAAGCCCCTGCGCCGCAGAATCCTGACCGCCTGGAAGGACGCCTGCGGCCCCGGCGTCAGACTGCCCGGCGGCTTCCGCTTCTCCGGAGAAGGTGATGCCCTGACCATGGCGTTCCGCACGGCGGAGGGCCTGGGCCTGGGGGACGCCCCCTGCAACATGCAGGAGGACGCCGCCGCCTTCGAGGGCTGGGCGCTGGCGCTGTATGTCCACTGCCTCCACGGTGCCGGGACGGTCCGCCTGGAGGGCCCGGAGGGCCTTCTCACAGACGCGGAGGCCCTTTACACGGAGTACCCCCACTACAGCCGCTTCCTCTACCGCGCCCGGCGCTTCTCCCAGGTTTGCGGGCGCTGGTTCCGGCTTTCCGGCGGCCTGCGGGCGCGTGCGGAGCGCTTCGGCGGCTTCCTGGAGCGGGGCGTCTTCACGAACAACCTGCCCTCCGGCCCCGCGGGGGTGAAGGGGACGCTGGAGAGCGCCATTGAGAGCCGCTTTGCGGAGGCAGGGTCCCCGCTGGCGGCGCGGCTGGGGTGCGGGGCGCTTTACCGCCAGCTTCCCGTGGGGCTCTTCCGGGGGAGCGTGGCGGCGAAAAACCGCATTTTTACCGGCGGCACCTCCGCCATCGACCTCTGGGGCCTCTCCGGCGACACTCTGACGGTGCTGGAGCTCAAGGCGGAGAACAAGATGGTGGGGGCGGTGACGGAGCTGTTCTTTTACGCCAACTACGTGTACGACCTGTTCGTGAAGCCGGGCGGCGGCTTCCGCCCCAATCCCGGACACGGCGCACGGGGCTACGACGCCCTGCGGACGGCGTCGGAGGCTGGGACCTTGAAACGGGTCCGGGGCTGTCTGCTGCTGGATCAGGAGAGCTGCCACCCCCTTGTGACCGCCGCGCTGCTGAAAGAGCTGGACCGCGGCCCGGTTACGTACGGCTGCATCAGGTATCGGGCGGATGCCTCCGCGGAAACCATATCCCTGGGCTGAGGCCGCTCCGGCTGCACGGGAAGCGGGCGGAGGATGGGATTTTTTCGGACGCGGGTCCGGGGCTTGAAATTCTGTTTTTTCCCATATCACATAAAAAGGCTCCGAATGCGCCGTGCCGCGATATCTGTTATCTTCTGCGAAAGCAATTCCAGAAACAGGGATTTTCCGCATTCCTGTTTCTGGGATTTTCTTCCTCTGGCCTTCGGCACCCTTAACCGAAACAAAAGAAATTTACTTGCAAATAAAGCGGAATATGCTATAATAAGCGCAAAAGCCTGGGGCGGTTAGCGTTGAGGGTCCTTCCGGCCCGGGACGGAAGAGCGTTGAAGGAGGAGAACGTCATGATGAAAAGAAAGCCCAAGCGCCTGCGGAGAAGCCGCCGGGAGCTGCGCTTGCGGAAGGCACTGTCATGGATGTTGATTTTCACCCTTACCGCGCCGCTGTGCAGCGCGGCCTTTGTCCATGCCACGCAGACGGATACCAGCCTGTGTGAACACCACCCGGAGCATACCCCGGACTGCGGCTACGCGGAGGCCGTGGAGGGCGCGCCCTGCACCCATGTCCACGACGAAGCCTGCGGGTACGTAAAGCCAGAGGAGGGGATGCCCTGCACCCACGTCCACGACGGGGACTGCGGCTACATAGAGGCCGTGGAGGCCGTGGAATGCAGCCTTGGCTGCACGGAGACGGACGGGGACGGCAATGTGGTCCACGCCCCGGACTGCGCGTTCCGGGAGGCCGCGGAGGGCGCGGCGTGCACCCACGAGCACGATGAATCCTGCGGGTACGTAAAGCCAGTGGAGAGGGCGGACTGCACCCATGTCCACGATGCGGACTGCGGCTACATAGAGGCCGTGGAGGGCGCGGCGTGTACCTTTGTGTGTGAGATTTGCGCGGCGGAGGCGGATGCGGACCCTGATGCCGGGACTATCGAGACTGTTGTGGAGCCGAAGATTGTCAGCGGCTGGTCCTGGGCGGATGAGGAAGTGTTTGTGGAGCAGGGCGTGGATGGCGTTTGGGGGCTGGGCGTTCCCAATGTCAGCGCGGAGGCGCCCTTGACGGCGGAGGCATTGACGGACCTTCTGCCCCGGACTGTGACGCTTCAAACAGCGGACGGCGGAGAAGAGACTGCGGCTCTGACCTGGGACCTGACCGCAATCCCGGCGGAAGGTGTTTCGGAGGGGTCTTACACGCTAAAGGCCATTCTCCCCGAGGGTTATGCCCTGGCGGATGGAGTTCCGGCAATGTCGGTGCTGCTGGACCTTGGCGGAGGCGAGACTTACGACTTAACAGTAAAATATGTGAATCAGTGGAGCTTCCGAGACAACTATGATCACCCTGTAGATGAAATTCATGTAATAGAAGTTGCAGTTCCCAGTCTGGAGAATTACGACCAGGTTGTTGGGCTGATAAAGGGCTCCTTGCCTACGCAAATCAAATGCTGGGGCACTCTTGGGTGGCAGCTGAACGCCGGAGGCTTTGTGGAGGCTAAGGATACTGACCGAATGTTTGAGGCAAACGGAAAAGAATACTTCCCCACAAGTTACGGCTGGGGGCGGGTACCTATTCAGTGGAAGACAGAGGGACTGCCTGGGCAGTTACAGTTTGATAAAGAGTACACGCTTACTGCCTATGTTGAGCCTAAGGTGACTGAAACAACAACTTACCAGATCATTGTAAATGGTAATACTGTCGAGGCAGGGAACAGCCAAAATAACCCCGATTTAATGCAAATCAAGGTTGTTTTGCATCAGTTGGCGCTGAGTTCTCATATTGTCAGAGGCATCAACCCAGCCGCTACGACGGTAAACCTGTTTGATTACTGGGTCGATCAGGATGGCGCGGAAGGAAATGACCGTCTGCCTAAAAGCAGGAAACACTATAACTTAGAGACTCCTGCGAAGCTTGTAGAGCGGACCGAAAAAGAAGACTGGAATAAGGGCATCAATGCAGGCCGTCTCTTTTTGTTCGGCGACGGGAATATCCATGCAGGCTTCTGGAATAAGGGTGCAGGCGCGATTAGCGGCTATGGACAGAAATACGCCGGCATGATGGGGATTGTAGAAAAGAATCTGTCTGATGGGTATCCTGTAGTTAATGTAGAGCAGATTGACAAAAAACTTGATGATCATACGTTGATTTCCGACTGGGAACTTTGTGGAGATCATAATGAAGACAAAGTTCATAACAGTGACACCCCGCAGAATGTCAGCAAGGACGTGATAGCCGCCTGGGAAGCCTCTCAAAACAGCGCCTCCTTGGATTACCTTTTCAATCCGGAGCTTGATACGGAATACCGGCGTGTTTATGAAGACGTAAAAGGTCTGTTCCAGCTGGACGACCATGGTTACTATTACTATGACATGCGCCGGAACTATGCCGAATTCAGCCAGGAGGGCGGAAACCATTTCGTTCTTTACGACGCCCCGGCGGTAGACCGTACCGACGGCCTCTATGACCCGGGAACAGATAAATTTGAAGAACAACGCAGAAGCATCGGTAACTTTTTCCCCTTCAACAAAGGCGCGGAAGTCTTCACCGGCGTGGACGAAAACGGGAAGCTGACCAGCAGCGCGGCGGTTCAGAGCAACAACCTGAAAAACACTAGCGCCAACATGATGAACCATCACCTTGGTATGACGGTATCCGTCCGATTCCGTCAGCCCGCCCGGGGCATGATTAACACGGGGGCCAGCGGGCAGGTGCCCATGACCTTCCAGTTCTCCGGCGACGACGACGTTTGGATTTTCATCGACGACGTACTGGTGCTGGACCTGGGCGGCATCCACAGTGAGATTTTCGGAACGATTGACTTCTCCACAGGCGAAGTCCTGATTGGACAGTCCTGGAAGACCAACGGCTTCCCCTATAACAGCGACGGCACGGTCAATATGAATGAGCTGAGAAAAGCGGCTATCCCCACCCTCAGCACAAATTTGAAGGACCTTTTCACCAAAGCAGGGGCAGAGATAAAGGCCGAAGAATGGAGCGGAAACACCTTTGCCGCCGAAACAGGACATGTTTTGAAGATGTTCTACCTGGAGCGGGGCAACTACGACTCCAGTCTGGCCCTGCGCTTCAACCTCCAGCCGGAGCTGTTCCAGTACATCCGGAAGGTGGATCAGAACGGCGATCCCATCGAGGGAATTACCTTCGATCTCTATCCGGCGGAGGAGGCGCAAAAGGGAGAGGCAGGAGCGGTAGAATGCCTGTACACCGACAGCGACGTGAAGAACGGCGAAACCTTTTACATAAAGCAGGCGGCAGGCGGCGCGATGGCAACCCTGACCACCGGCCCCGACGGCATTGCCCAGTTCCAGCCGGACAACAGCGAGTCACCCTTCAACTTCGCGGAGCTGAATTGCGATTATTTTATCCTGAAAGAGCGTCAGCCGCCCGACGGCTACCGGACTTTGCCCACGGACATTGTGCTGCACTATGACAGAAGCAATGTGATGCTCACTGTGGCCAACCGCTGGACTACCGGCGCATATGCCTGCTCCATTTCCGCCGTTACGGGGACCGGCAGCCTGACCTATGGATCTATTGAACCAGGCACAGGGAATGTCACAGCAGGAGAGCATATCGTGACGCCCCAGAGGCAGGAAGAGGGCCTTGTGGTGGCTGTCCCCATGCTGCTGCAAAAGAGCAAAGGGACATGGATGGCCCTCTATGGCAGCAATATCGGCGGATTCCAGGCCGAAGAGGTGAAAGAGGGCCAGAATGTGGATACCTGGCGCAGGGCCGTTCTGAGGGCGGCGCTGAAACAGGCTATGGGACGCGATATCCCGCAATGGTATCTCTCCTGGGACGGAAACGACCGCCGGCTGAGCGGGAGCCTTACCGATTTGCCCGGCCTTGCCAGCCGCTACCAGCTCAACAATGATACCGGCGATATGCGTATGGTGTATGCCATCATTGAAAAGGGCGCCCTGGACGCGCTGGGCGTCTCCGGCGCAGACGCCGAGGCCCGCTATCAGAGCCTGGGGGCAATGCTGCGGGGCGGTATGAGTATCGAGGACGCGGTGGACCGAATTATGAGCGTTTCCGTTTCCAATACCGGAAGCGGAAAGGGATTCAGCTTCCTGAATACATCCCAGTTTATCCGCAACTTCCGCTCCCTGATCTACATCCCCAACGAGCAGCGGGAACTGTGGGTTATGAAGGTGGACGAAAAGGGCGCGCCCCGGAACGGCGCGGAGTTTGGACTGTATACGGACCCGCGCTGCATGGGCGCTCCGGTATCCAGGGGGACCACCGGGACCGTGGACGGCCAGGAGGGCGTGCTGATTTTCTCCCCGCGGGACGAGCGCGGCAGCGGACACGCAAAGATTGAATGGGCGTCGTCCAAAAATGTCAGATACTACCTCAAGGAAATCAGCGCCCCCAATGGCCTGAAAATCAACGAAACCATCATCCCTGTAGTCGTCGGCACCTACTCCATCTACGCCGGCGCGGGCACAAAGGGGGACGGCGTCTCCGTCATGGCGGGCGTGGGCCGTCTGACCCAGACCATGCAGCAGTACGCCAGCAACGGCATTGTGAATATCACCCTGCGGGACATCACGGCCTATGGGCAGTTCCAGCCGTCAGAGAACAAAAATGTGCTTCCCGGCGACTGGAAGGACATGGAGCTGAAAACCACCCTGGAGGGCAAAAAGGTCCTGCGCTCCATGAACCTGCACTATGGCCTGAACGCCGTGATCAACTACGGCCTCCATGACATAGACGGCGGAAAAATCTACAAGCCCTTCTTCGTGACGGACACAGGCTACATCCGCGCGCGGGTGGAGCAGAACTACGAGGCTTTGGCAGATCCAAGCTCGAAGTACGAACCCGTGAACACGGACACGAACAAGGACCGGCTGGACGGCGTGGACCTGACGAACCTGTTCAGCCTCCTGAACATCGTGGTGGTCACGGACCAGCCCGCAGGAAGCGTGACGACCGGACAGCTCACCGTCCGCAAGGACGTTACGGGCTCAACAGACACCGAGGACTACACGAAGAATTTCAGCTTCCGAATCAGCCTGACGGATAAGGACGGGAAGCCTCTGACCGGAAGCTACAACTTCTGGGGCACGGACAAGGCGGGCACGCTGAGGAACGGCGATACGATTGTCCTGCACCACGACGAGGAAATCACCGTCCAGGGCCTCCCGGAGGGGACCAGGTACACGGTGACGGAGCTTCCGGAGAGCGGCTGGAACACCCGCCCCTCGTCTGGAACCACCGGCGGAAGCATCATAACAGGTGAAACCGCCTCCGCTGAATTTACCAACAGCAGAAATCCCATTCCCGAAGATCCGGATACGCCCAATCCCCCGGATCAGCCTGAGCCTCCCGGCGGTGGCGGTGGCGGCGGAGGAGGCACACCTCCTCCCACTCCCGTAGACCCGCCGCCCGAGGAGAAGCCCAAGGACCCCGAGACGCCCGAAGTACCCCCGGAGACGCCCGAAACACCCCCTGAGACGCCCCCGGAGACGCCGGAAACGCCTCCCGAGACCCCCGAGACGCCCCCGGCAAATCCGGGCCTGCCCACAGAGCTCCCCGACCCCAACGACCCCAATGCCCCGGATGAAATCACCATCTGGGAGGACGGTGTGCCGAAGACCTACGTCCGCGTCTGGGACCCGGAGGAGGAAGAGTACGTCTGGATTCCGGAGGACGAGGTGCCTCTGGATATGCGGCTGGACACCGGCGACGAGTCCGGAACGGGCCTGTGGCTCCTTCTGGCCGCGGCCTCGGGCGCCGGAGCCGCCCTGCTGGCCCTCCAGGAGCGGAGGAAGAAGAAGTCTGAGGACGCATAGGCGTTTGGGACGCTGAGGCATTGACCAAATGAACAAGGACCGCCTGCGGGAAGCGCCCCGCGGGCGGTTCTTTTCGCGGCGCAGGAATTTCCGGCGGCATAAGGGCCAGCGGGAGCGCATAGGCTTTCCCATCAGGGCGCGAGGCCCGGGAAAGGAGCGCGGAGGAATGGACATGCAGGAGCTGGACAAAGCGGTGAAGGAGCTGCGGGAGCTGCGGCGGATGGCGAAGGAGCTGGAAAAGGAGATGGGCGCGGCGGAGGAGCGGATCAAGGGGGAGATGGAGGCCCGGGAGACGGAGGTGCTGGAGGGTCCGGACTGGAAGGTGACATGGAAGCGGGTCACCAGCAGCCGCCTGGACGGCGCCGCCCTGCGGAAGGAGCTGCCGGAAATCGCCGCCCGCTTTACGAAGCAGAGCACCGTGCGGCGCTTTCTGCTGAGCTGAGGCATTGTCGGAATCTGCCAAAAGCGGCTTGACGCAGAGGGGCGGATTTTGTATAATGGGCTTAGCGCCGCGGGACGCGGCCGGAAAGGAGTGGGGCTGTGTGAACGAGCGGAAAACCTACGAAATCGCCGAGGAAAACCGCATTTTTTCCCCGTCCCTGGTATATTACAAGGATTACATCGTCGAGAACATCAAGACCATTCTGGAGCTGGCGGGGGGCGCGGAACGGCTGTGGCCCCACATCAAGACCCATAAGTGCGCGGAGGTCATCGAGCTGATTCAGGGCTTCGGTGTGAACCGCTTCAAGGCGGCCACCATCGCCGAGGCGGAGCTGCTGGGGACCTGCGGGGCGGCGGAGGTCATTCTGGCCTACCCCCTCCTGGGGCCCAACGTGGAGCGCTTCATGAAGCTGCAAAAGGCGTTCCCGGACACCCGCTTCTGGGCCATCCAGGAGGACTTCGGGTGCATCGAGACTATTGCCGCGGCGTCCGCGGAGGCGGGGCTGACCACAAATCTGATGCTGGACGTGAACTGCGGCATGGACCGGACCGGCGTGTCCATGGACCAGGCTGCGGAGCTGTACCGGAAGTGCAGCGGCCTGGCGGGCATCCACATCGGCGGCCTCCACTGCTACGATGGACACCACCACGCCCCCTCCAAGGCCGACCGGACCGCCGACGCGGCGGAGACGGCGGAGCAGATTCTGAAGCTCCGCGGGGAGATTATGGCCGGCGGCCTGGACGCGCCCATCATCGTGGTAGGCGGCACGCCGTCGTCTGTGTGCTACGGAGCCTACCCGGACTTTTTCGTGTCCCCCGGAACGGCGTTCCTGAACGACTACGGCTACCAGCAGGCCATTCCCGACATCCCGGCAACCCCTGCGGGCATCGTTCTGGGGCGCGTGGTAAGCCACCCGGCGGAAGGGCTGTTTACCATCGACGTAGGCGTGAAGGCCATCGCCACGGACCCCGCCCCCATCCGGGGCGTGATTGCGGGCTACGAGGATGCGGTGGACCCGGTGCTGCAAAATGAGGAACACTGGGTATTCCGGATGCGGGAGGGCACGGACAGGGCGCGGCCCGCCCTGGGAGACGTGGTGTACGTGATTCCCAGCCACATCTGCCCCACCAGCGCCCTGTACCCGGAGGCCATTGTGGTGGAGAAGGGGCACGTGACGGGAACGTGGAAGATTGCGGCACGGAACAGAGTGCTGACGATTTAAGACAAGAGAAAGGATGTAAGAAAATGGATGTTTACGAGAGATTGAAGGAGCTGAACATTGCGCTTCCGGAGGGCCTCGCGGCAGGCGGTCTGTACCGTCCCGTGAACCAGACGGGAAACCTGCTGTTCGTGTCGGGCCAGGGAAGCATCGACGGCGGCAAGCAGCTCACGGGCCGTCTGGGTGTGAATCTGTCCGTGGAAGAGGGACAAGCGGCAGCAAAGGTGTGCGCCATCAACACCCTGTCGGCGCTCCAGGCGTACCTGGGGGACCTGAACAAGATTAAGAAGTGCGTAAAAATCCTGGCCTTCGTGGCAGGCAGCGACGACTTCACCGGCCAGGCCCAGGTAGTAAACGGCTGCTCCCAGGTCTTCATCGACGTATTCGGAGACGCAGGCCGCCACGCCCGCTCCGCCATCGGAACCAACAGCCTGCCTCTCGGGCTGGCGGTCGAGGTGGAGTCTATCTGGGAGATTGAGGAGTAACATGGGGTGCCTCCGGCCTCCGGCGGGCGGGGGCCTCCGGCGGCTTACTTTTCTTGAAAGAAAAGTAAGCAAAAGAACTTTTTAATACCGCTCTACACTCTGGTGGGCGCGAAAGCCTATCACACGGTAACGTAGTCAAAAGCAAGTGGGACCTTCCATTCACATGGAAGGTCCCACAGATTTTTTATATGCTATTCGTGGAACGTAAACGTTTCCTTTGCGCCCAGGCGGATGCTGTCACCGCTCCGAATCGGCGTCGGCTCACCTTCCGTCAGTCTCTTGCCATTCACGAAAGTGCCGTTTTTCGCGCCCTGATCCGTCACGGTCCACCCATCCGCCGTCAGCACCAGAAGCGCGTGGCGGTGGCTCACCGCTTTATTCTCCGCAATCACGTAATCGCAGGCACCATCGCGCCCCAGCAGCACGCGATCCCGCGTCAGCTGAATCTGCTCCCCACTCGATTTCCGCACCAGATACGGCCCCATCGGCTGCACCGGTGCCGGTTCAGCAGGCACTGAAACCGTCCGCCTCGGCGTCCACGTCTCTTCCTTCGGCAGAAGGCTCTCCCGCACCTGCTCCACACGCACCTCGCTGAACCGCGCCAGCCGGATCGCCAGGCTCGAATCCAGTGTGTAATCATTTCCGTTCAAATCCTGCGAAATAAACCAGTTTTTCACCAAATACGCAATCTGCGGGTAAAAATCCTGGTGCCCCGCCCGGTACGAATCCTGGATGTAGTTCATCATCTTCTCCGCCGTAATTGCGGACCGCAGCACCGTCCGGGTCTTCGCCTCCGAAAGCCAGAACTCCAATCCCTCCCGCAGCAGCGCCGCCTCCTTCGGGTTCTGACCCAGGAAGCGCTCGCCCATGCCGCTGCTCATGCCCCGGAACGCCTCTGCGTACAGCTCCCGGTAACGCTCCGGAATCTCGTCCTCGTCCGGAACCGCCTCCAGCGCCACCGAATCCACGTACAGCATCTTCCCGCTGTGCCGGTTCGTCACCGTCTCACCCCGCATCGTCAGCAGCTCCAGGAGCGACGCGTAGCTGTAGCGGTAGTGGACGCTCTTGAAGCAGATTCCCAGGCGGCACAGACGGCTGGACAGCGTGGACAGCATCAGATCCGCCCAGTTGCTGTCGCTCCCGTGCCGCTCGAAATCCAGGTCGATGTAGATGTTGAACCCTGCCCTCAGCCAGGACAGCACAAGCGGATACACCAGCGCCCGGTCCCGGTGGGAGTAGCTTACGAAGGCGTAGCCCCTGTCCCGCTCAAACGGGTAGCTCCGGATTTCCGCCGCCATTTCCTCCACGCTCATGCTCTTGATATCCCTCATACACACGCCGCCTTTCTCCATGAACTATACGGTCCGTCAAAAGACAAAGCGGCAAATCACAGGCACCAGCAAAATCAGAACAGACCCAACCCCGCTCACGCCGATCACAGTCCAGAATTGTTTCCTCTCCTGCCTCGTCAATTTCTCATACCACATCATAGAACATCCCTCCATAAATCCAGATTAGCTGTTCTAATCTTATCACGCCTCCCGCCAAAACGCAAGAAACGAATACCAAAACCGCCGCGCCTCACGCCTTTTTCCCGCCCTCGTCCGCCAGCTCCGCCATACTTTTCCGGAACTGGAAGAAGAACATGGTCCCCGTGGTGGTCACTGCCAGAAAGTCCGCAACAGGCTCCGCCAGGAACACCGCGAACACCTTATCCGCGAAGAAATTCGGCAGGATATAGATCAGCGGAATCAGCAGGATAATTTTCCGCAGTACCGCCAGGAACAGCGACGTTTTCGCGTTCCCCAGCGCCACAAACGTCTGCTGGCAGGCGATCTGGATGCCGAACAGGCACGTGCTCCCCATATAAATCCGCAGCGCCCACGCCGCGTAGTCCACCAGCGCCGGATCGTTGTTGAAAATCATCACGAACATCCGCGGAAACGCCTGCACCAGAAGCCACAGCGCCGCCGAGTACACCACGCACACCCGCAGCAGGCACTTGAACGCGTCCCGCACCCGCTGCACGTTCCGCGCCCCGAAGTTGTAGCTCACAATCGGCTGGGCCCCCTGGCTCAGACCCTGGAGCGGCATCATGGCGAACTGCATCATGCTCGTCAGCACCGTCATAGCCCCCACGGCCAAATCCCCGCCATATTTCAGCAGCGACGAGTTAAAGCACACCGCGATCAAGCTCTCTGTGGACTGCATGATAAACGGCGACAGCCCCAGCGCCAGACTGGGCAGAAACACCTGCGGGCAAAGCCGCAGATTTTCCCGCCGCAGCCGCCACTTCGTCTGCGGCCCCGTCAGGAACCGCAGCACCCAAACCGTCGACACCGCCTGCGAAAGAATAGTAGCCAGCGCCGCCCCCCGCACGCCCATTCCAAGCCCAAAGATAAACACCGGGTCCAAAGCCGTATTCAGCCCAGCGCCGATCAAAACGGTTTTCATCCCCACCGTCGAGAATCCCTGCGCGGTAATATACCCATTCATCCCCAACGTCATCTGCACAAAGAGCGTCCCAAGAGAATAAATGCGCATGTAATCCAAGGCGTAGCCAATAGTATTCTCACTGGCCCCGAAGGTCAGCAAAAGCGGCTCAGCGAAGACCTGGAACACCACCGTCAGCACAACCGCGGCCGCAAAGAGCAGCGAAAAACTGTTTCCCATAATCCGCTCCGCCCCAGGAACATCCCCCCGCCCCTCCTGAATCGAGGCCCGCGGCGCGCCCCCCATCGCCATCAGCGCCGCAAACGCAGAAATAATCATAATAACCGGCAGACAGACCCCGACCCCCGTAAGCGCCAGCGCCCCCACCGTATCCACAGGCTTCATATGCCCGATATAAACCCGGTCCACCAGATTGTAAAGCATATTCACAATCTGCGACGTAATCATCGGCAGCGAAAGCGAAAACAACAGCTTCCCTACAGACCCTTTCCCCAAATCCACCGACTGACGATTCATAACATAACATCCTTTCTAAACTCGTGGTGCCTGCCTACGGGGGGCCTCCGGCGGGTCACTTTTTCTCGAGAGAAAAAGTAACCAAAAAGAGCTTTAGCTCGACGCGAATCCGGTGGGCACTATAGCCTATGCGCCGGAACAGGTGCGCCGGTTCCGCAAAACGCCGTTTTGCGGAAGATATTTTTTATGACGGCTGTGGAAATACACCCGGTTGTCTGGGCCGCTTCCCGCAGCCTGGCAAATACTCCCCTGCCATGCACCCCGTAGGGGCGGACCTACGTGTCCGCCCTTCCCCCTCGACCACCGCACCAATGGGAATGCACCCCACAACCCGGCAAACACTCCCCGTCATACACCCCGTAGGGGCGGGCCTCCGCGCCCGCCCGTCCCCCGCGGCCCTGGCATCTGCGACGGATGGCACCCGTAGGGGACGCCGCCCTCGGCGTCCCGTCCCCCGCGACCTCCAGGGTCGTGGAGGTGCATCCCCGCGCCCACCGCGCTACAACCGCTCCGCCTGCTCCAGCACCTTCGTCAAAAGCTCCAGGAACAAAACCCGCTCCCCCTCCGGAAGCGTCTCCAGAAGCCGCGCCCCGCAGGCGGCCTGCAGCTCCTGCGCCTCCCGTGCCAGCGGCTCCCCCGCCTCCGTGATTCTCAGATGAACCACCCGCCGGTCCTCCCGGTCCGGACTGCGCTCCAGCACCCCCCGCCCCGTCAGGACCTCCACCGCCTGCGACACCTGCGACTTCGACAGCCCCCGGTACTCCACCACGTCCCGCGCCGTGTCCTGCTCCGGGTGGTTCGCCAGAAACAGCAGCACCATAATATCCCGTATCGTCAGCCCCGTGCGCTCCATCAGCGGCGTAAACTGGCGGGCATAGAACCTTCTGAAATACTGCGAAAACCGCGTCAGCTGTGCTATTGTCGGTCCCATCACGCACCCCTTTTTCGTTCATTTATAAACAGTTTCTTTTAGAACTATTGTAGTCTACCACGTTTCCATAAGGCTGTCAAGAGCCATCTGCGCCTCTCCCTCCCACATCGTTTTTATCGAAAAACGATAAAAAAGCATTGACTTTCAATAAACACTGTGGTAGGATACCAGAAAAAGGGGGAATGCTCACATGAATGTCCCGGTGCAAAAAATTGCCGGAATCCTGAATCTGCTCCTGGGAATTGCCCTGGTCTGCAACGTTATCATTCTCTATCTGGTGCCCACCGCCGTCTTCCTCGGCGGCGGCGACGGACTCCTAGGCGGCGTTCGGACCTACTTCGCCACCATCCTCTTCCCCGGCGAGGACGATATCGTCATGGCCGGAATCTTCGGCACCGCCCTGATGTGGTTCTGGTGCTGGGCGGAGTTCGACGCCTACCAGATTGTCCTGATGCTCTTCCTGGTCTTCTCCGGCTTCCAGACCCTGTGCATTCTCCGGCAGGCCCGCCGGGTGGTGGGGACCATCCTCGCGGGGAACCCGTTCTCCGCCGAAAACGGCGACAGCCTCTACAGAGCCGCTCGGAACTGCTTCCTCATCGCTGCCGCGGCCCTGGTGCGGGTGGTTTTCAACGTCGCCTACTACCGTTCCGCCCAGCCGCTGGCCTCCTACAACGCCCTCTTCGTCCCCATCTTCGCCATGGCGGGGCTGCTGTGCCTGGTCATGTCCGCCCTCTTCCGCCAGGCGGCGGAGATGAAGGCGGAAAATGACCTGACAATATGAGGTGGGGCCTATGATTATGGTCAACCTGGATGTCATGATGGCGAAGCGCAAAATGTCCCTCTCCCAGCTCTCGGAGAAGGTGGACGTCACCCTGGCGAATCTGTCCATCCTGAAAAACAACAAGGCGAAGGCCGTCCGCTTCTCCACCCTGGAGGCCATCTGCGCCGCCCTGGACTGCCAGCCCGGGGACATTCTGGAGTACGTCCCGGAGGAAAAGCCATGAAATTTCTAGGAAAATTAGTCAGCGCCCTGATCCTGCTTTTCATCCTTTTTATGGCAGTCCTGATTCTGCTGGTACTGTTCACCCCCAGCAACTGGGCCGCGCTGTAGCGGCCTCCGCGCCCCGCCGTGATCAAAAAATGTCCGCACACAGCGGACAATCTGAATAGGAGAATCAAATCATGAACGAACACGAAAAGGCCCTCCCCTCTGAGGGCACGGCGAAGCCTGCCCAAAATCCCGCGCCGGTCCGGGAAGTCGACGCAAAATACCGCCGTCTGCTTCTCCCCGTCCTCTGCTTCTGTCTCCTGACGGCGCACACGGCCCTGTGGCGCTCCCCCTTCCCGTCGGCGGGGCTTACCGCGGCCGTCTTCGCCTGGTACGCCCTGTACTACCTCTGGAACGGCCCCGCCTCCCTGGCCCGCCGCTCCAACCGCGTCCTCCTTCTTGCCAATCTTTTCCTGGCCCTCACCATGGCCCTCAGCTCCAACTGGTACTTCCGCTACTGGAACCTCCTGGCCCTCCTGGTCCTCCTGCCCGTCCACGCCCTCTCCGGCACCGCCTCCCTGCCCTGGAGCAACCCCCTCATGCTCTGGGAGCGCTGCCTCCTGTGCCTCTACGGCCTCCTGGGGAACCTCTGGGCGTCCTTCGCGGCGGCGACCCCCGCCGGACGGCCCCGGGACGGCAAGCGCACCTTCGCCCTCACCGCTGGCGCACTGGGCGCCGTGGCGCTGGTAGCCCTGCTCCTGCCGGTCCTGGCCTCCGCCGACGCCCTCTTCGCCGCCGCCACGGCCAGCCTTCGCAGCTTCGCTGCCGGCCACTTCACCGTCACCCTCTGGAACCTCTTCTGGGGCCTGGCCCTGACGCCCTTCATTTTCAGCTTCCTCTACAGCCTCGACTACCCCAAGCCCCTTCGCAAGGGCGCGGAAAAGCCTCCCATCCATACGGACGGCGCGGCGTTCCTCCTGGTTCTGGGGGCGCTGGCGGCGCTGTACCTGCTGTTCCTGGCGGTCCAGTCCGCGGGCCTCTTCGGCGGTCCCGCCTACCTGGCGAAGCACGGCATCAGCTACGCCGAGTGGGCGCGGAGCGGCTTCTTCCAGATGGTGGGCGTGACGGCGGTGAACCTGACGGTCATCCTGGGCGCGCTGACCCTCTCCAGGCCCTCCGGGCGGAGCTGGACGGCGGTACGGGGCATGTCGGCGGTCCTGGTGGCGGAAAGCCTGGTACTGCTGGCCTCGGCGGCGTGGCGGATGTCGCTGTACGTGGGCACTTACGGCCTGAGCTTCAAGCGCTGCATGACCTACTGGGGCATGGGGATGATGGCCCTCTTTTTCCTGACGGCCCTCTGGAAAATCCGCAGGCCGGGCTTCGGCTTCTGCCGCGCGGCCTTTCCGATCGCGCTGGCAGGCTGGATTTTCATCAACTGCGTCCCCGTAGACTTCCTGGTCGCCAGGGACCAGGTAGACCGCTATCTGAACCACGAAAGTCCCGTCGTCAGTGTCCACTATCTCCTTTACAGCCTGTCCTTCGACACGCTGAGCCAACTGGACCGCCTGGACGGCACGAAGCCCGCCAGCGCCTACGAGGGCGACTGGTGGTCGAAGGATGAGCGCCTCTGCGACATCATTGCCCGCCGCCGCGAGACAGCCCGCAGCGTCTGCACCGACTGGCGCACCTGGTCCCTCTCCGCCTGCTTAGCCTCGACCCCCTAAAAAAATCTCTCTGGGGTAAACCGTCTCCGGTTTACCCCAGATAAAGTTTAGGGTCCAGCCCTTTTCAAAGGGCTGGTGGGGTCCAGGGGCAAAGCCCCTGGCCGCCGGAGGCAGTCCCCGTATGCAGGCACCTACGATACGCTGTGTGTCCGCAGGTAATGGAGCCACACCCGGCACCCCTCCACGTTGAGATGCACCCCATCGGTGGTCCATTTGACGGGGAGGCACCCGTCTGGGCCGGTGACGGCTTCGGCTACGTTGATGTAGGGGCAGTCTTTTTCGGCGGCCAGGGTCTGGAGGGCTTCGTTGTAGGTGCGGATGCGGGCGTTGTTGACGTAGGTGCCTTTGGCGTCCTCTTTGGCCGTTACGGGGAGGATGGATTGGAGCACTACCTGGGCTTCCGGGTGGTCTTCGCGGATGCGGTCGATGAGCTTGCTGTATTGGTTCGTGAAATTCTCGAGCTTCGTCCAGCCCAGCTCGTTCACGCCGAACATCAGATATACTTTCTTGCAGTCCAATTCCGCCAGGGCGTCCAAGAGAGGCACTTTTCTGCCCTTCTGAATCTCCCAGGCATTCTTCGTAAACACCGACTCCACCGTCGCGCCTACGGCGTACAGGTACTGCCCGTGCTGCTTCATGCCACTGTACAGATAAAATCCCTCTGTCCTGGAATCGCCCATGAAGACGATATCGTCAAAATAATCGTTTTCCACCGGTTCCGATTCCGGCACCGGGCCTGATGCCTCCTTCTCCTCCTCCGGCTGTGGCGCGGCCTTCTCCATGCGAACCGTTTCTTCCCGCTCCTCCAGGCGCAGGCCCTCCGCCGTCGCCGCCTCCGCCGGGGACCCTACGGCGATGCCGCTCGATCCCCCCGCGGTCAGCAGAATCCCCAGTGCCGCCAGAACGGCCAGCGTTCCGGCCAGACGGCCCCGCTTCTTCGCCGTCTTCTTCAGTCTCTTTCCCGCCATATATTTTCCTCTCCTGCCATCTATGTCAAGCCCTCCAGCGGCAGCTGGCAGGGCATATATTTTGTGTTCTGAAAAAACGCTGACTCCATTATAAAGTATCCGTCGAAAAAAGTCGAAACAAAAAGGATAAAAAAGAGTGTCAAATTGTTTCCAGCCCTGTCAGGAGGGAACAGTGCCGGAACGGACAAAAGAAGTTCTGCGGATTTGCTTGTATTTTCTTCGCAATGATGCTATACTGAGTGAAATAACCCTGCAAAAACACCCTCCGCCGTACCCCGGCGGAAATAATAAAATCCAAAAAAAGGAATTCAGCTTACATGAAAATGATTTTTCTCGTGGACGGCGACAACAACATCGGCACCGGCCTCAAAGGCGTCGACATGCTGGCCAAGGAAGACACCGTCCTGATTTTCTACCAGAAGGGCCTCCCCCTCATCAAAATTCAAAAGCTCTGCGCCAACTCGAAGGCCAACATCCAGTATATCGAGAGCGTCCGCGGCGGCAAAAACTCCATCGACTTCCAGATCATCACGGAGCTGGGCGTCCTCGTGGGCAAGCGGGAAGCGGACTATGCCTACGTCATCAGCCAGGACAAGGGCTACGCCGCCTCCATCGACGCCCTCCGCGCCCGCTACGGCACCGCCTTCCAGGAAGTGGGCCTCCGCCCCTCCATCGAGTCCTGCCTCGCCCTCCCTTTCGTCCTCAAAGCCACCGACCGCCAAAGCCTCTGCAACGCCCTCGTCAAAGAATTCGGCTCCGCCCAGGGCGGCACCATCTACAACCACCTCAAAAAAATCTTCCGCCCCACCGAACAGCCCCCCACACCGCCGGTGCCTGCGCCCGCGCCTGAGAAGGAAAAAGCGGTCAAGATTACGCGGAGGAAAAAGCGGAAGTGATCCCCGCGGGGGGACGGGGGGCCTCCGGCGGCCAGAGGGCTTTGCCATCTGGACTCCCACCAGGGAGGCGTGCGCCTCCCTGGACCCTGGCAGATCACTTTCTTTTGTTGGTTATAGCGTTTCTATACGGTGCGTTAAATCTTCGTAAAATTTTCCCACATGTAATCCGTCGGCGAAGCGGTGGTTTAACTCTATGGCTATGTGGAGGTTCCTGTGGCCGCGCCAGTCCTCGGTGTAGCGGCCCCAGGTGATGCGGGGGACGGTGTCGTCCCGGTCGAAGTCGCGCTCGCTGGTTACGGCTGTCATGTCAAACCAGGGGACGCTGGAGAAGTAAATCAGGTCCGGAGATTCCTTGCTGGGGTCCAGAAAGGCCGTCTGGCTCCGGCTCGCCGACAGGGCGGCGCGGCAGAAATCCGCCATTGTGCCCTCGCACGGCACGGACGTAATGTGGAAAAACTCGCTTCCCGGATTCAGGTCCGTAAAGCTGGGCTCCCGGCGGTCCAGCAGCACAATCTCTCCCTCGTGAACCGCGTAGCGCATGGCCTCCACGCTGTTCACCGCCTGCGTGCAAAGATAAATCAGGCTGTAATAAAACGACAGGCCGTTGGCCTTCGTGTAGCGGCAAAGGTTCGTCACATCTACGGAAAACGTGACGCTGTAAAACGGGTTCGACGACGCGGAAAAGAACTCGTAAAGCTCCCTCCGCGGCCAGGTCTGCAAATCAATTTTCTGCATATGCTCCGCTCCGCTCCTCTCCTTATAAAACAGTATAGCAAAAAAAGTCAAAAAAGCAAGAGCCAGCGGCGGGATTCCGCCGTTTTTTTCATGCCCGCAAAAAAGGGGGAGCGGCCTATGCAAAAGCCGTTCCCCCTCGCGTAAAATTTACTTGAATTCCTCCACCCGGAGGCACCGCATCGCGTTCAAAATCGCCAGGAACGCCACGCCCACGTCCGCGAACACGGCCTCCCACATATTCGCCATGCCCAGCGCTCCCAGCAGCAGCACCGCGCCCTTCACCCCCAGTGCGAACCAGATATTCTGCTTCACAATCCGCAGGGTTTTCCGTGAAATTCCCATAGCCGCCGCAATTTTCTGGGGGTTATCGTCCATCAGCACGATGTCCGCGGCCTCGATGGCGGCGTCGGACCCCAGGGCCCCCATGGCGATGCCCACGTCCGCGCGGGTCAGCACCGGCGCGTCGTTGATGCCGTCTCCCACGAAAGCCAGGGTACTCCCATGGGACTTCTCCGCCAGCAGGGCTTCCACACGCGCCACCTTATCCGCGGGCAGCAGCCCCGCGTGGTACTCGTCCAGACCCAGCTCCTGGGCGACGGCCTTTGCGGCTCCCTCCGTGTCCCCGGTGAGCATCACGGTCTTCCTGACGCCCGCGGCTTTCAGATGTTCCGCCAGCGTCCGCGCCTCCGGCTTCGGGAGGTCCGAAATAATGATGTGGCCCGCGTATTTGCCCGCCGCCGTCACGTGGACGATGGTTCCGGGGAGCTCGCAGGGCTTCCAGTCCGCCGCGCGTTCCTTCTCCATCAGGCGGCTGTTTCCCGCGCACACACGCTTCCCGTCCACCTTCGCGCACACGCCGTGCCCGGCGATTTCCTCCACGTCTGTGACGCGTCCGGCGTCGATTTCCTTTCCATACGCTTTCCGAAGCGACAGCGAAATCGGGTGGCTGGACCAGCTCTCCGCCAGTGCCGCGTACTCCAGCAGAGCGGCCTCGTCAAAGCCCTCCGCCGGGTGCAGGGCGGTGACGGCGAAGCTGCCCTGGGTCAGGGTTCCGGTCTTGTCGAACACCACGGTTTCCGTCTTCGCCAAAGCCTCCAGATAGTTGCTCCCCTTCACCAGTACGCCGCACTTCGACGCCCCGCCGATGCCCCCGAAGAAGCTCAGCGGCACGGAGATAACCAGCGCGCAGGGGCAGGAGATCACCAGGAAAATCAGCGCCCTGTGCAGCCAATCCGTCCACACGGTCCCCGCCAGAAACGCGGGCGGCGCGGAGAACAGCGCCAGCATCGCGGTAGGAATCAGAAACAGCGCTGCCGCGGCCAGCACCACGCAGGGGGTATAGTACCTTGCAAATCTTGTGATGAAATTCTCGCTGGCCGCTTTTTTCTCTCCGGCGTTCTCCACCAGATCCAGAATTTTGGACACCGTAGACTCCTCGCAGGGCTTCGTCACCCGCACCCGCAGCAGCCCCGACTGGTTCACGCACCCGCTGATCACCGCGTCCCCGGGTCCCACGTCCCGCGGAACCGGCTCGCCGGTGAGCGCCGCTGTATCCAAAGCCGATGTACCTTCGATCACAACGCCGTCCAACGGCACCCGCTCACCGGGCCGGATCACCACAACGGCCTCCACCTCCACGTCCTCCGGGTCCACTTCCTCCAAGCTCCCGTCCTCCAGCTCCAGGTTGGCGGTATCGGGCCGGATGTCCATCAGAGCGGCGATGGACTGCCGCGACTTCCCCACGGCGTAGTCCTGGAACAGCTCCCCCACCTGGTAGAAGAGCATGACGAACACCGCTTCCGCGTACTCCCCGGTGGCGAAGGCCCCTACAGTCGCAAGGGCCATGAGGAAATTCTCATCGAAGACCTGGCCGTTGAGGATGTTGCGCACGGCCTTGTAAAGAACGTCCCAGCCGATCACGGCATAGGGAACCAGATACAGCAGCCAGAGCAGCGGCACGCCGTCCAGCCGCGCCGCGGACGGCACAATCTTGACTGCGGCCAGCAGCACCGCCGCCGCCAGAATCCGGTACAGCATTTTCCGCTGCTTCCGGGAGAGGTTTTTCATAGGCTGAGCGCCTCCTTTTCTGCCTGGGGGCCGCGCCCTCAGAGGTTGATAATGCAGTCAGGCTCCACCTTTTTGCACACGGAAACGACCTCCTGCATGATGGCGTCAAAGCGGGCGTCGTCCGCGTCGATGGTCATTTTCTGGGCCATGAAGCTGACCGTGGCGTCGTGAACGCCGTCGATTTTCTTGATAGCGGCCTCCATTTTCGCCGCGCAGTTCGCGCAGTCCAGATCGGTGAGCTTGAAACGCTTTTTCATAGTCATTTTCCTCCCATGTACATGTAAAATATTGTGATAGAGGCGAAGTACCTACTCCGAAACATGCTCCAGGCCCTGGTTAATGATAGTCTTCACGTGTTCGTCCGCCAGGGAGTAGAACACGGTCTTTCCCTCCCTGCGGGCCTTGACCAGCCGCACGTTTTTCAGCGCCCGAAGCTGGTGCGAGATAGCCGACTGGGTCATCCCAAGAAGCTGCGCGATATCGCACACGCACATCTCCGACTCAAACAGCACGTACAGAATCCGCACCCGGGTCGAATCCCCGAAAATCCGGAACAGCTCCGTCAGGTCGTACAGCAAATCCTCGTCCGGCAGTTCCCGCCGCACTTTCTCCACCAAGTCCTCATGCGCGTGCATAAAGTCACAGCACTCCACATTATACCGGTCCTCCATAGAACGCCCCCTTTTCAAATGAATATATGAACGACTGCTCATATGTTCATTATACATGCCGGTTCAGATTTGTCAACCCCCATTTTGAAAAAAAGAAAAACGCTGGTAAAATCCCCGGCCATGTGGTAAAGTAGACTTCAGCACAAGAAAGGAGAACAACATCGCCATGCGCACCAAAGAAGAACACCTGGAGGAATTGAAGCTGAACCCCAACTCATTTTCCGATCACAATTTTTACGAACTGGAAACCCTGGAACCCGACCACGCCGTCTGCCTCTTAGACATCCGCAAGGAAAGCCTGAACCCTTACGGCATGGTTCACGGCGGCAATCTCTACGCCTTAGCCGACGAAGCCGCCGGCACCGCCGCCCACAGCGACGGCCGCCACTACGTCACCCAAAACGGCACCCTGAACTTCCTGAACAACCGCCCCCGCGGCATCATCCGCGCCGAAGCCAAAGTCCGCCACCGCGGCCGCTCCACCGTCCTCATCGACGTAGAAATCCGCTCGGAAGACGCCGCCCTCCTGGCCACTGGGACCTTCATCTATTTCCGCGTCGACAAATCCCGCATGAACGAACGCGCAGCGGAGTGAGAGGTCTGCAATACGGGGGACGAAGGACGGGGGGCTGCCAGCGGGGCTTCCCGCCTCCGGCGGCCAGGGGCTTTGCCCCTGGACCTCACCAGGGAGGCACGCGCCTCCCTGGACCCTGGCAGATCACTTTTTCACTGTTGCCCTCTGCCTCTACCGTAGGATCTGCTGTTCGCGTACTTTTTACGAAAAAAGTCCAGGGAAACCGGTTGATTTCCCTGGGCTTTTGCTATTTTGTCAGCATCTTCAATGCCGCTCGTGCTTCCCTGCAACGCAGGCCGCGGCTGTCCGGAATCAGGACCCAATGAGCGCGGACCTCCGGCGCGTCGGCAAAGCAGTCATGGTCGTCCAGAACCGCATAGCGCTCACAGGAATGGGCCTCCAGCCACGCGGCAATCTCGCCGCCCTTCCCGCCGTAATCGAAAACCGGAGCCGCGTCAAAAACCGGTGTCCCGTTCCGCGCCAGGCAGACGTACAGGTAATCCAAAATAGAGCGGCAATAGGGGTCATCCGCCGTCAGCGCTTCCCGCCAGGAGGACGAGAGCACAATCCGCGCCCCGCTCCGCCGCACCAGCCGCCGCAGCCAAAACAGCGCCGCAGGGTCCAGGCACTGCCGCTCAACGGGCCTCCGCAGAATCCGGCTCAGCCGCAGACTCAGCGGCGTACACACCACCCCATCGACATCCAAAAAGACCACGCGCACGGCACGCACCCCCTGAAAGGCAAAGTCAGCTGGGACCAGCAGGCGGGACCCCTCAGCACAGCCAGCCCACATCCAACGCCCAGGGCGTCAATTGCACATCAGGCTTCACGCGCTCCCCGTGGAAGTCGCTCCCGGCGGTGGCGTGCAGGCCGTACTTTTCTGCGAGGCGGAGGTAGAAAGCGGTCTGTTCCGGCGTGTGCTTGGAGTAGTAACATTCCAGGGCGTCCAGGCCCCAGTCCTTCATCTGCCTTATCAGCGCTTCCAGGGCTTCATCCTCCAGTTTCAGCTGGTACGGGTGGGCCAGGGAGGACTTGCCGCCTGCCGCTTTGATAGCTTCCACGCAGGCTTTGGCCTCCGGTTTGGGCCGCTCGATACGGCTGTATTCCGGAGTGTCCAGGTAGCGGGCAAACGCCTCCTTTGTGTCGGAGACATAGCCGCGGCGGACCATGGCCTGGGCGAAATGGGGACGGCCTATGATGTTGCCGCCCGCGAGTTCCTCCACCTCTTCTAAGGAAATCCGGACGCCCTTTTCCTTCAAAAAATCGACGATGCGGTACTTCCTCTGGTCCCGCCCCTCCTTCATCCAGGCGCACAGGGCCTGCAAATCCGGCGCGACCCTGTCAAAATTCAGGCCCAGAATATGCAGGTGCCTGTACCCCTTCGCGCTCAGCTCCACGCCCCGCAGGACCCGCACGCCCTGAGCCGCTCCGGCCTCGATGGCCTCATCCGTACCGTCGGTGGTGTCGTGATCCGTGAGGGCCAAAACCTCAATGCCCCGCGCCTTCGCCAGGCCCACCAGCTCCGCCGGTGAATACTGCCCATCAGAAGCGGTGCTGTGGGTATGCAGATCCACTTTCATGCCCGCGCCCCCAGGCTTTCATAAAACTGCCCGCAAAGGGCCTCGATCTCCGCCCGCTTCGCCAGCACGTTCAGCCATTCCTCCGGAATGCCCTCCGGACCGCAGCGCAGGCCCGCCAGGCCCCCCGCCACCGCGCCGGTGGTGTCCGTGTCGTCCCCCAGGTTCACCGCCTCCAGCACGCAGCCGCGGAAATCCTCATGCCGCAGCAGGCACCAGATCGCCGCCTCCAGCGTATGAACGGCGAACCCGCCGCTCTGGACCTTCTCCCGGGGCAAAGCCTCCAGGACCTTCTTGTCCACCCTGGCAAACTTGCGCTCCAGCCACGGCGAAAAATCCGGCTCCTTGCGGTAAAACGCCCTGGCCGTGTCCAGCGCTTCGCCGATATCCTGCCCGCAGAGCACCGCGTTCGCCGCGGCGCAGTAAAACCCGCAGGCCATCTTGCTCACCGGATGGGCGTGGGACACGGCGGACGCGGAATGAATGATCTCATACGCCTCCGCCCGCTCCGGGAAATCGCTGCCCGCCGTTTCGTGCAGGTACAGCGCCAGAGGCAGAATCCGCATCACGGACCCGTTTCCGTTGTCATACTCCCGCCGTCCGCCGCACTCCAGGGCGGGCTTCCCCCGGGAATACTCAGCCAGCGCGTTCTGGGTGGCGCCGCCCATGTCGAACGCCTCCCCGTAGGGCGTCATATACCCCGTCTCCCCCCAGCGGAGGAACCGGGACATCATGTCCTCGTAGTCCACGCCCTTGACGCTGAGGCTCTCCAGCAGGCACAGCGCCATGGAGGCGTCGTCCGACCAGGTGCCTGCGGGCTGGCTGTGGGTCCCGTAGCCCCGCATGTCCGCCACGGGGTTCCGCTCCAGGGCCTCCCGGCTCCTGAACTCCACGGGCACGCCCAGAGCGTCTCCCACGGCCAGGCCCAGGACCCCGCCCAATACCGTCTTCAAATCCATCTCAATCACTCTCCCTAATCCCCTGGCGGGCTGTCAGTCAAACCAGGTTGTATAAGTCAGCGTCTCCCGCGCCCCGGCCTCCAGGGTCCGGATCCCCGGCTTGTCAGCCAGTCCCCGGCCCGCGAAAACCGCGTCCGGCAGGGTGGTCCAGGGCTCGATGCAGACGTAATTCGTATCAAAGTCCTTCGCGGCCGTCCAGACCCCCAGGAAGGGGAAGTCCGGAAACTCCATAGTTACCCGGGGCCGGTCCGCGCCGTCCACCAGCAGGGCCCGGCGCTCCGGCAGTTCGTCCAGGATGATGGTATCCAGGCCGTAGACGGAGGGTTTCAGCGGCATCCGCCCCTTTGGCAGGGGATGGGAAGCCGTCTTTGGCGTAATCATGTTTTCCCCGTCCATGCCGTAGGGCCTGACCGCCTCCACGCCGGGAAGCCGGATGGCGTAATCGGACATGGACTCGCCCTCTTCCAGCGGGGCGCGGAAGCCGTCGTGGCCCCCCAGCTCGTAGAGCATGGCCCCCTCCGACCGGTTCTCCACCTGGTGGCTCTTGCGCAGGCAGTTCCCCTCCAGGCTGTAGGTCACGGTCAGAGCAAAGGAAAACGGGTAGACCTGTCTCGTTTCCTCCGTGTCCTCATAGCGGAAGGACACCCGGCTCTCGCTCTGCTCCACGACTTTGAAAGGGGCCGTGCGGCAGAAGCCGTGGGTGGGAATCGTGTAGGTCTTCCCCTCCAGTGTATACTGTTGACCCTTCAGCCGTGCAATGATGGGGAACAGCAGCGGCGCGCGCCGGGGCCAGACAGCTGGGTCCCCCTGCCAGAGATACTCGGTCCCCCGGACGTTCCGGACGGACGCCAGCTGCGCCCCAACGTCCTCGATCACCACCGTCAGCTCCGGGCTTCTCAACGCAACAAACATGGCAAGCGCCTCCTCAATTTTCAGCTCTCACCAGTATACCAAAAAATTTCCGGCGCGTCGAGACAAATTTTTGTCCTCGGATCGGAAAAAGCCGGACGGAGCTTTTCACACTCCGTCCGGCCAAATGCCGAAACCTTATTCGTCCGTCAGGGCCACTTCCACCAGGGTGTCGTAGACCTCGTCGATATTGTCCTTGGTCACCAGAAGGGTGTCCAGGGTGATTTCCTTCTCCACGTCCTTGCCGTCCAGGTGGTCGATGACGCACTGAGCGGCGTAGCGGCCCATGAGCACGGGCTGCTGGGCGGAGGTGCCTGCGATGCGGCCGCTGCGGATGCCCTCGACGACCTCGGGGGAGCAGTCGAACGCGGCGATCAGCACGTCCTCACGGCCCGCCGCTTCCAGAGCGGAGGCAGCGCCCATGGAGGGGTCCTCGGAGTGGCAGAAGATGGCGCCCAGGTTGGGATGGGCGGTGATCAGGTCCTGGGCGAAGGTCTCGCCCTCGGAGCGGTTCACCTTCTCCATCTGCTTGAACTCCACGTCCACCAGGTCGTTGGTGGCGATGCCCTCATCGAAGCCGTCCTTGCGGAGGACGCCGTTGATCCGGGCCTGGTTCAGGGCGATCTGGGCGACCTCGGTGCCGGGCTCCAGCTGGGAGGCGATGTACTCGCCGATGGCCTTGCCGCCGGAGAGGTTGTCGGTGCTGATGAAGGAGACGTACTCGCCGGAGTCGGTGCCGATGTCGCAGATCACCACGGGCACGCCGGACTCCTCAGCCAGGGACAGCACGGACACGCAGGATGCGGAGTCCGTGGGGGAGATGACGATGGCGTCCACCTGCTTGGTGATGGCGTCCTGAGCGTTGGACATCTGGGTGTTGGCGTCGTCCTTGGAGTCGTAGGTCACGCACTCGATGCCCACCTTGCCCAGTTCGTCCTCCACGCCGTGGCGCATGTAGCGCCAGAAGGGCACATCCAGGGAGGGCGTCAGGTACGCCACCTTCACCGCCTCAGCCGGGGCCGGCTCGCTGCTGCCGCTGCCGCCGCTGCTGCTTCCGCTGTCATTGCTGCCGCCGGAGGGGGCGCTTCCGCCGCCTCAGCCCGCCAGCAGGCCGATCAACATGCACACGCACAGCAAGAGTTCCAGAGTTTTCTTCATTTCATGTTTCCTCCTTTAATTTACGCTTTTTTGACCTTGAGTTTGGATAGCTTCTCCGCCAGCACGGCCACCACGATCACAGCGCCGATTGCGGTGCCCTGCCAGTAAGGATTCACGCCCAGGATGTTGAGGGCGTTGCGCAGGAAGCCCACCAGGAACACGCCGATGATCGTGCCCCACAGGGTCCCCTTGCCGCCGCTCATGCTGGTTCCGCCGATGACGGCGGCCGCGATGGCGTCCATCTCCATGCCGTCGCCGTAGGTGGCGTCGCAGGCCATCAGGCGGCTGGTCATGATCCACGCCGCAAAGCCGCACATCAGGCCGGAGATGACGTAGGCCATCATCACGTTGAACTTCACGTTGATGCCCGTCAGCCGGGCCGACTCCGCGCTGGAGCCGATGGCGTACAGGAAACGGCCGAACTTCGTCCGCCCCATGACCCAGATGAAAATGGCGAACATGCCGAAGATGAACAGGATGTACACGGGGAACGCGCCGCCGATTTTCCCCTTTCCCAGGAAGCTGTAGATCTCCGGGAATTTGGAGGCCGTGTTGGCGTCGGAGATCACGTAGTCCAGGCTCCGGCAGATCTGCATGGTGCCCAGGGTGACGATGAAGGCCGGAAGCTGTAAGTAGCCGATCAGGAAGCCGTTCACCAGGCCCACCAGCATCCCGACAGCCAGGATGATCAGCACCCCCAGGAACATATTCTGCGTGTTCATCAGCACCATGCACCCGATCATGCCCGACAGGCCCAGGGTCGCGCCTACGGACAGGTCGATGCCCGAGGTGATGATCACGATGGTCATGCCGATGGCCAGCATGGAGGTGGTGGACACCTGGCTCATGACGTTCATGATGTTCTTTACGGTGAGGAAGTAGGGCGAGGCGAAGCTGAGCACCGCGAAGAATACGGCGAAAATCGCCAGCATGGACAGCTCCGTCTTGTACTCCTTGGCGATGCGCGCCCCCGCGCCGCCGTTCTGCAAGGTCCGTTCCCGGTTCATGTTCCATCCCCTCCTATGGTCGAATAATATCCGATGGTTTCCTCCGTGGCCTCCCCGGCGGGAAGCACCGCCGTCACGCGGCCCTCCTTCATCACGTAGATGGTGTCGCACACCCCCATGACCTCCGGAATCTCCGAGGACACGAGAATAATCGCCATGCCCTGGGCCGCAAGGCTCCGCAGGATCGCGTAGATGTCGGACTTCGCGCCGATGTCCACGCCCCGGGTGGGCTCGTCGATGATCAGCACCTTTGGCTCCAGCAGAATCCACTTCGCCAGGAGCACCTTCTGCTGGTTGCCGCCGCTGAGGCTCTTCACAAGGAGGTCGATGTTGGCGGTTTTGATCTCCATCCGGCGGATCATTTCCTCGCAGTCCGCCTCCTCGGCCCGGCTGTTCAGCACGGCTCCGCCCCGATCAGCCAGCTTCGCAAGGCCGATGTTTTTCAGCACGCTCAGCTCCTGGATCAGACCCTCCGTCTTCCGGTCCTCGGGCACGAAGCCCAGGCCCGCGGAGACAGAACTGCGGATGCTCTTTCCGGTGACACGCTGGCCCTCCACCAGGACCTCGCCGCCCCGGCGGGGGTCCGCCTGGAAGATGGCCCGCATCAGCTCCGTGCGCCCCGCCCCCACCAGGCCGGAGAAGCCTGCGATCTCGCCCCGGCGGACCTGGAAGGAGATACCGCGGGTGTAGCCGTTCTGATCGGTGATGTCGCGGGCCTCAAAGGCGACGGGTTCGTTCCTCCAGTCCAGGCGGGCGGCGGAGGCCCCTGCGCCGTACAGGTCCTGGACCTCCCGGCCCACCATGGCCTTGATCAGCTCGCTCTGGGCCAGCCCAGCCGTTTCCACGCCTTTCAGAATCAGCCGCCCGTCCCGCAGGACGGTGATCCGATCCGAGATTTCGTAGATTTCGTTGATTTTATGGGAGACGATGATGAACGCCACGCCCTCAGCTTTCAGCTTTCGCACGATGTCAAAGAGGATGGCGATTTCCTTCACCGACAGCGACGCCGTCGGCTCATCCAGAATGATCACCTGTGCCTGCGTAGACACAGCCTTCAAAATCTCGATGACCTGCATCTGCGCCACAGACAGCTGGGAAATCTTAGCCCGCGGATCGATGGAATTTTCCATCCCGAACAGCTGCAAAAGGCTCCGCGTCTCCCGCTCCATCGCCTTTTTATCCTGGAGGAAGCGGTGCTTATAGTACCCCGGGTCCGCCAGGAAAATGTTCTCCATAATGGACAGATCCGGCAAAAGGCTGAACTCCTGGGTCACGATAGACACCCCATGGTCCACCGCCTCCCGCACGCTGGAAAAGCTCTCCACCTTCCCGCCGACTTTCATCTGCCCCCCGTCGGCCTGATAAATCCCGGCGATAATTTTAGAGAGGGTAGACTTCCCCGCGCCGTTCTCACCCATGAGTGCATGGACTTCCCCCTTACGCAGCTCAAAGTCGATCCCCTCAATCGCCACGACCCCGGAGAAGACCTTCTTAATATTCTCCGCCTCAATGATGATCTCGCTCACGCCCTTCACCCCTCCGCCGGATAAATTTTAGCTATTATCTACAAGAATGATTATACCATCCCTTCCCCCTCCGGGCAAATATGTAAAAAGTATCCTTATCCATAGATGAAATCTATGGATAAGCCTGGATATTGATACGGGGCCTGCATACGGGGGGCCTCCGGCGGCTTCCTTTTCTCGAGAGAAAAGGAAGCGAAAAGAGCTTTATCTTCGCTCTATACCCTGGTGGGTGCGAAAGCCTGTCACACGGTAACGACGTGCCTGCGTGTGGGGCATACCTTCTCGGTATGCCCCACAGTTTTTCTTTTCAGGACGTAAAAAAATCTGTGGTCCTTACCTCGAAACGAGGTAAGGACCGCATGCACAGCACCTTCGTTTCGGCGCACAAGCCACAGCAACCACCAGATTCGCGTCGAGTTAAAGCTCTTTTTGGTTACTTTTTCTCTCGAGAAAAAGTAACCCGCCGGAGGCCCCCCGTTCACTCCGGGTTCAGCATCCGCAGATACCGCTTCGCCAGCGGCTGCAGCAATGTGTCCGCTTTCTTAATCCACCCAAATCTCAGCGGCTTCACGCCCCGCAGCGACCGTGTGACTACTCCGTTTTCCGCCAGCAGATGGTTTCCCAAGAACACCACGCCTACCGCGCACGCTTTTGTGTGGACCAGCAGGTTCAGCATCGTCAGGCTGTCGCTGACGACGATCCTTCGATCCGCCTGGAGCAAGGGGACGCCGTAGATCTCGTAATCGTATGACACCAGCGGGTATGGGGCCATGTCCTGCGGCGAGAGCGGCTCCGCCGACTCCGCCAGGGGGTGCTCCCTGCTCAGAAGCAGGCAGGGGGCGGAGCGCATAATGCCGTAGAACTCCAGCTTTTCGTTGCGCAGCTCCTTCAAAATCACCGGCTCCTTCTCGTCCGGAAAATGAAGGAAGCCGATCTCGCTTCGTCCTGCCGCCACGTCGGCAATCACGTCCGTAATCTGCCCCTCCAGAAACTTCACATTGTAAAATGGTTCCTCAATTCCCGCCAAAAAGGCCGGAATGGCCTCCCTGGCTGGGGAAAAATGCTGCACACTGACAGAAAATTCCAGCCGTTCCGGCTGTCTCTCCACATATTTACTCTGCACCACCGCCATGCGCTCGTAGACCGTGCGGATATCGCTCAGCAGTTCTTCCCCCCGTTCCGTCACCGTCACACCGGAGCGCCCCCGCTCAAAAATGCGGAAGCCCACTTCCTTTTCCACCGTCTGAATGGCGTGGGTCAGACTCGGCTGGGCCACATAAAGCGCCCTGGCCGCTTTGCTGATGGAGGCGTGCTGGGCGATGGCCAAAAGGTACTCGATCTCTTTCAGCGTCACGGCGTCTCCCCCCTCCGCAGCCTGTACCGCATCACCGGCTGGCCCCCCAGGGCCGTCTCCACGCCGCTCACCGCCTCCCGGGCCTTAATCATCTCATTCAAATGCCGCCGCACCGTCACCTTCGACAGACCCATCCACTCCGCAAGCTGATCCAGCGGAAACGATTCCTCCGGACGCCCCGCCAGAATGCTCCTTAGCCGCTCGTAGTCTTCGGCCCGCAGGCCCTTGTCCGCCAACTGCCTCCGGCGCTCCGCGGCATCCGCCTCCGCCGGGTTGCTGAACGCCGCGTCGATGGCCTGCTGATCCAGGCCGCCTATGGTATTCACGATCCTGCGCCGCTGGATAAAGCGCTCCAGCGCTTCGGAGAAGCGGTCAGCGCTGAACGGCTTCAGCAGGTAGTCCACCACCCCAAAGGGCAGCACCTCCCGAATGCTCTCGCTCTCCGAATCGGCTGTAACCACAATCACGTCGGCAAACAAATTCTCCTTCCGAAGCCGATAAAGGAACTCCTTCCCGTTCATCTGGGGCATAAACAAATCCAGAATAATCAAATCCACAGGATTCAGCCAGATATAATTCAAAGATTCCTGCCCATTGGAGAAAATGGCCTTCACCTGGAACTCCGGATATTTTTCCACACAGCTCTTCGTCACCCGCGCGATCTCCGGCTCGTCCTCCACGATAATCACTCGATACATACCCGCTCCTTTCCGCCTCCCTCCCGCTGGAAGGACACCGTGATCGACGTTCCCTCGCCCATCTCCGTATCCACCTCAATCGCCCCGTGGTTCTTCTCCACCAGCTCCTTCACCAGGAACATCCCCACGCCGTGTCCGCCGCCCTTGGTAGAGCTGTCCTTTTCAAACAGCCGCTCCCGCACCTCCGCGGGCATACCCCGCCCGGTGTCGGTCACGGTCAGGATCGTATAATCCTCGTCGATAAACAGCCCCAGACTGATATCCTTCACCTTCCCCCCGCACTCCCGCAGCTCGTCGATGGCGTTTTGCAGCAGGTTCCCCAGAACGGTCACGTAGCAGTCGAAGGACACCCCGCCGGTAAGGTTTTTGCAGTAGCTGTCGGCCTGGAGGTCCAGACGGATGCCGTAGCGGCTGGCCTCCACCATTTTCCCGATGATGATCGCGGCAATCCCCGTAGATTCAATCTCCCGCGTCACCCGCCCGATGTTCACGGACGCGGCTCCGGCGTTGTTGATGATAAAATTCTTGGCCTCGTTGGTATCCTGCTGTTCCAGATACCCCAGAATCACATGGAGCTTATTGTTGAAATCGTGGCTGAACGACCGCAGCGTATCCACCATCTGAGTTGTCTCCGTCAGCTCCCGCCCCAGCCGCTGAATTTCCGTCACGTTCCGGGAAATAGACGCCGCACCAATCAGCCGCCCGCCCTCGTAAACAGGCACCCGGCTGGACACGTAGTCCTCCCCGTGAATCCGGACGCTGATGTTGTACTCCGCCGTTCCGGTTTCCACCACGCGAAGCAGCGCCGTCTCAGGAAAAATCTCCCGCAGCTCCCCCTCGTACCGCAGAAGCTGCTCCGAGCACCCCAGCATTTTCAGAAACGCCTTGTTCATCATAATAACCTCGCCCTTGCGGTTGATAGCCACGATCGCCTCTTCCAGCGCGTCCAAGACCTCGTTCCGCTCATCGCTCAGCCGCCGGTACTCCTCCACCCGTTTCCCCTGCAGCACCTTCAAGGTCCGCCGCCGGATAGACATGGAGATAAAAATCCCCAAAAAAGCGGTTCCGAACGAAATCGCCATATAGACGTACAAAAGCGGCTGGACCTCCCCGGCGGAAGCCTGATGGAACGCGGACAGAATAACATACCCCACCAGCCCGCCTCCCCGGTCCCGCACCGGCGCATAGACCATCTCCAGCCCATACCCCGTCCGCTCCACGATGACGATATAAGGGTCCTCACCCTCCAGCACACGGTCCTCCCCGCCGAACCGCAGCGTCCGCCCGACGAACGCACGGTTCGGGTAATAGATGCACGTACTTCCCGTATCGCACACCGCCACAAAATCCAGATTAGCGATAGACTTGATATAGATATCCAGATATTCCCCCAGTCCCCCGCTGTTCCCGCTCTCCAACGCCTCTACCACATATTTGCTCCTCGACAGTACCACGCACTTTTGCAGCAATTCCTCCTCCTGCTGCCGGTTATGCCGCTCCAGCGTCACAGAAATCGTCAGCACCAGACAAAGCGCCGCCGTCACGACAATTCCGAACACCTGAAACAAATAAAGCTGCTTCTCAATATCAAACCGCTTCTTCAGCAAATCCCCACCCCTCTCGATAATCCCATTATATTGGATCTTCGGCTAAACTGCAAGCACCCATCTGCCTCCGGCGGGCGGGGGGGCCTCCGGCGGGTTCCTTTTCTCGAGAGAAAAGGAACCGAAAAGAGCTTTAACTCGACGCGAATCTGGTAGTTGCTATGGCTTGTGCGCTGAAACGGGGGTGCAAAGCTGGTGGGACCTTCCATGGGCATGGAAGGTCCCACACATTATTTTACTGAATAGCGGCTTTATGGATCGTCGGGGTTGTCCATCCAGTCCATCAGTATCCGGTTCAGATTTTCCCATTCATCCTCGTCCTCGATAGGAATCAAAAGCGGCTCCTTATCCTCCGGATCATAGCTGGACGCATACACCCGCATACACCCGTCCTCGTCCGCGCTCCGGTCCGTATAGAACACATAATGCTTCCCCGCAATCTCATCCACGCACGTAAACAGCGTCTCGCACAGGCAGACCTCCCCGTCTTCCCCAACGCCCATAAAAAAATCCGTCATCGTTCCGTCCTCCTTCAAAAATCTTCGTCCTCCTCGGACTCCTCCACTTCCAAATCCGCTAGCCGTTCCTCAATCCGCCTCAGAATATCATCCAAATCCAGCGCCAGCATCGGCCTGGCCGGCGGGCCGGACGGAAACCGCCGCTGTGGACGCTGCCGCGCCCTGTATGGCTTACAGGGCGTCCCGCCGTTACACGCCGCACCTTCACAGCCCATATTGCCGCTGCATCTATTCCCCGATTTTCTCATCGGAAAACCCCCCTTTCCATATGGCACTCTACCATACAGAAAGGGGGTATTTTTCAGCAATATTTTCGGTTCACGTCCTCACTGATACCGCCGCAGGTCGGCAAGCCGCTGCTTAGCATGTGGCAGAAGCGACCGCGCCTCGCCATGTCCCCGCTCAGCGGCCTTGCTCAGCAGATCCACCGCCCTGGACACGCTGGCAGGCACCCCGTCCCCGCTGTAAAACCGCCGCCCAAGCTCATACTGCGCCTGGAGGTCGTCCTGGGCCAGCATCTTGTCATACAGGTCCATCACAGTCAAAAAATTCCGCACATCCGGCTCATCCCGGAAAAAGCATGTACCGGCGATCTGCTCACGCACCTTCGCAGTTCTTATCTTCCTGAAATACCAAAGGGCCTGCTCATAGTTCCGCGGAACGCCCCGTCCGCTGAAATAGCACAGTCCCAGATAGAAGCTGGCGTTCACCAATCCACGGCCCTCGGCCTTCTGGTACAGCTCCACCGCTTTCTTGGAATTGCGCTCCGTCCCCGTACCTGTGAGATAGCAGTGTCCCGCCTCTACCTGCCCCCTGGGATTCCCCATGTCCGCGGCCAGCAGATAATATTGGAAAGCCCGTTCCCGATCCTTAGCCACACCCTTGCCGTCGAAATAGCACTTCCCCAGGTTAAAATAAGCAACCGAATACCCCCTGTCCGCGGCTTGTCTGTACCACGCCATGGCCATCTGATCATCCTTGGGCACCCCGGCGCCCTCCGCAAACCGATCGCCCTGCATACAGAGCGCATAAGGCAGGCCCTGTTCGCAGGCGCGGCGCAGCCATTTCGCGCTCTCCGTAAGGTTCTTCTCTGTTCCGCTCCCATACAGGTACAGATTAGAAACCCCGCACTGAGCCATAGCGTCTCCCGCCTCAGCCTTTTTCAGCTCTTCCCAGAACTTCCGCGCCAGCGGATCGGCCGGCTCAGCCTCCGGGACAGGCTTCTCAACCGGCTTCGCTTCAGGTGCCGGAGCAGGCTTCACCTCCGGCTTCGGAACTGCCTCCGGAGCAGGCTTTGAAACCGGCGCAGGAGCAGGCACCCTTGCGGCGGACACGGCTTCCTGCGCCGCCTGCGCCCTATGCAGAATAACACCATCCAACGCCGCCAGAAACGCCTCCGCGCTCTGATACCGGTCCTCGGGCCGGTGGGCGCAGGCTTTCCGGATCACCGCGTCAAGCTCCCGGCTGATTCCCTCCAGCGGCGGCAGCGCCTCCCCGTCCAGACGCCGCATCACGGCCCGGGCGATCTGCATTTTCCCCTCCCCGCCCTTGCAGAACGGCGGGCGGTTCTGGTTGCACAGGGTATACAGGGTAAGGCCCAGGCCGCAGAGGTCGGCGCGGTGGTCGTAGCCCTCGGGGCTGTGAACCTGCTCAGGGGCCATATAGGGATACGTCCCCATGTTGGTGCTGGCCCGCTGGCCCCCCTCCAGGATCCGCGCGATTCCGAAGTCGCCCAGCAGGTAGGCCCCGTAGCTGTTCCGGAAGATGTTCTCCGGCTTTACGTCCCGGTGGAGTACATGCTTCCCGTGGCACCACGCCAGCGCCCTGCACATATGCTGCCCGATGGTGAGGATATCCCCCTCGGACAGGGGCCCCTTCCGCTGCTGCTCCGCCAGAGGCGTAAGCGCCTCCATCAGAAGCAGCAGATCGCAGCCCGTTCTCTCCGAGTCCTCTTCGGACCAGTCCACGGTCCGGTAGTCCAGGTAGCGCACGATATGGGGGCAGTCCTGGAGCTCGTACATCACCCGCACCTCGTTCACCGCCGCCTGGCACTCCGCCGCCCGGATCTCCCGGTACGCCTCTTCCGGCTCCGAGAAATAGTCCGCCGGATCGATGATCGGCACGGCTTTCAGCACCCGCCGCTCCTCAAACCCACCGCTCCGCCGCACCATCCGGCACACGCAGGCCGCGGTCTGGTCTCTGTTCAGGAATTTCTCTGCCTCCCACGGGCCGAACGCCCCCGCATACCCCAACGTCTCAAACCGTTCCCTGATAGACGCCATGCGCCCTTCCTCCCCTTCCTATTTCCGGGTGTACAGAAGCCCCTCCCCGGCATAGATAAAATATGACTTCTCCACGCTCAGGCGGTCCCCCGGGTTCAGCGCCGCGGGCTCCCTCAGCGGCGCGCTGTTCAGACGCGTCACCGTCCGGCTCCCGCAGTCCGACACCCAATGCCGTCCCTCTTTCTCCTCGATCCGGAACTGCTGGGACGCGATCTTCCGTCCCGTATGAATCAGCTGGCACCGGCCCTGATCGCTCCCGACGGTAGCGGCCTTCCGCCGCCCCAGCGGAAACCAGTCCCATTTCAGATCCGCGCTCAACGGCTCGTACAGCAGCACGCCCAGCGTCTTCCCGGACGCATCCCGGATGACGATCCGGCCCCCCTCTTCCAGCTCCGTTTCCTCCCCGTTCCCGGAGAACATCCACCGCACCTCCGGCACCACCTCGTCCAGCTCTTCCTCGCGGCGCAGGGAGAACCGGGCCGTCTCCGTCTTCTGCCCCGGCGCGTCCCGGAACTCCAGCCTCCCCCTCTGGCTGTTCCAGCGGATGGTCCACTCATCCCGCAGCGTCAGATCCCGGATTTCTACCTCCCCGCTCTCCGGGTCCAGCAGCAGCGCCGTCTCCGGAATCCGCACATATCTCAGGAATTCCCCCGCCTCCGGGATGCTCTGCTCCCCCAGGGCGTGACAGACGAAGCGGCTGAAATCGTCGCCGGGGCCGGGATGGATCAAATCCAGGTCTTCCGCGTCCCGCACGGCCTGTATGACCGCCGCCTCCAGCGGCACCCACGTCCGCAGCTCGCTCATGCGCCCCAGAAGCAGCAGCTTGTCCAGCTGGTCCTCGTTCATGTTCAGCCGGATGCCCAGCGCCATCAGCTTCCAGCGCAGCGGCCCTTCCATATTCGGCCACTTCCGCTGGTTCACACCGGACATGAAGGTCCACAGGGACGAGCACCAATGATGCTGGTCCGCAAAACGGGTCCAGAAGCTGTCCTTCTTATCCTTTTCGGCCTTGGCCTCTTCCTCGTTCAGAGACTTTTTCGCCCTTTTCACAGGCTTCTTCCCCTGCGCCTCTTCCCCCTCGTCCTCCCAGCGCACCATGCGCAGATTTTTCCTGAGAAACTCGTCCAGATAGCCGTAAAAGTTCTGGTAAGCCGTCCGGTTCACCGCAGAATTCTGCTCAATGAACCGCATCAGCTGCTCTTCGTCCTCCACACTCTCCAGCATGTGATCCACATAGCCCGTCCCGAAGCAAGGCTCCCGCACAGGCAGCATCGCGATCTGCTCCTTGCAGAATTTCCACCGCTCCGCCGCCGGCTTCCCAGACCGCAGCGCATAAATATAAACGCAGTCCTCCGGAACCTTCGCATACAGCGCCGGATACTCCCCATAATCCTGAAGCAGCGCATTCACACCCTCCAAATCATACCCGGCAGCAAACCCAATCCTGATAAACCCCTCCCTCTTCTGAGGCCGCACCCCCTTGCACCAGTTCCCCACCGTAGGCTCAGAAACCCCGCAAAGCGCAGCAAACCCCGCCTTCGAGCACCCCGTCTCCTCCAAAATCTCCCCCATCTTCCGCGCCCACGCCTCACGATCCATCTCCGCACCCCCTCGTTATACGTACATTCTACCAATCCTTAACTTGAAAGTCAACCCAAACGGGGGGCTGCCAGCCGGGCTTCCGGCCTCCGGCGGCTTACTTTTCTTGAAAGAAAAGTAAGCAAAAGAACTTTTTAATACCGCTCTATGCTCTGGTGGGCGTTATAGCCTGTCACACGGTAACGCAGTGCAATGCAAGTGGGTCCTTCCATTGACATGGAAGGACCCACACATAACGTTAAATACACCTGAAATATACCCTCACTTTTGAGCCTAATATGGGGTTACAGCAAAGCCAAATACAAAGAAGGGAAGGATACACAATGAAAAAAAACATTTCCACCATCCTTGCCGTGATCCTGATCGCCGCCCTCTTCCAGTTCCCCGCCTCCGCCGCCGGGACAAACCCCTGCATGAACAATTGGGCTACAACCCAGGTAGGCTTCTCCGCTTTCAAGCAGGCCCACGCCGCCGAATTCACTTCAACCCCGACCGTGTGCCTGATCGACTCCGGCATGGACCTGAGTATCCTCCAGGAGTACGAACACGTTAACCTACTCTCTTCCTGGGACTTCACTGACAACGACTCTAACGTCGCGCCCGAGGCAGGCGACACCCACGGCACCGCAACGCTGTCCGTCCTCTGCGGAGCTACAGCCGCAGCGGGTGTCCGTATCAATCTGCTTGCCCTAAAGGTGAAAAACGCCGGCCCCGTCAGCGACGAGAACCTTGTTGCCGCGATCAATACTGCGGTCACTAAATATCCCGGAAGCGTGATCTCCATGTCTATCTCCGGCGTTTTGCCAACATGCCAGGTCGGTGCTGAGGACCAGCTTTGCGCCGCAATCCGAAATGCTGTGAAAACCAACACAGTCCTGGTTGCCAGCGGTAACGAGGGACTGGACGACTGCCGCGTCTGCCCTACGCACTCATCTGCCATCAGTGGATATATCTCCGTCGGAAGCACCGACCGTTCCGGGGCTATGGCTTCGTTCAGCAACTCCGCGGAGCTGCTTCTTCCCGGCGTTGACATCCCTGTTGTGGTCCAGCACGTGAACAACCAAAATGTACATTCTCTGCGCGAGGGCACATCCTACAGCTGCCCTCTTGCTGCGGCTTCTGCCGCCTGCCTGCTGGCCCGCGGTCCGATGAGTCCCGCGGAGGTTGAATCCGCTTTGAAGTCCGCTGTTAAAGACGGTGTGTTCAGCCTGAACAACCTCTCCGCCTCCAGCGGCAACAACGGCGGCTCTGACAACGATACCCCCAGCAATGGCGGCAATACTCCCAGCGGAGGCGATACCACCGGCACTAACACCGCCTGTGGGCTCCGGATCAGCGATGTACGCGTCGACCAGGACGGAAACCGGGTACGCTTCAGCATGATCGTCAGCGACTTTGATCCAAGCCAGGCAGACCTCGTACGCCCTGGGGTATTCACCTCCGGAAGCCAGGCTCCCGATATTGTCGAGTCCAGCGTATCTGTTAACGGTGGCCGCATGGATTTCAGCATGACCATCAAGAAAAACGAAACCAATACTGAATATTATTTGTTCGCCACTCTGGGCGACTGCACGATTGAAACAGGGCGCTCCAGCTTCTAAAAAAACTGTGGGGCATACCAGCAAGGTATGCCCCACCCGCAGGCACGCGGTTCCGGCGCAACAGGCTTTAACGCCCACCAGATTCGCGTCGAGTTAAAGCTCTTTTCGGTTCCTTTTCTCTCAAGAAAAGGAACCCGCCGGAGGCCCCCGCATCCCCTCATCAGGGGTTAAAGATTTTAGCGATGAATTTGTAGTACAGGCCGTTGCTGTAGGGTGCGTCGGGGAGGCTGACTACTAAGTAGGCGGGGCTTAACTTGGTGTCGTTGGGGACGGAGTAATAGTCGGGGGCAGTGACGGAGATGCTTCTGTTTTCTGGTGTGCACACCCACTTAGAAAGGAGATTCTTTTATGTCTCTGCCCAGCTTTCCCAATGTTGACCCGCCCATCCATCGGGAAGACGCAGTCAATCAGATTCTTTCCTCCATTGCGATGGAGGAGTTAGGAATGAGCCATATCCTGAACGCCGAGGGCGAGAAGCTGCAATATATCCTTGGCCCGGCCTCAGCGGTCCCGCCGCTACCGTGAAAGACGTGCTGGACGCCAATGGGAGTGTCAAGGACCTGCTGGAAACCACCGTGCAGAACCAGCTCCTCCTGAAATCCAAGATGCAGTGCGCGCTGGATGCCACCCCTGCACAGGGTCCCGCTGGTCCCACCGTCCCTACGGGCCCCACCGGTCCCAACATCACAGCCACCTCCGCCTTTGCTGCAAATACCACTGGGGGCACCATCCTCCCCGATCCATTGGGCACCAGTCTATCAGGTATCACGGTGCCGCTGCCGAATGTCGGGCAGAGGTCCACAGATATTGGCTTCGATAAAGCCAGCAGCGAGTTTATTGTGCAAAAAGACGGATACTACCAGATTTCCTATCACTTCAATCCCTCCACAGCGGTGACAGGCGCTGCTCAGATCGTAATCAACAATGAAATCAATAAAGCCTCCATCATGACTCCGCAGCTGGCCGCAACCCACTTCTCCAGCACGATCCTGGTGCCGCTGCGCAAGGGCGACAGAGTCTCCCTGCGGGTGATCAGCGCCACGCCGGTCGTGCTGCCGGCTAAGTCTGCCGGGGCCTCCCTGTTCATGCTCCGCCTGGGCTAAGGTATCGGCTTTGGAAAAACGAAACCCGCATAAACCACAAAAGTGAAGCCACAAAAATATAATAGAGGACACCTGAAGAAGAAAAGAAATCGCCGGAACCTGCTGTATCGCAACAGGTTCCGGCACTAAAATGAGGCATCCATTTCAAATCCGGGCGGTAATTCCAAAACTCATACTCCCTACTTTGCATCGTTGTTTTGTAGGGATATATGAATTCTACAGAAAAAATTATGGGAAGTAAAATCATTTAGAGGGACTGCATTTTAAGCCAGTCCCTCTTGCTTTTTTCTATAATTTTTTCTGGACATAGATTGGACTAGGAGGAGTTTCTCATAAACCCATGATCCAGAACGGGCCTCCCACTCGTTTGCTGGCCTCATTCAGAATGATGGACAGCTCCCACAGCTTCTCGCTCCGACGGCAGCTGGCATGGTCAGCCGCCAAAATCTATCCGTCCTGCACACCCTGAAGGACAATGAAGCGTCCGCTGTATTCCAAAATAAAGGCTTCCGGCGACTGCCTGCAATCTTTGGTAGGGTCCTTCAGGTCCGCAACGCTCTCCAAAAATTCCGCCTTCTGCTGCCGGGACGATTTCGCATGTCCCGGAGCGGCGCGTACCTCTGTGGGCTGATACTCATCTAAGGATCGAATCTGACTGGAGGCCAGCAAGATACCGGCGGTTTTCTGCTTACCGGGTTCCATGCGTGAGAGTTTCATGGCGTTGCTCTGATTGAGCTTATAATTGGGAAAATAACGAAAGACTTCCCATGTATCTTCCGTCAGGCCATTCATCATTTGAATGGTTCGTTCTATCGTCCGGGGCGATACGCCCAGCTTGCCGGCGGTGTCCTGAGAGAAGGGTTTCAACGTCGCCGACATTTTGTCGCTGACATTGTTCCCAAGCGCCCGGTTCATTCCTGCCGCCTGCGCCTGTCCGGCTTTGGTTTCCGGGTGGAGGGATTCGTAAATCGCTTTCCGGCTCTCCAACAGTTCCCCGTACTCTATCACAAACAGTTCAGTACGCACAACATTCTCGTCAATTTCGGCCAGTTCCGTTTGCAAGACATCAAGGGTGCAGACGTTACACTCGATCTCCGTCCAGCCCAGCATTTTGGCGGCTTCCAGACGGTGCAGGCCTGCAACGAGGGTATGTTCCTGGTCAATGGTAATGGGGTTGAGCAGGCCAATCGCAGAAATACTCCGAGCCAATTCGTTGATCCCGTCCAGATTGACCGGACGCCGCCCAGGGTTTATTTTGATCTCACTGATCGCAACTTTCATGATCGCTCCCCCTTATCTCCGCTTCTGCCAAACGAGGTCATAACCGAGAGCGTCAGCCAGTTCGACAGCTTCTTTGCAGCGCAGAGACTCCCGGCGCAGCTTATCGGAGAGGTTGGGGACACTGGGACTCCAATCATACTGTTCGGCCAGCTTTTCCACCAGCTCGCTCATGATGAAGCCCTCCCGGACAATGTAGGCTTTGATTTCATTCCTGATATTCATAAAAATCGTTCTCCATTTCAAAATTGTATTCGCCATCCGGCGTAAGATTAGAAAGCACTCCTATCGGCCTGGGCGGCTGTTCACAATGCCCAGGCCATAGGAGCGCATATCGAATTTCAGCGTTCAGCGTGAGGTCATCTACAATCATGAAAAACCAGCAGGGGACAACGTACCGTGTTCGTTGATCGGCGTTGCGTGTTTTCACGATAAACTGTTACGCTGGTGCTATTTTGTTCGCTGATTTCACATGGATTGAAATTCACAGAACAAAAAGGGGACCTGCCATATGGCAAGCCCCCGTAATGGGTTATGCGCTTTTTTCCTGTTCTGACTGCTTCTGCTTGTCCCGTTCGCGCTGGCGTCTGCTGCGCTCACGGTAGGGCACGCTATTAAAGAGAGTCTAAAACGGAAAGAACTAACTCAAGATGTATTAAGTAGTCTTGCCGGCTTAGACAGAACTCATTACAGCAAGATTGAAAGAGGCTTGCGGAGTCCGAACATTGACTCCCTTTTTAAAATTTTGGCGGCACTGGATATCAAACCACATGAGCTGATGATTGAAATTGAAAGATATGTTTCCCACAAAGAATAATTGCCGGGCAGTTCAAAGATTGTTCCGGTTTTTTCAGGCATAAAAAAGGCGGGTAGAAGAAATGCACTGACCCAGTAAAAACGGACAAAAGACAAAACGCCCCCTGTGTAGGATAATAACTACACAGGGGGTTGTAATTTATGGCAAGGAAATATCAACACACAATGGAGCTATTGCCGCAAATCAAAGAGAAGTTGGCAAAGGGAATGACACAGAAAGAGGTAGAGAATGCCCTTGGCCTGACAGGAAGCAGACCAATACATCATTTGTTAAGCCGAGAATGGAGGGGGAATCCAAGGGGGAAGACCTCCACTCTTGGCACACGACTTTCGGAGAAAGTCTAGCGTGTTATACCTTTTGTCCCGGCTGGCGCGGGAAAGGGGCGGCGCGGTCTGGCGCAGACACTTTCCCGCACCAGGAAATCATGCGGCAAGATGGAGCGGCAGCAACCATCCCGCCGCCTGATTTTGGGATGGACAAAAGGTATATACAGCCCCCGTCCCTCGTCTCCCGTCCCGCCGCAGCGAAATCAACGTGGCAGCTTGCTCCGCAGATTGTTCAGTGCGGCCCGCTCCGTGGTCAGCTCTGACATCATCTTATCTATGATTTCCTTTGTCGCCGCTTTCGCTGGTTCCAGATTTGAACCAGTCGTTTGTTTCAATTCCCGCAGGATAGCCATAAACGTATTTTGCATTTTGGTCAGTTCTACCTGATGGGGAGGCACTTTTGATAAATTGAAGGCTTGGACCGCTTCTTTCGCCGCTACGCTCTGTTCTGGCTCATTCCGTCCAATGCCTAAAAGAATATCGCTCATAGAACTGAGAAATTGATTTTGCACAGCAACTCCAGCGGCAAAGGCGTCATCCAGATACTGCGCGATCATAGCAGTCATCACAGCGAATCGAGGATGTTCCAGTAAGCGGTTGACCACATCGGCGTTGACTTGTATAGAGGTTCCGAGCTGCCTGAGCGGACAGGCCCAGTTCAGCAATGTCGTAATTCTTCCTGTCTGGGATGCTAGTCAGGCCAAGCAGGAAGTCAGTGGAGACATTGAATTCCCGCGCCAGGGCGGTCAGCACATCGTCACCGATTTTCTGCGTCTGGCCTTTTTCCATGCGCCCCAGCGTGGTGGCGTTGACACCGACTTTCACCGCCAGTTCTTCTATAGTCAGCCCCGCGCCTTCCCGCAGTTCGGTGATTCGTTCTCCGGTTGTGCCAGGGAGATGTTCAGCCATGAGGGTGTCCTCCTGTCGTTTTTTCCATTTTACCACAGAATCCAGTGGATAGATAGCAAATCCTGTCGATTTCAAAGCGGCCCGGTAGACTGCGTTTTTGCAGGTTTTCCGGGCCGCTTTTGTTTTCTCATGCAAATATGCCGGATTTGAGGTCTATAGCCAAATTTTTTGTATATTAAGGCAGGCAAATCAGACAGCCAAAAAATTTGAAGGAGGAAGCCGTTTTGAACGCTTATAATGTTATGACCCGCGCCGCCCGCTATCCGCCGGATGAGGAGGAAGATTACCCCATCTGGTACGATGGCAAGAAGATCAACGAGGTCCTGTTCTGCGAAGAATTTTTACAGGACCACCCCATGCTCTGTGTCCATGACACCTTTTTCACCACCGAGGGCCGGGTGACGGACGAGACGATGTTGAAGAAGAACATCCTGGAACGCATCAAGCCCTATGTCGCCTCCGGGGTGGCAAAACGGGCGGCAAATCTGCTGGATGCCCTGCGGGTTGAGTGCTGGTGCCCATCTATGCCGGTCTTTCAGAACAGGGTACATGTTGCCAACGGAACATTGTTTCTCGATGGCAGGTTTTATGAAGAAAAGGATTTCTGCACCAACCGCCTGCCTGTCCTCTATATTCCGGATGCCCCTGCGCCTGCGACGTGGCTGACATTTCTGGACAGCCTGCTGGAGCCGGACGATATTCTGACACTTCAGGAGTACATAGGCTACTGCCTTATCCCGTCCACCAAGGGGCAGAAAATGCTCATCATTACCGGAAAAGGCGGCGAGGGCAAGTCCCGGACCGGCGTGGTCCTCCGCGCTCTACTTGGGCAGAACATGAACACCGGCAGTATCGCCAAGGTGGAGACCAATCCCTTTGCCCGCGCCGACCTGGAGCATCAGCTTCTGCTGGTGGACGATGATATGAAGCTGGAGGCCCTGCCCCAGACCAACAACATCAAATCCATCGTCACCTCCGAACTGCCCATGGCCCTGGAGAAGAAGGGCAGACAGAGCTATCAGGGGCAGTTGTATGTCCGGTTCCTGGGCCTGGGCAATGGTTCGCTGAACGCGCTCTATGACCGGAGCGTGGGCTTCTTCCGGCGGCAGATCATCCTGCCCGCCAAGGAGCGGCCAGAGGGCCGGGTGGACGATCCGTTTATCGCTGAGAAGATGTGCGCCGAGGCGGAGGGCATCTTCCTCTGGGCGCTGGAGGGCCTGCGGCGGCTGACTGCCAACGACTACCGCTTCACCATCAGCGCACAGGCTCAGGAGAATATGAGGGCGGCGGTAGCGGATGGCAACAACGCTATTGAGTTTATGCGGTCCTCCGGCTACATCGCCTTTGAGCCGAACGCCGCCGCCAGCTCCAGGGTTTTGTACGCCGCCTACAAACTATGGTGCGAAGATAACGCCTACAACGCCTTGTCCATGAAAAGTTTCTGCAACTTTCTTGGACAGAACGCCGAAACCTATCACATAGAGCCGACCAACAACATCTACATCGGCAACGGGAAACGGTCCAGGGGCTTCACGGGGCTAAAGGTGGTGACGAGGCAGTTTTAAAAATGTGCAGTGAGCCGAAATCATCCGTACAGTTCGTACATGAGTACCTGCCATCGTGAGCGACAAATTGTCGGTCACGTTGTACGCTTGTACGCACTGTACGCTTCTTTTAAGGTCAGCGGCATTTCTTTTCCGGCTGGTCAGGGTCAAAATTTCCGACTTATTTTCGGTTGTGGTGAGAAAAGCGAAGTTATTCATCCATGACAGATGAAAGTCCGCGATTCAGTACACCGCTGGGCAATGACGCTGGTTTGCCGCTCCGTGGGACTTTTCGCTGTTTTTCAAAATTTCCCGCAATTCCGCAAAATGCCATAGGTCTGCTTGTAACCTGGGCATCATCAACGCCAATTCAAATCGCTATAGGAGGTATTCAATATAAACATCAGAAATGAAATCAAGGCGCAAATCGTCCGCGCCGGTATGACCATGCAAGAGGTAGTGGACCAACTTTCTATCGACTACGGCTGGAGCGAGAGCGTGTCCAATCTCTCCGGCAAGTTGCAGCGGGAGTCCATCCGCTATAAGGAGGTCCTGGAGCTGGCCGCTGTGCTGGGTTACGACATCGTATGGAAGAAACGGGGTGAGCGGTGATGCAGAAGCCGCAGTATGCCATCCTCCGTTTCGCCAAGTACAAGGGGCCGGAGATCGGTCACATTGAGGCCCACAACGAGCGCACCAAGGAGAAGTACGCCAGTAATCCCGATGTGGACACCAGCCAGAGCCGCCTCAACTATCATCTTGTTCAGCCGGAAAGGAAGTACCGGGCCGAAGCCGAGCATCAGATCGCCGAGGCCAAGTGCCGCACCCGGAAGGACAGTGTTCGAGTGGTGGAGGCCCTGGTGACAGCCTACCCGGAGTTTTTCAAGGGCAAGAAGAAAGCCGAGATCCGCGCTTTCTTCGAGGAGGCGCTTCGCTTCGTAGAAAAACATCAGTCCAAGGAGACGATCATATCCGCCGTGGTGCATATGGACGAGAAAACGCCCCATATGCACCTTTCTTTTGTCCCGCTGACGGCGGATAAGCGGTTGAACGCCAAGGATGTTGTGGGTAACAAAAAGAAACTAACTTGGTGGCAGGACGGTTTTGGAAGCATATGGTCAAAAAATGGCCGGATCTGGAGTGGGGTGAGAGCGCCAGCGAAACCGGCAGGACCCATATCCCGCCCAGGTTGTTCAAAGAGGCGGCGCACCTGAACCGGCAGAGGGATATGCTGTTGCAACTGCTGGGTGAGGTCAATCCCCTCAACGCAAAAAAGAAAAGTACCGAGATCGAAGCCCTGCTGGAGCAGTACATCCCTGGCGTGGAGCGGATGCAGACACGGATGCGGAAGTATGACGCCGCCTACAAATCGCTCAAGGCCGAGAACGCCGGATTGAAGAAGCAGTTGGATTCCAGCAAGGAGAGCATCAAGCGCCGCCTGGAGGTATCTCAGCAACTCCAGGCGCTGGAGGATCTGCGCCGGACCGTGGAGAATATCCCACCAGAAATTTTGCAGATGTTTCAGTCTGCACACAAAACATATGAATTTGAGAGGTAATTGAATGACAGTTGATTTTGACAAGTATTTCAAGAACTATATGTATGAGCCCATCGACCTGTGCACCTGTTATGAGCCTATGGTCTTTCCTCCTGCTTGTCAGTGGGACGAGCCGCAGAATCCGTTTCACGATACCGTCGAGCGGAGAATCGGCAATACCTGGTATATCATCAGAACAGAGTGTGACGGACGCGAGACGCTGACGGATAAGGTCAAGCGCCTCATTTTTTCCGAGAAAGGAGCGGTTTCCTGATGACAAACACGAAATACTGTGGTAACATGGACCTATGCACTACGGTACTGTCAGCTGACCCATTATCGAAGGAGGATTGCTCAATGGATCAGCAGAAGATCACCATTTTGTACTGTCGTTTAAGTAACGAGGATATGCTTGAGGGCGAGTCAAACAGCGTCCAGAATCAAGAGAACATTTGTCAAGGGGTATTTCACCCAAAAGATGTAATCCCCCTTGTTGAAGATATTTCAATCATAACCAATTCGCTTTTTCCTCTC
>JAAVZX010000001.1 GCA_022791875.1 Oscillibacter sp.
CCACTTTAAGAAAGCTTCGGGTCCGTTCTCCCGATGCGCTTGATTCTGCTATTCAATTTGCCTTTCGCTGCGTCTCCCCACATGATTGTCTTGCCTGGTTTCGCCACGCTGGTTATTGTTTATTTTGAGAATTGCTCTAGATCAATAGCGATAGCAATTACATCAATACTGTCTTGACGTACCCCAACAGATAGCAACTTGTCGATAGTGGATGCAATGGTGGTCCCTGAGATTACAATGTCATCTAAAATGGCAATTTTCTTTTCCTTCAAATAACAGCAGTCAAAATCTAGTGCTAGATTGGAAACAATGACCTTTTCTTCCACTTGTTTGTCAATATGGCCCTGAGCCAACAAGATGTAAAAAAGCAACACGGCCTTGTGTGCCATAATAATGAATACATCAGCGTCTGATTGGTTTATCCGATGACAGAAAGCCTTAAGTGCATCTTTTACCTCATCATTGCAAAAGTCATACAAATCCACCCCATATTGCTTCATCTAAATAGGCACCTCCATATTTCGTGAGCATACTCTGTGTTCGTATGCTGCTTTTTTCTTTGCTGTTAAGAAAGGTTTTAGTCTAAGTTCCTGATACGATAGAAGCGAAGGGTAACAATAAGTTTTGTGGTGGTAGGAACACGAAATCGAATTTGAGATAAAATAGTACTGTACCTCATTTTCGACATTATACGACAATATGTGAAAAAATCAACACATAGTTTAGGCTCACACGTAAATAAAAAATTTGTCCTTTAAGTGTAGCCCCTAGTTATCACCCCCTCCCGTAGACCCGTTTCAAGGCCTTTTTTAGTGGAAAAAGAATAAGGACAAACCAGTCAACCCGTTGCACCGCAAGGGTTTTCCGATTTGTCCTTATTATGCCATAAGGGCACACCGCAGCAACCAATATGCACCAGCTCACAGGCGACTTTTACACCGTAGGCGAGATTTTGGGGCATACCCTCAAAGGCATTGGTATGTCGCTGGGTATCTCCACCAACCTTGAAGCGGTAACGGCGCAGTACGTTGACGTGCGGCTGGAACGGAAAAAGGCGGTGCTGGAAACCTATCACAAAGCCCTGCACCCACAAAAGGCCGTGCCCGAAAAGGACGCAGCCAGCAAGGACGCCCCCAAGAAAACAAAAAGGAGAAGCAGCGGAATGGAGCTGTGAGGGACATATCTCTTTACAGCTCCGCGCTGCTCTTTATATGTTTTTAGGGAATCCGGGCAGCATTAGGGCATCACGGCTTGCATACTGCCTGACAATGTTGCATATCAACCTATACAGCGGGCATCAAAATCAGGGCATCATAGGGCATCAATGTTATAGTGTTTCTTCAAATTGCCGCAAGAGAAAAGCCTTGAAAACGTAGTGTTTTCAAGGCTTTGTGGCGGAAGCGGTGGGATTCGAACCCACGAGCCCTTGCGGACTACCGCATTTCGAGTGCGGCTCGTTATGACCACTTCGATACGCTTCCATATGATAATTATTCAGTTTTAGGCACAGGTAACATGATTTCGAGTCAGGGCCGTTATAACCACTTCGATACCGCTGCCTATACACTTTTACACAGCCCGCAGGCCCAGGCGTCCCCGCCTGAACCAGCGGCGTTTCACACTTTTACGTACCCCCCCGCGCGGGCACAGCAGGGCAGGGCCGCTGGCGCGGCCCTCTCCCGCTCTATGCACTGACACGTCTGCGGCAGGGCGCTCCCGGGAGCGCCCGCCTCCGGGACGGGAGGCTTACTCATCCTCGTCCTCCTCGTCGTCGCTGTCCAGGCTGTTCAGGTCAAACTCCAGCTTCTCCCCGCAGTTGGGGCAGATGACCTCCCCGTCCTCCAGGACGGAGTCGTCGAAAAAGATCTGCTCCGCGCAGGTGGGGCAGGTGGTGGCGAAGCAGGCTTCGTCCTCGTCCTCGTCGAGGTCCTCGAAGTCCTCCTCGTCCTCCTCATCGTCCCCGAACAGCAGGTCCTCCACGTCTTCCAGGTCATCGCTGACGGCGTCCAGGCCGTCGCCCAGCTCCTCCTGGGCCTCCCGGATTTCCTCCAGCTCCAGGGCGATGTCCTCCAGCACGTCGATGATCTTGGAGAGCAATTTGCCCTCCTTCTTCTCCGTGTCCAGCTCCATGCCCTCAGCCAGGCCCTTCAGATAGGCAACCTTCTCCGTAATCTCCATTGCAGCCACTCCTTTCGTCAAGTCCGTCCTGTGGTGTAGTGAACGCATCCCGCCCCGCGGGATGGAGAAGACCGGATTACTCCTTGCAGCGGCCCAGGTACTCCCCCGTCCGGGTGTCCACCTGGATCTTCTCGCCCTCGTTGATGAACAGGGGCACCTGGATCACCGCGCCGGTTTCCAGGGTGGCCTTCTTGGTGACGTTGGTGGCGGTGTCGCCCTTCACGCCGGGCTCCGTCTCCGTGACCACCAGGTCCATGAAGTTGGGCACCTCCACGGTGAAGACACTGCCCTTGTAGCTCACCAGCTTGCACACGGTGTTCTCCTTCACGAACTTGAAGCCGTCCCCCAGCACGTCCTCGTTCAGGGGGGTCATCTCGTAGCTCTCGGGGTCCATGAAGTAATACAGCCCGCCGTCGTTGTAGCTGTACTCAGCGTCCTTGCGGTCCACGCTGCCCTGCTCGAACTTGGCGGAGGGGTTGAAGGAATCCTCGCGGATGGCGCCGGTGATCACGTTCTTGTACTTCGTGCGCACGAAGGCCGCGCCCTTGCCCGGCTTCACGTGCTGGAAGTCCACCACCAGCATAGGCTTTCCATCCATCTCGAAAATCATACCCTTCCGGAAATCACCGGCAGAAATTGTTGGCATAGCTTGTTCCTCCTCACAAATCTTAAACGAGATATCCACGCCGCCGCCCGCCGGAGGCCGGGACGGCCTGGACGCCTTGAGAAAACGACCTGCGGGAGGGCATTTTCTCTCTTCTCTTGAATCAGCCGTAGTTATTTTATCCCAACCTGCCCCAAAATGCAAGCGTTTTTCGCTATTTGTCCGGCTCCGCCCAAATTTTTGTCTCTTCGATCCGCTTTAGACCCGCCGGAGGCCCCTGAATGCGATAACGATACGTATTTATGCGCCCTGAGTTTCCGCGCCGTAATCGCCCTGCCCGGAGCCGTCCTCACTGTCCGGAGCGTCGGACCGCAGGCAGCGGCGCCGGACATAGAAGTAGTAGGACACCATCATGGCCCCCGTCAGAAGCCAGGAGATGGGGTAGACCGCCAGGAGGGAGGCCAGGGTGTTCCAGTGGGGGAACACCGTGTAGACCCAGGATACCCGGAAGACCACCGTGCCCAGGACGGTAATCAGCGCCGGGACCAGGGAGTGGCCCATGCCCCGGAGGGCGGAGCCCGTGTTGTCATAGGTACAGGTGGTGAAAATCAGGGGGGCCATGACCTGGAGGCGCAGGGCAGCGTACTCCAGCTCCAGGGGGTCCGTGGTGTAAATCCGCAGAAAGAAGTCCCGGAACACCAGGAACACCATGCACAGCGCCAGGCAGGCCCCCGCCGCCTCCGCCAGGCAGAGCCGCAGAATCTTCCGGCAGCGCCGGTACTGCCCCGCGCCGTAGTTCTGTCCGGCGAAGGTGGTCGCCGCCTGGCTGAAAGCCCCGATGATGAAGAAGCCGAAGAACTCCAGGCTTCCCGCCGCCGTCATGCCCGCCACCACGCTGGACCCGAAGCCGTTGATGGCCGTCTGGAGGCAGATGTTGGACAGGGAGAACACCGCCGACTGGAGGGCCGCCGGCGCGCCGATCCGCAGGAGCCGCCCCAGGACCGCCCTCCGGATGCGCAGCTCCCGGAGGCGGAGCTGGATGAACCCCGTCTCCCGGCACAGGAGCACCACCACCGCCGCCGCATTGAACAGATTCGCCAGCACCGTGGCCAGGGCCACACCAGCCACCCCCATCCGGAACCCGATCACGAACACCAGGTTCAGGCACACGTTCAGAATCCCGGAGATAATGAGGGTGTACATGGGCCGCTTCGTGTCCCCCACGCTGCGGAGGATGGCCGCGCCGAAGTTGTAGGGGATGATGAAGGGCAGGCCCAGGCAGTAGAGCCGCAGGTACAGCACCGCCCGCTCCAGCACGTCCTCCGGCGCCCCCATCCAGCTCAGCACCGGCCGGGAGGCCAGCAGCCCCAGGGCCATGGACCCCAGGCCGCAGAAGAGGGAGAACAGCATGGCCGTGTGGACCACCGTGCCCACCTCCTCCGTCCGCCGGTGGCCGATGGCCTGGGAGATCACCACATTGGCCCCCACGGAGAGGCCCACGAACACATTCACCAGCAGATTCACCAGGACCGTGTTGCTCCCCACGGCGGCCAGGGCCCCCTCCTCGGCGAAGCGGCCCACCACCGCCACGTCGGCGGAGTTGAACAGCTGCTGGAGCATACTGCTGGCCGCGATGGGCAGGGCGAACCAGAAAAGTTTATCCGCCAGGGACCCGTGGAGCATATCCGTCCGGGCCTGCGCCTGCTTTGACATGACTGCGATTCTCCTCTCTCTGTGCCCCGTCCGCTCTGCGGCGCAGGGGGACCCCGCCTGAACCCGGTCAGGCGGGGCCTTGCGTTCACTTGCTGTTCCGATATTCCGCTCAGGCCGTCTCGGAGGCCAGGGTGAACTGGTCCACCAGCTGCTTGAGCCCCGCCGCCTCGGCGGACAGCTCCTGGCTGGCGGCGGCGGACTCCTCGGCGGTGGCGGAGTTGGTCTGGACCACGGAGGAGATCTGGTCGATGCCCTCCGTCACCTGGGCCAGGGACTCCGTCTGGCTGGCCACGGCGGCCACCACCACGTCCATCTGGGTCGTGACGTTCCCCGCCAGCTCGCTGGTCTGGTTCAGGGATTCCGTGACCCGCTCCACCGCGAGGCTTCCGGCGGACACGGAGTCGATGGAGCTCTTGATCAGCTCCTTCGTGGCCTTCGCGGCCTCGTCGGAGCGGGAGGCGAGACTGCGCACCTCGTCGGCCACCACGGCGAAGCCCTTTCCGGCGGTGCCCGCCCGGGCGGCCTCCACGGCGGCGTTCAAGGCCAGGATGTTGGTCTGGAAGGCGATGTTCTCGATGGCGGCGATGATCTTCCCGATCTCCTCGGAGGACTTGGAGATCTGGGCCATGGCCTCGTTGAGCTCCTTCACGTGCTCCATGCTGACGCCCAGCTGGCCCCCGGCCAGGCCCACATAGTGCTCCGCCTCGTCTGCAGCGGCGGAGGTCTGCTTGGCGATGGAGGAGATATCGTTGATGGTGGCGGCAAGCTCCTCCACGGCGCTGGCCTGCTCCATGGAGCCCTGGCTCAGGGTCTGGGCCCCGGTGGACACTTGGCCGCTGGCGGCGGAGACCTGTCCGGCGGAGCTCTCGATCTGGCGCATGGTGCCGCTGAGCTTCAGTTTCAGGTTCCGCATGGAGCCGAGGATGCTCTGGAAGCTGCCCACGTAGGCGTCCCGCTGGGCGGACTGGATGTCGAAATTCTGATTGGCCATTTCGTTGAGGAGGTAGCTGATGTCGCTGATGATGAGCCGGAGGCTGGAGACCATCTCCGCGGTGGAGCGGGTGAGCTCGGCAGTCTCGTCCTCCCCCACGGCCTGGGGCACGGGGGCGTCCAGGTTCCCCTCCGCCAGCAGGCGCATCCGCTCCACGCAGGCCCGCATGGGCCCGCTGATGCTTCCCGACAGCCGCAGGGCCACGGCCACGGAGGCCAGGCTGGAGAGGATCATCACCAGAAGGCTGATCAGCATCCCGAAGTAGGTGTCGGCTAAGTAGTTGCTCTTGGGGGCGGCCACGGCCACGCTCCAGCCGTCGGTGCCGCCCACGGGGGCGTAGGCCAGGAAGCGGGGGCCGTCGCTGGCTTTGACGGAGCCGAAGCCGTTCTCGCCCCGGCGCATTGCGGCGTGGATAGCGGCGCGGCTTTTGAGGGAGGAGTCGGTCTGGGCCTCCCGCTCGATGTTCTGGGTGGTGATGGTGTCCAGGGTGATGTCGGCGATGGTGTCGCCGTTTTTGTTGATCATGTAGGCGCGGCTGTTCTGGCCGATCTTGATGGAGGAGACGATGTCGTTGAGGAAGGTCTCGGGGGGCACGAAGTACACCGCGCCCACAATTTTCCCGCCGCTGCGCCCGTTTTCATAGAGGGGCGCGGCCACCATGATGGACAGCTCGCCGGTGATTTTGCTGACCAGGGGTTCGGAGACGTACACGTTCCCCTGGAGGGCCTGGCGGACGTACTCCCGGTCGGAGTAGTCGTTGCCGTCGAAGAGGCTGACGCCGTCGGGGCCAATGAGGTTGCCCCGCTGGAAGCCGTGCATGCTCACCCGGGCGTCAATGATGGACCGTTTCAGGGACAGGGGGGTGGTCTCGGAGGAGAGCTGGGAGATGCACCCAGTGTCCATGGCCACATTCTTGTAGGCGCTCAGTTCCTGCTCGATGCGCTCCGCGGCCAGGACTGCGGTCTGGCTCATCATTGCGTCCACTGTTTTAAGGGTGCTCCTGTAGCTCAGCAGCATACTGGATGCCCCCACCAGGACCAGCGCGATCAGCACAGTCGCAATGAGGCACACCGTAATTTTTTTCCGAATGCTCTTCATTTCTTTCACCTCTGCATCATTCCGGCAAAGCCGAGTCCCCCCCGGAGCGGAGGAGCTTGCATCCATTATAAGGGGTCCTCCGATTTCCGTCAATAGCTTTTCTCCATTTGAAAATTGAGAATGGATAATTGAGAATGGATAATGATTGAATCCGTCCGTAGGGGCGGACCTATGTGTCCGCCCTGCGCAGGGGCTTCCGGCATCCCTCCGGGCGCGGTGGGCGCGGGGGGAGGGGCGGACACGCAGGTCCGCCCCTACAGGGCCTGGAAGGGGATGAGGTTTTTGACGGCGAATTGGATGGCATAGCTTCCGGCGGGGGCAAAGAGGGTCAGGCGTTCCGTGCAGTCCCGGAAGACGTCGGGGCCGACGGGTTCCAGGCCCCCGGCCAGCACGACTTTTTCCAGGGCCGTACACCCGCTGAAAGCACAGTGCTGGATGGTTGTGCAGCCCTCCGGCACAACGATTTCCCTCAAAGCTGTGCAGTTGGCAAAAGCAAAGCCGTCGATGATTTCCGGGCTTCCCGGCAGCACAATCTCATTTAGAGCCGTACAGCCTATGAAAGCGGCGACGCCGAGCGCTTTAAGGCCCTCCGGCAGTGTCACCGAAACGATATCTCCGTGATTCTTGAACGCGGCCATGGCGATTTCCCGCACGCCCTCCGGGACAACGACATCCCCGCCGGGGCCGTTGTACTTTACCAGCACGCCGTCCATAATGACGAAGGGGACCGCAGTCTCTGCGGCGGGTTTCTCTGCGGGCGGCTCCTTCGGGGCGGGAAGCTCTACGAGGTTTCCCTCCCGGTCAACGATGCGGGGCCGCGGCTCGCCGTCCATGAAGAAAGCGCGGGACGTGAGGGCGGGCAGGTCCCCAAGGACCACCACCCGGCTGAGGGACGTACAGGCTCGGAATGTGTGCTCATCCACGCTTTGCAGGCTCTCCGGCAGCGTGATTTCCTCCAGGGCCTCGCAGGCGAAGAAAGTGCCGGTTCCGATGTGTTCAAGGCCCTCCGGCAGAGCGATTTCCGCCCGAGCTTTTCCGGAAGCATAATCTCCGTCAGGGCCGTGCAATATGCAAAGGCTTCATGGTTAATGGCTCTAAGCGATTTCGGAAACTGTACTGACGTGACGCGCTTCTGCTCATAAAATGCGGTTTGCCCGATTTGCCACACGCCCTCCGGGATCACGACGTCCCCGCCGGGACCCTTGTACTTTTTCAGCACGCCGTCCTCAATGACGAAGTGCGACGGAGCCGGGGCCGGGTCCGGGTCCGGCCCGGGGGAAAACAGCTTTTTCCAGAAATCTCCGCTTGTGAAGTTGTCCAAGTCTTTGTTTTCCATCAATTTTTCCTCCTTATTTAATCAATCGCCTCAAAGGGATATCCGCATTTTTTCGCAAAGCGCTCCGCGGGGCTTCCCGCCCGGGCCAGGATGCAGGGCAGAGGCCCGGCCCCTGGGGCAAAGGCGCTGTCCGGCCCCGAGAGCCGGTCCCCCAGGACCACCACCCGCCGGAGGGCCGTACAGCCCCGGAACGCGTACAGCTCCACCCGCCGCAGGCTGGCGGGCAGCACCGCCTCCCGCAGCCTCCCGCAGCACTCGAAGGCCCCCACGCCGATGACCATCAGCCCCTCCGGCAGGCGCACCTCTTCCAGATTCACGCAGCCCCAGAACGCCTGGCCCGGCAGCTGCGCCAGCCCCTCCGGCAGGGCGATGCCCCCCAGGGCCTCACAGCGGGCAAAGGCGTTCTCCCCCATGGTCCGCAGGCCGTCGGGAAGCTCCGCCCACGTCAGGGCCGTGCAGCCGTAGAACGCGGCCTCGCCGATTTTGCGGAGCCCCGCCGGGAGGTAGATTTCCTCCAGGCTCTTGCAGTTGGCAAAGGCGCTGGGGCCGATCTCCGTGAACCCCGCCGGGAGCGTCACGGAGCTGACGGCGCTGCGGGCAAAGGCCCGCGGCCCGATTTTCACCACGCCCTCCGGCACCGTAACCTCCCCGCCGGGGCCGTGGTACGCTTTCAGCACCCCCTTCGGGGTGATGGAAAACACCCGCTCCGGGGAATCTTCCTCCGGCAGGAGGCCGTGTTCCGCCATGAGGCGCATAAGCCGCTCGTTCCGGAGGGCGGCGGGGTAGAGGCGCTTGCGCTGGCTCTTGATGTAGCGCCAGTAGGCCGCGTCCACCTCCGGCTCGTAGGGGACGCCCCGCTCCCGGGCCAGGAGCCAGCCGCTGAGGGCGTTCAGCTTCTGATCGCGGCCCAGGGCGGAGAGGGGGAGGCGGGGGAGAATCAGCGCGCCGCCGCAGTCCCCGAACGCGTCCTTCCCCGTCTCGGACACGCCGGGGGCCTCCACCTCCGCCAGGGCGTCGCAATGGTGGAAGCCGCCCTGGAAGCGGGTCACGGAGGCGGGAAGCCGCAGCCGTTTCAGGGACCTGCACCCCCAGAAGGCGGAGGCGTCGACGCGCTCCAGGCCCTCCGGGAGGATGATTTCCGTCAGGTGTTCGCAGTCCTGAAAGGCGCTGGTAGAAATTTCCGTCACCCCCGCCGGGACGGTGATGCGGGTGACGGACCCGCCGTCCCGGAAAGCGGCGTAGGCGATCCGCGTGATGCCCTCCGGCAGCGCCACGTCCCCGCCGGGGCCCCGGTACTGGGTCAGAACACCGTCCTTGACGGTGAAGCTGTGTTTCGGATTATCCATGTTTTTCCTCCTTCCCAGACCGCCGGTAGGGGCCCGGATTTTTTGTATGTCTGATTATACCATAAAACTTGGGCTTTTTTTATACCTGTATTTAATGTTTTCGGGGCCGCTCCGGTCAGTTCTCCTCGTTCAGGTTCCAGTCGATTTCGTCCATGCGCCGGATGATGTCCTTCTGGCGCTCGTAGAAGAGCAGGGCCTTGTTCCAGGCGTAGTAGTCCTCACAGCCGTAGCGGCTGATGAAGCGGGCGCAGACGGGGCTGACGGTCAGCTCCGTCACCAGGATCAGCAGCTCCTGCCCTTCGGCGGTGAAGACCTCCTCGCAGAACGCAAACAGGTTGTGGAGCTTCCTCTGGCCGGAGGCCGCGGCCTTTTTGAGGGCCTTTGTCTGCTTGTTAAAATCCGCGGTGAGCAGTGCAAATCCCTTGTCCGCGCTCTCCGGACGCTCCCGTTCCAGCATCGCGGCCTCCGCCTCCAGGGTGAGGATGACCCGCTCCCAGGCGGCCTGGTCCTCCCGGGTCATGGAGGACGCCCGCCGGGCCGCCGCCAGGGCGTCCCGCCGCTCCGCAGCCCTGGCCTCCAGGAGGGCGGGCAGGTCCGTTCCGCCCCGCCCAAGCTCCCGGCGCACGCCCCGCAGGATGTCCATCAGCTTCACCGCCGCCGCCTCCGTCTCGCAGACCTCCCGCAGGCAGGCGGTCACGCTGTCCAGGAGCAGCCCCAGGAGGCTGAGCCGCTCGTCGAACTGCGCCGCCCGCGCCCGCTGGCAGATTGCCGGATCAGCCTTTCCGTCCAGTATTTTCTCCGCCTGGTAATCCGAACGGTATTTGTTGAACAGGTCGTAGTACACGGCGAAGCCCTTGGCGATCCGCCGGTCCTGGAGGTATTGGGACGTCAGGTTTTCGTCCACCGGCAGGCCGTGCTGCTCGTAGAGCCGGATCATGTCCGACAGGTCCGACCAGCCCCGGGCCGTCACGAAGCGCTTCCCGTCCACGGTGGTTTCCACCTGGTAGAAGTCGGCCTTTTTGATCTCCAGGTAGGTCAGCACGGCGGGGTGGACGCTCCGGCGGTAGGCGTACTCCTTCCAGGCGTCGAAGTCCGGCTCCACGTCCACCCGTTTCAGACGGTCCCAGGTGACGATATCGAACTCCCGGACGGAGCTGTTGTACTCCGGCGGGTTCCCCGCCGTGACCACGATCCAGCCCTCCGGGACCCGGTGCCGCCCGAAGGTCTTGTACTGGAGGAATTGGAGCATGGAGGGGGCCAGGGTTTCGGAGACGCAGTTGATCTCGTCCAGGAACAGGATGCCCTCGGAGACGCCGCTGTCCTCCATGAGCTCGTAGACGGAGGCGATGATCTCGCTCATGGTGTACTCGGAAACGTCGTACTCCTTGCCGCCGTATGTTTTGCGGACGATGAATGGGAGGCCCAGGGCGCTCTGGCGGGTGTGGTGGGTCATGGAGTAAGAGACGAGGCCCACGCCCAGCTCGGCGGCGATCTGCTCCATGATGGCGGTCTTGCCGATGCCGGGAGGGCCCATGAGGAAGACGGGGCGCTGCTGCTCGATGGGGATGGCATAGCCGCCGAAGGGGGTCTTGGTGAAGTAGGCGGTCATGGCGTTCTGGATCTGGGTTTTGGCTTCTTTGATGTTCATGGGGGGACCTCCAAAATTTAATGTAGAGGCGGGCCTCCGCGCCCGCCGGAACGTTTTCGTATGATCTGGCTTCTCAATTATACCGCCCACCCGCCCCCAATACAATTCCACCCCCCAACCCAAAAGGGAATTTGTGAAATTTTTTCGAGAAAAAACTTGCAATTCTGGGGAAAGTATGGTATCCTGTACGGGCTATAAAGGGCGGTCCTCTGCGCGCGGGGGCTACAGAACGCATTTTTTACACATTTCCCCCACCAAAACGCCTAAGAACGCCTATAAAAATGGAGGAAAACAGCAATGAATCTCATTCAGGAACTGAACAAGGAAGCCCTGCAAAAGGAAGCCCCGAAGGTGCAGATCGGCGACACCGTCCGCGTCCACGTAAAGGTCAAGGAAGGTTCCCGCGAGCGCATCCAGGTCTTCGAGGGCACCGTCATCGCCAAGAAGCACGGCGGCATCGAGGAAACCATCACCGTCCGCCGCATCTCCTACGGCGTAGGCGTCGAAAAGGTCTTCCCCGTCCACTCCCCGTCCATCGACACCATCCAGGTCGTCCGCAACGGCGCCGTCCGCCGCGCCAAGCTCTATTACCTCCGCGGCCGCGTCGGCCCGCGCGCTAAGATCAAGGAGAAGCTGTAAGCGGGCATATGCCATACGGGGGGCTGCCCGCCGGGCTTCCGGCCTCCGGCGGCTTCCTTTTCTCGAGAGAAAAGGAAGCGAAAAGAGCTTTAGATCCGCTCTATGCTCTGGTGGGCGCAGTAGATTCCCGCACGGTAACGTAATGACAGCATGTGGGGCCTTCCATTAGCATGGAAGGCCCCACAAATTTTTACGTGCTTATTCAGGCGCGTCCTGCTTCCGCGAGGAGATGTGAGAGCGAAGCGGCTCACATGTATACAGCTCCCGCGCATTCCGCCGGACCTGGATCTTCCAGGCGGCACGTGCGCTCCCCCGCACCTTAAAAAGATAAATTCCACCTTGACTACAACCCCCCGTAGGAACCAGCTTTCGCAGCTGCCCCGCCGCCCATAGAACGCACTCTGAAAATTTCCCACGATTTCCCTCCGTTATTCCGCCCAATCATGCGCATACTAGGTGCGGAAAAAGGGGGAATGCGGGTTTGGATAAGGGAAAAATCATGTGGTTCAGCGCACTGTGCACGGTTGGTCTGTTGTGTTTCCTGCGGAGCGGCGAGTCCGCCGTCCAGCCTGCGGCTGGCGAAGCGGAGCTGCCCGCAGGGCCGTACTACGTCGCCCTGACCTTCGACGACGGCCCCCGCCGCGGCACCACCGACCGCCTCCTGGACGGCCTCCTGGAGCGGGACGCCAGCGCCACCTTCTTCATGGTCGGCGAGCAGATCGAGCAGAACCAGGACCTGGTCCTGCGGATGCGCCAGGAGGGCCACCAGACCGGAAACCATACCTGGAGCCATTGCCACCTGACGGAAAATGTGACGCCCGCCCTCCTGGAGCGGGAGGTGGATCGGACTGCGGAGCTACTCTCGGAGCTGACGGGTCCCGGGTCCTTCTGGCTGCGCCCGCCCTACGGCCTGCTTTCCCCGGGAGCCGAGGAACAGGTGGGGGTGCCGCTGGTGAAGTGGTCCGTGGACCCCAGGGACTGGGAGAGCCGGGACAAGGAGAAGGTGGTGGAAGCCGTTCTGCGGGACGTGAAGCCCAACAGCATCATTCTGCTCCATGATATCTACCCCAGCTCCGTGGACGCGGCGCTGGAGATCGTCGACGTGCTCCAGGACCGGGACTACTGCTTTGTGACAGTGGAAGAACTGCTGCTCCTCAACGGCGTCACGCCTCAGCCGGGGGTCATGTACCGCACCGGACTGGGCTGAAAAATATGGAAAAGGCATCCTTCAAAACGGCTGGCCGCTCTGAGGGGTGCCTGTTTTTTGTCCGGATTCCGCAGTTCTGATACCTTACATTTTCTTCCTTTGCGGCCATCCAATAAATTCCAGAGTTCACGCGTTCCGCCCGTTTTTCTTGTATCTACTTAAAAAAAATACTATTTACAGCCGCGGAGCCCTTGCGTTCTGCCCAAAGATCCGATATAATGAAACGCGGATCGGCTGAAAACTGTTATGCCTGCCGCCGGAACATCCGGGACCCTGCTCCGGCGGCGGTCTGAGGAGGTATTTTTTGTCATGGACGCACATTTTGAGTGGCGGGACGAGTACAACATCGGCGTGGAGAGCATCGACCGGGACCATCAGCGCCTGTTCCACATTGTGAACAAGCTGCTCCACTTCCAGGAGGAGGAGAAGGACAGCCAGTGGACCTGTCAGGAGGGCATCAAATACTTCAAGGGCCACACCTTGAAGCACTTCGCCGACGAGGAAATGTACATGTCCTGCGTGAACTACGAGGGCTTGGAGCAGCACCGCCAGATACATAAGAGCTTCCGGGAGAACACCCTCCCCGCCCTGGAGCAGGAGCTGGAGCGCACCAACTACGCCCCCAACGCCGTGGAGCACTTTCTGGGCGTATGCACCGGCTGGCTCATCGGCCACACCCTCACGGAGGACCAGGCCATCACGAAGGAGAACGCCAGCAAGTGGACGGGGCTCCTCCCCGGCGAGGAGCTTGCGGCGCTGAAAAAGGTAATCGTGCAGCTGGTCTTCGACATGTTCCGGCTGGAGTCCCAGGTGGTGAGCGACGCCTACAGCGGCGAGCGGTTCGGCAGCGGCGTGTACTACCGCCTCGTCTACGGCGGGGACCAGGACGCGCGGCGGCAGGAAATCATTCTCGTCTTCGAGGAAAAGCTGCTGATCAACACCGTGGGCAAGATTCTGGGCTTCAAGACCAACAAGCTGGACACCATGCTGATTAACTCCGCCCGCTACACCGCGAAGCAGTTCGTGGGGCGGGTCATGGAGCAGTTTCCGTCCGAGGAGTGCTGCGAGCTGAAAGAGGAAAACCTTCTCTCCTACGACCAGTTCCGCACCGTGTTTGAGCACCAGAAACCCCAGGCGAGCCTCCTGTTCAACACCGGCGGCGCGGGCTACTTCGCCTACTGCGTCTTCGCGCCCCACCTTCTGGAGGAGGGCGTGGGGGTGCCCATCGAGATGGAGAACGCCATGGAGGAGGTAGGGGAATACCTGCAAAACCGCGCGCGGCAGGAGGCCGAGGAAAAGGCCGACCCGCGGCCGCGGATTCTCCTGGTGGACGACTCCATGACGGTGCGGGAGAGCATGAGGCGGCTTCTGAGCACGGACTACCAGGTGGCCGTGGCGGAGTCGGGGGTCGCGGCCATCCGCGCGATTACGCTGGACCGTCCGGATCTGGTGCTGCTGGACTATGAGATGCCGGTGTGCGACGGGAAGATGACGCTGGAACTGCTGCGGTCGGAGAAGAACTTCGCGGATCTGCGGGTGGTGTTTCTGACGGGCCGGGGGGACCCGAAGGCGGTGCAGACACTGCTGGCCCTCAAGCCCGCGGGGTATCTGCTGAAATACCTCAAGCCGGACGAGATCAAGGCGAAGGTGGACGCGTTCTTCGAGAAGTGGAGGACGGAAGGCTGAGGAAACGGCCCGCTGCCCCGGAGGCGGCGGGCCATTTTTCGCCCAAAAATTTTTGCAGCAATGTATTATTTTTCCCGGATAGGTGCCGATAAAGTCATTGAAGGCACTCAGGAAGTAAGCCTTTTAAGTTCCGCCCCCCTTTCAGCATAATATTATTTTAATACAACTCACTGTAACGCAATTCCACCGTCACCGTGTGACAGGCCAGGATTACGCAGAGAGCACGTGGCGGATCTAAAAAGTTCTTTTTGCTTACTTTTTCTTTCAAGAAAAAGTAAGAACCCCCGTTTTCTCCCGGTTTCGCGAACCGGCGGAAATAAAGAAGCGTGCCGGAGCGTCCACGGCCCAAAGGCCACGGAGCCTGGACAGGACGGCACTCCACAACAGTGCAGAGGAAAGGAGTCCTCAGCACGCCGAACACGCAGTCCCTGAAACATTTTATTGAAAGGAAGCATTAAAATGAGAATTCAGCACAATATTATGGCAATGAATGCCTACCGCAACTACAACACCAACACCAGCGCTCTGAGCAAGAACCTGGAAAAGCTGTCCTCCGGCTACAAGATCAACCGCGCCGGTGACGACGCCGCCGGTCTGGCGATTTCCGAGAAGATGCGCGCGCAGATCACCGGCCTGAACGCCGCCCAGAAGAACGTCAAGGACGGCATCAGCCTCGTGAAGACCGCTGAGGGCGCCATGCAGGAGATCCAGGACATGCTGAACCGCATGGACTACCTGGCCACCCAGTCCGCCAACGGCACTTACGATGATCCCGTGGACCGGCTGAACCTCCAGAAGGAAGTCGAGGCCCTCAAGACCGAAATCAACCGCATTGCGGATTCCGCTAACTTCAACGGCATCAATCTGCTGGACGGCTCCATGCAGGACGGCAAGATCACCGGCGCGAAGTACGAGGCCGTTGATTCCGCCGATATCCTGGGCCTGCTGCCCCCCGAGCTGAACAAGGGCCAGCCCGCCGTTGATTCTGAGAAGACCATCGTTGAGGCCGACGCTGAGAAGGCCACTCCCGCTTCCTTCTCTGTGAAGCTGGATAACCTGAACGTTATCAAGGACGACGACAACTTTGTCCTGAACATCGGCGGCAAGGACCTGGCCCCCGTTGCCGTGAAGGAAGGCATGAGCTCCGACCAGATCGCCGAGCTGTTCAACGGCACCGAGGTCGACCTCACCGATGATCAGGGCAACACGGTCACTTTCAAAATCACCGCTCAGGACAACATCCTGAACTTCAAGGCCACCGAGTCTGTTGAGTTCAATCCTCCCAAGGACGTGACTTTCACCAGCACCTCTACCCAGAAGGCCGCGGATGATATCGAAGTCCGTCTGCCTGGCCCCAAGGATGCCGCTGGCGCTGCAACCCCCAACAAGGTGTTTGTTGACGCTTATGCTGAGGCTACTGGTAAGACGAACGCAACTATTGCCTCCACTCCCGCTGTCCCGAATCTCACTGTGAGCGATGGTGATGCTGGTGCCGCTGACAAACTTGATGTAAGCAAAATTATCGCTAAGGCTAAGGCTGATGGCCTGACTGGTGATGTCAGCGTCAAGATTGGCGATGACGGCAAGGCTGGCCTGTATATCGGCACCGAAAAGATTGCTGATGATGCCGCTGGCATTGATTTTACCGATAGTGCGCTGGGTGTCGGCGACCATGTGGTCGATTTTGGCGATTTTGGCAAGGTGAATTTCAAGGTTGCTACCGCCGCTGTTGACGCAGGAGCTGATGTCGCAGGTAAGGTTACTGTCGGCACTGGCCTGACCATCGACAGCACTAAGAACATCGAGCAGAATATCGCAGTCGATACCGATGCGCTGAAAACTGCTCTGGACGATGCTGGCCTGGATGGCCTTGCCTCCGGCAATGTGTCTGTTTCCTATAATGCAACGTTTGACAATGGCGTAGGCAATGACCCTGGCCGGTGGGAGATGACTGCCGAGGGTCAGACCATTGCGCTGACTGCCACCGTCACAAACGGCAAGCTGGAGCTGGCTGATGCTAATGGTACTATCTTCACCGTCGACATGTCCGCTGCTGGCGCCAATCCTACTGTCAAGCCTACCGAGTCCGACTTCCAGGATGCCTTTACCAACGGCAAGGTTGTCGCCAAACTGGGCAAGGAAGCCACTGTCACCGGCACCATCAACGGCGCGACCCAGAACATCCAGCTGGGCAGCGACGGCGGCGACAACCGCGTGGCCAACACCACCATCGACCTGGGCGACTACTTCCAGAAGGACGGCACCACCATCACCCTGGGCGACACCACCTACACCATCGCCGTGGGCAAGGACAGCAAGTTCAAGGACGCCAAGAACGTCATCGACCTGACTGACTTCGAACCCAACAACGTGGACGCCAAGGTTGCCGCCACCCGTCTGACCACCGTCGCCAAGAACAACAACGGCATCTTCTCCGTGGGCCACGACGGCGCGGGCAAGACCACCCTCCAGCAGCTCTCCGAGGTCAAGGACAGCACTGACATGACCAGCCGCGAGAAGATCGCCAGCTATATCAAGATCTCCACCGTGGACGCCAAGTCCCTGCGGGACGTCAAGACCGCCAGCGGCCTGACCCTCCAGATCGGCGACACCAGCGACAGCTTCAACCAGATGAGCCTGTCCATCGGCGACATGCACGTGAGCGCCATGGGCACCGAGGGCGGCAAGAGCATTGCTGATATCGACATCAGCAACCAGAAGGGCGCGCAGGATGCCGTTCAGGTTATCAAAGACGCGATCAACTACGTCTCCGGCGTCCGCGGCGACCTGGGCGCTGTCCAGAACCGCCTGGAGCACACCGCCAACAACCTGAGCGTCATGGCCGAGAACATCCAGGACGCCGAGTCCACCATCCGCGATACCGATATCGCCGAAGAGATGATGAGCTACACCAAGAACAACATCCTGATCCAGTCCGCCCAGGCGATGCTGGCCCAGGCCAA
>JAAVZX010000005.1 GCA_022791875.1 Oscillibacter sp.
CATTTCCCCTACGCTCTTTCCTCTGGGCGGGTCCGGGAGGAAGAGGGGGCAAGCGGTGATGCGGTAGGTTGTGCCCAGCTTACAGCCGTTAGCAATATATGGAAGTGTCTCCGCCGTCCAGCCTGGGACGGGCTGAAAGGCTGGTTCAAGCGTCTCCGGGTCCAGGCCGCTCCAGGAGCAGCCGCCGCACGCCCGCTGGCAGTTCCAGCAGATGTTGCCTCTGCGAGATTGGGGGGCTTGGGGCTTTACCATTGGTCAAGCCTCCTCCGGCTTGCGGCGGTAGGCCAGCCAGATATAGCCATATCCGGAATATGGCAGATTCCCAACCACAAGACTAGGCTTTGAATAACCGATGTAAAATGTGTCCGCATCAGAAAACTGGGGGGCTTTCTGATAATATCCCGACTCCATTCGATAAACCGGCTCCAGAAATTTGATCCACACCCATTCCGCCCCCAGATCCCGCAGTTCCTCCAGGGTCAGTGGGTCATCGGGCGCAATCAGCGTCATGATTTCCTCCGGCGTCAGGCCGGTGTCCTCGTAGGCGGCAAGGCGGTAAATCACTCTTGCGGTATTCTCTATTTCTGTGAAGCCGTATTTTTCGACAAGTTCTACTCCGTACTTGCTTCTTTTAGTCAGTCTTTCCATCGTTTCCTCCGTTCTTCTCGTCAAGCTCCTGGACGCAGATAAAAATCCCCGGCACCCCGGCCCAGAACTTCTCGCACAGCTCCGAGGCTACCTGGGCGTCGTCCTTCCAGAAGCCCAGGGCCGTCATGCAGTCCTTCAGGAGCTTGTTCAGATTGTCCGTGTCGGGGCGTGTGGCCTTATACTCGCCGTCCTGGTGCTTCCCGCAGAGTGGGAAGCACCACTTCACAATCAGGCGCACCGCGCCGCCCAGGGGCTTGGCGGGACGGTGAGGGGCCAGGTGGGCCGTCAGCTTTGCCCGCGCCTCCGCCAGGTCCGGCGGCTCGTAGAAGACGGGCTTGCCCCTCACCGTCCGCACCTGCTGCTCCTGATGGGTGGCCGTGGGCGGGCGCATGGGCATGAAAAAGCGCAGTTCCGTGGCGCATTCCTCCCTTCTCACTCCGGGCGGTACTCCGCCGGGTTGATGTTCCGCGGGACCCGCCAGGCGTTGGCGGCGATCCGGTCAATCAGCTTCTTCGCGTCCTGAAAGCGCCACTGGCCTACGTTCCGGAAGCCCTTGCCCTCCAGGAGGCGGATCTGCTTCGGGGTGGTAAGGCCCTCCGTGCGGCGCTTGCTGAGGCGGTCCAGGAGCAGGCTGGCTTTTCCGGCGCTTTCAATCTCATCCGGGAAGATGCCCCAGTTCTCCAGGGCCTTGCGCTGGCCGTCGGAGGGCGGGCCCAGCTCCCAGCCAAAGGCGGGCTCGTAGCCGCTCAGGTCCTCCGCCTGGATGCTCATTTCAAATTGCAGGGGGTCCACCAGCTTCCGTTTCCGGATCCGCAGGTCGTTCAGCTTCTTTGCCAGGGCTTCCTCCCGCTGGGCTACTACGTCCTCGCTGGCTTTCTTCTCCGCCTCTTCGATGTCCGCGGGCTGTCCCGCGGCGTCCTCCAGGTTGGCCGTCATGCGGCGGGCCACCTCGTCAGAACCGCAGATGAGGCAGGCGGGGCGGCACAGCTCATGGCGGGAGGTGTGCCAGAGGAAATCCAGAAGCAGCAGGTCCTCTTTGCCCGGGTGCAGGCGGGTTCCGCGGCCTACCATCTGGCTGTAGAGGCTCCGGACCTTCGTGGGGCGCAGGACTACGATGCAGTCTACCGCGGGGCAGTCCCAGCCCTCCGTCAGAAGCATGGAGTTGCACAGCACGTCGTATCTCCCGGCGTCGAAGTCCCGCAGGACCTCCGCCCGGTCCGCGCTGCCGCCGTTGACCTCCGCGGCGCGGAAGCCCTGGGCGTTCAGGATGTCCCGGAATTTCTGCGACGTACGGACCAGGGGCAGGAAGACCACCGTTTTCCGGTCCTTGCAGTAGGTTTGCATTTCTGCCGCAATCTGGTGCAGGTACGGGTCCAGGGCCGTGTCAATGTCTGAACTCTTGAAGTCTCCGGCCTGGACGCCGGCGCCGGAGAGGTCCAGGGTGAGGGGGATGGTGACGGCCTTGATGGGGCAGAGGTAGCCGTCCCGGATGGCTTTGGGCAGGGTGTACTCGTAGGCCAGGTGCTGGAAGTATTGGCCCAGGTTCCGCATGTCGCCGCGGTCCGGCGTGGCGGTGACGCCCAGGACGCGGGCCTTCTGGAAATAGCTCAGAACTCGCTGATAGCCGTCGGAAAGGGCGTGGTGGGCCTCGTCCACCACGATGCAGCCGAAGTAGTCGGGGGCGAACTGGTTCAGACGCTTTTCGCGCATCAGGCTCTGAACGCTGCCCACTGCCGCCATGTACCAGCTCCCAAGACACGTTTCCTCCGCCTTTTCCACGGCGCAGCGCAGGCCCGTGGCCTTATAGAGCTTGTCTGCCGCCTGGTCCAGCAGTTCTCCGCGGTGGGCCAGAATCAGACAGCGGCGTCCCTGCCGGATCTGGTCCTCCACAATCTTGCTGAATACGATGGTTTTGCCCGTGCCGGTGGGGAGGACTAACAGGGTCCGGCTGTACCCCTCCGCCCAGTCCTGCTCCACCGCTGTGCGGGCTTCCTCCTGGTAGGGCCGCAGGTCCATCAGAAGGGTACCGTGCCCCAGGGGCCTCCGGTGACGGGGTCCTTCATGCTGGGGATGGAGGTCTGCTTCGGGGCGGAGGCCGCGGCGAGAACCGCCGGGTCGTAGTCGTAGAACTTATCTACATCGTTGGCATAGCCGGTGGTGCCGTCCTTCTTCGTGTACTCCCTGGGGCGGAAGCGGGCGCGGCCCTTGGAGCCGACCAACTGTTTCCACGGAGGCTGAAAACCGCGCTTTGCCTGCGCCCTGGTTGCAAGACCAACAGCACAGAAAACATCCGCAATCTTCCAATCCAGCGTCGACCAGAGAATCAGATCGTATTTCACATCCGCCGTGCGGCCCTCCGCCTCCACGGTCAGGGTCAGGATAGCCTTGTCGCAGGGGGAAATCTTCGCGCCGCCGGGGAAGCGGCCCCGCTCAAAGACCGTAATGGTAAAGTTGTAATCCCCCTCCTCCAGCAAAAAGAATCCGGAATCGCTGCTGATTTCGTCGTCCCAGCCCAGTGCCCGCGGGGTGTTTGTGTAGTCGCTCATGCTGTGTCCTCCTTCGATTTCTTTATGATCATGCTGCCCTGGATGGTGTATCCAGGGTGCTCTTCTACCCAGTTTTTGATAGTCGCTTTGGTTTTGCCGGTGTAGTCCATAACCGCTTGAATGGATACGTTTTCCGCCTCGTCCAAATTGCAGACGGCAATGGCATTCTCCAGGGCGTCCATGCGCTCCTTTTTCTTGTTCTTCGGCTTCTTCTCCTTCTTCGGGCGCTGCCAGGCCGGGGCGTCGCCGTCAGGGGTCACGTCGCCCAGAGCGCCGCTGTCGTCCAGGCGGTGGACGGGGTAATCGAACCAGAGGTTGACGGCGGGGAACTTAGGGAACTCTCTCAAAGTGCCCTCAATCCTCCAGGCCGTGCGGGCCTCCGCGGCCCGCTTCGCCGCCTTGACTGCTTCCTGGAGGGCGTCATACTCCCGTGGGCTCAGCAGAGCCTTGCAGGCGCTGAGGGCCGCGTTCTCGCTGCACAGGGCGTCCCAGGACGCTTCATCCAGCTTCCCCGCCTCTTTCAGTGCCGACGCGCAGGCTTGACAGGCGGCGTTGTTGGACTCCTGCTTTTGCAGGGCCTCCGTCACGGGCAGTTCTATCAGGTCCAGCAGGGCGTCCGGGTCGCGGGCGAAGACGCCCGATCCGCTGGCGCGGTCCATGCTCCGCTTGCTGCCCTGACTGCCTTTGCTGTGGTGGTGGCAGTAGATGACCGCACAGCCCAGCTCCGTACAGACCTTATCGAACTGGTTGCAGAATCGGGCCATCTGGTCGGCGCTGTTCTCGTCGCCGGTCAGCACCTTGTAGATGGGATCGATAATCACGGCCAGGTAGTTCTTTTTCAGACAGCGGCGGATCAGCTTCGGGGCCAGCTGGTCCATGGGGATGGAGTGGCCCCGCAGGTTCCAGATATCCACGCTGCGGCGGCTGGGGGCGCGCATGGCCTGGCGCACGTCCCGGAAGCGGTGCAGACAGCTGGCGCGGTCCAGCTCCAGATTCACGTACAGCACCTTCCCGCAGGCGCAGGGGAAGCCCAGCCACGGGACACCCTCCGCAATGCACACGGCCAGCTCGATCAGGGCGTAAGATTTCCCCGCCTTGCTGGGGCCTGCCAGAAGCATCTTGTGGCCCTGGCGCAGGACGTTCTCAATCAACGCGGGGGCCAGGGGCGGCAGGTCCGTTTGCAGCTCGTCCTCCGGGTCCGGGAGGTCGTCGTTCACGCTCTCGATCCACTCCCGCCATTCCTCCCAGGACGCTTTACCGATGTTCGTGTCCACAAGGAACTGCTTGCGGCCCTTTCGGGTGACGCCGGGCATCCGGCTCAGGCGGGACGGGTTGCGGTTGTTCTTGTCCGGTTTCAGACCGTTCTTCCGGCATACCTCGTAGAGATAATCCACCCGCCTCCGGTACTCCTTGCCGTCGGCGGCGTCAATCCGCACAATGGCGTGGAGGCTCTTGTCTCCGGAGTGGACCAGGGCGGCAATGGGCAGCTCCAGTTCCCGCAGGAGGGCGTTCTGCGTCTCTATGGGCAGCTCGTCCGACTCCAGGAGGGCGTAGCGGTACGCGGTCACGTTTTCATCCCGGCAGTCCTTGCCGTCCAGGGGGTTGAAGCGTATCCACGCCCCCGCCTCCGGGTTCCAGTCTCCCAGGACCGCCCCCAGGTCGTCCCCGCAGGCTGTGAGCTTTTCTATCAGCTCCCCCGCCGTGCGGTCAAAGCAGCCCTTTGTGGGGCAGAAGCGTCCGTCCTTTTCAAAGCTCCGGGTGCAGTAGCCTACATAGTCCGTGTCCCGGAACAGGACCCGCAAATATTCAATTAGCTGTCGGGAGGGCGACCAGTCGGCGGGCTCCGGGACCTCCCGTCCCTGGAGCCAATTCATGTCCACAACACCCATCGGGTCACGATTCCCCAGACCTATCAAATCGTCCCAGCCCAATTCATGGCCCGTGCTGCTCCCGCCTCCCGCAATTGGAGGCGGCGCAGTCTGCCAGCCCCTGGAACGTGCCGCCTGAACAATCGTGCCCGCCGTGACTGGGACAACGCTTCCCTTGAAGCTCTCCCATTTCCGCGTGCATTCTCCGGGATGGAACCGGGCCGGGTCGCCCCGGCTCCAGTCCTCCCAGACGGACACGGGGTATCCCGCGTCCTTCAGTGCCATGCCGGTGGCCAGCCATTCGTTGTAAGTGGCTTCCGCCGGGTTGATGTACGTTAACGCCTCCCGCAGGTCGTAACGGGTTTCCATGTTACGCGTCCTCGCGGATCATCGCCACTATCTTGTCCCAGAAGGGGAGTACCCAGCCCTCTACGAAGCCTACCTTCTCCATGGCCTCCCAGGGGGTCCCCAGGGGGAAGCTGCCCTGGCGCTTCGCGATCACCTGCCGCACCGCTTCCTCCGTCACGCCTGCGCTTTCCAGGAGGGGGCGGAGGACGGGCGGGATGTAGGGGCCGGGCTCTGTCCCGGCCCGTTCCTCCGCGGCCTGGGCACTCTCGGGGGACGGGCGGGGTTCATCGGGGGACGGGTGGGGTTCATCGGGGGACGGGCGGGCGAGGGCGCCCGCCCCTACGGGTGGAACCCCGGCAGGCGAATCCGTAGGGGTCGCCCCCCTGGGCGACCCGTCCCCCGCAACCTGGGCACTCGCGGGGGGCGGGGTGGCATTCCCGCCGAAATACGGGGCCAGGGGGCCATATTCCATGGGCAGCTCTTCCGGGAGGCCCAGGCGGTTCTTGGCGTCCCAGCAGGGGTGGTGGCTGGTGTATATCACGCGCTTGCCGCCCTGGGCCTTGTGACGCCGCCCCTCCTTGTCCACCGCTACGGCAAACGTTTTGTAGTTGGCGAACAGCAGCAGATCCGACCACTCCTTTACCAGAGGGGCTACGCTCTTTTGCAGTTTCAGTTCCCAGCGGTCGTAGGCTCCCAGCTCGTCGGGCTGCTCGAATTTCCGCATCTTCGCGTGGGCCGTCAGAACCACGTGAACGCCCTTGTCCGCTATCTCCCCCAGGGTGTTCAGCAGGCGGGCGAAGTCCTCTGCCAGATACACGTAGCCCTTGCCGTAGCCCAGTTCTTCAATGCCGCTGATTTTCTTCGACGCGCAGAACGCCGCCGTGCACAGCTGTTCCGCCCAGTCCGCCGTGTCCAGGACCAGGGTGCCGCACACCGACGGGTTCTCCCAGACGCTGGACACCTGGTCCAGAAGCTGCGCCCAGCTCTTGGGGGGCGGGGTCCGGGCTACGTCCAGGAACTTGGTGCTCCCCTCTGTGTCGATGAACAGGGGGTTCGGGAACCGGCTCGCCAGGGTGGTTTTGCCGATTCCCTCCGGGCCGTAGATGACCACTTTCATGGCGCTGCGGATGGGGCCGCGGGTGATGGTCAGTTTTGACATTAGAACTCCCCCTTCCATGCCGGCTCCGCTTCCACCGCCGTGCCGTCCTCTATGATGATGCTGCACTCGCCGCCGGTGCTGACGCGGGTGGCGATGCCCTGTAAGCCCTCCGACTCCATCCAGGCCCCGAACTCCCGAAGGGTTTCCAGATCCATTTGCTCCAGCTTGTCCAGCAGCACAAAGCCGCACTCCGGGTTCAGCGCCCGCACGATGGCCGCGGATACTTTCAGCTGGTCCGACCCGCTCATGCAGTCCCAGGGCTGGCCCTGGTAGGTCAGGGCCCCATCCTCCACGGACAGGCCGGGGAGGGGCAGGTCTGCGCCTTGCAGGAGGTCCCGCTTCTCCTTCCGCACCGCTTCAATCTGTTCTGTCAGGAGTGTGTAGCGGTCCCCATAGTCCCGCGCCTCCGCTTCCGCGCGGGCCTTGTCCTGGTTCGTGCGGACTTTGGCGTTGGTGGCCTCTATGTCCCGGATGCTGGCCTCCAGCTCGTCAGTAGCTTCGTCCAGGAGGTCCAGGGCGTCCTTTGCCGCCGTCTCGCAGTCCGCGCACACGGCCTTGTAGCGTTCCTCCAGGAGGGCCAGCTCCTTCCCTAGGCGGTCGCGCTCCGCCGCCAGGGACGCGGCGCGTTCACGCTTGCGCTGGTTCTCCCCGTTCTGGGCCAGGATGGCCTGCTGGCGCTGGATCAGCTCGTAGGCGGATACCGGCTCCGCGGGGGCCTCCGGGTACTCCGGCAGCTCCTTGGCATACTTCGCCTTTTGGTCCGCGATCTGGCCCACGGCGCGGCGCTCGTTGTACAGCTCCTGTTCCTTCTGCTCCAGGGCTGTCACCTGCTCTTGCAGGCCGATGACGCCTAACAGAATCTGCGCTTTCTCCTTTGGTGTAGAGGACAGGAATTTGGGCAGGTCCAGGGCAAATTGCTCTATGAAGGAGTTCAACAGCGTCTGCCCCGCCCGCTTCCCGGTGGCGTCCGTTACCTTCAAATCGCTGTTTTTCCCGGTGCGCTCCGCGACGACGCCGTTGTCCAGCTTTACCTTCATCCGGGGCGGGAGCAGGGACCCGTCCCGCTTGGCATGGCTGGGGCGGTAGCGTTCGCCGCCTAACGCCCACATGATGGCGTCCAGGGCTGAGGTCTTTCCCTGGTTGTTCCGGCCTCCGATCACCGTCAGGCCCGCCGCCTCCGGCGTCAGTGTCAGGGCCTTGATGCGCTTTACGTTTTCGGCCTCGAATTGGGTGATTTTGACTGGCATTGCTCGTTCCTCCTATCTATGTAAGCCATTTACGGGCACATTGCTGAGGCATTTGGCAAGGGTTTCCGCGCTGATGTAGCCGTTTACGAAGTACGGAAAATTCCGCTTTACAGTCCTGTGATCGGTGAAGCCTGCATAGCGTTGTACATCCGTGACGCTCAGCAGATGACGGCCCTGGGTGTACTCCAGAATGCTCTCCAGGTTCACGCGGTAGAATGAGGATTCCATTGATTAGCTGCTCCTTTCCTCCGCCAGCCAGCGCAGATGTTTGCAGACCTTCCGGCTCAGACAGTGCTTGCGGCGGATATAGTTGTAGTTCATGCCGCGGTCGTGGTGCAGGCACCAGGCTACGGCGTTCGGGGGGCGGTAGCCGGGGGACTTCTCCGCGCGCTGGCGCTTACGGCGTTTCATCGTAGGAGACGGGGCGCGTCAGCACAGGGGTCATGTGGATCTGGATGGCTTTGCCGTCCTTTAGGGCCGTGCGGGCCGCTTCCAGGGCTGTGTCTACGCTGCCGTAGATGCGCTGGAGGTAGCCGTGGGGCGTGTGGGTCCAGACTTCGATTTTCATAGAAGTGCTCCTTTCAGTTGTGGGGTGATGGGGATGGGCTGGCCGCTGGGTGGTCTGCGGCGGGCGGTGCGCGGAGGCCATAATAAGGAAAAGGAAAGGAGGTTTAAATTGGCTCCCGTGTAGGGGACACCGCCCACCGCAGACCATCCAGCGGTATGTTTGCGCAGGGCTTCCCGGACCCCTCCGCGCCGCCTGCAAGGGCGCTTTTGGTCCGGGGGATATGGGGTGGGGGATTGTGGGAAGACTGACTAGCCAAAGTAATCGATCAGAAGCGAAAATCCCTCCGCGACAACTAAAAGTGCGACGGTATAGAGCCACGCGAATAGAGTATTCTTTGCCGCGCAGAGGTCCCGAAAATATACGGCCTCCAGTACCGCTTTGGGTAGAAGCCCAACCGACGCCAAAAAGAGAACAATTAGCTGCTCCGTTTGGGGGGCCTCCTTTCTGCTTGATTTTTCGGGGGTTGTGGAGGCCTACGCCGGGGGCGGGGACGCTTCCTTCTGGCGGGTGCTGGCTGCGATTACGCGCTGGCCTTGAGGCGGTGTTGAATCACGGCTTTGATTGACTGGTAATCCATACCGCACTCAATCAGCACGGAAATCTGTCCTTCCAATTTCGCAGCAGCGGTATTTTCTTCCGCCGTTAGGTACTCCGTTAAATTTGCCCCCTTCGGCGCACCGCGTTCTTTGCGAAGTTGGGCCGCCGTCTTTCCAAATGCCGTCCGATAAACTAGGTCTGTATAGTTCTTGTACATCATGGACTTGTGCGGACTATCAGGGATACAATCTCGGATTGCGTCCGTCATGGTCCGGCGGGGTGGCTTGCGCGATTCTCTTGCAATCACACGGCGGGTTAGTTCCTTTCGCATGGCGAAGAACTGACGGACAAGCTCTTTCTTGAAAGCTCGTACCTGTTCCGTGTTCTTGAGGTAGGTCATTAAAAGCGTGGCCTGCTCTTCGTTCAGCCGGTAGATGATTTCGGGCCGTCCGCCTTTGCTGCCAGTGGGAGGTTTTCGCATTTCAAATGCGATTACCCCGAATTCCTTGAAGTCGTCCTCATGTTTGGTAATAAGTTGCTGAACTGCATGGTGCTGAACTCCGGCAAACTCCGCAATGACTTCCGATGTGGTAAACGGTTCCGCATCCAGCTTCGCTGGGTCAATGAAGACTAATTCGTTGATGGGTAATCAGCTCCTTTCCTTCGCTTCATATCCACTGATGATTTCGCGGCCCAGGACTGTTGCGAGCTTGTCTGCCGTAGTCTGGGAGCAGCTTTTCCCTGATTTGACGGCGGTAACTGTTACCCGACTCACACCAGATAGCTCCACCAACTTCTTGCAAGTTATGTCTTTCCGGGCCAGTGCGGCCGCAAAAGCAACTCGGTCTATGCGCACTGACATAGCTCTTTCCCTCCTTTCGTATAAATGCTTTTGTGTTATATATTCTAACTCATAAGAGTTTGCTTGTCAATATCTTTCCCTAAAACTTTTGCTTGTGTTTTTGAGTGACCTGTGGTAGAATAGTAAAATTGAAAGGGGGTGTTTTTATGGATGATAATCCAACCACGGGGCAATTGATAAAAGCGGCTCGAAAAAAAGCCGGAATGACACAAGCAGAACTGGCAAGTAAATTGGGAGTTCCATATCAAAGTGTAAGTCAGTGGGAGCGTGATACCCGCAACCCAAAATATGGAACTATTAAGCGTATTGCAGCAGCATTAGGCATCGATCCCTATAGTATCATGGACTTTGATACAGCCTCAGAAGCATTAGCTGAAGACATGATGCATCCTCCAACACCTGACGAACACGTGTTACTACGAAAATATCGCGATTTAGATGAGTACGGGAAAAAAGTAGTAGACTGTGTACTAGAAATAGAATTTCAGCGGTATCAAAAGGAACTTGATGACGAAATCTTTAAAGCAAGCCAATCTGATTAAAAAAGTACGCCGCCGGAGGGGTCGGCACCCTTCCGGCGGCAAGCGCACACTTTACACACATCCTCCAATAAATAGCCTGCAAACTATCTTTGTTAGGATGTGAAGCTATGTCGAAGTCGAAGTTTTACCAGAGGCCGGACGGCCTCTATGAGACGATCCGCACCATCAAGGGCCGTCGGGTCGCGTTCCGCGGGCACACTGTCCGGGAAGTGGAACAGAAGATGCTTGCATACCGGGAAACCGTTGCGGCGGGCAGGCCCTTCCCCATCGTCGCCGATGAGTGGGAGCGGGAACATGAGAAGGAGATCGGCGAGGCTACACGGGAGAGCTACCGGCATGTCGTCCAGAGGCTGAAAGAAGTTTTTGCCGGACCCATCGGCGCGATCAGGCCCCTGGATATCAAACGGCATATCTCCCATATGGAAAGACAAGGCTACGCGGGCAGCACCGTCCGCAAGGAGCTGTCCGCACTTCGTATGATCTGCGCCCATGCCGTACTTGCCGGGGATATCGACGTCAATCCTGTGACGGAGGTCCACCCGTCCAGGGGACTGCCCAGAACGACCCGTGAAGCCCTTACAGAGGCCCAGGAGGCCATTGTGCGCAAGACCTGGGACACGGCCCCCTTCGGTTTGTTTGCCCTGCTCCTGCTCTTTACAGGGCTGCGGCGCGGGGAGGCGTTGGCCCTTACCTACGCCGATATCGACCGGAGAGCAGGCGTGATCCGTATTAACAAGAAGCTCAACTATGCTTACGGCGAGACGCCGCGCCTGGAGGGCTGGACCAAGACAAAGAACGGGATGCGGGATGTGCCCCTGCTCCAGCCACTGGCCGACGCGTTGCCTGATTACCGCGTGGGCCTCATCTTTCCAGGGAAAGACGGCGGCTATATGCGCAAGGGCGAGATCCGCAGAACTTGGCAGAAGTATTGCAGGGCCGTCGGGCTGAATCAGGTGGTTATCTCTGACCAGGGGAAACGGATGGAGACCTTTCCCGTTACGCCTCACTGCCTCCGGCACTCCTTCGCTACTATCTGCTATGAGGCTGGGCTTGACGTGCGGCAGGCTGCGAAAATCTTCGGAGATACCCCCGAGGTGCTTAACGAGGTCTATACCCACCTGCGGGAGGAACGGCAGAAATCCGCCGCTGAAAAGCTCGCCGACTACTTCGGCGCTGTGTAGTTTCTGTGTAGTTTGGATTGTCTTTTCGTCCCTTTTTATGCAGTTCTGTGCAGGAGCGGAATGCGTCGATTCTTTTGAAAAGTTTCTGTTTTTTGTGAAAATATTCTTGTTTGGACGGCTTTTTGGAAGTAAAATTGCGAGAGGGGATTTTCGCGCATTTATACGGTGTATAAGTGCGCCGTTCTCCGAACGGACTACCCCTCGTCCCTGGCGTTCTGCGCCTTTTCTGCAAGCTCCACCGCCCCCGGCAGACGGGAAAGAGCGATAAGAAACGCTTTGACTTCCTCGCCCTCCATTTCCACGACAGCGGGGAAAACAGCCTCCAAAATGGCCCCGCGTCCGATAAGCCGGTACGTCCTGGCCCGGTGTTCCTCGCTTCGCTTGCGGTTCAGTAAAATCTTCTGTCGGTTCTGCAACTGACTGATTTTCTTCTCAACCTCCTGGGGCTTGTCCACGGCTATCAATCCTCCTTTTCCAGCCAGCCATTTTTGGCAAAAATCTTCTGTAATTTTTTGAGTGCGCCGGTCACGCTATC
>JAAVZX010000006.1 GCA_022791875.1 Oscillibacter sp.
GCCCCTGGACCCCACCAGCCCTTTGAAAAGGGCTGGACCCCAAACTTTATCTGCGGGTAAACGGTCGTTTACCCGCTGAATATTTATTTTTACTAATCTGTGGGTCCTTTCATGCCAATGGAAGGACCCACACGTCCGCACCACGTTCCGACGCAAAAGCTACAACAACCACCAGTTTCGCGTTGAGTTAAAGTTCTTTTTGGTTACTTTTTCTTTCAAGAAAAAGCAACTCAGGAAACCTCGATCATCTCCGCGTCCATCTTCCGGATAGACAGCTCATACCCCCGCACGTTCAGCTCAATGGGGTCCCCCAAAGGCGCGACCTTTCGCACGAACAGTTCCACGTCCTTCGTAATGCCCATATCCATGATCCGCCGCTTCACCGGCCCCTCGCCGTGGAGCCGCACGACCGTGGCCGTCTCTCCGACCTTCACGTCTTTCAGCGTCTTCATACCCATCCTCCTTAAATCATAATCCGGTTCGCCATCGACCGATCCAGCGCAACCCGGCTGTCCTTCACCTGAACAATCAAGTTACCTCCGATCTCATTGACCACTGTAACGTCTCCATCCACCACAAACCCCAGCTCCGCCAGATGCTGCCGCACCTCGTCCTTCCCTGTAATCTTGCGGATCGTCACCGTCTCCCCCGTCTTCGCCATCGACAAAGGCATCATTCCACCCACCCCCAATATGGAAATCCCAGGTTAGCAAAAACTAACTTTTCTCAATGCCGTAGTCTACCATGGCAAGCCAGCTCTGTCAAGAGGTTTCCCGCAAAATTTCGACAAATTCACCCTTTGGCACGGTGGTTAGCATTGACTAACCACGGGTTATAAATTAGCACAAATGGAAGCGGATGTCAAGGGGGATTTTGAAAAAATTTACGGTGCCTTTCCTACGGGGGGCCTCCGGCGGCTTACTGTTCTTGAAAGAAAAGTAAGCAAAAGACCTTTAATACCGCCCTATGCTGCTGGTGGGCGTTAAAGCCTGTCACACGGTAACGCAGAAACTGCGTGTGGGGCATACCAGAAAGGTATGCCCCACAAGTTTTCTTTTTGACGTAAAAAAATCTGTGGGACCTTCTATCGCAATAGAAGGTCCCACATGCACATACTGCGTTACCGTGCGGCAAAGCCTTAACGCCCACCGCACCGCAGAGCGGTATGAAAGCTCTTTTCGCTTCCTTTTCTCTCGAGAAAAGGAAGCCGCCGGAGGCCCCCCGTAGGTAGGCACTCTCACATATGCTCCGGCGCTTCCACCCCGATCAGCGCCAGCCCGTTCCGCAGAACCACCCGCGTATCGTCAGCCAGCTTCAAACGCGCCAGAGCCAGATCCCGCGCTTCCTGACGGATATGGCAGGCCGTGTAGAACCGATGGAAGCACCCGGCCAGCTCCTGCAAATAGCGGTTGATATAGCTGGGGTCATAATCCCGCGCCGCCGTGCGCACTGTATCCGGATACGCCGCAAGCTGCTTAATCAGAAGCTGCTCCGCCCCCGCCGTCAGCAGGGAATCGTCCGTATCCTTTGTGACCTCCAGCCCTTCCTGGGCCAGCTTCTCAATCAGCGTGCAGATCCGCGCGTGGGCGTACTCCACATAGTAAATCGGATTCTCCGCGTCCTCCCGGACGGCCAGGCCCAGATCAAAATCCATCTGGGTATCCGGCTTGGCATTGAAGAACCAGCGGGCGGCGTCCACGGGCACCTCATCCAGCAAATCGCTGAGGGAAATCGCCTTGCCCGTGCGCTTGCTCATCTTCACCGGCTTCCCGTCCCGCAGCAGCTTCACCAGCTGCATCAGCACGATATCCAGCTTCCCGGACCCATCCAGCCCCAGGGCGTCCAGCGCGCCCTTCAAGCGCGCCACATGGCCGTGGTGGTCGGCGCCCCAAATATTGATCACGCGGTCGAAGCCCCGGACGGCGAACTTGTTCCAGTGATAGGCGATATCGGCCGCAAAATAGGTATAGAAGCCGTTGGCGCGGCGCAGAACGTCGTCCTTGAGGTCCAGCTTTTCGATATCGGCCTCCTTCTTCCCGGCCTTGCGGAGGTTCTCGCGGAGGATCTCAGCGGTTTTCAGCCACAGAGCGCCCTCCTTTTCGTAGGTCCAGCCCCGCTCGGTCAGGAGCTTCGCGGCCTCCGCCACGGCCCCGCTGTCGTGGAGCGCGGACTCGTAGAACCAGGTGTCGTACTCGATTTTGTAGCGCTGGAGGTCGGCCTTCATCTTCGGCAGATTCACGGACAGGCCGTATTCCGCCATCGCGGTCATCCACCCCGCCTCGCTGGTCTCGCCGGGAAACGCCTGCCCGTCCAGCTGGGCCAGGAAGCCCTTGGCCAATTCCCGGATGTCGTCGCCCTGGTAGCCGTCTTCGGGGAAGGGGAAACTGGCCTCGCCTACGGTCTGCTGCATGGCGCGGGCGTAGATGGAGCGAGCGAACTTGTCGATCTGGTGCCCCGCGTCGTTGACGTAGAACTCCCGGCTCACCTCCGCGCCGCAGGCGGCGAGGACGGAGGCCAGCGTGTCTCCCAGAACGCCGCCCCGGGCGTTGCCCATGTGCATGGGGCCGGTGGGGTTCGCGGAGACGAACTCCACCATAATCCGCTGGCCCTTCAAACCGTCGGAGGTGCCGTAGCCCTCCCGCTCCTCCTCCACGGCTTTCAGCACGTCCTGATACCACCCGCCGTTGAGCCGGAAGTTCAGGAAGCCCGCCCCGGCGATCTCGGCGGAGGCGAAGCAGGTGCCCGCCAGGTCCATGTGGTCCAGAAGGGCCTGGGCGATCACTCTAGGGGGCTTGCGGAGGGCCTTGGCCGCTGCCAGGGCCACAGTGGTGGTAAAGTCGCCATTGGACGCGTCCCGCGGGATTTCCACGGGCACCTTCGGCAGCTCCGCCTGGGGCAGGGAGCCGTCCGCCGCCGCGGCCTCATAGGCACGCAGGGCCAGCGCCGCCGCCTGGTCACGGGCGCTTTGCATCATGTTCTTCATGGTGTGTTGAACCTCGTTTCTCTGTTGGTGTAGAAGAGTGCAGCCTCTTTGATAGTGCGGGAAGCCGCGGGGTGTCCTGATCCGGGATGTGCTGTGCGCGGGACGGGCCGCCGTGGGCGGCGGCCCCTACTAATGTTTCCGCCGGACCCGGATCTTAAAACTGTTTCTTCCCGCCACGGTGTGCTCCACGGCGATGGAGTAATGGATCTCCATCAGACCGCCCCGCTCGGACAGGGTATGCCGGAGCTGGCTGGTCTGCACATCGATAGACAGCTCCCCGTAGGGCGTCTCATAGAGGGACGTGTGCTGCCGCCCCGCCTCGAAGACCATCTGGGAGTTCACCCCTCCGGCCCGCGTGAGAATCACCTGGGGGCCCCGGACCTCGAAGGTGGTGGTGGTCCCCTCCATGCCGGTGAGCTCGCTCTCCTCGTAGGTCAGCCGCAGGCCATCCCCGGTGACCTCCATAGTCCCCTCCGTCATCAGCTCCACGCCGTCCGGGTCCACGTCGTCATAATACTGCTCGCCCCGGATGAACAGCGTCACCGGGAGCTTTTCTTCTGTGCTTCGGGTTCCCTCTGTGGGGTCCCAACTGTCAATATTGGTCAATGTCAATCCTCCCCGCAACGTGCTGCATATCATCCTGTAGGAATATGGATGCAATGCGATTGAAATCCTCCGGCTGGTCGCTGACGAAAAAGGACATCCCGCCCTCCCGGTCCTCCGGCCCCCGGAGGTCACGGGCGGTCAGGAGGCGCTTGAAGGCGTGGGCGGACTCCTCCCCGGCGGACACCAGCGCCACCCCAGGCCCGCAGATATCCGCGATCACGCCCTCCAGCAGCGGATAGTGCGTGCAGCCCAGGATCAGCGTATCCACCCCCTGGTCCAGCAGCGGCTCCAGGTATTCCCGCGCCACGGTTTCGATCACCACGTCCCCCCGTGAAAACCGCCCGTTCTCCACCAGCGGCACGAACAGCGGGCAGGGCCTGCACAGCACGGTAATCTCCGGGTCCAGACGCCGCAGCGCCGCCTCGTAGGCCCCGGAGCGCACGGACGCCAGCGTGGCGATCAGGCCCACCCGCCGGTTCCGCGTCACCGCCGCCGCCCTCCGGCACGTGGGCTCCACCACCCCCTCGAGGGGCAGATCGTTCTCCGCGCGCAGGACGTCCAGGGAGGTCGTGGACACGGTGCCGCAGGCGATCAGCACGGCTTTCAGGTCCTGGGACCGCAGAAAGGCCAGATCCTGCCGGGCGTATTTCAGCAGCGTCTCCCGGGACCGGCTCCCGTAAGGGACCCGCGCGGTGTCCCCGAAGTACACCAGGTCTTCCCCGGGCAATATCTCACGGAGCACCCGCACCGCCGTCAGGCCCCCCAGGCCGGAGTCGAATACGCCGATTGGCCGTGTGTCCATAACCGCCGTTCCCCCTTCTTCGTTTCCGGGCTTTTTCTTTCCGCCCGTTCTAAACTATGTATTATACTATGAGAATCCTTCTATCGCAAGACAGATTTTAGCCTTTTTGCCCGCTTTTTTATGTGGAATTTTCCGAAAGAGTCTGTTATAATAGGGGCAGTGAAGCAAAATACGGAGAAATTCACCACACATATGCGCTCCTGCCGGGCGCGCCAGAAAGCCGCAAGGAGGTGTTACCTATGAAAATCGAACTGACCGAGCAGCAATACCGCTACCTGCTGGACCTTGTGTACATAGGCAACTGGGTGCTCAACTCCACCCGGGAAGGGGACCGCATTCACGAGTATGACCAGGTGGAAAGCCTGATTTTCTCCCACTGCATCCGCCACAATATGCCTAAATTGGTGGAGCTCTACCAGGGCGACCTGATCCCCTCCCGCGCCTTCGCCGACGGCGGCATCCATGAGGCCATCGAGAGCTACGAGGACGTCGTTTTTTACGAAATCTTAGCAGAAGAACTCGCCCTCCGTGACATGGACGGCGAACCCCTCACCCGCGAAAACTACAGCGCCCTCATGGACCGCATCGACGTCTACCTCTCCGAATTCGACGAGCACGGCACCGACCATATCTCCGTGGACCTGGACGAGTCGTGACGGTGCCTGCATACGGGGGGTGCCTCCGGCGGCTTCCTTTTCTCGAGAGAAAAGGAAGCGAAAAGAGCTTTAACGCGACGCGAATCCGGTGGGTGCTATGGCTTTCCGCATGGTAATATACTGCCTGCGTGCGGAACCTTTCAGGTCCCGCAGGTATATTTTTACACCCCCGTAGGGGCGGACCTGCGTGTCCGCCCTTCCCCCGCAATCTCCAGGCCCGCAAGCGGCGCACCCAGCTTCCGCAAGGAGATGTGAGAGCGAAGCGGCTCACATGTATGCCGAACCCCCGCGCATTCCTGCGCACTTGGATCTGCCTGCATCCCGGTGCGCTCCCCCGCACCCCAAAGAGATAAAATCCACCTTGACTACAAACCCCCGTATGGACACGCCCCCGCGCCCACCCATCCACCGCATTTCCCCGATACCCCCCGTAGGGGCCGGCGCCCTCGCCGGCCCATCCTTCGCGCCCGCCGCACCCACGAAATTATGGTAAAATCCCTACTAATTCCCGAATATATCTATGAAGAGGAGAACACAACATGTCTGAAAAATCAAAAGTCTACTTCGCCGACTTCCGCTGTCCCACCTGGCGCGAGAACCTGCCCCAGAAGCTGGCCCGCCTGATGATGGCCGCAGGCTTCGGCGAGATCGACATGGACGGCAAATACGTCGCCATCAAGATGCACTTCGGCGAACCCGGAAACCTCGCCTACCTCCGTCCCAACTGGGCGAAGGCCGTAGCCGACCTGGTAAAGTCCCACGGCGGCAAGCCCTTCCTCACCGACTGCAACACCCTCTACGTCGGAGGCCGCAAGAACGCCCTGGACCACATCGAGTCCGCCTACGTCAACGGCTTCACCCCCTACTCCACCGGCTGTCATATCCTGATTGCCGACGGCCTCAAGGGCAACGACGAGGTATATGTCCCCGTAGAGGGCGGCGAATACGTGAAGGAGGCGAAAATCGGACGCGCCGTCATGGATGCCGACGTCTTCATCTCCCTGACCCACTTCAAGGGCCACGAGCAGGCAGGCATGGGCGGCGTGCTGAAGAACATCGGCATGGGCTGCGGCTCCCGGGCGGGGAAGATGGAGCAGCACAACGCCGGAAAGCCCTTTGTGAAGGAGAAGCGCTGCATCGGCTGCGGGGCCTGTGCGAAAATCTGCGCCCACGACGCGCCCCTGATCAAGGACGGCAAAGCCGCCATTGACCAGGCGAAGTGCGTCGGCTGTGGCCGCTGCCTGGCAGTCTGCCCGAAGGACGCCATTCAGACCACTCTGGACGAAGCCCCCACGATTCTGAACAGGAAGATTGCGGAGTACACGAAAGCGGTGGTGGCGGGCCGTCCCTGCTTCCATGTCTCCCTGGTTCTGGACATCTCCCCCAACTGCGACTGCCACGCCGAGAACGACGTCCCCATTGCGGCGGATGTGGGCATGTTTGCCTCCTTCGACCCGGTTGCCCTGGATCAAGCCTGCGCGGACGCGGTTGTCGCACAGCCGCCGCTTCCGGGTTCCGTGCTCCACGACGAAGGCTACGACTGTACCTGCGGCGACATCTTCCAGGCGGCCCACCCGGATACCCACTGGCAGTCCTGCCTGGAGCACGCCGAAAAGCTGGGCCTGGGTACACGGCAGTATGAGCTGATCAAAATCTGAGCCTGCAAAAACGAAAAATTCCCCTTGCTTTTTGCAAAACGGTATGCTACAATAAGAATGGCTTAAGGCCTATCAGGGCTATCATGTCTCCATGTTACACCCCCAGCAAATAAGAACCCCCAGAGAGCGGCTATCTCTGGGGGTTCTTATTTGCTGGGGTGGACATACTGCCCCTTATTCTCCCCGTCAAGCCACTTGCAGATGTAATGGCAAATCACACCTGCTACGACAGACTTCATCAGGGCTATCATAGTCTCCATGTCCTCACCCCCTTCCTGTTGCCGGTATGGAAGGGCAGCGTAATCATTATAGCAAAGTCTGACAAATTCCGCAAGAAGCATCTGGGGCCGCGCAGGAAAAAATGACTGGCCCTTTCGGCCAGTCATCTTGCTTATACCGTCTCCGTGCCCTCAGCCCTGACTTCCGTCCAGGGCGCTGAGAGCGGCTTTCGCGGCGGCTTGCTCCGCTTCCTTTTTGCTGCGCCCTGAGCCGTTCCCCAGGACTTCGCCGTTCAGAAGCACCTCCGCCAGGAACGTCTTCGCGTGGTCGGGGCCTTCCTCGCCGGCCATCCGGTAGGTCAGCACCTGGTCCGCCTGGCGCTGTACCAGCTCCTGGAGGGCCGTCTTGTAGTCCCGGCGGCGCTCCTCTACCGCTTCCTCACGCTCCGCGTCCAGAAGGACCCGGTGGATCAGCGCCTTGGCCTCCCCGATGCCTCCGTCCAGGTACACCGCCGCCAGGACCGCCTCCGTGGCGTCCGCCAGGATGGAGGTCCGTTCGCGGCCTCCGCCGGCTTCCTCGCCCCGGCCCAGCTTCAGGTAGCGGCCCAGATCCAGCTTCTGGGCTACCTCGTACAGGCTCTGCTCGCAGACCAGGGCCGCCCGAATGCGGGTCAGGTCCCCCTCCGGGAGGTCCGGGTGCTGGAGGAACAGGAACTCCGCCGTCACAAAGCCCAGCACGGAGTCCCCAAGGAACTCCAGGCGCTCGTTGCTCCGCAGGGAGCCGCCCCGGTGCTCGTTGGCGTAGGAACTGTGGCGCAGGGCTTCCTCCAGGAGGGCCGGGTTCCGGAACGCGTAACTCAGTTTTTTCTCCAATTCCTGCATGAAAGACAGACTCCTTCCAAAATCCCCAGCCGGTCCCCGCGTCCCCTGGGGCTCAGGCCCTTGCGGGCTTATGGCACAGGCGGGGCGGGGGCAGATTGGGCGTTCAAAAAGGAAGCCCCGCGGCAGGCGCGGGGCGGCCTTTATTTGTTCAGCTTTTCCGCGATGTAATTGACCGCATCTCCTACGGTCTTGAGGCCGGAGAGCTCTTCCTCCTGGGTCTCGCCTACCTCGAACTCCTCCTCCATCGCCATCACCAGCTCCACAAGGTCCACGGAGTCGGCGCCCAGGTCGGCGTCGAAGGCGGTGTCCATGGTGACGGATTCCGGGTCTCTGGCGAACTGCTCGGCCACCAGGCCACGCAGGATCTGAAAGATTTCTTCACTTGACATGACTGCTTCACCCCTCTAAAGAAACCATAAATATTCGGTGCTTTCTGAGAGGTATCATACGGCACTCCAGCCCACCTGTCAAGGGGGAATTTTTCATGTCCCTTTTGAAATAAGTGTTGCCGGGGTATAACTCCGGCGTTTTCTACAAAGCCGGTTGATACAAAAACACGGCCCTGCGCTATAATCAGCCCGATAAATCCGTAGTTTATCGCTAAGAGATAAGTCAACAGGTATACCCATTCTATTCGGCTGAAACAATGCCCTCCCAAGGATTATCCTTGTTATTGATATAACCAGTATAGCGATAAACCGGACGGTAGAAGCCCTTGGTATCATAAGCATATTCTAAAGTACATTCCTCAATATAAAGTGTATCGCCCTCAACAAAGGAATTGTATTGTTCAAAATTGCCGTTTTCAATATGGCGGTATGCCGCCTGTTCGGAAGATATGTGTATGTCCGCAACATATTTGTTTTTCTCAACATCACAGGAAAAGTTCGATATGCAATGGTTTTCATCAATGGACACTAAAATAATTCCGGAGGTATAGTCTGTTCGGGTAACTCGCATATCGGGTTTATCCATATCCCATCGAAGTACATTACCGTATTGCAGGGAGAAAACAGCTTCTTCGGGCAGTAAGTCAACAGCCTCAAGCCACGCCTCTATTTTTTCTCTCCAAGTGGTAACTTCTTCCTCCGACAACGAGGCTGGGGGATTTCCGTTTGTGTATAACCACCAACCGGCACTCGAAGAATAGATAAGTTGTTCCTCGCCATTTACGAATACTCTGTTAGAACCGTCTGTACGAACATAGTCGTTCCATTCTGTGTCTATAAATTCCGCAAATTCCCCACTGATCATTTTTGCATAATCAAAATTATCTATGCAAGCTGTTTGGGATATAAAAATTCCGATTGGATAAAAGCCAGAACAAATCGTTCCAGGGTCATTCCATTATAGGTAAAAAAACCACCGAGGGTAAAAGGGAACGCTGCCAGAACACAGAGTCAGCCAATTTCCCCGCTGCCGATGGTATTGCGCAGGCCAAAGTACACGGCCACAGCGACCGCGACGGCCAGCAGCGCAAACAGAAACTGCCGCAGGGACAGCCCGAAAAACAGACTCTCCTGATAGTCCCGGACTTCTTTGTTGATGCGCACTTCCATAATCGCTTTATCTTCCTCCGTAAGAACTTTTTTGAAATAAAAAGGGCCTGACTATCCCAGACCCATCAGCTCCCTGACCAAACGGTCACTCATTTTGACCGCCCCGACCAGCACCATCATATTGAAGATAATTTCCCCCACGTAGTTCCATACGATAGTGGCCGCCGCAAGGCTTGGGTCCGACAGGACAGGCGGCGCAGAGGCGAAGGCCGAGAAAATGATGCAGGCCAACACAATCACACAGCCCTCCAGACAGATGGCGGCATAGGTTTTCAAAAACGAGACGCCAATACTGCTGGAGGGCTGTCCCGCAAAGCTGGCCATGGGGATGGGCGCGATGGCAGTGGCCAGTAGGGTAAGCACCCGGCGCCTTGCCGCATTACTGCGGCAGGTTTCCAAGCACTCCCCTCCAAACCGGACGTACACCTCTCGATGTATCCGGCTTTCCAGGTATCAATCCAGTTTTCCTGCATGCAATCTGACGTGGCAGTTATGGCACAACGCCATGGACTTGCACCTGCGCGCAATCATGTGACGCTCCCATTCTGCCTTACCTGATAAATCTTTTAGCTTTTTGACATGGTGAATTTCAATTTCCATGTCTGTCGCTCCGCACCATTCACATTGACCGCCCTGCAACCGTTGAATAAGGCTGGTATAATAACTATTTTCCCTTGCACGTCCAATGATATCAGGGTCAGTTGTGCCTACATGTGTATCCCGCCGCATCCCCTGATTATAAAAGACTACGGATTTCTCACCGGATTTCCCTTGGTAGGTAATTACAAAGTCCTTATTCTTCGTATATTTTCGGATGATTTTTCGCATGCTTGTCCGGTATTTTCCTGCAAAAGTTTTGTACATGCTGTATTTCATCACATAGAGGAAATTATTTAGTACAGTTGCGTTGTGTGCGATGCGATAGTAGTTGTACAACCCCCTGATTTCTGCGTTGTACTGGTTTAGAATTTCCAGGTCATCTAAATTGCGCAGTCCAGACCTGCAAACCGGCTCCCAGACTTCTTTGTTCCCGTTGTCCTTGTCATAATGGATTTTAAGCGCTCCATAGGACAAAAGACGCTTCAGCCACTTATCCTTTGGCACATACAGTTTGATACGTCCGGTGTAAGAACGTTTAATGTAACCAGCTTTGGTGCGGGTACTGTTTTGCTCTGTGCTGGCTGTAATCTGAAAGCTGAGGAACCGGGCAAAATCTGTTCCATGTGTGATCAGCGTCTTTTCCTGGGATAATTCCAGATGAAGCTGTTCCTGAATGAACTGTCCCACGTTGGCTTTGACTTGCTTTGTGTCCTCCTTGCTCCCAATCACTCCAATCAGAAAATCATCCGCATAGCGGACATACACCAGCCGTTTGTAACCATCATCCATAGGGTCAACATACGGGATTGTACGCAGATATTGGTTGATTTCGTTGATTTCAGCATTGACCGCCGCTTTTTGCTCTGGAGAAATTTTTTGCGCATTCCGTTTCAGCCACTCTTGCTTTCCTCTCCGCTTGTTCAACGGTTTTTTATACGCCGGATTGATGCGCCGCCTATCACCCTGATGGAATGCCTGGGCATATCGAACCATAAATCCGTCTAACTCATTGAGATATATATTGGCGAGGATTGGGCTGATAATGGAACCTTGCGGAGTACCGGAATAGGTGTTATGATAAGTCCAGTCCTCCATATAGCCCGCTTTCAGAAACTTCCAGATAAGCCCGATAAAATGCTCGTCTTGAATGCGTCTGCGCAGGATATTAACTAAAATATGATGGTCAACATGGTCAAAGCACCCTTTGATGTCTCCCTCCACGAACCATTTAACCCCTGTAAAATTCTTTTGCACATATTGGAGCGCAGTATGACAACTCCGTTTGGGGCGGAACCCGTGGGATGTGTTCAAAAAAGTCGGCTCATAGATACTCTCCAGTATCATATGGACGACCTCCTGCACCAGCTTATCGTCGAAGGAAGGAATACCGAGGGGACGCTTTTTGCCGTTGGCCTTGGGGATATATGTCCTGCGGGCCGGGGACGGCTGGTAGCTGAAATCCTTCAGTTTTGCAATCAGCGCATTGATACGCTTCATGTCCATACCGTCCACGGTCTCGCCATCCGTTCCAGCGGTCATGTTGCCTTGCTTGGCCTGTATCTTTTGGTATGCGGTCAGATAAAATTCGGGATTGTACAAATTGCGGTAAAGTCGTTGATATTGGTAATTGTTACTGCATGCTTTAGAACGAAGATTTTCCAATACATTTTGGGGACTTCTCATGGTGTCTCACACACCTTTCCTTTTATGAATTGGAGATACCCTGCCGCCCTTCGCCATGTACAAGGCTTTCCCTTGCTCAGACTACTACGGC
>JAAVZX010000002.1 GCA_022791875.1 Oscillibacter sp.
CTCTCCCGCCGTCATGGGCTACGCCAAGAAGGAGACCAACCGGAATCCCGGCGGCCAGATGCGGAAGAAGAAGAGCGAGTATGGCATCCAGCTCAACGAGAAGCAGAAGGTGAAGTTCATCTACGGCATCCTGGAAAAGCAGTTCCACAGCTACTATGAGATGGCCGCCGCCGCCCCCGGCAAGACCGGCGACAACCTGCTCATCAATGTAGAGCGCCGCCTGGACAACGTGGTCTACCGCATGGGCTTCGCCATGACCCGCCGTCAGGCCCGCCAGCTGGTGAACCACGGCCATTTCACCGTCAACGGCAAAAAGGTCGACATCCCCTCCTACCAGGTGAAGGCCGGGGACGTCATCGAAGTGGCGGAGGGCAGCCGTTCCTCCGAGATCTTCAAGCGCCTCACCGGACAGGACGCCCCCATCTTCCTCCTGCCCGCCTGGATGGAGCGGGAGAAGAACACCCTGAAGGGCACCGTCACCCGCCTCCCCGCCCGCGAGGATATCGACATCCCCGTGGAGGAGCACCTGATCGTCGAGTTGTACTCCAAGTAATCGGGAGGGTACCCTCGGGAATGACACGAACCGCAGACGGCGAGCGGCGCACGCGGCGCCGCCTTGAGAAGATGAAGGAGGGTATTGCGTGATTGAAATTGAAAAGCCCCAGATTGAATGTATCGAGAGCCCGGGAGATGTGACCTACGGCAAATATGTGGTGGAGCCCCTGGAACGGGGCTACGGCACCACGCTGGGCAACGCCCTGCGCCGCATTATGCTGTCCTCCCTCCCCGGAACCGCGCCGACTACCATCAAGATCACCGGCGTTCAGCATGAGTTCTCCACCATCCCCGGCGTCAAGGAGGATGTCACGGAGATCGTCCTGAATGTGAAGGGCCTGCTCACCAAGCTCCACAGCGAGTCGGTGAAGACCGTCTACATTGAGGCGGTGGGGCCCTGCGAGGTCACGGCAGGCGATATCAAGGCCGATGGCGAGGTGGAGATCCTCAACCCCAACATGCACATCGCCACCTTGGACAATGGGGCCACCCTCAACATGGAAATCACTCTTTCCCATGGCCGCGGCTACGTTCCCGCCGACCGAAACAAGCCCCAGCAGAACGTGATCGGCACCATTGCCGTGGACTCCATCTATACCCCGGTTTACAAAGTGAACTACTCCGTGGAGCCCACCCGTGTGGGCACCTCCAGCGACTTTGACAAGCTCATGCTGGAGGTCTGGACCGACGGCACCATCTCCGCCAGGGACGCCGTGTCCCTGGGGGCCAAGATCCTCTGCGATCACTTCACCCTCTTCACCGACCTCTCTGAGAACGTGGGCAGCAAGCCTACTGTCGTGGAGAAGGCGGAGGCCCAGCAGGACAAGGTTCTGGAGATGACCATCGAGGAGATGGATATGTCCGTCCGGAGCTTCAACTGCCTCAAGCGGGCCAACATCAACACCGTGGGCGACCTGATCTCCAAGACGGAGGACGAGATGATGAAGGTCCGGAACCTGGGCCGGAAGTCCCTGGAGGAGGTCATCAACAATCTGGCGATGATGGGCCTGCACCTGGCCGACGAGGAGAACAACTGACAGCGAACCAGATACCCCACCCGCCTGTGTCCCCCATCATCCGGCGGACGCGGGCCGGGAAACTCGATAAGGAGGAAAACCGACATGCCCGGAACGCGCAAACTTGGCAAGACCACAGACCAGCGCATGGCCATGCTCCGTCAGCAGGTCACGGATTTCCTGGACAACGGCAAGATGGAAACCACCGTCACCCGTGCCAAGGAGATCAAGCCCCTGGCTGAGAAGATGATTACCCTGGGTAAGAAGAGCGACCTGGCCGCCTACCGCAAGGCCATGAGCTTCATCACCCGGGAGGATGTCTGCAAGAAGCTCTTCAAGGAGATTGCCCCCGCCTATGCCGAGCGCAGCGGCGGCTACACCCGCATTATCCGCACTGGCATCCGCCGCGGCGACGCTGCGGAGACCGCCATCATTGAGCTGGTCAAGTAAGAGATCCACCCACCGGTCCCCTGGTGCTCTGCATCAGGGGGCTGTTTTACGCAGTTCAGGAGACGAACAAAGGAGAATCCCCATGAAACTGGAAACCATCCGCGTCGGGCGCATCGTAGGCGTCCACGGCATCCGGGGCGAGCTCCGGGTCCTGCCCCGGGATCAGGACCCGGAATTCCTGAGCCAATTCCGCACCTTCTATATCAACGGCAAGCCGGTGGCAGCGGCCTCCTGCCGCCCACACAAGGGCATGGCCCTCATGCGTCTGGAGAACGTCGAGGACCGGACTGCCGCCGAGGCCCTCCGGGACCAGGACCTCTACGTCCGCCGGGAGGACGCCCAGCTGCCCCCGGGCGAATATTTTGACGACGAGCTTCTGGGTCTGGACATCTACGACGGCGAGACGGGGGACTGCATCGGCGAGCTGACAAAGGTGGAGACCTACCCCGCCAGCAAGGTCTACACGGTCAAGGGCATCCGGGAGTACCTGATCCCGGCGGTGAAGGACGCCTTCATCCTCTCCGTGGACCTGGAGGCGAACCGGATGGAAGTCCGCGTCTGGGAGGGCTTGTGATGGAGCTGGAGGTTGACATTCTGACCCTGTTTCCCGAGTCCGTGGACGCCATGATGAACGTGAGCATCCTGGGCCGCGCCCAGGCCAGGGGCCACATCGCCATCCGCACCCACCAGATCCGGGACTACACCACCAACAAGCAGATGCAGGTAGACGACTACCCCTACGGCGGAGGCCGCGGCGCGGTCATGCAGGCGGACCCTCTCTACCGTTGCTGGTCCCACGTGACAGAGGCCCACGGCCCCGGCCGCACGATTTTCATGTCCCCCTGCGGCCGCGTCTTCACCCAGGAGGTGGCGAAGGAGCTGAAAAGCGCTTACAGCCACCTGATCATCGTCTGCGGCCACTACGAGGGTGTAGACCAGCGCTTCCTGGACGAGTGCGTGGACGAGGAAATCTCCATGGGCGACTTCGTTGTAACCGGCGGCGAGATCCCCGCCATGGCCCTGACAGACGCCGTCTGCCGCATGGTCCCCGGCGTCCTCCCGGATGCCGAGTGCTTCGAGGAGGAGTCCCACTGGAACGGACTCCTGGAATATCCTCAGTATTCCCGCCCCGCCGTCTGGCATGACAGGCAGGTTCCGGAAATTCTACTCTCTGGCGACCACGGCAAAGTCGCCGCCTGGCGAAAAAAAGAGAGCTACAAACGCACCATCCTCCGCCGCCCGGACCTCTTCGCCAAATTCGACGAGTCCCAGCTGACCACAAAGGCCGAGAAGAAGATACTGCTGGAGGCAAAGGTGGAGCTGGAGTGATACGGGGGACGAGGGACGGGGGGCCTCCGGCGGCCAGAGGGCTTTGCCCTCTGGACTCCCACCAGGGAGGCGCGCGCCTCCCTGGACCCTGGCAGATCAGCCCCTTTTGAACCCTCTGCTTCTATAGAAAAAACGGTGCATGGAGTGATTTCCATGCACCGTTTATACGTTGCGTATAGAGATTATGCCTCCAGGAAACCGGAGAAGTCGGGGTAGGTGATTTTGACGGCGTCGCCGGTGGCCTTGACTTTCATGTTCATGTCCATTTTCATGGAAATTTTGAACGCGGCCTGCTCGCTTTCGTCGCTGTTCATCTTCATGGCGATTGCCGCGTCGGCGTTGAGGGCGACAGCGGCGTTTTTGAGCTGGCCGTCCTTGGCGACGGTGTAGGTGAAATTGCTGTCCTCCATGGAAATCTGAATGTCAAAGTCCGCGCCGAATTCCGCCGCCAGAAGGGAGCCGATGTCAAGCATACTGCTGCCCAGGACGTTGTTCAGCGTCAGCGTGTAGATGGTATCGGTGCCGGAGGTTTTGGCAGTTGCGGACTTGAGGTAGGGGAGAAGGATTGCGCTGCTCTGGTCGGACATTGCCGTGGCCTGGAAGACCTCTGTCATTTCGGGAATATCCCGAACGTAACCCAGTTCCCCGCTCTGGACGTACATCTTGCCGTCTTTGATCCAATACCCGGACTCGTCCAGGGTTTCGCCGTCCGCCGTGACCTTGTAGGTCATAGCCATCTGCAAATCGCCCTTCTCAGAGTCGAGAATGACCTTGGCGTTGCCGGTGCCGGACATGTCCATGCTCTCCGAGGCGTCCAGAGGCGTCCCGGCGCTCTGCCCCTTGACGTTGGAGGTGACGTTCATCTTCATATCAAAATCCGTGTCCAGACATCCCTTCATCGTCTCAGCGGTAACGGATTGCAGCGCCCGGTATGTTTCGATTTTATCGGTAATCGGTTTCGCGGCCTCCGCGTCAATGGCGCCGCTCTTGATCAGGCTGTCCAGCAGATAGGTGCTGCCGTCCTTCAAATCGCAGCCCAGGGCCTGGTAGGTCAGCGCGGCCAGGTGGTCCCGGAGGAAGGTTCCGGACAGGCTGAGGTTTGCAAGGCCCATCGCAGCGGCGAAGGACTCAGCGTCGGCAAAGGCGAAGTCGGTGCCGTCCTTGTACCCCAGGGCGCGGAGCAGGAAAACAGTGTAAGCCTTAGCGGTGCAGGGGTTTGCGGCCCCGAAGGAGTCTGCGGAGACGCCGTTGGCAAGCCCCTTGTCTGCCAGCCAGGCCACATAAGGCGCGGCTGTCTCGCCCACGTCGGCGAAGGTGCAGGTGAGTTCCCCGGCGTCGTAAGCGGCCTTGGCCTCTTCCTCGGCGCCGTAGAGGCGGACCAGCATGATAGCGGCCTGGGCGCGGGTGGGGGCCTGGTCCAGCTGGAAGCCGGAGGCGGTGCCCCGGAAGACGCCGATGGCGGACAGCTCCGCCGCCGCCTCGTCGAAGCTGGAGGCCGACGCGCTGACGCACAGCGCCCCCGTCAGCAGCAGGGCAGTGATCAGGATGGTGAAAAAGCGTTTCATGCAGGGACTCCTCTTTCCGGCGGATTTCCGTCTGAATTTACAAAAATAGTATATCGGTTCCCGCCTCTGCTGTCAAGGGCCAAAATGCCTTCGGACCCTGGAAGGTCCTGGGGAATCGCGGCGGAACCTTAACACGGTCTTGACAGGAGGGGAAAATCGGCATAATATAGGTATATCGGGAAAAACTGCATAGTGTCCGGTAGGTAAGGCTGCCACAAGGATATGGATCGCTGCCGCGAAATGATGGAGACATCATGAGCTGGTTTGAACAGGCGGTATCGAACACGAAGGTATCATCTAATGCGATTTCACCGCCTTGTGAGGCTAAAGCTCGAACGGTGGAGAGGGGGCGCGTCGCCCCTTCTGAGGACTTGGAGTCTCCAATCGCGCCGGATCGGGCCGACTGGAGTTTTTTCTGTCTTGCAGCATGGGGAGAGGAGGTCCTGCACGGTGTATCATCTGGAGAATGTGGAGCTGGTGGAGAGGACAGAGGAGTACATCACCCGAAAACGCTACGCGGACCTGCGTGACCTCCTGCTGCCCCTGGAGGCGGCGGACATCGCGGCCCTGTGCCAGCGTTTGGACGAGAAGGTGCCCCTGGTGTTCCGGCTTCTCCCGAAGGAGCTGGCGGCTGAGGTCTTCGTGGAGCTGGACAGCGACGAGCAGGAAATGCTGATCGAGAGCTTTTCCAACACGGAGCTGAAAGAGGTCTTAGACGAGCTCTATCTGGACGACACGGTGGACATTGTAGAGGAAATGCCCGCCAATGTAGTGAAGCGGATTCTGCGCCACTCCGACCCGGAGATGCGCAAGAGCATCAACGAAATGCTGAAATACCCCGAGGACTCCGCGGGAAGCATCATGACCACGGAGTTTGTGGACCTGAAAGAGACAATGACGGTAGAAGACGCTCTAAAACGCATTCGCCGCACAGGTCCGGACAAGGAGACGATCAACATCTGCTACGTGATCGACGACGGCAGGCACCTCCTGGGCCTCCTGACGATCCGGACGATCCTCCTGGCGGAGGAGGACGACATAATCGGCGACATCATGGAGCGGAACATGATAGCGGTGCAGACCCTGGACGATCAGGAAGCGGTAGCCCGCGCCCTGGGCAAGTATGATTTCCTGGCCTTACCGGTAGTGGATAAAGAGAACCGCTTGGTTGGCATTGTAACGGTTGACGACGCGATGGATGTTCTCCAGGAAGAGGTAACGGAGGACATTGAGAAGATGGCGGCCATGCTGCCAGGCGACAAGCCGTATTTGAAGACAAGCGTTTTCGAGACATGGAAGGCCCGCACCCCATGGCTGATGTTACTGATGCTCTCCGCGACATTCACAGGAATCATTCTAACCTATTTTGAAGAATCCCTCATGGCCTGCGCGATTTTAACATCGTTCATCCCCATGCTCTCCGGCACCGGCGGCAACAGCGGCACCCAAGCCTCGACGGCGGTCATACGCGCCTTATCCCTGGGAGAGGTCCGCTTTTCGGATTTATTTCAGGTATTATGGAAGGAGTTCCGCGTCTCGATCTGCTGCGGCTTCTGCCTGGCCGCGGCGAATTTCATCAAAATGATGCTTGTAGACCGCTGGCTCCTGCAAAACCCGACCGTAACCCCCCAGGTAGCCCTGGTAGTCTGCGCGACCCTGGTAGGCACGGTCCTATGCGCCAAACTGGTAGGCTGCGCCCTGCCGTTACTCGCGAAGCGAGTAGGCTTCGACCCCGCCGTCATGGCCTCCCCCTTCATCTCGACCATCGTAGACGCAATCTCCCTGCTGATCTACTTCCGCTTCGCCACGGCAATCCTGGGACTGTAGGGCGTGTACCTACGGGGGGCCTCCGGCGGCTTCCTTTTCTTGAAAGAAAAGTAAGCAAAAGAACTTTTTAACTCGACGCGAATCTGGTGGGCGCGGCAGCTTTTCGCGTAATAACGTACTGCCTGCGTGTGGGTCATGCCATTCTGGCATGACCCACAATTTTCTGAAAGTAAAAAAATCTGTGGTTCTTACCTTGCGAAAGGTAAGGACTACATGCACAGCACCCCCGTTCCGGCGCAAAAGCCCCATCACCCACCGGATTCGCGTTGAGTCAAAGCTCTTTTCGCTTCCTTTTCTCTCGAGAAAAGGAAGCCGCCGGAGGCCCCCCGTATATTCAGAAGTGCCGGCAGGATTTAAGCGTCCGGTAGACGGTCTGACCGTCCTTGCGGCCGAAGTGGCGGAGGGAGTCGAGGTAGATGACCTTTGGGGTGCGGGCGGTGTCGAGGATGGTTTCGATTTCTTTGATACGGGTGGAGAGAGGGGTGTTGGCGAAGGCTTCTTCGAGGGTTTTTCGGAGGGCGAGGCGTTCCTGGTAGGCGGCGTAGAAATGGCCGATGTCGGTTTGTCTGCGGTCGGATTTGATTTTTTCGGCGCGTTCGCTGGCCTCGTTGATGGCGATGATGCCGTGCTCGATGCTCTCGCTGAGGGCGACGCGGTTCTTGGTGCCGGAGCGCTCCTGCCAGAAGTCGCGGATGGCCTGGAAGCCGGTGTCGTTGCTGACGAGGACTGCTCTGGTACACTGCTTGGAGCCGAAGAGTTCGCCTACTTTTGTGGCTATGTAGAAATCCAGGCCGTTTTTGCGCTTCATCAGGAGCTTGTACGTCTCGAAGCGGCAGCCTGATTCCTGGATGTCATTCAGGTAGCGCTGCTCCATTGTGGGCGCGCCCTCGCTGAAAAATATAATCACGTGATCCGTCGGGAGAAGCCAGTGGGTGCCGCGCATCCCCAGGTTCCGCACGTTCTCATAGTCTATCAAAAAATGCACGATGTCACCTCCTTTCCTCTATAATACCACAATTCCCGCTTTGGATCGAGGAAAAAAGGCATTTTCTTTTGCCAATTTACTTTGCACAATTTCCCGGCTCCTTGAATCCGGAAAATTAGCCAAAATTGCACTTGCACTCTTATGCAAGATGACTATAATAATAGTCTGACCTTTGGAGGAAATGCCAAAGGAGACGCGATATTCTTTCACAGCGAGGTAATTTTTATGACAAAAGATTTGTCGCAGGGCAGCCCGATGCGGCTGATCCTCAGCTTTGGAATTCCCGTGTTCTTCGGGAACCTGTTCCAGCAGCTGTACAATGTGGTGGATACCGCCATCGTCGGGAAAACTTTGGGCGGGAGCGCCCTGGCGGCGGTGGGGTCTACGGGGTCCATCAACTTCCTGGTGGTGGGCTTCTGCATCGGCGTTTGCAGCGGGTTCACCATTCCTGTGGCCCAGCAGTTCGGCGCCGGGGACCACAAGGAGCTGCGGCGCTATGTCACGGGAGGCGCATGGCTCAGCCTGCTTCTGGGCCTGGCCCTGACGCTGGTCACGGTCCTCTTCTGCGGGCGGATTCTCACCGGGATGCAGACGCCAGCCGACATCTACCAGCGGGCCTACTGCTACATTCTCACCATCTTCGCGGGACTGCCCGCCTATTTCCTGTACAACTTTACCGCAGGGGTCCTCCGGGCTCTTGGGGACAGCCGGACACCCGTAATTTGGCTGAGCACGGCGGCGGTGGTGAACATGGTGCTGGACGTGGTGTTCATCCTGTGCTTCCACCTGGACGTGTTCGGCGCGGCGCTGGCGACGGTGCTGGCCCAGCTTCTGGCGGGCGTGGGGTGCCTGGTGCGGATTCTGCGGGGCTACCCGATTCTCCGGACTGAGCGTGCGGACTGGCGCTGGGAGCGCCGCCGGATGGGGGAGCTGTGCCTGATGGGCCTGCCGATGGGGCTCCAGTATTCCATCACGGCTATTGGAAGCGTGATGATCCAGTCGGCGGTGAACGCCCTGGGGACCGCTTACGTCACCGCCGTGACTGCGGCCAGCAAGGTGTCCATCTTCTTCTGCTGCCCCTTCGACGCCATGGGGAGCACCATGGCGACCTACGGCGGGCAGAACGTGGGCTCGGCCCGCTGGGAGCGGCTGCACCAGGGCCTGCGGGCCTGTGTGATGCTGGGAGCGGGCTACGCCGTGATTGCGCTGTGCGTTTTGTGGTTCTGCGCGAACCCGCTGAACATGCTGTTCCTGGACGCGGAGAGCGCAGCGCTGCTGCCTCTGGCGAGGCAGTACCTGTTGATTCAGGCGGCGTTTTACTTCCCGCTGTCCCTGGTGAATATTGTCCGGTTCCTGATTCAGGGCATGGGCTTCTCGCCGCTGGCGACCTTTGCCGGTGTTCTGGAGATGGCCGGACGGGGCACGATTGCGCTTCTGGTGCCGGTGCTTGGGTTCTCTGCCGCCTGCTTCGCGTCTCCGGCGGCTTGGGTGCTGGCAGATTTGTTCCTCCTGCCTGCGTACCTGCACTGCTATAAGAAGCTGAGTTGTCCCCAGGACCGCAGGCGGGGGAAGCGGCCTCCGCGGACGCGGATGCTGCGCTCTGCCGGGGCGTGAGCGGTATATGAGAAGGGAGCATACGGTGTTGGCCGTATGCTCCTTTTTTGCTAGAAAAGGCTGAGCTGGTCGGACTCGTGGCCGCGGCGGGAAGCGGTAACGATTTTACCCATGGAGTACAGGAGGCCCCGGGCGGTGCAGCGCTCCCGAAAGAGGTCCCACAGCGCCCGCGCCTTGGGGCTGGCATATTCGTAACGGGGGCCGTAGCGTTTTTGGTAACGCTCCGGCAAGCCTTGTCCGGGAAAGGCTTCCTCCAGCTTTTGATAGAAATATTCCCGTTGGCCTGCGCGGCACGTCATGCCGAGGGCGGGGTAAATAAAGCGTGCGCCTGCGTATGCGGCGCGGTCGATGATGGCGCGGATGTTTTCTTCGCTGTCCTCCAGAAAGGGAAGGATGGGCATCATCAAAATACCCGTGAACAGCCCCGCTTTGCTGAGGGCTTCCGCCGCCGCGAGACGCCGGGAGGGCGGAGGCGCGTAGGGCTCGATTCTGGCCGCGAGGGCGTCGTCGCAGGTGGTGACGGTCAGCTTGCAGATGACGGGCATGGTGCGGTTGATGGAGGCAAGGATGTCGGTGTCCCGGACGATCAGGTCGCTTTTTGTGGCAATTGCCACGCCGAAATCGTAGGCTTCCAGGAGCATCAGGGCCCGCCGGGTCAGCTCCGGGTCCTTCTCGAAGGGGTTGTAGGGGTCGCTCATGGAGCCGGTGCCTACGACTCCTTTTTTCGCCTTGCTCTCCAGGTCGTCCCGGATGATGCGCAGGGCGTTCGCTTTGGCTTTCACGCGATCGAAGTCCTCTATGTGGTAACAGTCGCTGCGGCTGTCGCAGTAGATGCAGCCGTGGCAGCAGCCCCGGTAGATGTTCATGTTGTACTGCGTGCCGAACCAGCTAGGGTTTTTGGTGCGGTTCACGATGGATTTGGCGGGTATGGTTTCCATAGGCTCTCCGTGGCGTCAGGATTCGTTGGAATGGCGGGTGACGAGGTTCTTTATATTGCGGAAGGTGTAGACCCAGTTGCAGGTGCGGCAGGCGTCCTGGTAGGTCATGCCGGTGAGCAGATAGCAGAGGGGCTTGATGGTGGCGGCGGTCTTTACGGTGAAGTAGCATACGACCAGGACCACCGCCGTCATAGCCGTGACGCCGCGGAAGCCTGCGGGGTAGTGGCCCAGGATGTGGATGCGGGCCAGGTAGATGTTGTGCATGAGGTAGATGGGGAGGCACAGGGGCACAACCGGTACGGCGCGGAGCAGGCGGGACGCCTTGTTGGCGTTCTGCTTGAAGAGCAGGAACAGGCAGGCGGCGAACACTACCTCAAATCCGGCGCTCTGGCTCTGGAAAGTGCTGGTATATTCGCCGTTTTGAAGGGTCAGGAAGCGGGTGCCGAGGATAATCACCGCCCACAGAGCGGCGGCGAGGGGCAGGAGGACGCGGTTGGGAATCCGCTTTTCCGCCGTGCCCAGATACCAGCCCAGAATGAAGGTACACAGGTGGCCGCTGTAGATTTTCAGCTTGCCTATGAGGTCGAAGGCGATCAGCTTGTCGAGACGGTCCGGGAGAAGGGCGGCGGCGATGGCGTGGAGGGTCACGAGGCCGATGAGGGCCAGGAGGTAGCGCTTTCCATTGTGGTCCAGGGCGTTGACCGCGGCGTAGAGAATGGGGGAGACGACGTAGAGGGCGATCATGAGGTACATGTACCAGAGGTGGATGGCGATGGGGTCGTGGAAGGACTGTACCATCATGGAGAGGAAGGGGCGGAGGTGGAGGTTCTCACGGGCGATCAGGAGCTGGAGGGCGGCGATGGCCGTCCAGGAGGCCAGGGGGAGAACCAGGCGGGGGAGGCGCTTGCGGAGCAGGAAGGAGATGCCGGCGGTGCGGGGATTGGAGAGCAGGAGATAGCCGGACATCATCAGGAAGAGGGGGACGGCGGTGAAGGCGAAGCTGGTGCAGATGTTGAGAAGCTCCCAATGGAGGCCGGTGGTGCTGCGGAGGCATTCTGCGGCGGTGTGCATGAAGACGACGCAGACGGTGGCCATGATCCGCAGATAGTCGAAATAGTGAACGTGTCCGCGCGGGGGATGGAGCGTATTGTCAGGCATGTGTGTTTCCTCAGCCGCAGGGCGGCGTCAAATCGGTGGAATCGTATCGTCTAACTGTAACATATTTTCCCGCGCAGCGCAAGAACAGAATCGGTCCGTTTCTGTTCGGGATTACGATGCCGGCTGAAACTTCGGCGATTCCACGAAAACGAGTTGCCAGGAAGTCTATGACGTGCTATAATTGGAAAGCCATGTATGAATTGAACGTTTACGAAAAGAGGAAAAAGTATGGTCAGTGAGTTTTTTGGATCAGCATTTCCGTGGATTTTACTTGGCTTATTTGTAGCAGCCAGTTGTTCCCTTATGAGTAAAAAATAGAAATAAATTCCGGTTTAATGGGCGGTCGCAATTGCAAAACCTCGAGGAACCGCAAAATCCCCCAATGCGCATCAGCCAACAAAAAGAGACTGAGCTGCCAGGGTCCAGGGAGGCGCACGCCTCCCTGGTGGAGAATCCAAGGAGGCAAAGCCTCCTTGGCCTCCGGAGGCCCCCCGCCCGCTGGAGGCCCCCGTCCCTCGTCCCCCGTATGGCAGGCACCACAACAAGCAGATTTTTCTTTACAAACGCCCAAAGCTGTGCTATAGTTTATGCGCGGTTTCCGGGAGGCATCCGGGGGCCGGAGCGGACGGTATTCCATGTTGTTGGAAGCTGTACCGGCATAAGCATATCCTGTAATTCCTATTGCTTCGCGGGCCGTTGGAGTGCGTCACCTGACCAGGAAAGGCAGGGAGATGGCATGAGGATTGGATTTGTTGGAGCAGGCAAGGCCGGATGTTCCCTCGGCAGATTTTTTGCCGGAGGCGGGGTCCCGGTGACCGGATACTACAGCCGGCATCAAGGGTCAGCCAGGGAGGCGGCGGAATTTACGAATTCCCGTTTTTACGACACACTGGAAGAGTTGGCAGGAGACAGTGACGCGCTGCTGCTGACGGTTCCGGACGGGGCGGTCACGCCGGTTTTTCAGGAGCTGGCGGGATATGGGATGACAGGAAAGCAAATATGCCATTGCAGCGGCGCAATGACCGCCGGGGAGGCGTTTCCCGGGATCGCCGGGACCGGCGCATATGGATACTCGATACATCCGCTTTTCCCCTTCAGCGACAGGCTGAAGTGCTACAGGGAATTGCCGGGTGCTTTTTTTTGCATCGAGGGGCAGGGACCCCACCTGGAGGCGTGGCGGGCCCTTCTGGAGGGCCTGGGGGCGGAGGTGCAGGTGCTGGCGCCGGAGGCGAAGGCGCGGTATCACGCGGCCTGCTCGATTGCCAGCAATCTGGTGTGCGCCCTAGTGCAGGAGAGCGTTGAGCTCCTGGAGGACTGCGGGTTTTCCGGGGAAACGGCCCTGCGGGCGCTGACGCCCCTGATCCGGAGCAATACGGCCCACATCCTGGAACGAGGCCCCATCGAAGCCCTGACGGGACCCGTGGAGCGGGGGGACCTGGGGACCGTGGAAAAGCACCTGGCGTGCCTGCCCGAAGAGGCGGGGGCGCTGTACCGCGCCGTGTCCCGGAAGCTGGCGGACATGGCGGCGCGGAAGCACCCGGAGAAAGACTATACGGCCCTGGAGAGATTGTTGAAAGAAGGATGAGGACATGAAAAGAAATACCATCGCCACCCTGACAGCCATGAAGGAGCGGGGCGAGAAAATCTCCCAGCTCACCGCCTACGACTACACCACCGCGCGGCTGGTGGATGCGGCGGGGATCAACACCGTGCTGGTGGGGGACAGCCTGGGCATGACCATGCAGGGCTACGAGGACACCCTGCCCGTGACCATGGAGGAGATGATCGTCTACGGGCGGAGCGTGGGGCGGGCCTGCAAGGACGCCTTTGTGATCCTCGATATGCCGTTCATGAGCTACCAGACCTCCGTGGAGCAGGCCGTGGAGAATGCGGGGCGGCTGGTGAAGGAGTGCCGCGCGAACGCGGTGAAGCTGGAGGGCGGAAAGGCGGTGTGCCCGCAGATCGCGGCGATTACGGCCTGCGGGATTCCCGTGTGCGCCCACGTGGGGATGACGCCCCAGTCGGTGAACTCCTTCGGCGGGTTCAAGGTCCAGGGCCGTGGCGAGGACGCAGCGCGGCGGGTGCTGGAGGACGCGCTGGCGGTGGAGCAGGCGGGTGCGTTTATGGTCGTGCTGGAGTGCGTGCCGCCGAAGCTGGCGGCGCTGATTACCAGGAAGACCCGCATGATTACCATCGGCATCGGCGCGGGTGCCGGCTGTGACGGGCAGGTGCTGGTGTATCAGGATCTGCTGGGGATGTCCGGGGAGTTTGTGCCGAAGTTCGTGAAGCGCTTCGCGGAGATTGGCGCGGAGATGCAGAGCGCGTTTTGTACGTACGACACGGAGGTGAAGGCCGGGAGCTTCCCGGCGGTGGAACAGACTTACGCCAAGAGCGATTGTTCCGATGAATTCCTGGCCCGTTTGGATGCGGACTATTGAGGAGGATACAGCGATGATTGTTGCGAAAACGATTGCGGAAGTGCGGGCGCAGGTTGCCCAGTGGAAGCGGGAGGGGTTCAGCGTGGGTCTGGTGCCTACGATGGGGTATCTCCACGAGGGGCACGCCAGTCTGGTGGACAAGGCGCGGAGGATGTGCGGGAAGGTTGTGGCCTCCGACTTTGTGAATCCCACCCAGTTCGGGCCGAACGAGGATTTGGAGGCGTATCCGCGGGATTTTGAGCGGGACTGCGCCCTGCTGGAGGAGCATGGCTGCGATATGGTGTTTTACCCCGCTGTGGGGGAGATGTACGCGCCCAACGCGGCGACTTATGTGGAGATTCAGGACGAGATGCCCAAGCAGCTCTGCGGGAAGACGCGGCCGATTCACTTCCGGGGCGTGTGTACGGTGGTGTCGAAGCTGTTCAACATCGTGGAGCCGGATTACGCCTTTTTCGGGCAGAAGGACGCCCAGCAGCTGGCCATTATCCGGCGGATGGTGCGGGATCTGTCCTACGGGATCGAGGTCGTGGCCTGCCCCATCGTGCGGGAGGCGGACGGACTTGCCCGTTCCTCACGGAATACCTATCTGAATCCGGCAGAGCGAAAAGCGGCGCTGTGCCTGTCCAGGGCGGTTTTCCGCGGGCAGGAACTGGTGGGCGCCGGAGAGCGGGACGCGGAAAAGCTGGTGGCTGAAATGCGCGCAGTCATTGAGGCGGAGCCGCTGGCGCGGATCGACTATGTGTCCGCCGTGGACGGGGAGACCATGCTTCCGGTGGAAGAGCTGACGGACGGCGTGCTGGCGGCTATGGCCGTGTATATCGGTAAGACGCGGCTGATTGACAATTTTATCGTTGGAGGCTTGAAGGAATGACCATTGAGATGCTCAAGGGGAAAATCCACCGCGCCACGGTGCGGCAGGCGGAGCTGGACTACGTGGGTTCCATCACCGTGGACCAGGACCTGCTGGAGGCCGCGGGGATTCTGGAATATGAAAAGGTGCAGATCGTGGACGTGAACAACGGGAGCCGTTTCGAGACGTACACCATCGCCGGGGAGCGGGGCAGCGGCATGATCTGCCTGAACGGCGCGGCGGCGCGCTGCGTCAGCGTGGGGGACAAGATTATCCTCATGGCCTATGCCAGCCTGACGCCGGAGGAGGCGAAGGGGCACCGGCCCCAGGTGGTCTTCGTGGACGAGGGGAACCGGATCGAGCGGGTGACCACGTATGAGAAGCACGGACTTCTGCGGGATATGGCAGGTGGGGCGTGATGGAGGACCTGCGGGGCAAATGCGTGGTTTTGGGGGTGACAGGGGGGATTGCCGCCTATAAAATGGCGGATACGGCCCGTTTGCTGGTGAAAATGGGGGCGGAGGTCCATGTGATTATGACGGAAAACGCCACCCGCTTCATCACGCCCCTGACCTTCGAGACATTGACCAACCGGCGCTGCGTGGTGGACACGTTTGCGCGGGATTTCCAGTACGACGTGGCCCATATCTCCCTGGCAAAAGCGGCGGACCTCATTCTGATCGCCCCCGCTACGGCGAACGTGCTGGCAAAGCTGGCCCACGGCATTGCCGACGATATGCTGACCACCGTAGTGCTGGCGGCGCGGTGCCGGAAGCTGGCGGCACCGGCTATGAATACGGCCATGCTGGAGAATCCTGTGACCCAGGACAACCTGGCGGCGCTGAAAAAGTACGGCTTCGAGATCATTGAGCCGGAAGGGGGCCTGCTGGCCTGCGGGGACGTGGGGAAGGGGAAACTGCCCGCGCCGGAGGTTCTTGCGGACCGGGTTCTGCGGCATCTGGCGCGGGAGAAGAGCCTCGCGGGCGTCCGCGTGGCCGTGACGGCGGGGCCGACCCAGGAGGCGCTGGACCCCGTGCGCTTCCTGAGCAACCACAGCTCCGGGAAAATGGGCTACGCCATCGCGCGGGAGGCCATGCTGCGTGGGGCGGAGGTGACGCTGATCTCCGGCCCCACGGCGCTGGACGCGCCGCCGTTTGTGCAGGTGGAGCGGGTGCAGTCCGCGGGGGAGATGTTCGCGGCGGTGCGGCGGGTTCTTCCTGAGACGGATATTTTGATTAAGGCGGCGGCGGTGGCGGATTACCGGCCCGCCGAGGTCGCCGGGGACAAGCTGAAAAAGCGTGATGAAGACCTGAGCCTCGCACTGGAGCGCACAGACGATATTTTAGCCTGGGCGGGGCGGAACCGGCATCCGGGGCTGTTTCTGTGCGGCTTTTCCATGGAGACGCGGGATCTGCTGGAGAACTCCAGGAAGAAGCTGGAAAAGAAGGGCCTCGACATGATCGCCGCAAACGACCTGCGGACGGCGGGGGCGGGCTTCGGCGTGGATACTAACGCCATCACGCTCCTGACGCCGGAGGGTGCGGAAGAACTGCCCCTGATGAGCAAGGCGGAAGCGGCGGCGCGGCTGCTGGACGCCATTGAGGCGCGGCGATGATTCTGACGCTGGACATCGGCAACACCACCGTCGGCGTCAGCGGCGTGGAGGTGCGGGGGGCAAACTATCGGGTCCTGTTCGGCGGAAAGATTTCCTCCCAGGCGGGGGAAGCGGAGTGCCGGGACGCGCTGAAAAGTCTGCTTGACGGAAACGGAGTTTCGGCGGAGGACGTGGAGGGGATTGCGCTCTCCAGCGTTGTGCCGCGGCTGGAGGGGACGGTGAGCGGAGCGGCGGAGGCGCTGCTGGGGATGCGTCCGGTCCGGATCGACGCGGCCTCGGCGGCGGGAGGACTGCGCTTCGCGATTCCGCACCCGGAACGGCTGGGGCTGGATCGGATCGCCGACGCGGCGTGGGCGGCGCGGCAGTACGCCCTGCCGGCGGTGACGGCGGACCTGGGGACCGCCACGACCTTCAATGTGCTGGGAGAGGGGGGCGTGTTCCTGGGGGGCGTGATTGCGTGCGGAGTGGAGACGGGCGTGGGAGCGCTGGCGGAGCGGACGGCGCAGCTTCCAAGGCTGACGCTGGGCCCGCCGGCGGCGCTGATTGGCCGCGACACGGAGGCGTGTATGCTTTCGGGCGCGGTTTACGGCGCGGCGGCGCTGATTGACGGAATTGCCGGGCGCGTGGAAGCGGAGCTGGGCAAAGCGGTCACGCTGATTCTCACGGGAGGCTGGTCAAAGCTGGCGGCCCCGCTGTGTACCCACCCCCACGTCTGGGAACCGGATCTTCTCCCAAAAGGCTTAGCGCTGCTGTACACGCTGCACGATGCGCAATAAAAAAGCGGGCGTCCCTGCAAAACGCAGAGACGCCCGCCGTTGATTTATCCGCCAAAAAAGGACTGATCTGCCAGGGTCCAGGGAGGCGCGCGCCTCCCTGGTGGGCGGCCAGAGGGCAAAGCCCTCTGGCCGCCGGAGGCCCCCCGTCCAACGTCCCCCGCGGGTTCAGTCTTCCTCCCCGGCCTTGAAGTTGTACACAGGGCGGATGATTTTTTCGACTTCGGCGGTGGGGCCGATGTTGGAGAGGATGGCTTCCATGCCTTTGTAGGCCATGGGGCACTCGTCGAGGGTGGCTTTGCTGACGGAGGTGGTGTAGATGCCGTCCATTTGCTTTTTGAATTCTGAGACGGTGAAGGAGCTTTTCGCCGCTGCGCGGCTCATGAGACGGCCTGCGCCGTGAGGGGCGGATTGGTTCCAGTCGTCGTTGCCTTTGCCGGTGCAGAGAAGACTTCCGTCGCGCATGTTGATGGGGATCAGGAGGCGTTCGCCTGCTTTGGCGGAGACGGCGCCTTTGCGGAGAATCATGGCGTCGGTGTCGATATAGTTGTGAATCGTGGTGAACTGCTCTTCGGCGTGGAGCTTCATGCCCTTGAGAATTTCGTCCATCATGGCCTGGCGGTTCAGGGCGGCGAAGTGCTGGACGATCTTCATGTCGTGAAGATACTGCTGGAAGAGGTCGCCGGAGACGTAGGCGAGCTGGCGGGGGATGCTGGTCTGCTTTAGGTTCTTGAGGCGTTTCAGCTCCTTCTGGATCTCCTTCTGACGGCCTTCGGCCTTCATCTGGGCAATGAGCTGGGCAATGGAGGCGTCGTCGGTGTGGTTGAGGACCTTGTAGCCCTCCTCCTGGTAGTATTTCGCAACCTCCAGGCCCAAGTGGCGGCTCCCGGAGTGGACGACGACGTAGAGATGCCCCTCGTCGTCCCGGTCCACCTCAATAAAATGGTTGCCGCCGCCCAAGGTGCCGATGCTCTTCTCCGCCCGCAGGAGGTCCACATGGCGGGCACAGCAGAGCTCGCTGAGGTCCACGCGGTCCAGGTAGCGGTGGGCCTTGTCCCGGATGCCGAAGCCGGAGGGGATGCGCTGGTAGATCAGCTTATCCAGCTTCTGGAGCTCCATGTGGTCCTCCCGGACCCGCACGGTCTCCATGCCGCAGCCGATGTCCACGCCCACGAGGTTGGGAACGATCTTGTCCGTGATGGTCATGGTGGTTCCGATGGTGCAGCCCGCGCCCGCGTGGACGTCCGGCATCAGGCGGATACGGCTCCCGGAGACGAATTCCTGATTGCACAGCTCGATGATCTGGGCGATGGAGGACTGGTCCACAACGTCGGTGAAGATCTTTGCCTGGTTGTATTTTCCTTGAAGTTCTAACATGGTTTCCCTTTCTGTATCGATACGCTGCGCGCCTGGAGGCTCAGCCCTCCCGCAGAAGGGGCTCCGCCAGGTGCGTCCTGAAAAACTGAATCAGCGGCCCATTCAGGAGAGCGTTGCAGATGGTTCCGATGCCAACGATCAGCCGCAGTTCCCCGCCGGAAATGAGGCAGAAGACGACGCCCACCGCTACGACCGTAATGTCGCCGAGAATCCGGGCGTTCTGGAAGGAGATGCGCTGCTTTGCGGCGTTCTGAATCATGACGGCCACGCTGTCATAGGGCGCGAGGCCCATGTCCGCCGTCATGTAGAAGGCCACGCCGATCCCTGCGAAGAGACTGCCGAGGGCCAGGGCCAGGAGGCGGAGGGGGAAGGTCATGGGAATCTGCAAAATGTCCCGGACGAGCCAGCAGAGGAAGTCGGCCAGGTAGCCCACGGCCACCAGGTTGACGAAGGTGCCGGCCCGGATGCAGCCGCGGACCAGGAAGAACATGGCGAGCAGAATGGCGCTGTTCATGATGAGCTGCCAGTTGCCGAAGGACATGCGGAGGAAGCCGCTGATGCCCAGATTCATGCAGGAGTAGGCGTCCGCGCCGAACTCGCTGAGGCGGTACGCGGCCACGCAGACGCCGATGAACAGGGTGCCCGCCAGCATCATGCAGAAGCGTTTTGCGGCATTGGCCGTCTTCTTTTCCATAGCACCACTTCCTTTCCGGTTGATGGGCGGCGAGAAGCGCGTTTTCCCGCGAGTGGAGGGGGAGAACCGCCGCCCTGGCTGCATTTTACCATATTGGCGGGGAAAAGGCTATAGGTTTCACTTAATTTTTTGCCCACCATTGGGGCGGGATAGGGGCATGCTGTAAATTTCCGGCAAAATTTTCAGAAAATCTTCCAAATTCTATTGCGCTTTGTCGAAAGTGCATGTATAATAATGCCAACTCTATGGACAGCGATGGGAAAAATGAAACAGGAGGATGTTATATGCAAAAGCGCGTAAACAGGAATATCCTTGCCCTCGTCCTGGCCGTGGCGATGCTGGCGGGCCTGGCGGCCCTGCCGGTGAGCGCGGCGGAGGCGGAGGACGCGAAGACCGTCACCATCCTGCAGACCAGCGATCTCCACGGCATGGTCAACCCCTTCGACTATGCCTCCAACAAGGAGAACAAGACCAGCCTGGCCCACGCGGCGGCCATCATCAAGGCGGAGCGGGAGAAGGACCCCGACCTGCTCCTGATCGACACCGGCGACACCACCCAGGCCAACTACATCCAGGAATTCCTCTCCGATGAGCCCAACCCCATCATTGGGGCCCTGAATTACCTGGACTATGACGCCTGGACCCTGGGCAACCACGAGTTCAACTTCGGCTTCAACTATGTCACCAAGGAAATTTCCGAGTTCGAGGGCGCCACCCTGGGCGGAAACTTCTATAAGGACGGGAAGCGCTGGGATGCCGTGGAAGCCTACCACATCTTCGACGTGGACGGCGTGAAGGTAGCCGTCTTCGGCGTGGACGCCCCCCATATCCCCCAGTGGGAGAAGTCCGACCCCACCCACTATGACAACATGACCTTCACCTCCCCCATGGAGGAGACCGGCAAGATCCTCGACGAGCTGGAGGGCAAGGCCGATGTGATCATCGGCAGCGTCCACTACGGCCTGGAGGGCGAGTACGGCGTTGAGGGCATGGAGGCCGTGGCGGAAGCCTACGGCGACCGGATGGACGCCCTGTTCATCGGCCACGCCCACGCGAAGGTGGAGGAGACCATCGGCGGCATCCCCGTTCTGGAGCCTGGTTCCAATGCCCAGTACGTCAGCAAGGTCACTCTGACCCTCAAGCCCGAGGGCGAGGGCTGGACCGTGGACACCGCCAAGGGCGAACTGATCGACTGCGCCGAGGTGGAGCCCGACGCCGACTTCCTGGCGAAGTTTAAGGACCTCCACGACAAGAGCCTGACCCTGGCGTCCAAGGAAGTGGGCACCGTGGGCGAGACCTTCCTGGACCCCATCGAGTTCCTCCCCGGCATCCCTATGGCCATCATCCAGGACAACCCCGTCACGGACCTTGTGAACATTGTGCAGATGAAGGAGTCCGGCGCAGACGTGTCCCTGGCGGCTCTGTTTGACTCCACCTCCAACCTCCAGAAGGGCCCCTTCCTGCACCGCGACAGCGTGAAGATCTACAAGTACGACAACACGCTCTACGCCGTGAAGGTTACGGGCGCGCAGCTGAAGGCCATCATGGAGCAGCAGGCGGGCAACTTCTTCAACCAGTACCAGCCCGGCGACGTGACCATCAGCTTCGATCCCAACATCCGGATGTACAACTATGACGAGTTTGCGGGCGTGAACTACGAGATCGATATCTCCAAGCCCCTGGGCTCCCGCATCCAGAATGTTACTTACAAGGACGAGCCCCTGAGCGACACCCAGGAGCTGGTTCTGGCCCTGAACAACTACCGCTACGGCGGCCTGGTGTCCGCGGGCCTGATCAAGGAGTCCGACGTGGTCTACGAGGGCGGCGCGGTCCGCGACATGATCACGGATTACGTGGCGAACCTGGGCGAGCCCCTGATGCCCGTGTGCGACAACAACTGGAAGATCGTGGGCGCGGATCTGGACGATCCCCAGAAGGACCTGATCTATGAGAAGGTCCGTGCCGGCGAGATCCAGGTGCCCACCTCCGAGGACGGCCGGACACCCAACGTGGCGGCTCTGAACGGCCCCGCCCTCCGGGCCTCCGGCGTCCTGCCAGCCCTGGAGACGGAGGAGCCCGCCCCGGCTCCCGAGCCTGAGCCCGCTCCGGCCCCTGAGCCGGAACCCGCCCCCGCTCCCGCCCCGGAAACCTCCGTGCCCCCCACGCAGGAGCAGAGCGGCCCCGCAGGCACCTACACCGTCAAGTCCGGCGACTGCCTGTGGAGCATCTCCCAGCAGTTCTACGGCACGGGCCGTCAGTGGACCGTGATCTATGAGGCCAACAAGACCATCATCAAGAACGCCGACTCCATCCAGATTGGCCAGGTCCTGGTGATTCCCGCGGCGTAATTTCCCAGCTCCCGGCCAAGGGCCGGAACCTGTCGAGCGTCCTAAGAGCGTTCCCCGCATGCCATAGAAGCATCCCGTGAAAAAGGGACTGCCCGCCGGAAGACGGGCAGTCCTTTGCGTGTTTTTTCGCTTTGGCTCACAGGACGCGGGCCATCCAGGCGTCCAGAAAGGCGAGCTGTTCCGGGGTGTGGAACCAGTGCTCTCCGTTTTCCAGCACGGTCAGATTGGCGGAATGGCTCTTTGTGAAAGCGTCCACCGTTTCCCGGGAAATGAGGGTGTCTCCGGAGGCGTAGAGGATTTCCGTGGGAACGGTCCAGGCAATGGGGTGGGCGCGGACATAGGTGAGGTAGTCCCAGGATAGGATTTCGCCGAAGTCTGTGGGGAGTTCGCCCTGTTCACGGAGGTCTGATTCCGTCGCGCCCGCCCAGCCCAGCATGTCCAGAATCAGCCGCTCCATGTCCAGCACTGGGGAGATGAACAGAGCCTTGCCGACGGGGCAGTCTTGCAGCGCGTGCATGGCAAGGTAGGCCCCAATGCTGTTGGCAATCAGCACAATGGAGCCGTATTCCCGGCGCAGGGCGTCATAGGCGGCGCGAATGGGCTTTTCCGTGATCCAGGGGAAGTCTATGGCGTAGTCCACGCCCACGACCTCGCAGCCGGAGAGGTTTTTCCGGTAGGATTCCGCCTCGGTGAAATCGCCGCCTTTGCCGTGGATGTACAGTGCCGCTTTCTTCATGCGGTTACTTCTCTTTCCGGAAGAGGGCGAAAATCAGCTGGGCGACGGTGAGGGGCGCCATCATAAGCGGTAAGCCCACTAGAAAGCGCGTGCCGAAGGACCAGCCCGTGCCGCCGAGGAAGCCGTAGGCAAAGCCGGAGGACAGGGCGGTGAGGATGAAGGCGGCGGCGCTGAGGACGATCAGGGCCGTCTTTTTGGTTTTGGCGTTCATAAAATGCCTCCTTTCATTATCTGGAAAATATGATAGCACAGTATTCGGAATTCTGCAAGCCGGAATTGTGCAATTACCTTTTTAGAGGGGCAGCCGCAGAAGCCACAACACAATCCCAGACAATATCGGAAACATCAGAACCAATCCAATAGCAGCAGCCAAAAGATATTTCCACAATTTTATTTCTTGATTACGCTTTTTCCTATCGAAGTAGTCATAGATTGCTATGGCTATGGCAGACAAGCCCAAAAAAGTTAAAACCCAAACTCCCTTCCACATCTCACCCATGATAGGTTCCCTCACTTCCGCCAAATTCCGATTTCACGCTCTGATTATAACACGATACCGGCTTCTCATCAACTCGTTTTCGTGGAATTGCCGGAGTTTCAACCAACAACGCAAATCTTGAACAGGGGCTTTCTATTCTTCGATATCCATAATGAGTTTCCTGCATTGTCCGCATACATAGGCATTCGGATATTCAGGAGAAGATGCGAATGATACAAATGGTGGTAATAATATTGCTCTATGTTTGCCCATTGCTTTCCGGGTATACAGCATGGGGCTCTTTTCTCCGTCAGGCAGGAAATACACGCCGCCTCTGCTTTGCAGCTTACCAATTTCCATTTCTTTCTCACAAATAGGACGCCGCATATCATCAATCTCCATAATTCGTGTTTATCGAGCCGATTATATCACTGCCCTTTTTCCGTTTCAAGTGACTGTTAGTGAAATCCCCAGTGGCCGGAGCCGCCGACACGAAAGAGAAAAGGGACCTGAAATCCCGGCGCTTGACAAGGCCATTAAAGGGGCGTACAATCAGGGATTATGACTTGCCGGGGCTTTCCGGGAGACAGAAATGTTCAGTTTGGGGAGGAATCCGGCTATGAAAAGAAGGGCGCTTCGGGCGGCGCTGCCGTATACGCTGCCGGTGTGCGTGGGCTACGTGGTGCTGGGGATGTCCTACGGGTTCCTGATGCGGACGAGGGGCTTTTCCCTGGCGATGCCCATTATTATGAGCGTGGTGGTGTTCGCGGGGTCGATGCAGTTTGCGGCGGGGGAGGTGCTTCTGGCCCCCTTCGACCCGCTGTACGCGCTGTTCCTGACCCTGGCGGTGAACGCAAGGCACCTGTTTTACGGCGTGTCTATGCTGGAGAAGTACCGGAACACGGGGCGGAAGAAGGTCTACCTGATTTACGGCATGAGCGACGAGACGTTCACGGTGAACTGCGCGGTGACGCCGCCGGAGGGGGTGGACCGAGGGTGGTTCATGTTCTTCGTGACGCTGCTGAACCAGGCGTATTGGGTGCTGGGGACGGCGGCGGGGGCTGTGCTGGGGGACGTGCTGCGGTTTGACACGACGGGGATTGAGTTCGTGATGGCGGCGCTGTTCCTGGTGATGATGCTGAACCAGTGGGAGGAGGCGGAGGACCACGGACCGGCGCTGATTGGCCTGGGGGCCTCGGCGGTGTGTCTGGCCGTGCTGGGCCGGGACGGGTTCATGATTCCGGCAATGGCTCTGATTGCGGTATTCTGCCTGCTGGGCAGGAAGCGGGGTGAGGGCGCATGACGGAGACGCAGATGGTTCTGACGGTTGGGATTATCTCGGCGGGGACGCTGCTGACGCGTTTTCTGCCGTTCCTGATTTTCCCGGAGGGCAAAACGCCGCCTCCGGTGGTGACGTATCTGGGGAAGGTCCTCCCCCACGCCATGATGGCGTTTCTGGTAGTCTACTGCCTGCGAGACGCTCCTTCCAGCGCGTCCCACGGCCTGCCGGAAGCACTCGCAATGGCATTCATTTTCATATTGCACAAGTGGAAGAAGAACACCCTCCTAAGCATCGGCGGCGGCACGATCCTGTACATGCTCCTGGTGCAGCACTTAATTTAAGTAAAGCAAAAGCCCCCAATAGAAAGCGATCTGCCAGGGTCCAGGGAGGCGCACGCCTCCCTGGTAGGGATTCCAAAGGGGCAAAGCCCCTTTGGCCGCCGGAGGCCCCCCGTCCCCCGCGGGGATTTGGAAAAGTTTCTCTTGTGGTGCGGGGATTTTTTTGGTATACTAATCTTTCAGGATTATGTTTTGGCAATCGGAGGTATGATGATGACGCCTGAAGAGGAAAAAGTTGAGGGCCGCGGGCTGTATGAGTGGGTGCAGGCTCTGGTCTGCTCGGTGCTGACGGCTGTGCTGGTGTTTACGTTTGCAGTGCGGGTTGTGGGGGTGTCCGGGGGGTCCATGAGAAGCACGCTCCAGAGCGGGGATATGCTGCTGGTGGTGAACGGACTGCTGTGCGGGGACTACCGGCGGGGGGATATCGTGATTGCGGCGAAGTCCTCCTTCGAGTACGGCGAGCCGATTGTGAAGCGGGTGATCGCCGTGGAGGGGGAGACGGTGGACATCGACTTTGACGCCGGTGTTGTCTACGTGGACGGGGAGGCTTTGAACGAGCCCTACATCCGTGAGGCCACCCACCTGGCGGAGGGGACCTCGTTTCCTCTGACGGTGCCGGAGGGCTGCGTGTTCATCATGGGGGACAACCGGAACGACAGCCGGGACAGCCGGGAGCCGACCCTGGGGGCCGTGGATACGCGGTGCCTGATCGGGCGGGCGGTGTTCCTGCTGATTCCGGGGCAGACCGTGGAAACCCAGGAGCGGGAGTGGAGCCGGATCGGCACGCTGAGCTGAACCTACAGAACCAAAGGGAGACAGAGACAGAATGGACAACGAGCGGGAGCATGAGACGCGTGAGACGGCTGAAAAGGGGCTGGGGCGCGAGATCTACGAGTGGATGCAGGCGGTGGTGGGATCGGTGCTGACGGTGGTGCTGGTGTTCACCTTCGTGGTGCGCCTGATCGGGGTGGACGGGTGGTCCATGGTGCCCACGCTCCAGAACGGGGACCGGCTTCTGGTGCTGAACGCGCCGCTGTGCGGGGCGTACCGGGCGGGGGACGTGGTGATCGCGGCGAAGTCCACCTTTGAGAACGGGGAGCCCATCGTGAAGCGTGTGATCGCCACGGAGGGCCAGGTGGTGGACATCGACTTCACCACCGGGAAGGTCTACGTGGACGGCGAGCAGCTCCAGGAGGACTACGTGAACGAGCTGACCTACCGGGCCGAGGGGACGGAGTTCCCGCTGGCGGTGCCGGAGGGGAGCGTGTTTGTGATGGGGGACAACCGGAACCACAGCAGCGACAGCCGCGACCCGCGCCTGGGGACCGTGGACACCCGCTGCCTGGCGGGCAAGGCGGTGTTCCTCCTGTACCCCGGGCTGGACCAGCAGGGAGAGCGGGACTACGGGCGGATCGGAGGGATCGCGTGAATATTCAATGGTATCCGGGGCACATGACCAAGACCCGCCGTCAGATCGAGGCGGATTTGAAGCATGTGGACATCGTGGTGGAGCTGGTGGACGCCCGCATCCCCGTGTCCAGCCGGAACCCGGACATCGACGCCATCTGCGCCGGGAAGCCCCGCGGGATTATCCTGAACCGAGCGGACCAGGCGGACCCCAGGATGAACCGGGCCTGGACGGACTACTTCAAAAAAGTGCTGGGCATGGAGGCCGCGGCGCTGGACTCCAAGAACGGAAGCAACGCGGGGCAGATGATGACGGCCCTGGTGCGGAGCGCCCTGCGGGATGAAATCGCGCGGTGGCGTGAGAAGGGCCAGGTGGGGCGCCCCGTGCGGGCGATGGTGGTGGGGGTTCCGAATGTCGGAAAGTCTACCTTCATCAACAAGGTTGCGGGCAGGAAGTCCGCGAAAGCGGGGGACCGTCCCGGCGTGACCCGCGGAAAACAGTGGGTCCACGTGGACGCGGGGCTGGACCTGCTGGACACGCCGGGCATCCTGTGGCCCAAGTTTGACGACGAGGGCGTGGGGCTGCGGCTGGCCTTCACCGGCGCGGTGAAGGACGAAATTCTGGACACGGAAACCCTGGGGTGTCACCTGATGGCCTACCTGGGCGCGCAGTATCCCAACGCCCTTCTGACAGGGTACAAGCTGCCGGAGCTGCCGGAGCGGGAGGCGGGAGAAAACGATATCGCCTACGGCTGCCGCCTGCTGGAGACGGCGGGGCGGCGGCGGGGCTTCCTCGTGTCCGGCGGCGAGGTGGACACGGAGCGGATGGCGAACATTCTGCTGGACGAGTTCCGGGGCGGGAAGCTGGGGCGCTTTACGCTGGAAGCGCCGCCGGGGATTGGAGGAGCGGATGGACCTGTGGAGCTATGAGCGGGCGCAGTGGGCGGCGGGAATGGGAACCGTCTGCGGCGTGGACGAGGCGGGGGCGGGCCCCCTGGCGGGTCCGGTGTACGCCGCCGCGGTGATTCTGCCGCGGGAGGCTGAGATTCCGGGGCTGGACGACTCGAAGAAGCTTTCGGAGAAGAAGCGGGAAGAGCTGTTCACGCTGATCACGGCCAAGGCGGAGGCGTGGAGCGTAGCCTGGGCGGACCCGGGGAAAATCGACGAGATCGACATCCTCAACGCCCGGATGCTGGCTATGCAGACGGCCATCGACGGTCTGAGCGTCAAGCCAAATCTGGCCCTGATCGACGGCAACCGGGACCACGGGAGCAGCCACAAAATCACCACGCCCCACATGACCATCGTGAAGGGGGACGGGAAGAGTGCGTCCATTGCGGCGGCGTCCATCCTGGCGAAGGTGAGCCGGGACCGCTTCATGGCCGTGGAGATGGACAAGGCGTACCCCCAGTACCGCTTCGCGAAGCACAAGGGCTACGGGACGAAGCTGCACTACGAAATGCTGGACCAGTACGGGCCCTGCCCCATTCACCGGAAGACGTTCCTCTCGAAGTGGGAGGCGCGGCGGTGAGCGCGGGGCGTGCGAAAAAGGCGGGAGACGAGGGTGAAGCCCTTGCCGCGCAGTTCCTGGAGGATCAGGGCTGCACCATTCTGGCGCGCCAGTGGCGCTGCCGGTACGGAGAGCTGGACCTGGTGGCGCGGAAGGGGGAGGCGATCCGCTTCGTGGAAGTGAAGCGGCGGGGGCCGGGGGCCATCGGCCTGCCCCGTGAGTTCGTGGACGAGCGGAAGCGGGACAGGCTGCGGAAAGCCGCCGCCGCCTACCTGGCGGAGCACGACCCGGACGCTTTCGCGCAGTTCGACGTGGCGGAGATTTACGAGGAGCCGGACGGGCGCTTTCGGGTGGAATACCTGGAGGCGGCGTTTGAATAAAGCGTGGGAAACGCAGAAGCGGGCCTGGACCGAAAAGGCCCGGATCAAGGAAGCGAGGAAGTCAACATGAACTATTACAGCACACGAGACAGGAGCGTCCGCATGAGCGGCGCGGAGGCCGTGAAAATGGGCTTGTCCCGGGACGGCGGACTGCTGACACCGGAGTCCATACCCCAGATCGATGGGGCCTTTCTGACGGAGCTCACGCAGCTGAGCTACCAGCAGCGGGCGGCAAAGGTCATGGGCCTGTTCCTGACGGACTACAGCGGGGAAGAGCTGCTCACCTTCGCGGAGAACGCCTACGGCCCCGATAAGTTCGACCACCCCGCCGCCGCGCCCCTGCGGAAGGTGGACGGCACCACCCACTGCCTGGAGCTGTGGCACGGCCCCACCTCCGCCTTCAAGGATATGGCCCTGCAAATGCTGCCCCAGCTGCTCTCCGCCGCCCTGCGGAAGACCGGGGAGGACAAGACGGTCTGCATCCTGGTTGCCACCTCCGGCGACACCGGCAAGGCCGCTATGGAGGGCTTCGCGGATGTGCCCCAGACGAAGATTATGGTCTTCTACCCCAAGGACGGTGTGTCCGCTGTGCAGGAGGCCCAGATGGTCACCCAGGAGGGGGACAACGTAGGCGTGTGCGCCGTGGCGGGCAACTTCGACGACGCCCAGGCGGGCGTGAAGCGCATCTTCTCCGACGAGGCCATGCGAAAGACCCTGGCGGACCGGGGCTATTTCCTCTCCTCCGCCAACTCCATCAACTGGGGCCGCATCCTGCCCCAGGTGGTCTACTACGTCTCCGCCTACTGCGACCTGCTCCGGGACGGCGAGATCCAGATGGGGGACAAGGTGAACGTGTGCGTCCCCACGGGCAACTTCGGGAACATCCTGGCGGCGTACTACGCCAAGCGCATGGGGGTTCCTCTGGGCCGTCTGATCTGCGCCTCCAACTGCAACGACGTGCTGACGGAGTTCCTCCGCACCGGCGTCTACAACCGCAACCGCCCCTTCCACACCACCATGAGCCCCTCCATGGACATCCTGGTTTCCAGCAATCTGGAACGCCTGCTGTTTGACCTCTCCGGCGAGAACGACGAAGAGGTTCGGGGTTACATGGACGCCTTAGCGAAGGAGGGCCGCTACGAGGTTTCCGGCGCCATCAAAGCGAAGCTGAAAGACCTCTTCTGGGGCGGCTTCTGCGGCGAGGAAGACACCGCCGCCGCCATTGCCCGTTATTACAAGGATTACGGCTATCTCATCGACACCCACACGGCGGTTGCCGCCGACGTGCTGGCCCAGTACCGTAGGGAAACCGGGGACGAAACAGTGACGGTCTTTGCCTCCACCGCGTCCCCCTACAAGTTCTGCGACCACGTACTCGCCGCCATCGGCGAGACGCCTAAGGGCGAGGGTGTGGATCTGCTGGACCAGCTTCATGAGGTGAGCGGCACAGCCGTTCCCCGCCGTCTCGCGGCCCTCCGCGGGAAGGAGCGCCGCTTTGACCTGACGGCGGAGAAAGCGGAGATGGACGGCGTAGTGACGGCGTTTCTGAAATAAGAGGTGAGCACAGTGCTGAAACGGAGAGACGCCCGGATGTGCCTGATATTTTTCTACAGCGGAATCGCCCTGCTCCTGACGGGCCAGGGCCTGAACCACATAGCAAAAGATGCAGGCGATTTCATCCGGGGCTTTTCAGAGGGCCTTACTATCGGCGCGGTTCTGCTTCTGGTAGCGGCGGGCCTGGTTCTGTCCTTCCGCCTGCGCTGCCCGAACTGCGGAAAGCGCTACGCCCGCCCCAGGTGGAACGTATTCCACACTGACTACTGCACGAACTGCAAGAAGCCCTTTGTCTACGACGACGAAACGGAGGACAATCCATGAAGGTACTAAAGCGCAAGTACGCGAGAATGATCATCGTCCTGGGCTTTGTAGTCCTTCTCTCCATCGGCACCGCCGCCGCATTCCGCCACAACCCGCCAGTCCTGAAAGGCTCCCTGATAGTCCTGGCCGTCTCCGTCCTCCTGATTTCCTTCATCCGCTGGCGCTACCTGCGCTGCCCCCACTGCGGCAAAAGCGCCGCCATCGTCTACTGGGCGCCGGGCTGGAGGCAGAGCTGCCCGCGGTGTAAGAAGGAGATCCTCTTCGACGACCAGGTGTGATCGAAGGTGCCTGCCTACGGGGGCCTCCGGCGGGTCACTTTTTCTCGAGAGAAAAAGTAACCAAAAAGAGCTTTAAATCCGCTCTGTGGCGTGGAGGTTGTTAAGGCGTCCCGCACGGTAACGAGGGTGCTTGCGGGCGGGACCTTCCATTGGCATGGAAGGCCCCGCGGGGGGTGTTCATCCGTTACTCGCGACTGCCATGGCTGCCTGGGATGCACACCGTAGGGGACGCCGCCCTCGGCGTCCCGTCCCCCGCGACCACCATGCCACGTTAGAACACTTTGACAATGGGGCGGAAGCCCGCGAAAGGGGGGCACCTATGGCGCTGTACGCAATCGGCGACCTGCATCTGTCACTCACGGCGGATAAATCAATGGAGGTCTTCGGCCCCGCCTGGAAGGACTACGTGGGCCGGATCGAGGAATCCCTGGGGGCCCTGGCGGCGGAGGACGTTCTGGTCCTCGCAGGTGATACCTCCTGGGGCATCGACCTGGCGGAGGCGGAGGCGGATTTCCGCTTCCTGGACCGCTTTCCCTGTAAGAAGTACCTCGTCAAGGGGAACCACGACTACTGGTGGACCACCGCGGCAAAGCTGCACCGCTTCTTTGAGGAAAAGGAAATCCGCACCCTCGAGATGCTGCACAACGGCTGTTTCTTCTATGGAGATTACGCCGTCTGCGGGACGCGGGGCTGGTTCCTGGAGGAGGACGCCCACAACGTCAAGGTTCTGAACCGGGAGGTTGGGCGGCTGGAGGCGTCCCTGCGGGCGGCGGAGGGGCGTCCGGCCCTGTGCTTCCTGCACTACCCGCCCCTGTACCAGGGCTACGAGTGCCCGGAGATTTTGTCCGTGCTGGAAAAATACGAGGTTCCGGTGTGTTGCTATGGGCATCTGCACGGTGCGGCCATCCGGCGGAGGCTGGAGGGAACGCGGGGAAAAACGGACTACAGTCTGATTTCAGCGGATTACCTAGAGTTTCAGCCGAAAAAAATCTGGGATTAGGGTAAAAAATGCTGGCATTTTGGAAAGATTTCTGTTAAAATAAAAAATTGGCACCGGCTTGCAGCCGGTGATGAACGGAGGAGTTGACATCATGAGTGTGAAAAGCTGCGAAAAGATCGAAAAAAGCCAGGTCGTCCTGACCATTCAGGTGGAGGCCGAGGCGTTCCGGGTTGCTCGTGAAAAGGCGTACCGGAAAATGCGGGGAAGAATCAACGTGCCCGGCTTCCGTCCAGGCAAGGCCCCCCAGAAAATGATTGAGAAGATGTACGGCCCGGAGGTGTTCTTCGACGAGGCCATCAATATCGCCTTCCCCGACGCCTACGAGGCCGCCGTGGAGGAACAGAACCTTCAGGTGGTGGGCTATCCCTCCGTGGAGCTGGAGGGCGCGTGCACCGTGGACGGCTTCACCTTCAAGGCCACCGCGCCAGTGTCCCCCGAGGTCACCCTGGGCCAGTACAAGGGTCTCTCCGCTCCCAAGGAGGAAGTGTACGTCACCGCTGAGGACGTGGAGGAGCGCCTGAAAGCCCTCCAGGACCGGAATACCCGCCTGGTTTCCGCGGACCGCGAGGCGAAAGAGGGCGACACCGCCGTCATCGACTTCGAGGGCTTCCTGGACGGCGTGCCCTTCGACGGCGGCAAGGGCGAGAACCACAGCCTGGAGCTGGGCTCCCACAGCTTTGTACCCGGCTTCGAGGAGCAGATCGTGGGCATGAAGGCCGGCGACGAGAAGGACATCGACATCACCTTCCCCGAGGACTACCACGCGGACCTGGCCGGCAAGGCCGTGGTCTTTAAGGTGAAGTGCCGGGAGGTCAAGGAGAAGGACGTGCCCGCCCTGGACGACGAGTTCGCCAAGGATGTCTCCGAAGAGATTGACACCCTGGAAGAGCTGAAAGCCGACCTGGAGAAGAAGATCCGGGAGGAGCGGGAGAAGGAGGCCAGGCGGGCCTTCGAGGACGCCCTCATGGAGCAGGTGGCCGCCGGCATCACCGCCGACGTGCCCGACACCATGGTGGAGCGTCAGGCCCAGCAGTTCGTGGAGAACTTCAAGAGCCAGATTGCCCAGCAGGGCATCCCCTACGATCAATACATGCAGATCACCGGCATGAGCGAGGCGAAGCTGCTGGAGGACGCCAAGGAGCCCGCCCTGCGCCAGGTGCGCATGGATCTGGCCATGGCGGAGATCATGAAGGCCGAGGACATCAAGGCCAGCGATGAGGACGTGGAGGCCGAGTACAAGCGCATGGCGGACCAGTTCGGCATGGACATCGAGCTTGTGAAGAAGTATCTCCTGCCCGATACGATCCGGGGCCAGGTCCAGAGCCGCCGGGTGGTGGAGCTGGTGGCGGAGAGCGCCATTGCCACCAAGCCGGAGGAGAAGCCCGCCGAAGAGGCCGCCCCGGCTGAGGAGTCCGTGTCCGAAGAGGAAGCCGCGTCTGGGGAGGACAAGCCGAAGAAGACCCGTAAGACCGCCGCCAAGAAGACGGAGGACGGCGCGGAGAAGCCCAAGCGGACCCGCAGGAAGAAGACCGAGGACGAGGCGTCCGCCGCTGAGGAAGCCCCCGCCGCGGAGGATGAGAAGAAGGACGAATAATCCCGAAACATTTTTTCGTATATTTTACAGAATCGACACATTTTTCCCGCCGCTGCGTGCTATGATGAAAGAGAATGGGAATCCGGGAGGCTTTGGAGCCCGTTTTCCCGTGAAAGGAATGGCGAAAAGCGCAGACAGCCGCAATTGACTGGAGGTTATGAAATTGAGTTTAGTCCCATATGTAGTGGAGCAGACCAACCGGGGCGAGCGCTCCTATGATATCTTCTCCCGCCTGCTGAACGATCGGATCGTGTTTCTGGGAGAGGAGGTCAACGCCACCACGGCCAGCTTGATCGTGGCCCAGCTGCTTTACCTTGAGGCCCAGGACCCGGATAAGGAGATCCAGCTCTATATCAACAGTCCCGGCGGCTCCGTCACCGACGGCATGGCCATCTACGACACCATGCAGTACGTGAAGTGCGACGTGTCCACCATCTGCGTGGGCATGGCGGCCAGCATGGGCGCGTTCCTGCTCTCCGCGGGCGCCAAGGGCAAGCGCATCGCCCTGCCCAACGCGGAGATCATGATCCACCAGCCCTCCGCCGGCACCCAGGGCCAGATCACCGATATGGCCATCCACCTCAAGCGTCTGGAAACCATCAAGAAGCGCATGAACCGCATCCTGGCGGAGAACACGGGCCGCTCCATCGAGGAAGTCACCGCCGCCTGCGAGCGGGACAACTTCATGAGCGCCGAGGAAGCCCTGGAATTCGGACTCATCGACAAGATTCTCACCAACAAGGGGAAGGCCGAGGCTCCGAAGGAAGAGAAGGAGTAAGGGCGTCCTTATCTGTGAGACAGCGAGATAGAAAGGCGTCCGCGGGGCGGACGCGGGAAACTGAGGTAAGAAAAGCATGAACGACGAAGGCAAGAAGCCCCTGCGGTGTTCCTTCTGCGGCAAGCACGAGCAGCAGGTTCACCGGATGATTCAGGGACCCGGCGTGCGCATCTGCGACGAGTGCGTCCAGCTTTGCATGAGCATTCTGAACGACGGCTTTGAGCCGATTGACCCCGGCCCCCTGCTGGAGGATATGCCGGATCAGATCCCCACGCCCCGTGAGATCCGGGACGTGCTGGACCAGTATGTCATCGGACAGGAGGCGGCGAAGGTCTCCCTGGCCGTGGCGGTGTATAACCACTATAAGCGCATCTGCTTCGGCGGCGACGAGGACGTGGAGCTCCAGAAGAGCAACATCCTCATGCTGGGCCCCACCGGCTCCGGCAAGACCCTCATCGCTCAGACCCTGGCGCGGATTCTGAAAGTGCCCTTCGCCATTGCCGACGCCACCACCCTCACCGAGGCGGGCTACGTGGGCGACGACGTGGAGAACATTCTCCTGCGCCTTCTCCAGGCGGCGGACTTCGACGTGGACCGGGCGGAGCGGGGCATCATCTACGTGGACGAGATCGACAAGATCGCCCGGAAGAGCGAGAACACCTCCATCACCCGGGATGTCTCCGGCGAGGGCGTCCAGCAGGCCCTGCTGAAAATTGTGGAGGGCACCATTGCCAACGTCCCCCCCCAGGGCGGGCGGAAGCACCCCCATCAGGAGTTTATTCAGATGAACACGAAGAATATCCTGTTCATCTGCGGCGGCGCGTTTGACGGCCTGGAGAAGATCATCGAGCGCCGTCTGGACCAGAAGAGCATCGGCTTCGGAGCCAACGTCCAGGGCAAGAAGGACAAGGACCTGAGCCGCATCCTCCGGGAGGTCCAGCCCCACGACCTGCTGAAATTCGGCATCATTCCGGAGCTGGTGGGCCGCCTGCCCATCATCGCCCCCCTGAACGCCTTGAAGCGGGAAGACCTGGTGCGGATTTTGCAGGAGCCCAAGAACGCTTTGGTGAGGCAGTACAAGAAGCTGCTGGAGTACGACGGCGTGTCCCTGGAGTTCGAGCCGGAAGCCCTGGACGCCATCGCGGACCAGGCCATCGCCCGGAACATCGGGGCCCGGGGCCTGCGGGCCGTGATGGAGGGAATGCTGACGGGGGTGATGTACGACATCCCCTCGGACCCCACCATCGTTAAGACCATCATCACGAAGGACTGCGTGGAGGGGAAGGGCCAGCCGGAGCTGGTTCGGGACCCGGACAAGATCAGCTATCATCCCGTAAAAGTAAACACCGGCAAGGGCGGGAAAACCCGCAAATCCACACCGAAGTCGGCGTCGTAAAAGAGAGAGGAAGGGACGCCGATCCCTTCCTCTTTCCGTTTTCGCGATAAATAAGTTTACTATAGTGTTTTGCTAGGATATCGTATTCTGGTTAAAAATCCCGGTTAACAAAGAGAAAAACTGGGTATTATTTGAAAACCCGCTTCCAGCCCCATCCACCCGGCTTCTCCGCCCCCGGGCGGAGGGCCCCGCCGCTGTACGCATAAACGGATACCTCGGAAAGGAAATGGCCTATGGAAATGATTACTATGAACATCCCTGTGTTAGCTCTGCGTGGATTGACGGTGTTTCCCCACATGAGCCTGACCTTTGATGTGGAGCGCCGGATTTCCATCGCGGCCCTGGAACGGGCCATGGAGGCAGACCAGGAGGTCTTCCTGGTCACCCAGAAGGAGATCAGCGTCGATGTGCCGGAGGAAAAGGACCTCTACGTCCTGGGAACCATCTCCCACATCCGGCAGGTCCTGCGCATTTCCGCCTCTTCCGTCCGCGTCATGGTGGAGGGGCGGCAGCGGGCCCGGCTGCGGCGGCTCTGGCAGTCCACCCCCTATCTCCAGGCCAACGTGGAGGAGGTGCCGGAGGAGCCGGTGTCCGACGCCTTCCGGCGCAGCCCCCGGACGGAGGCCCTGCTCCGGCAGACCTGGAACCTGTTCAGCGAGTACGCCGAGCTGGCGGGCAGCATCCCGGAGGAGATCATCGCCGCGGTCATGGACTGTCGGGACGTGGGGTATCTGGCGGACTTCATCGCCCAGAACATCCCCCTGCGCCACACGGAGAAGCAGGAGATTCTCGAAGAGCTGGCCCCGTTCCCCCGGCTGAGGAAGCTGAACAGCTTCCTGGCCCGGGAGTGCAACGTGCTGGGCTTCGAGCACGAAATGGAGGATAAGATCCGGGATCAGCTGGTCCGGACCCAGCGGGACCAGATTCTGCGGACCCAGATCCGGGTTTTGCAGAACGAGCTGGGAGAGGTGGACGAGGACGACGACGCCGGGGACTACCGGGAGAAGATCCAGGAGCTGAAACTGGAGCCGGAGACGCGGAAGCACCTGCTGAAAGAGGCCGGCAAGCTGGCGCGGCAGCCCTACGGCAGCGCGGAGGCGTCGGTGATCCGGAACTACCTGGACGTGTGCCTGGATATGCCCTGGAACCGGTATACGAAGGAGCGGGTCAGCGTGGACGCGGCCCGGAAGGTGCTGGAGCGGGACCACTTCGGCATGGCGAAGGTGAAGGAGCGAATTCTGGAGACGATTGCCGTGCGGCAGATGAACCCCAAGGGGAAGGGGCAGATTCTCTGCCTGGTGGGCCCGCCGGGTGTGGGCAAGACCTCGGTGGCCATCTCCGTGGCGAAGGCGCTGAACCGGAAGCTGGCGCGGCTGTCCCTGGGGGGCGTCCGGGACGAGGCGGACATCCGGGGCCATCGCAGGACCTATATCGGGTCCATGCCAGGGCGGGTGATCGACGCCATTATCCGGGGCGGGTCCATGAATCCGCTGCTGCTTCTGGATGAGATCGACAAGCTGGGCAGCGACTACCGGGGCGACCCGGCCTCGGCGCTGCTGGAGGTCCTGGACAGCGAGCAGAACCACGCGTTCCGGGACCATTATATGGAAGTGCCGGTGGACCTGAGCCAGGTGATGTTCATCACCACGGCCAACACCACGGACACGATTCCCCGCCCCCTGCTGGACCGGATGGAGGTGATCCGGCTGTCCAGCTACACGGACGAGGAAAAGCTGCAGATTGCCCTGCGGCACCTGCTGCCCAAGCAGATGAAGGAGCACGGCCTCCGGAAGAGCGCCCTGCGGGTCAGCGAGGACGTGCTGCGGGCGGTGATCCGGGACTACACCCGGGAATCCGGTGTGCGGCTTCTGGAGCGGCGCCTGGCGGCGCTGTGCCGGAAGACGGACATGAAGCTGCTGACGGAGAAGGGCGCGAAGCGCCTGACGGTGCTGGAGGAAGACCTGCCCAAGCTCCTGGACTGCCAGCCCTATCCGCCCTCCGTCCATACGGATCGGGAGGAAGTGGGGGTCGTGAACGGCCTGGCCTGGACGGAGAGCGGCGGGGAAATCCTGGAGGTAGAGGTGAACGTCATGGACGGCGCGGGGAAGCTGGAGATCACCGGCAACCTGGGCGACGTGATGAAGGAGTCGGCCCAGGCGGCGCTGAGCTGTCTGCGGAGCCGCACGGTTCCTCTGGGCATCGACGGCGAGTTTTACAAGAACAAGGACATTCACGTCCATTTCCCCGAGGGCGCGGTGCCCAAGGACGGCCCGTCGGCCGGCATTGCCATTGCCACGGCGATGCTCTCCGCCCTGACGGAGCGGAAGGTGCGGGCAGGCATCGCCATGACGGGCGAGGTCACGCTCCGGGGCCGCGTGCTCCCCATCGGGGGCTTGAAGGAGAAGACCATGGCGGCGCGCCGGAACGGCATTGCCACGGTGCTGATTCCCAAAGACAACGTGCGGGACCTGGAGGAAATCGACCAAACGGTCCGCGCGGCCCTGAAATTCGTCCCCGTGGAAACGGTGGACCAGGTTTTCGCCGCCGCCCTGTGCGCCGATGCGGCCCGCGAGGAAACGCAGAAAGAACCCTCGTTATCAGCCTTCACCCCCATTGCCGCACCCTCTGCGAAAGACGCGGCTTTGCCTCAGTGAGAGTGCCAGCCGGACGGGGGACGAAGGACGGGGGGCTGCCAGCGGGGCTTCCCGCCTCCGGCGGCCAGGGGCTTTGCCCCTGGACCCCACCAGAGGGGCACGCGCCCCTCTGGACTCTGGCAGATCAGTCCTTGTTGTTTGAGTTGCCGTTTTTCGTGGCAGCTGCGTTGGCAAGGTTTAAGCTGTTGGCGGTTTGGGGAGGATGATGTCAGGATTTGAACACTGTAGAAAGAGAGAGGGAGAGGTATGGCAATCAATTTTGGAAAGGCGGAGTTTGTGCGCTCCGCGGGGACGCAGGCGCAGTTTTTGTGGGACGGGTTGCCGCAGTTTGCCTTTGCGGGGCGGTCCAACGTGGGGAAATCGTCGGTGATCAACCGCCTGCTGGGACGGAAGAATCTGGCCTACGTAGGCGCGTCGCCGGGGAAAACTACCCAGGTAAACTATTTCCTGGTGGACCGCAAGGCGTACCTGGTGGACCTGCCCGGATACGGCTACGCGAAGGTGTCCAAGGCGGAGAAGGAGCGCTGGGGGAAGCTGATGGAGAGCTACTTCCAGGAGGCGCAAATCACTGCGGGCGTGCTGATTGTGGACATCCGCCACAAGCCCACAGCGGACGACCTCACAATGCACCAGTGGTTCCGCGAGACAGGCTGTCCGGAGATCGTGGTGGCAAACAAACTGGATAAGCTGAAAAAAAGCCAGGTGGAACCCGCCCTGACCCTCATCCGTGAAACGCTGGAATTGGGCGGGTCAGACACCCTGATCCCGTTCTCCGCGGAAAAGGGCGCAGGCAAAGAAGAGCTGCTGAACCGCCTGAACGCATCCCTGTAGAGGCGCACCTATGTGTGCGCCCCTCCCGCACGGCTGCCAGGTAGAAAGAGAAAAGGAGGGCCAAGATATGCAATATGGACCAGACCCAAATGCAATTCACCCGAATCCGAATATTCCCAGTGTATGCTACATCAAAAACGTAATAACCCGCCCCACGATAGAAGTCGGTGCGTACACCTACTACGACGACCCGGAGGACTCCGAGGGCTTCGAGAAGCACGTCACCCACCACTATGAGTTCAACGGCGACCGCCTGATCATCGGCAAATTCTGCGCCATCGGCAAAGGCGTAGAGTTCATCATGAACGGTGCGAACCACCGCATGTGCAGCGTCACCACCTACCCCTTCAACATTTTTGCCTGCGGCTGGGAGAAGTGTACGCCTACCATGGACGAGCTGCCCCTGAAAGGCGACACGGTAGTGGGAAACGACGTCTGGTTCGGCCAGAACGTGACGGTTCTGCCCGGCGTCCACATCGGCGACGGCGCGATCATCGCGGCCAATTCCGTAGTGTCGTCGGACGTTCCCCCATACTGCATAGCAGGCGGAAACCCTTGCCGCGTCATCCGTCCGCGCTTCAATGAAGAGCTGACGGCCTGCCTGCTGGAGCTGAAATGGTGGGACTGGCCCGCCGAAAAAATATTCCGGAATCTGGAAACGCTGTGCTCCGGGGACCTGGGAAAAATTCGGGAAATACAGGAATAAACATGCAGAAGAGAAAAGCAGACTGTCCGCAGTTCACGGACAGTCTGCTTTTATACCCCCCAGAACAGGCGCGGCCCGCATCTAAGGAGCCTCGATCAAATCCGACTCCAACTGTGGGATTAACAGCTCCTGATACCCGGCAAGGCCATGCTGCCTCACAATCTGCGCGGTTTCTTCCAACGGCGTTCCGGCACAATTCTGGAGAAGCGACAGACTGACATCGCTCAGACTGACATCCGACCGGCATCGTTCATAGTCCTCCGGTTCCAGGTGCCAGGGTTTCAGCAAGCCCGGATAGCGGGCGCATAACTGAGCCGCAATCGTCAACCCCTTTCCATCGAAGTCGCCGGAGTAAAACAGCTCCGTTCCGCTGGTGGCCAGCAGATCCAGGAGCCGCAGCGCCGCCACGGAAGGCTGGCCGGAGGTGCAGATCAAAGGGGAGTGAAACTGCTCGGCCCGATCGCAGAGCTGGGCAAATACCATCTCGTTTTCAACGATATAAGCCCGTCCGGAAGGACTGTGGGCGCTGCTTAAAACGGATAGGTTGACCAGAGATAGGGTACACAGCTCATGCCGCTGCCGGAGCAGGCAGTAGGCAGGATGCTCCCCTGTCTCTAAGCCAAGGACAAGCCCCGTCTGCGTGACCACGCTGGAAATGCTGTCGCACAAAATACCGTTTTCAAAATAAAGCTGGTCCCGCTGCTCCGCTTTTTTCGGAAAGTCCGTACCGGAACGAAAGGCGAGCAGGTGCAGCAGGAGTTTCCCGGCCAGGGAGCCCTCGTCCAGCGCATGGGGATCTGAGGTGGCCTCCGCGCTGAGCACCGCCAGACGCCTCAGCGTTCCCGGCTGTTGGACCAGCCAGTCCATGCTCCGGCACGCTTGATGCAAGCTGCGCTGTGCATCCTCCGGGGCCTTTTCGACCTCCCGACGGAGCCTAGAATAACCGCCGCTCTTCTGTTCCTCCAGCGCCTGGAGCCACTGAACGCAGATTTCGCTTCGCGCATCCTTTTCCGCCTGGCGAATCACCTCGGAAACCCGGCTTTCCAGAGCCATCCGGCACTCCTTTTTGGTCTTGATTTCAACGCCGAAATACGCTTCCAGCACATCCTTCAAAGAGATGCCCCGAAAAGGCCCCTTTTGAAGCTCGGCCTCAAACTGAACGGTTTGGAAGCGCAGAGGCGGTGAAAAGGAGCGGCCAAAAAAACTGCGGGCCGCTTCAAGCTCTTCCTCGGAGGCATCAGGCAGACACACGTTTCCCGCCGGACGGCCAGAGCGCCGGTATTTTTGCAGCAGAGCGGTCATGATCCGGTGATATCCCGGACGGGCCCGAAAAAACTCCGCGCACTTTTGAACTTGCTCTCTCATGACCCGGCATCCTCAAAAACTTTCTGCGCCCCGTTCCAATGGTAGTGCAGAATGGTGACCACCTGGGCGTCAGGCGGGTGGTGCATCTCGGCAATGTCCAGATCGTCCACGCAGGCGTAGCAGCCCCACAGGACCTGGGAATTGATGATGTAATCGAAATCCAAAGTGCTCATCAGCTCAAACATGGCGCTGATATTTTGATCGTCCACCCCGGCAAAGGCCTCGTCCAGCGCCAGCAGCCTGGGGCAGGCGGCGCCGCCTTTCAGGTATTGGGCGGAAACAGAGGCAAACAAGGGCACATACATCGCCATCGCCTTTTCCCCGCCGCTGAAGCGGTTGAAGACGCGGTCGGTGAGCTCCTTTTTTCCATCGCTGGCCCGCTGGTAGAAGAGGCGGAACTCATACCAGCTCCTGTAATCCAGCACATCGCGAATGAGGTCGGCATAATTCACGAGCTTGCCCTGGAGGTGCGCGTCCTCCCGGGCCCGCTTGACTTTGCTGCGGAAATGATTGGAGACCTTTTGGCTGTCCTCCGGGGTCAGCAGAGCCCGATCCTTGTTCAGCAAAGTGACCAGATAGGCCGTGTCCAGTTCCCCGTCGCCCTCCGACTTTTTTTCCTTCCAGTCCAGACTGAATGTCAGTCCCATGGAAGTGGTGAGCGTGGCCATCAGGCCGGTCATATTTCTGGTCCACTGGCCGCTCTCCTCGATCCGGGCCCGTAAAGTGTGGCTGATGGTCTCCGTCAGAATGTTTTCAAACAGCTCCCGATCCCGTTCCTCCAAAAGCGCGCCGGTGGTTTCAATGTCGTTTTCCAGGGACTGAATAAAGGCGTAGAGAGACAGCTCCCTGCCGCCCTTTTTCAGTGTGATAACGTAACGCTGCCGGAGCTGGCCGGACTGGCCGGGCGCGTCAAACGTCATTTTGATCTCCGGATGATAGCCGGAAAGGCTGCTTCTGTACCTCTGATAGTTGCTGGAGAGCCGCTCGCCCACTTCCGCGGAGGTGCGCCCCCGGTCGGAGGCGGAGATTTTGCTGGCCGCCTGCCGGGCGGATGCTTCCAGGCCCTGGTCCTGACCAAGATTCAGGAATCCCAGCTCCAGATCTTCCTTGAAGTACAGCTCCAGATCCTGCTCGTTGATCATGGCGTCTGTCAGGTCCTGTTTCCGGCGTTCTATTGTCTCGTCGGAATTTTTCAGCTGTTCCCTTATGCGGGTACATTCATTTTCCGCCTCGCGGTTTTCCCTGTCCTGGGTTTTTATCTCCTGCTCCAGCTCCGCCAAACGGCGGGCCCGCGCCTGGTTTTCGGGGCGGTCCAGGAAGTCCCGCAGTTCCTGCGCGCTTGCCTGCTTGCTGGAGAGCAGCCTTTGAAGGGCGCCGTTTTCCCTCCTGCGCATATCTGCCAGGTCGCGCAGTTCGTCAATCGTGTCTTGGACACGCTGCATAGATTGAAGGGCGTCGCTCAGCCTCTGGCGGTGTTTATCCAGGGCATTCAGCGCCTCCAGATAGCCGGAAGCCGCTTCCTCGGCCTCTTCATAACCGGACACCGACCTCTCATAGGGGAGGCCGGCGCTCCGGCTGCGGCTCTCCTGGTCCAGAGCGGCCCAGACCTTCTTCGCGGCCTGTTCATCGGACACTCTGCGTTCTTTTTCCTCCTCCAGCCTTCTAAGGTCCCGGCGGGCCTGCTCCAGCAGGGCCAGTGCCTGATCAAGTTCCTCCGCCCCAGGCATGTGGGCGCGTTCCCGCTCCAAAACGGCAAGCTGTTCCATGCAGATCTTGTACTCCGCCTGAGCGGCTTCTGTCTGTTCGGATAAGGAGGCCAGCTGTTCCTCCAGCTCGCGAATCTGACGCTGGTGGTTCGCCTCCCGCGCGGCGGCGCCGATAAAACCGGCGGTTTCCCCGGCGTGGCTGTGGCCCTGGACCATGCCGCAGCGAAAGCGCCCGTCGGGCAGCAGCGCCGTCTCGGCGCTCAGATCGGATTGGGAGATTCCCCGCAGACAGGCGGCGGCTTCCTTGGGAAAGCGGCCCGCGGCGTCCGGAATCAGAGTGCTGACGGGGTCCGGGGCGGCGGGACCCGGAACCAGAAAGCGGTCCGGAAAGTCCTCCAGCAGCTCCTGAACCTCGGGCAGGCTTGCCTCCGGCACCACCAGGGCATCCAGCAGACCCGCGTCCTGGAGCTGGGCCTCCAGCAGGTCCCGGCGCTCCTGGGGCAGTCCGGGCGCGAAGTCCACCAGCTCATACAGCGGCGCACAGGGGACGCCCCGCATAGCCAGATGGGCGCGCGTGGCCTGGATTTGCTTCCCCCGGAGGGGCGGGACAGGCTCAGGCTGGTCTTTTACGCGTTTCAGCTGGCGTTCCAGCTCCATGCTTTTCGACTGCAAATCGGACAAGGTGTGTTCTGCATGAACCTTTTTATCTTGAAGGCAGGACTGGCGCTTTCGGGCACACGCGTCCAGATGGTCACGGATAGGCGTCCAGTCTGCCGGGACGCGGTAGGTGGTGAGGACGCGCCGGATTTCCAGCCAGATGTCCTGGGGAATATCCAGCTGTGTATTTTCCTCCCGCTGCCGCGTGAATGCCTCCAGCAGTTGGTCCCGCTCGTCCCGCTCCTGGGCCTGCGCGTCGCGGAAGACGATTTCAGCCTCCCGCACACGATCGGCGGCCTGATCCAGAGCCTGGCAGGCGCTGTCATATACTCCTCTGGCCTCTTCGGCCTTCCGCAGGCAGTTCAATACATCCCCAATCTGGCGTTTTCTCTGCCGCAGGGCGCTTTCAAGCGGCTGGCAGTCCGTATCCAGCTGTTCTCCCTGGAGGCCGCGGACGTACTGCTCATGCTCCTGACCCAGTTCCAGAAGTGCGTTCTGGTGATTCAGCTCCCGCAGGGACTGACGGACCGCGGCGCGGGCGTCCTCTCTGTTCGCGGTATAAGTCCGCAGCTCAACCTCCCGTTTTGCGATCCCGGCCTCCTGCTTTCGGAGCTGCTCTGCGGCCTGCTCCAGCTGTTCTTCCAAACGGCCGCATTCCTCCTGCGCCTGCTGGAGCTGGGCCTGCTTGGAGGACAGATCGTCGTCCCCCATGGCCAGGCGCTGGGCCCTGGCCTGCTCCAGGCGGATGCCCGACTGCTGCTGCCGCCGGGTCTGCTCTTCAAGCTGCTGTTTCAGGCTCTGCTGATTTTCTTTCGCGTCCTGAAGCTGGTTTTGCAGACTCAGCGTCTTATTTCTTGCCTCCAAAAAATACTGACCCTTGCAGCCCAGAATGTATTGATTATACCGGTTATATTCATTGCGGATAATTCTGGCGTCCTGGATAGCCCTCTTGTATCCCAGCAGCGTATCCTCCAGGCTGTCCATCTGCTCCATGGTGCTGACCATGGCGGAGAGGTCGTCGTCTGTCAGAACCTGGAGGGAATCGTTCAAAATGCCCTTTACCACAGTGGGGCGGAAGTCCTTTGACAGCTTAGGGGCCCGCACCAGAATCAGCAGCTGGACCAGCTGGTCATACTGCCGGATGTCCCTGAATCCAAATATCTGGGCGTTGACCATCTCTTTATATTTGGTCTGGCTCTCCGCCCAGCAGTCCTGGTTTCCAATGAGATTGCGCAGTTTCTGCTTGCTGAGGGGCAGATTCTGCTTTCCGATTTTTTCGTACAGCAAAAGGCCGTCCGCTCCAATCCTCCGCCCGTCGCACAGGCAGAAGCCCCAGAAGTCGATCCCCTTGCCCCACTGAGCCCGCATTCCCACGCCGATGGTGCGGTATTCCTCCGCGTCCGATTTCCGGAATTCCAGATACAGGTAGCCGGTGGACTCATCCCGCTCGTGATCGCCCAGGAGGTAAAACTCCATCTTACGGTCCCTGGAGCCGAAGGGGTCCAGCCGCTCCGGACGGCGGTCTCCGTCCAGAATAAAGGGGATGAAGCTCTGGGTGGTGATGGATTTCCCGGCTGCATTGTTGCCGCGCAGGAGAATGTGCCCGTCGGTCAGTAAGAACTCCTCTTGATCGTACAACCAGAAATTCAGGAACCCCAGCTTATTCATCTTCCAGCGGGTCATCTTCCTCCCCCTCTCTGACTTCATTATGGAAAGAGGCGGGATAATGTCCCACCAGTTTGCCCACAGCCGGGTAGAGCAGGATATCGTCCTCCATCTCCTCGAGCAGCATCCATTGGGCCATATAGGCCGTCAGCTCCTGGACGATGCGGTCCAGGGACATGGCGCGCAGCTGGGAGCCCCAGCCGTTTCCGCAGAGGGAGCGGCAGCGCTCCGTTTCGTAGCGGAACTCCCGGCGGCTCAGCAGAACGGTATCGTCCTCCCGGCGGAAGTAACGCCCCTGGGCGATTTCCTCCCGAAGCTGGGTACACAGCAGTAGCGCCGCGTCCGACAGGGCCCGGGTGCCGGGGTAGATCAGGCCGCAGCGATCCCCTTCGGACAGGAGAAAGAACGCGCCGTTTTTGTGGACCTGGAGCTCGCCGTCCATGGCCTTGTCCAGGCTGGCGCTGACCGTCCTGCGCTGGTTTTTGATGTATTCATAGTCGCTTCGGGTTTCGTCGGAGCAGTAAAGTCCGGGGGTTAACACAAGCTGCTGGTAGACCCGGTGCCGGCGGCTCTCCGTCTCGTCGCCCTCCCAGGAGAATGCCTCGAAGTCCTCGATGGATTGGCAGTCCATGATGTCCCGTCCAAAATGGACCGGAAAATGGCGGGACAAGCCGGTATTTTCATAGAGCACCTCCTGGTCCCGGTTGCTGCCAAAGCCGGCGCTGTTCCCGTCGTATACCAGCACCAGCCCCGCTTCCTGGGCATACTGGAGAACTCGCACAAGAGACTTGCGGTGGAGGAACAGCGTCCAGTCCACCGGCATCACGTCCGCCAGATAACTCTCCGCCGCCTTGGTCAGAAAAGAGAGCAGAAACGGTTCCCCGTCGTCCAAATCGGCCAGGAAAAGCAGCACGGCGCACAGCAGGCAGTAGTCCATCGTTTCCTGAAACGTCGGAATCCCCATCCAGGGCATCGCTTTGGGCGGCACCTTTTCCAGCTTGATGACGGACTCGTTGACAATCAGGTTCCAGCCCAGCTGTTCATTGATGAATCTGTGATGCTCCGGAAGCGTTTTCTGTAGAAGAAAGAAAAGCTCCTTGTTTTCGGCCCGCGTGACCCAGAAGCGATCCAACAGCGCGCGGAATTCAACCATGGCTGGCCTCCTCAAACAATAACACACAGCTGGGCATGGTCAGAGTGCCGTCGGTACAGACAAGGCTGCATGTCTGGCCGATCCGTTTTTTCAGGGTGTAAGACTGGCCGTACTGGGTTTGCCCCCGGCCATCCGGGCTCAGGTTCGCAGCGGCGACCCAGGAGAGGAATACAGTGCGCACAGCAGGGGAGACGGGCTTGTCCAGGGAAGCCAGGTCCAAGGCTCCGTTATGGATATAGCTCAAAACCTCCTGACGGAGGGCGTTTTCCTTTTCCAGAATTTTTTTCCGCTGAGCGGCCTTTTCACTGCTTTTGTCCGCAAAGCCGGAGCGGTCCAGACGCGGTTTATAGGACCGTGTTCTGGGCTGGAGCGCGTATTCAAAGGGCGGTTCGTCATAGGTGCTCAGGTCAATCCGCTCCGTTTCCCGGACGGCGGAAAAGGAGAAGTGCCGGGCCTGCTGGGTGCCGAACACCAGAGCGGAGAGGCGATGGGCGTCGTTTATGTCCTGGAAGCCGGCAAAGAGCGTGAGCAGATGGTTCAGCTCCGCCTTGTTGCTCACGCCCATGTTCTCCATTTGAACCAGCAGGGCGGCGTTCTGCACGGCCCTGCGGATGACCTCGTTGGTGACATGCAGTACCTGCCGGTAGGTGGGGTCTCTGCCGGTGAACCAGTCGGACAGAGACTGCCAGACGCCCTGACACCGGGTTTTCAGCTCTTTCTTCCAATTGGGCGTCTGTTCCGACTGAGGGCGTGGGATTTCCAGCTCGCTGCGGTGGACCAGATCTAAAATATGCTCCACCTGTTCCGGAGAAAATTTCTCCAGCTGCGCACCGATTTGTGCGGCGCTGCGCTGGAGATCCTGTATGAAGTTCTCCAGATAGCGGACCAGATTCTGCTTATAGGCGATGAAATCCACGGACTTCATCTGCATCTCCATTCCGGGGCCGTAAAAATTCCGCAGGTAATCCTGGTGATTCTGGCTCAGCCGCTGGAAGTCCTCCTGCAAATCCTGCCACCAGGTGTGAACCTCATAGAGTGACAGCCCGTCCAGCCCTTCTGCCTCGCGCAGGCTTTTCCGGATGCGGCGGAAGGGGCTTGTGGAGAGGCTGGCGGTCTGGGCGGACAGGTTTTCCAGCGTAATGGTCATTCGCTCAATCTCAATGGCCGGCTGGGACATCATGTATTGAAACTGGCGGTTTTTGAATTCTGCGATGGTGCGGGGCTTGCGGGGGTCCTGAATGGGCGTCAGGTTCTTCCACTTAATCAGCTGCTGCAAATCGAGGGACAGCTGATCCGGAGTGTACTGGGCGAACAGCGGCTGGCGCTGAAGGAGGGCGAGGACGGCGTCTCTGTCCATTTGGTAGTGCATTTTCTGGTGCTCCAGGTAGAAGATGCGCATAATGGTGCGGTAGACGGTGTAGTTGTCGGCTGAGAGGTATCTGGTCTCCGGAATGCTCTCCAGAAGGTCGGCTTGCAGCATGGTCCATGCACCTCTCTAATCTTGATGGGGATGATATGACGTAATTATACTATATTGTTCAAAATTTTACAAATATTTTTTGGCCTGCTGTGAAAATTTGCCTGGTGATTTTGAGATATTTGGAGTTTTCAGGGGAAGTGGTGGGGTGTGATTTGCGTTATTAAACATAATCTGTATTAAAAATTTTCCAGAATGATAACCCTCCCGGGCTTCCGGTTTTCACTGAAAGCCCAAGAGGGTTACAAAAACGGCCTTATCCAATTTCAATGTGACCTTGTTTATCTTTGAAACTTGCTTTCTTTCTCCAATTGATCCAACTCCGCCAGCTTTTCGTCCAGCTGCTGTGTCCATACGGATGGGTCAACAAATGGCGTATAGTCCTTTTTATCATTTTGAATACGATCCGCCATGTGAATGTTTATCGGGTGGTTGGTGATGCTGATATCGACCCTTTTCTCTCTCAGTTCCAGCATCTGGGCGCGGAATGCGTCCCGCGCCGCAAAGGCGGATGCAGCGTCCGGGAAATCCTTATCGCCCATTGTGTTCATGCCCAGACCGCCATGAAGTCCAACCGTGTAAGTCTTTCCGGTTTCATCATCGGTATCCTCAAAGAAGAAACTGGTAGTTCCGGGAGTATGGCCCGGGGTCAGAACAGGCTGAATCCGCATACCGCCCAGCTCAATGGGGCGGCTGTAATCATAATACCGGTCCGGCGTGAAGGGAAGGCAGTAATCTATGCCGTCAGTATCATGGTATTCCGGAATGTTGGGCCAGTCCTTTTCAAGTTCACTCATGTAAACGATCGGATGACAATAGTGCTGCAAAAGCTGCATTCCGCTGAAATGATCGATATGGCAGTGGGACAGCAGACACAGCTTTACGTCCCGTTCCGGGTCATATCCAATCTTCCGGATGGCCTCAAAAATCTGCCACATCTGGCCGTTGATGCCGGAGTCGATTATGATCAGGCCCTCCTTCGTTTCAATCAGGATTACACCCACCCAGGTCTGGCCCACAAACCAGCTGTGGGGTGATACCCGTACAGGCCCGGTAGCGTCCTCCCAGGGGCGGCGGGCCGCTTTTTCGTACCAATCATGCAGAGGCTGAGGCATCATGGTTCAACACGCTCCTTTTTAATTGTCCCGGACGCCAAATTTGTTGGCTTCCATCTCGGCTTTTTCAACATCTGTCATTCTGCCGGACGCGGCTCTGCGCTTCGCCCTGGCATCGCGGATAAAGGGCCATACAAGAGAGGCAAACGCGATCAGCAGCAGGGCGCAGGATACTGGCCGCTGGAAGAAGATAAGAAACCCGTTTTTGGAATATGTCATTCCCTGCCGCATGTATTCCTCCATCATAGGCCCCAGAATATAGCCCAGGATAAAGGGCGACATGGACGCATGGCCGTAGATCATAAAAATTCCGACCAGGGTCATGATTGCGGTAAAATAGATGCTGGAAATCGAAAAGGTATCCGTATAGGACCCTACCAGGCACATCGTAAAAATGGCGGGGTACAGGTAGTGAATCGGTACGCGAAGGATGTAGGGAAAAGTGCGGATTCCTCCTAATTCCAGTACGAAGGTAATGATATTGCCTGCCAGCAGCACCGCGTAAAATAAGTAGACCAGATCGGTGTTGGTATTCAGCAGCATGGGGCCGGATTGGATTCCCTGAATAATCAGGCAGCTCAGCAGAATGGCGCAGGAGGTGTCCCCCGGGATTCCCAAAGCAATGGTGGGGATGATAGCGCCTCCGATGGAGGCGTTGTTGGCTATCTCAGAGGCGATAATGCCTTCATCGCAGCCTGTACCGAACTTCTCTGGATGCTCACTGGAGGATTTCGCCATCGCGTAGGACACGATGTTGGACAGGCCACCGCCCATGCCGGGAAGAAAGCCAATCCATAAGCCGATTAAAAACGATTTTATGATGAGCTTCCAATGTGTAAAATACTCTTTCAAGGGAATGCCTACGCCCTTGATTTTTCCCGTATCCAGTTCCTTATCAAACACAACGCCGTCAGAGAAGGACTCCAGCAGGCCGGCAATCGCAAACACGCCCAGCATCAGCGCCAGCATGGGGAATCCGCCCAGAAGGGTCTTCGTTCCAAACGTAAAACGCTTGGCTCCGTCAACGGGGGCGATGCCCACCATTGCCAGCATAATGCCCATACAGGCGGAGATCAGGCCGGTAAACATCTCTCCCTTTGAGATTGTTATCACCAGCAGGATAGCGGCAGTACACAGCGCGAAATACTCCCAGGGCCCTAAAAGCACAGCGATTTTGGCAATTGGCGCCGTCAGGACCATCGCAACAAGGAGACTGCCAATGGTGGCAAGAAAGCTGGAGAAAATGCCGATTCCCAGCGCCCGGGAGGCGCGGCCGCTTTTGGCCATGGGATAGCCGTCAAAGCATGTGGCAATATTGGCCGGACTGCCAGGCACGTTTAACAGAGTAGACGCGATCAGACCGCCGGAGCAGCCGCCCACATAAATACCGCCCATGAAGGCAATTGCGCCTGAGGGTTCCATAGCAAAGGTCAGCGGCAGAAACAGGGCCATGGCGGTGGTAGCGTTTAACCCTGGGATAGCGCCGAAGATAATGCCTATAGGGACGCCGATAAACATGAGAAAGAAATTGATGGGGGCAAACAGGTTTCCCAGAACCGTCCATATCATACAGAAGTCACCTGCCTTTCAGAATAGCTTCCAGAGCTCGCCGCCGGGCAAATAGATTTTCATTATGTTGTGGAACACCACATAGATAACCGCTGTCACAGCAGCAGAGAACAGTACGACTCTGTACCATTTGAGGTGGTGGTTTCGCTTCATCAGAAGCACCAGAATAGCCAATTCCATAAAGGTGGCAGGCAGAAAACCGATCCATTTGAACGCAATGGAATATACGCCGACAGCAATTAAAATGCAGGCTACGCGCAGGCGCATTCTATGTCCGCCGAAGAAGGGCTTTGTATCCGGCTCATTGGAGCGGATGAACTTTCCCACAGCAGAAATACCCATGATGATACAGAGAATGTACGGAAATAGTTTAGAGCCGGGGTCGCTGCCGCCGACATTTCCAAAAAGCGCTTTGATCTTGCTGGTTTGATACACCATAAAAATGCTGAAAATCAAGATGCAGATACTGAATATCCGGTCCTGATTCATTACAAATTTTTTCTTCATATTTTCCGTTCTCCAAAGGGGGACATTGAGGGAGGAGGGGACGCCTCCTCCCTCGCGTCTGACTGATTCGGGTGTGAAAAAGTGCTGAATTAGCGGGTGGCCAGGCCGGCAATCTGACAGGCATCCAGAATCTGCTCGCTGTATTCCTGGAGATGAGCCTGCACCGCTTTGCAGTCGCCAATAGAGGTCAAGGGCATATTCAGCTTTAAAAGGGCCTCCTGGACATCGGGACTCTCCAGGGAAGCGCTGAACAGCTCGTTAATGCGGTTCATATCAGCCTCGGATGTGCCGGCGGGAACATAAACCACCAACGGCAGATTCACCAGATAATCATAGCCCGCTTCCTCCAGGGTTTCCACCTGCTGAAGCTTTTCGGTCATGCTGTCGTCGCGGCCATGGACTGTGCTGATGACTTTAATACTGTCGTCAGCCAGATAGTTTTGGGTGGTGGTGCCATTGATAATAGTGATATCCAGATTGTGCCCCATAATCAGGGGAACTCGGTCGGCGTCCGTACCGGTGGCCACATAGGTCCACTCAATCCCCAGCTGGGACGCCAGCTGAATGCCCATCAGATGGGCCAGGTCGCCCAGGCAGGCGCCGAAGTTCAGCTCGCCGGGATGCTCTTCCGCGTATGCCTTTACATCTGCGATGCTGTTGAAGGGAGAATCGGTGGGGACGATTACGCAGTAAGAACCGGCAATAGAAGAGGCCCAAATTGGAATCAGATCCTCAAACGGCTTTTCATCAATCAAGCCGATGTCATAGTTCATGAAAAGGGTCCCGTTAAAGTACAATATCTTATTGAGGGGATTTGTGCCGGCGTCCGCCGCCTCTGCAATCGCCACAGCGCCGCTGCCGTCGATATTATTAACGACGGCAAAATCTCCGTACTGGCTGATGTCCGTCAGCATTGCCCGAAGACTCAGGTCCGTGCCGCCGCCGGGAGAGGCGGGAACCAGAATTTCCACGCTGCCGTTCGGCCAATCGCTGGTTTCCGCGCCGCCTATGCTGCCGGTGTCTCCGCCGCTGGAGGCCGGAGGTGTGGACGGGGTGGAAGTTCCCGGCTGGGAACTGTCGCCGCCGCAGGCGGCCAGGGAAAGAGCCATTGCAAGAATCAGGAACAGCGCAAAAAACTTCTTTTTCATTGTGGTTTCTCCTCTCGCACTTTAAAATTACAGGTACCGCAAATCATTTTGTTATCTTTGCACGATTTTAACGGACCTGCTGCCTGAAATTATATGCTGTCCGCAAAAAATGTAAATAATCAGAAAAATAGTGCATGAATGAATTCGTGGAAAAATCCAAAAATTCATTCACGCACTAAAAAAATGTTCACAGGGATTACAGTTTACAGCGATTCAAAGTATTCCAGGAACTGCTGCTGCATCTGACTCGTTACAACAGACAGATCCTGCGGCGGAAGCTCGGAAAATTCAATGCCTATCTTTGCAAATTCCCGTTCCCAGGCGTTGCTGAGGCTTCCGTACAGCATCTGCGCATAAATTGAGACCGCTTCCATGGAACTGACCAGCGTACCATATTGTTCTTCTGTCAGCAGATCCCGGGTGTGCTGGTTCACCAGAATCGATGTGGCGGAATAACTGTGCCGCAGCTTCAGGCAGTACGGCGTATATTTGTACAGCTCCGTTTGCATCACTTCTGTGAGGGAGAGGTCATAGGTGTCGATTGCCCCGATTTTCAGATTGGGCAGTACATTGTCAACAGCAGTATCAATGGTAGAATTTACGATTCCATCAAAGGCGCGGATATAGGAGTCGACCGGGGAGACGCAGAGATTAACCGTGTGCAGGTCTTCCAGATTATAAATTGGCTTCGTAGACCAGATATAACGCAGGCCGTTATAAAAATAGCCAAGATTATAGATGTTTTGCCGCTCTAATTTCCGGTAAATCTCCTGGGCGGCATCACTGCCAAGAAGTGCAAGGGTATCATCCAGATTCCTCACATTGAATGGCATCATGAAGGGAATGGCCGCGGATTCTTCCAGATAGGAGATATTTGCAGAAGAGATTGCGCACAGTTCCAGACGCTGGTTTTTCAGAGCATCCAAAAGCTGCCGCTCATTCCCCAGACTGCCGTTTTCATAGAGCTGAATATAAATTTCCGGCCCCAGGTTTTGGTTGCAGAAATCGCAGAATTTTTCCAATATCTGTGACTGAAAGGAACCGGAGGTGTAGGGGGAGGCCATTTTTAATACGATTGCATCTGCATATTCGTCATGGGTGCTTTGGGAATCTCCTGAACCTGGGCTTTCCTTTTTTATGTGCTCAGAAACAATATAACTGCCAACAATCAGCACCGACAATACAAGAAAAACACCAATTCCGAAGTAAAAGATTATCTGACGTTTTCTCATAGCTTCGGGTCCTCCTCTTTTGGAAGCTGTCGGTATTGCTGCGGCGTCATGCCGGTCTGCTTTTTGAAAACCCGGTTAAAGTTCTGTACAGAGTTGAAGCCCACTTTATAACCGACGTCCCGAATTAAGGAGTCCGTCAGCTCTAAAAGGGACTTCGCTTTTTCCACGCGGTAACGGTTCAGATAGTCTACGAATCCTTCGCCCTGCCAGCGGGTGAAAAGCGTGCTTAAATACGCCTGATTCATCCCCAATTGCTCTGCAATCATATTGAGGGATAAGTTCCCGTTGGCGTATTCCGCGGCGACGATTTCCTGCATCCGTGAGACGGCCAGGCTCCCCTTTTTGCCCACCTGGTTGTCCAGCATATTTTTTATAATCTGCAAATATATCTGCCGCTGTTTCTGATTTCCGAAATCAGTCAAAAGCGTCTTTCCCGCGTCAACCAGCGTATCTATATTCACATTATGGTTGATAAAATATTCCTGAATCGCACTGCAAAAATGAGCGCAGACGATTTTTTTCTTGCCCTCTGGAAGGGGCTGTCCGTCTATTGTATCCGCAGCCTGTGCCAGTGCCTGCACCGCCGCGTAGGAACCATCCTCCTCCGCCAATTTCCAGCAGTGTGAAATGGCGTCGTCAATCTGAGAATATTGGGGCAGTTCCGCGTCGTGTTCTGAATCGGAGATATAGGAATGCAGGTAATATAAATGCTTATTCAGCTGCTGTTCCAGCTTTTGGTGGGCCTGCCACAGGTCTTCCAGCCGTTGTATTTCACAGATATCTGTGACCTCATAATGCAGGTTGTTTTTTGCGGCAGCGTGGGAAATCAGATCGTCCAGCAGCTTTTCCACAGGGATATTCTCGCATGGCTGATACAGGAACAGGAAGTGCCCCAGCCGGGAAATTAGAATACATGCACCGCTGGAAATGCTGGAAGAAGCGCTCTGCAAGGAAAAGAAAATGAGTTCTGACTCCACTGCGGTCAATTCCGAGAGGTCTTTTTTAAAAAAGTGGAACAAAAACAGGTGGAAGGGCTTTTCTTCGTACTGCCCTTTGAGCAGGTCCATTTTCTCTGAAACGCCTGGCTGATCTGCGCCTCCACTGCATAAAAGCTGTATACACATGTTTTCCAATATTTGTGGGGCATAGGATTTCAATATCGTTTCATATTGCCGGCCTGCTTTAATAACATCGTAGAGATACTGATATTCGTCGTCGGCAAGCTCTTCTGTGCTGTCCTTTTCGCGCACATTTTTTACCAGATTTCCAAAGGGGGTGTACACAAATTTTGTCATAATAGACGCGCAGAATACAGCAACAATCAGAATCTGTATGAAGATGGGGACCATTTGAACAAGCGCGAGAATTGTTTTTCTGATATAGATAAGCGGAGGATATGTGCATTGCAGGCGGAGGTGAAAGAGGGGGAGTTCCCGGCTTTGAAAGCGGGTGTTGTTTGCGTCCCAATTTGGCATTGCATAGAGCAGCGTTTCTTCGGAAAATACTGCAAGGTATTCATGTTCTAAAGGGATTGAGTCGGTATTGTCTGAAAACAGATCCGGTGATATTTCAGCCATCAATAGACCTAGGATGTGGGTTTCAGAGTAGAAAAAGTTGCAGATATAGAAATAGCGGTCCTCGATCTCCTGAATGGAAAGCCAATATACCTGATCTTTTCGATAAGGAATCTGCCGCTGGGCCAGATAGGTTTTCAGCAGCTCCTGGTCGGGGTAGGCGCTCAAAGCCGTTATGCCATATTTTTCTGAATACACGACTGGGCTGTCGTAGGGATATAAAACAATATCTTCCAGATAGGAAGTCTGTTCAATTTGCCTTTGCAGTGTGGACATACATGCAAATAAGCTGTCATATTCCATATTTTGAGGGTTCATAACACGCTGAACAATTGCGTCATCCGCTATCAGGTTTAAAAGAGCGTTGCGGATAAGCGACAGATCTTCACTTAACATCCGGTCATAGGTCTCCAGCTTTATGCTATAGGCGGTTTCAATTTCCTGGTGGTTTTTTTGCGCCACATTTACTGAAAAAATCAAAAAGAAAATCCCGGTAATAAAGAAAAAGCCCATTAAGAGTTTTTTAAGAATGTGGCAAAACGTAGAGGAAACCTTGGAGCGCGTCTGAAGAAAACGGAAAAACAAGCTGAACTCCTCTTCTCTGCAAAGTGGATTCTGGCGTTTAGATGTTGTTAGAATGTTATGCGATATTGTTAGGATAACATAGATAAAAGGACATCGCAAGAGTAAAATTGTTCAGCAAGAGTGGGGGCATACCTTTTACGCCTCAGTGGGAGGCTGCCTGGAGTGTACCATCCACATAGACAGAGAGCGGCCCCCGCGGGTGATAGATTCACCTGCGGGGCCTTTCATATTTGATTATGGCAGATGCTTTTCGTTGGACCGGGGAATTTACCAGCCATCCGCACAAAAGCCGCCCCATCACTCCCTCTGCTCCCACCGCAATTCCTCCCTGGCCCGCTCCACCGCCTCAAAATCCGGCGGGTCCAGCCGCTCCGCGACCCGTCCCTCCGTCACGGTAAAAATCCTGGAAAACCCCTCCGCCGGATTGGGGAACTCGAAAATATCCCGAATCTCCCTCAGAATGCTCCGGCAGGCCCCCTCCGCGCTGTCGGGATTGCGCTGCCTGCAATTCCGCAGCAGCTCTTCCTCCGTGGGCTGCATCACGTAGACCTCCACGGGGGTGTCCGACACCGCGCGGATAGCGTCGAGGTACGGAATCCGGCGCAGCGCCCTGAAAAAGGTCTGCTCCGCCACCACGTCCCGCCCCTGGCGGACCAGGGCCACGATGTCCTCTTTCAGCAGCCGGTTGGCCTGGTGCGTCTCCTGGTACAGCTCGGGGAAGGAGGCGTACCGGCCCTGCCGGCGCCGCCGCTCCTCCGCCAGGCGCTTCTGGTAGTCGTACACATTCAGAAGCGCGTACTGCCCGCCGCTGAAGGTCCGGGAGATGAAATAGCTCTTCCCCGTGTAGTTCGCGCCGATCACAAAGATGACCATATACGCCCCTTTCCCTTATTTCGACGGAATTTCAGACACATAGCGGATGATCAGGTCCGGCGCGTCCTGGGGCTCGAACCACTCGGGATGCTGGGGGATCGCTTTCCAGATAGCCTCCTTGTCCGGGCTGAAAAGGTTCAGGAATTCCCGGGGGTAGCGGCCCTTCCGGTCCTCGCAGATGAAGCTGTACTCGTGGTCGAAGTGCTCCACCAGGATATGGAGGCCCGTGTCGTCGTAGAACTGCTGGAGGGTGTTCTGGTCCAGGGCGGCGGGGATTTTCATCAGGAGGTCCCGCACGCCCTTCACGTCCCTGTTCTCCCGCAGCTCCAGGCTGTGGAGCCAGCGGCTGTCGTAGTGGGGACTCAGGTCCAGGTAGTCCTCCAGGGCTTTCAGGTTGTTGATCAGGATGCTTTTTGTAATGGTCATAGATCTGTCCCTTTCTGTGTACTGAGTGGTTGTTTTGTTGGCAAGGTTCAGGTTTGATTGCAGTATAGCACGCAGAAAGAGGAAATTTCTCCTCTTTTTCACGCGGGAGAAAAATTTTTGCTCTAAATATGCCGCAGGGCGTCCTTGACGCTTTCAAAGCGAAGCGCCGGATCGGCCAGGCATTCCTGCATTCGTCTATACGCCTCCGGCTGCTCCAAGGCCAGTTTGAGCAGCTTCACCATGAACGTGCCCCTCCGGCGGATATTGGTATTGATGGTTTCCACGCACTCGTCAAGCTGTTCCCGGTCCGCGGGAAACATCAGCTCCTTTGAATGGCCCTCGAAGAAGGGTCTGACCTCGTATTCTTCGCCCTTCACCTCTGTGTAATCCCATAGGAAAAAGAGGTTCACGTACTGCGTAAACACATCCTCCGACTCCGTCCCGAACCACTTGGCCCCGTTGGCTTTCAGCTCCATCAGGGAGAGGTCGAAGAAGTCGCCCAGGCGGGTGCCGCGGTAGCGGTTGAAGCGGGAGGGGACGAGGGTGAAGTTGCCAAGACAGCCTGTGTTGTGGGCCAGCGCACCCAACACCCGGTCCGCCTCTGCCTGGAAGCCCGTTTCCAGTCGGCTTTGACAGCGCCCGTAGGAGCGCCGGAAAGACGCTTCGCCCGTAAAGTGGTTGAACAAGCTGGCGAAGGAGTTCATGGTGTCGCCGCCGAGGCGGACGCCGGCATTTTCCAGAAGTCCGGCGGGCCAGAGGGCCGCATAGATTTGGTCCGTCAGATCGCAGGTGCCGTTCCAGCTGTCGCAGTCAAAACGGAGGATGCGCTTGTTTAGATCGGCGTCCAGCGTTTTATAGAGATACCATTTTTCGATGCCCTCCGCGCGGTCCATCTCCGGCAGGCGGTCCAGCAGGGCCTGGTATTCCCAGTCCCCTTCATGCTTCCCAGCCCAGCTGCGGTAGTATGCGCCCATCAGATTCTTGAAATCATAGGCTTCCGGCTGCTCCATCTTCAAAAACTCCCTCAGCTCCATTACCGTCCATCTCCTTCACATTTCAAATATTTTTCTCCTAGGTCCCGGACCGCTCCTGCAATCCGCTCCCGCAGCTCCGCAGGCTCCAGCACTTCCACGTGCTCCGCGTATTGCAGCGCCCAGTGGACCATGGCGTCCGGACTGCACCGCACCTTTACAATATCGTCATAGGGCGGCGTTTCCTCCGTCCGCACATACCGGTATGTGGGCCCGAACCAGTCGTAGAGGAAGGTACAGCCGGGGCGCACGGCGCTCTCCGGAACGGGAGACCGCTTCGGGTTCCGGACCCGCAGCGTGACCTCCACAGGCGGGTCGAAGAACATATATAGATGCTCGCAGACATAGCGCTCGTCCCACTGCTCCGGGGCGTGGACCTCCGCCTTGGGGCGGCAGGGCTGATCCGTGAGCGCCAGGGCGTCCATCAGGTCTACCCGCCACACCGACAGGCGGTCGTAGCCGTCCGACGCGCCCAGCAGGTAGAAGCGCCCGCTGTAGGCCGCGACGTAGTAGGGGCTGATGGTGTGCCGCTTCCCGGAGGCAGGGACCAGCCGCCCTTTCACGTCATAGCCGTTGAAGCGGTAGCGCACCTTCCGCTTCTTCTCAATGGCCTCCTGGAGGACGGCCAGGTTCCGGTAGACCAGCGCCCGGTCCTCTCCGTGGGGTTGGCAGACGCTTTGAACCAGGCCGTACTTCCTCCGGTGGAACTTGCTGGCGCAGTGCTCCTCCAGCTTTGCGATCAGCTTCGCCTTCCGCGGGGCCTCCAGGGAGGGAAGGAACAGGATGCCCTCTTCCAGCAGGTCGATTTCCGCGCCGGTGAACTCCTGACGGTAGTATAGATTTGTGATAGTAGAGTAGCCGCTTTCCCGCTCTTCGGCCTCGGGGGAGAGAGCGTCGTAGCAGATACGCATCTGCTCCCAGGGGAGGGGGTGGTCCTGCTCGTCGCTGTTGAGGGCGGCGGCCAGGTCCTCGATCAGCTTGTGGCGGGTCTTCTTGTCTGAGCGGGCCGCGTCCATTCCACGGTCCTGGAAGTAGCGGTCGATGTCCCGCAGCTTCACGGGATGCTCGGGGTCGGAGTGCTTTCTCAGGTATTGCAGCAGCCAGATGATTCTCTGCACCCGCAGAGGGTTGGAGCCTGATGTGCCCATACGCGCCTCCGGAAGTTGGTTTATGTGTCCATTATAGCGCGGGGAGGGGGAGATTTCTACTCTTTTTGACTGCTGAAAAGTTTTTCTGGACACAGGCGTTTGCAAAAAGGCTTGAAGGGGCGCTGGGATGCAGGTATAATCGTATTTGCAAAATTTAGGTGCAGTATAGATTTGTGCATAGGAGGCGGACAGAGTGCAGGTTTGGAAAGCGCATTACAAAGACGCATTGCATGACACGGATATCAGGATTGTAAATACGGAGGGCGACTACAACAGCGACCCGCTTTCGTTTATCCTGGACGGCGCTGTCTTCCGCGGCGCAAGCCTTGATGAATTACACTCCGCAGATGATGCACAGCACAGCCTGCGGGACTTTTCACTGGAGGCAGAAATCCCGGTAAAGGTGTTCAGGCGGCGGGATGAGGTTCTTTTGGAGGGGACACTTTTTGCAGCGTTCCAGAAGAGCGGGGATGACGTGACAGTAAACGAGTTTTCACTTCTGACGGACGGAAAACGGTATAAAAGCGCCCGCAGGACGCTGTGCTTTGAACTGACGCTGATTGACATTTGCAGACAGATAAAGGAAGAATATTACATAAAGTGCTGCTTTACCTGCCAATATTCCGATTACTCCCCCTACGGCAGCGCCGACTACGGCTTCATGCTGTGCTTCCGCCGCCATAAGGAGGACTGCCTGCGTGTGAACAGCAAGGACGACTTTTTTGCATTTCTGGATGGGAAGGATTACGACGGGCGGCAGGAGACGTACCTGTGCGGGCAGTACAGTCTGCGGAACAAGGCGGGCGGATATCGGGGATTTGTGGATGGGGCAGAGGACTGGAATGCCCGATGAAGTGACAGCGCCGCCTGCCAGTACAACTTTTGAAATAAACGTGCAGAAAAGCAAACTGTCCGCAACCTGCGGACAGTCTGCTTTTTTACCCCAGGACAGCTGCGTACCGCTGTCAAAACGGGTGCGTTTCGCATAGTCTGAGTATGAAAACGCGCAAGGAGGAGAGCGAATGGCACTCGTAACAAACTTTTTCGCCGGAGCCAACAGCGGCGACGGATTTCAAAACCTGTTCTCGGAGATCGTAGACCTGGAGAATACATACGATTTCATCGTGCTGAAAGGCGGCCCCGGCGTCGGCAAAAACACCTTCATGCGGGAGCTGGGCCGCACGATGGAGCAGGCGGGGATGGCTGTGGAATACCTGTGGTGCTCCGGCGATCCGGACTCTCTGGACGGCGTGGTAATCCCGGAACTGCGCTGCGCCATGGTGGACGGAACGTCCCCCCACGTCATTGAACCCCGCTACCCGGCGGCGGTAGACCGCTACGTAAACCTGGGCGAATTCTACGACCTGACGGCCGCAAAAGCGGCGGCGGAGGAAGTGAAAGCCCGCACCCACGCCTACCAGGACGCCTACGTCCGCGCCTACCACTGTCTGAAAGCGGCCCGGCAGGTAGAGCTGGACGCAGTCGCCGCCGTCAGGAAGACCTACGATGCAGAGCACATGGACCGCCGCGTCAGCGGCATCATCGCCCGGGAGCTGCGGGCGAAGGGCGGCGAGGCCGGGAAGACCACCCAGCGCTTCCTGGGCAGCGTCACCCACAAGGGCTATATCTGGCGCTTCGACAGCGTAGACGCCTTGTGCCCCAAGGTTTACGAGTTTGCGGACAACTGGGAGCTGGCGGGCGCCTCCCTGGCGCGTCTCCACGGGACCGCCGTGGAAAAAGGCTGGGACACCATCGTATGCGTCTCCCCGGAGGACCCTGCGCGGATCGAGCACCTTCTGATCCCCAGCCTGGGCCTGGCCTTCGTAACCTCTCATCCCCATATGGATTATGGGAAAAAGCCGTACCGCCGCATCCGCCTGGAGACGGTGACGGAGCTGGAGGGGAGGGCGCGGCTGCGCTTCCAGTGCCGCATGGTTTCCCTGCTGCGGGAGGAGGCCGTGGGGGCGCTGAAAGAGGCGAAGCAGAATCACGACGCTCTGGAGGCGATCTACAATCCCTATGTGGACTTCGACGGCGTGCGGGCTATCGCGGCCCTGGAGGCGGGGCGGCTGCTGAGTTATCTGTAAGCGGTCTGTTTGGAGAAATGAAGAGGCGGAGCAGGAAAATTTTACCTGCTCCGTCTCCTTTTTTAACGGGTGGGATTGCATGTCAAATTTTGTTGTGCTATACTGATTTCATCGGCAAAGAAACGGCAGACAGGGCGTGAAACAGGGGGGAGGACAGGATGATTTTTCGATATCATGAACTGAGGGATTACGTGTGTGAGGACTTCAGGCGGTTTTGCAGCATGGGATTCAACGCGGAGCAGATTCTTCCCGCCGTTCTGGATGAGTACAGGCACGGAGAGGATTTCAGCACGGCGGAGAATGTGTGCATTCATCTATTTGTGGCGCTGAACTGCGTGGAAGAGGGGATGGAGCTTCACGGAATTGCCGAAAAGCTGGCGCCCATTTTGACAGAAGATTCCATCAACATGACTCGGCTTTTGCTGGGAGAGGACGGGACTGCGTTCCTCAAAGACCTGGAGCGTTTCAGAAGCATGACAGCAAAAGTATAAGATTTGAAATAGAGCAGAAGCGGCTTTTCTACTGCTCCTGCCTCTAATTTCTGGAGTAAAATCAACTCGCCGCATCTTCCTCTGCCGCAGGTTCCGCCTCATCCTCCGGCGGAGGCGTCCAGTCCACCATCGTCGCCACAAGCCGGTGAATCGGCTGTCCCAGTTCATGGAATTTGGCCTCATAGTCCGTCATAATGCCCTGGGGCCCATGCTCATGGAGGTTCCACGTCACCTCAGAGAGCGTAAACCCAAAGCGCGGAATTTCCTCCACAGCAAAGGCGAACAGCCCCACGTTGTCCGTCTTGAAATGAATCTGCCCGCCGTTTTTCAAAACCTGTCTGTAGAGCCTGAGAAAATTCCCGTGAACCAACCGCCGCTTCGCGTGCCGCTTACTGGGCCAAGGATCACAAAAATTGACATAGATACGATCCACCTCCCCAGGGGCAAAAAAGTAGGGAAGCTGGTTCGCGTCAGCGCTGATAAAGTAGGCGTTAAACAACTCCTCCCGGGCACAGCGCTCCATCGCCACCACCATGGCGTCCGGCACCTTCTCCACCGCCAAAAGCAGCACATCCGGCTCGGCCTTCGCCACCCCCGCGGTAAACCGCCCCTTGCCGCAGCCCAGCTCCAAATGCACCTCCCGCGCTTGGGGCATCAGCTCCCGCCACTTCCCCGGACGCTCATACGGGTCCTGAATCAAACTCCGCCCGCAGCGCTCCATGCGGGGGATCAGGTTCTTCTTTTTTCTCATTCGCATTGTTTGAGTGCCTCCCATATGTCTCCGGCGGCCAGGGGTTTTTCACACGGCCCCTGGCCCCCACCAGAGGGGCACGCGCCCTTCTGGACCCCGGCAGATCAGTTTTTGTTGTTAAATTTTGCGTTTGCTTTCACATTTTAGCACATTTTGGTGCTCCTGTAAATATCTTTTTGGCGCGCTTGCGATCGGCGGGCGGGTGTGCTATAATTGAATTATCTGGATCGGAAGGAGGCGGGAGGAATGGACTGTCATAAGAGCTATGCGCTGCTGATAACGGGGATTTTGGGCGGCGCGGCGGTGGTGTTTCTGGGCCTGTGCATCAGCGGGAAGTCGGCGGCGTTGGGAAATCCCATTGCCTTGCTGGGCTTGTTCGCCATGCTGGGGAGCATCGGGCAGGCGTTCGTCTTTTACAAGTGCCCCCACTGCGGCTTTCACCTGAATATCCGGGGGCCAAAGCCGGATTACTGCCCGAACTGCGGCCGGAAACTGTAGTGGGAGGGATGCGGATGCGCTGGGAAGATGTTCTGCGGGACGCGCAGAGGGACAAGTTTGGAAATATGGTGGGAAAGGCGCTGTTTCCCTATTTTCAGACGGATATTGAGGTGGCCTGCGAGCCGGAGGTTACGCCGGAATACGCGTCCAGGAGCCTGGCGTGGCTGGGGGAACTCGGCGGGGAGCGGATGAAGGAAATTTGCAGATACGCCTCCTTTTATTTGCAGGACCAGCTTGAATGTACCAGCGTCGGCGAGCTGCTGGACGAGGGCGTGCAGGATTTGAAAGGTCCGCTGGATATTCTCGAATATATGGGTTTCCACACACTGGACATTGAGAACCCGGAGGACCCGGAGCTTCCCGTTCTGAATCTGGGCGGCTGGTGTGACTGGCAGGAGGACGAGGGGCTTCAGTGCCTGATCAAGGACTGGAAGGTGCTCTACCTGGGGACCTGGAACGATTGCAGCGTCTGGCAGTCCCACTATCTCAACGACGACCAGTATCTGTCCAACTACGTCCTTTACGAACGCCGCGCCGAACTGCAAGCCAAAGCGGCGGAACGCCTGAAAAGCAGCCCTCCGGAGCCGTTTCCCCACCTGGAAATCCCGATGAGTTCTCCAATCCGAAAGTTTGTGGAATTCAAGCTGGCCCTTACAGAGCAATGTAGCTCCAAAGAAGCCTGGACAAGATTTGAAAATACGCTGCTGTTTGAATTCATGCGGGACTACCCGAAGCTGGCAGAAGAGAGCTTCGACTTTCTGTACCGCTGCTTCTGCATCGAACGGGACGAAGGCGGCGCGGATATGGCGGGTTTTCTCGCGGAACAGCGCGATTACCTTTTCACGGATACATAAAAACCGAAGGGCGAAAGCCCTTCGGTTTTTTATGACAAGATTTGATTACTTCGCGGCTTTCGCGGCACGAATGGCCTCGGTCAGCAGCGGCGTCACCTTGAACAGGTCGCCGCAGATGCCGTAATCGGCAATCTCGAAAATCGGCGCGGTGTCGTTCTTGTTCACGGCAATGATGCACTCGGAGTCCTGCATACCGGCCTTGTGCTGGATAGCACCGGAGATACCTAGGGCGATGTACACCTTCGGATGCACAGTCTTGCCGGTCTGGCCGACCTGGTGGTCAGCAGACAGCCAGCCGCTGTCGATGGTCGCACGGCTTCCGCCGACGACGCCGCCCAGCTCCGCAGCCAGCTCTTCGGCCAGCTTGATGCCGCCCTCGACATCCTTGGAGATGCCGCGGCCAACGGAAACGATGAAGTCCGCGCCGATCAGGTCCACCAGCTTTTTTGCGGCCTTCACGACCTCAGTGACCTCGGTGTGAATATCGGCCTCAGAGATGGAGAAGGAGGGCTTCACGATCTCGCAGGCATCGGCCTTCGCCTGATCGAAGGGATTCTTCTTCATGACGCCGGGGCGAACGGTTGCCATGCAGGGACGGAAACGGGGGCAGATGATGGTGGCCATCAAGTGACCGCCGAAAGCGGGACGGGTCATTTTCAGGTTCCGATCCTCCATGTCCCACTTCTGGCCGTCGACATCCAGGGTGGAGGACTCACGCAGGAACTGGATGTAGTTGGGGACATCCACGTCCAGGTGGGTGCAGTCCGCACACAGGCCGGTGTGCAGGCGCGCCGCGCAGCGGGGCCCCAGGTCACGGCCGATGTTGGTAGCGCCAATCAGGAACGCCTCGGGCTTCATCTCTTCGATGACGTCGCAGATGACCTTAGCGTAAGCGTCGGTGTTGTACACAGCCAGCATGGGGTCCTCGCAGACGATGACCTTGTCCGCGCCGTAGCCGCCCAGCTCCTTAGCGGTGGCCTCGATACCCTCGCCGCCCAGCAGCAGGCCGCACAGGTCGACGCCCAGCTCGTTGGCCAGGTCGCGTCCCTTGGAGATCAGCTCAAAGTCGGTGGGCATGAGCTTGCCCTCGCGCTGCTCGCAGAAGACCCAAACGTCCTTAAAAGCAGCGATATCCGCGCTATTAAAATTAGACATAGCTTATCATTACACCTCTCTACAGAATAGCAATTCCCGGTTGCCGTCGCAGGATCTACCGACAACCACCCGCCACAGAGCGAGTTAAAAAGTTCTTTTGCTTACTTTTCTTTCAAGAAAAGTAAGCCGCCGGAGGCACAAAAATCAAATAATGTGTTTCGCGGCAAGGATCCCCGCCAACTTCTCACAGGTAGCCTTGTCAGCCCCTTCGAGCATGACGCCAGCGCCCTTCTGAGGCGGCGTAAAGCTCTTAAAGATGTTGGTAGGAGAGCCTTTCAGGCCGATGGTAGTGGCGTCGATAAGGGGATCGTCCTTGAGGGCCTCGTAGTCGAAGGTAGTGAGGGGCTTGGAGTAAGCCTCGAAGACGCCGGAAACGCTCATGTAGCGGGGGTTGTTCAGCTCTTTGATGCAGGTGATCAGGCAGGGGGTGTTGGTCTTGATGGTCATGTAGCCATCCTCCAGCATCCGTTTGACCGTGACCGTATTGCCGTCCTTCTGGATCTCGGCGGCATAGGTAATCTGAGGCAGGTGCAGCTTTTCCGCCATCTGGGGGCCCACCTGAGCGGTGTCGCCGTCAATGGCCTGCCGGCCGCACATGACGATGTCGTTGCTGTCGACGCCGATGCGGTTGACAGCCGCCGCCAGAATCTGAGAGGTAGCGTAAGTATCAGAGCCGCCGAACTCGCGGGCGGACACCAGCACAGCCTCGTCCGCGCCCATAGCCAGGGCTTCGCGGAGCATACCCGCCGCAGGCGGGGGCCCCATGGTAACAACGACGACCTTGCAGCCGGTCTCGTCCTTGAGCTTGAGGGCGGCCTCCAGGGCGTTCATATCGTCGGGGTTGGTGATAGTCTGCATGGAGGCACGGTTCAGCGTGCCGTCGGCGTTGACCGCAACCTTACCGGAGGTATCGGGAACCTGCTTAATCGAAACAATCACTTTCATGTAAACCTTTACCTCCTGCTTTATTTCACGCCCAGGCGGCTGGAGATGACCATCCGCTGAACTTCGCTGGTGCCCTCGTAGATCTCGGTGATCTTGGCGTCGCGCATCATGCGCTCCACGGGATACTCACGGGTGTAGCCGTAACCGCCGAAGAGCTGCACCGCCCGGCGGGTCACGTCAGACGCGGCCTCAGCGGCGAAGAGCTTCGCCATGGAAGCGTCCATGGAGTAATCCTCATGGAGTTGCTTCTTGCAGGCGGCGGCGTAAACCAGGTACTGGGCGGCCTGCATCCGGGTGTGCATGTCGGCCAGCTGGAACTGGGTGTTCTGGAACTGGCTGAGGCGCTTGCCGAACTGGACGCGCTCCTGGGTGTACTTGACAGCCTCGTTGACCGCGCCCTCGCCCAGGCCCAGCGCCTGGGCCGCGATGCCGATCCGGCCGCCGTCC
>JAAVZX010000007.1 GCA_022791875.1 Oscillibacter sp.
ACGCAACTGCTTTTGCGTCGTGCGTTTTCTCATACGCTTCTACCAGCAAATTCCTTGCTTCGTTATGCAGCATCTTCCTCACCCCGCTGCCATCTTACCATATCTCTTCTCTTATTGCTATTTCAGAGAACTGCTCTAAAAAGCCGTAGATGCTTGCGGCTATGGCAAAAATCTGTAGTGAAATGGGTATATTGGAAAATAGGGCAATCGCTGTCAGTGCTAGTAGAATTATACACATACAGCTTGCAGCTACGGTTTTAACGGTTGAAATCCTGTTCATATGGATACCTCCTTATCCAATTCCGGCTTTTCAAGTTGATTATATCATGATTGGCATTCCATTTCAAGGAATCGCCGGTGAACCTGCCGCCAGCACGGAAGAGAAAACCGACTTCCCCCATCTGTCTTGATTTCCCGCCCCAGAGGGTGTATAATAAGCAAAACATCCCAAAGGGGGTCACCGCCATGGACGAAGAAAAGCAGACTGCCCCAAGCCAGCCTGAACAAATACAACCAGAAGAACCCCAAACCCCAGAGCTTCCCTCCGAAGAAATCCCACCCGAAGAAACCCCACCCACGCCCCCCAAAAAGCGCCCTCTCCCCTGGCGCCGTTACGCCATGTTCCTCTGCCTGGCCATCTTCCTAATCTCCGGCGCCCTCCTGGTCCGGGACCTCACCCAATCCTCGAAGGAACAGGAAGCCAACCACAACCTGGCCCAGCGGGTCCGTCAGGCAAAGCTGGACCTCTCCTCCGGAGACGATGAAGCTTCCGAGGAAGAGGAACCGCCGCCCAAGTACGCCCCCAACGGCAACCTTTTCCAGTACGACGCCCTCTGGCAGGAGAACCACGACCTGGCCGGCTGGCTCCGCATTCCCGGCACGGACGTGGACCTGCCCGTGATGAACAACCCCGCCGACCCGGAGTTCTACCTCCGACGCGCTTTCGACGGCTCCCGCGCCACCAGCGGCTGCCTCTTCCTCAACGAGGGCTACCGCCCCGACGGCAACTTCGCCATCATCTACGGCCACAACATGAACAACGGCACCATGTTCGGCGAGCTGGACCAGTACCGTAGCGCCGACTACGCCAAAGAGCACCCCACTGTCTGCTTCGACACCCTCACAGAGGAGCGGGAGTACACCGTCCTCGCCGCCTTCAACGGCAAGGTCTACAGGCAGAACGACACCGGCGTCTTCCGCTACTACCAGTACCGCAACTTCGACGATGAGGCGGAATTTGACGAATTTCTCTCCCAGGTCCGCCGCATTGCCCTCTACGACACCGGCGTCGAAACCCACTACGGCGACCAGATCGTGGTCCTCTCCACATGCAGCTACCACCAGAAGAACGGACGCTTCGTCGTCGTAGCCTGCCGCACCCCGGAGCCCGATCCGGAGGCCGACAGCGCAGAAGAATCCGAAGAACCGTAACAAACAGCAAAAGGAGGGGAGCTCCAAACTCCCCTCCTTCTTCTCTTGCACATCAGCCCTCCGGATCAATCTCCGTAGGACTGGGAATTGGGTGCTCCTTATGAGCCGCGATGGTCTGGATCAGCTCCACCGTGCCCCCCAGCCCCAGGTAGCTGCTGTTCAGGCACAAATCATAGCTGTCCACCGCCCCCCATTTCTGGGAGGAATAATACTCATAGTAGGACGCCCGCCGCTTATCCGTCTTGTTGATCAGCGCCCGCGCCCGCTCCAGCGTAATATCCTGCCGCTCCGCCACCCGGCGCACACGGTCCTCCATAGGCGCATGAATAAAGATGCTCATCCGATCCGGATTATTCGCCAGAGCATAGTCCGCACAGCGCCCGATAATCACGCAGGGCCCCTCCGCCGCAATCCGCTGAATGGTATTAAAGGTAGCGAGGTACACCTGCTGCTCCAGCGACTCCCCCGCCCCGCTCCCGGGGAGGCTGAACATGTAGGAATCCATCGCGATGGAGTACAGCAGACTCTTCGGCCTCTCGTCGAACTGCTCAATAATCTTCTCACACAGCCCGCTCTTCTTAGCCGCCTCCTGCAGCAATTCCTTGTCATAAAAAGGAATCCCCATCTCCTTCGCAACCCGAATCCCAATCTCCTTACCACCGCTTCCAAACTGACGCCCAATGGTAATCACTGTCTTCATCGTAAAAACCTCCCTTCCTTTTGTGCTTCCATTATACTCCAAAAGTGGCCCTGACGTCAAATAAAATTTGCAGTACGGGGGGCTGCCAGCGGGGCTTCCCGCCTCCGGCGGCTTCCTTTTCTCGAGAGAAAAGGAAGCGAAAAGAGCTTTCATACCGCTCTATACCCTGGTGGTCGAATAAGTCTGTCACACGGTAACGTTAGAAGTGCGTGTGGGGCATACCGGTCCGGTATGCCCCACAGATTTTCTTTATCAGAACATAAAAAAATTCTGTGGTCCTTACCTTGATCAAGGTAAGGACCACTTTGCAGTTCCCCCGTTACAGCGCAGAAAGCCCTAACGCCCACCGGATTCGTGTCGAGTTAAAGCTCTTTTTGGTTACTTTTTCTCTCGAGAAAAAGTAACCCGCCGGAGGCCCCCCGTAGGCACACCACATTTCTGTCGAAAATTTTCATTTCATGCTTCCATTCCAAGCGGTATTGTGTCATACTATAAGGTAGTGTTTTCTTTGCGCCCCGAATTCCGGAACGTATCGCAGAATATGGAGGATTCCTTACATGACAATTACCGATCTAACCGCAATGCTGGGGGCTATCGCCGTCCTTATGTTCGGCATGACCACTATGACCGACGGCCTTGAAAAGCTCTCCAGCGGCCGCCTGGAGCGTCTCCTGGAGCGTCTCACCGACAACGTAATCAAAGGCGTCCTTGTCGGCGCGGCCGTCACCGGCCTCATTCAGAGCTCTACTGCTACCACCGTCATGTGCGTCGCCTTCGTCAACGCCGGCGTCATGAAGCTGGAGCAGACCGTGGGCATCATCATGGGGGCCAACATCGGCACCACTGTCACCGCTCAGCTCCTTAGCCTCGGCGACCTCTCTACAGACAACCCCTTCATGATGATGCTGAAACCCTCCGCTTTAGGCGGGCTTCTCGCCGCCGCGGGCATCATCTTCTATCTCTTCATCAACCGCGGCGGCAAGCGCTACTTCGGTCAGATTCTTCTGGGCATGGGCCTCCTTTTCATCGGCATGAGCAGCATGGAGACCGCCATGACGCCCCTCCAGGGCTCCCCCGCTTTCCAGAGGATGTTCGCCTCCTTCTCCAACCCCTTCCTGGGCGTGGTCGTCGGCGCGCTGGTCACGGCCCTGCTCCACAGCTCCGCCGCCTCCGTGGGCATTTTGCAGGCCCTCAGCGCCACCGGCATCATCTCCTTCAACATCGCCTTCCCCCTCATCATGGGCCAGAACATCGGCACCTGCCTCACCTCCCTGGTGTCCTCCGTCGGGGCCAGCCGCAACGCCAAGCGCACCGCCGCCCTCCATCTTACCTTCAATATCACCGGCACCGTCGTCTTCCTGATTCTTCTCTACGGCGGCAACGCCCTCTTCCATTTCTCCTTCTGGGAGACGACCATGACCCGCGGGGCCATCGCCAACATGCACCTGGCCTTCAACATCGCCTGCACCCTCCTGCTTCTCCCCTTCCACAAGCAGCTTGTAAAGCTGGTCATGCGGGTCGCCCCCGGCAAGGACGCGGACATCACCGTCCTGGACGAGCGCTTCCTGGCTACCCCCGCCCTGGCCCTGGAGCAGGCCGCCGCCACCGTCATGCAGATGGGCGAACTGGCCCAGGAAAATCTCGCCAGCGCTGTGGATCTCCTGGAGCATTTCAGCGCCAAGAAGCTGGAGCGCCTCAACGAGCGCGAAACCACCCTGGACCGCCTGGAGGGCATGTTGGACAGCTATTTGGTCAAGCTCACCGACCGCGCCCTCTCCCAGGAGGAAAACGCCAAAGTCTCCGCCCTTCTCCACACCCTCTCCGACTACGAGCGCATGGGCGACTACGCCGTCAACGTCTCCGAATGCGCCGTATTTCTCCACGAGCACAACCTGGCCTTCTCCGACGACGCCATAGAAGAACTGAAAATCCTCTCCGGCGCCGTCCAGGAAACCCTGGAAAAGACCCTCAAATGCTGCCGCACCCTCCAGCACGCCGACGCCATCCAGGTAGAACCCCTGGAGGAAGTGGTGGACGTCCTGGCCGCCCAGCTCAAGGACCTCCACGTCGAGCGCCTCAAAGAGGGCCGCTGCACCGTAGAACTGGGCACCCAGTTCCTGGAACTCCTCATCAACCTGGAACGCATCTCCGACCACTGCTCCAACGTAGCCCTCAACGTCCTCCGCGAAACCTCCTCCGAAAAAGACATCGTCTGGACCGACAGCCACACCTACATACGCCAACTCCACCACGGCTCCAACCCCGAATTCGACCGGCTCTTCCGGGAGTACCAAGCCAAGTACAAGATTTAAGGTGCCTGCATACGGGGGGCCTCCGGCGGCTTCCTTTTCTCGAGAGAAAAGGAAGCGAAAAGAGCTTTCATACCGCTCTATACCCTGGAGGTTGTTATGGCCTGTCACACGGTAACGAAGCGTAAGCGAGTGGGACCTTCCATTGGCATGGAAGGTCCCACGAATTTTTCTTAATAGAATGTAAAAAATTCTGTGGTCCTTACCTCGCTCCGAGGTAAGGACCACATTGCAACCATCTGCGTTACCGTGCGGCAAAGCCTTAACGACCTCCGCACCTCAGAGCGGTATTAAAAAGTTCTTATGCTTACTTTTCTTTCAAGAAAAGTAAGCCGCCGGAGGCGGGAAGCCCCACTGGCAGCCCCCCCGTCCTTCGTCCCCCGTTCAGCAGGGTTCGTAGGTCTTCGGGAAGATGTCTTTTTTGACGATGTAGATGTCCAGCGGGTTCTCGGCGCGGGAGACGAGCCAGTCGCCGGGGAGGCCGAGCATGTAGTTTTCGCTCCAGGGGACGAAGACTTTTGTGCGGCGGGTGATTTGGCGGGCGTGGGCTTTGGGGCCTGATTTGGGGATGCAGGTTCTGGCGTATTGGGTCAGGGTGCGGCGCGGGGTGCAGGCGGAGGCGCCTGCGGCGCGGATGGATTCGTGGACGGTGGGGGCGTATTCGCCCTGGAATTGGTAGGGCTGGTCGGAGGGGTCGTTGTGGGAGAGGAAGTAGGATTCGTCGTTTTTGTAGACTTCCGCTTCCACGCCGATGATGAAATAGGTGTCCTCCTGGACGGTGAGGGTGAAGTCGCCCTCCAGCATCCGGACGGCTACCTTCGTGCCGACGGGGTAGAGATCCGCGGCGCGGACGTAGCCGATGGGGAGGCGCTTCTTTTGGTAGAGGGGCTCGTTTGTGAGGTCCGGGACGCCGGGGAGGCCGTTGTAGAGTACGTCCTCCTGCTCCTGGAAGTAGTCTTCAAGACGGGCCGTCAGGAGGGCGCGGACGGCGGCGCTGGAATCGCCGTTTACGGGGCCGAAGCGCCTTTCATATTCTGCTGTCACCAGGTTTTCCATCAGGAAGCCGCCGGACTTCTGGGGGTGGCCGCCGCCGGAGCCCAAGCCCTGGGCGACGTAGGCCGCGAGCTCGTCGGCCCGGGTCTCCCGGACGCAGCTGCGGACGGAGAGCTTCGCGCCGCTGTCCAGCATACAGTAGGCGATGCAGACGTTGACCACGTCCACCTCCATGAGAGTGTCGCTGATAACGCCCAGGATGTTGGGGTCACAGCGGTCCGCCTGGGCGACGGCGAAGCGGTATTCCTGGTTGAAATCGTAGTTGCCGAAGGCGCGGCCTGCAATTTCCAACTCGTTCAGTGTGAGATTGCAATTCTGAAAGTGAAAGAGATCCGGCTTGCTGCACCGGAACTCCAGGGCGTCCCGCATGTCCATATCCTTGGGGTGGCGGAGCTCCTGCATTTTGCCGGTGTCCATGAAGAGGCCGTAGTAGAGGGCGGTGGCCAGGGCTTCGTCGTCACCGGGGTCGAAGCCGGCGTCGTTGAGCATGTCCCAGACGATGGTGGCGCAGGAGCCGTAGTTGTCCCGGACCTCCCAGAGGGGCGGAAGGGGATCCAGCTTTGCTTTGTGGTGGTCAATGACGGCGACAAGGGTCTGGGGTTCCGCCAGGGGCTGGACGTTCCGCTCACCGTACTGGCAGTCCACGGCCAGAAGGAGGTCCGGCTGTTCCTCCAGGGCCATGACGTGGGAGACGGGGATGCTCAGATTTTCCATCATGAGCAGGAGGTTGCTTTTCTGCGCCGCCTGTGCGCCGCCGTAGACGAAGCGGGCCGATTTCCCCTGCTTTTGGAAGAAGCGGAGGAGGGCAAAGCCGCTGGCGAGGGCGTCGGCGTCGGGGTTGTCGTGGCACTGGATGACAATCTTTTCATAGTCCAGAAGGGCGCTGAGATTCACAGGTCCCGCCCCCCTTCCTCCCGCCGGATGGCGTAGCCGAGGGCCAGAATCTGCCTGATGGTCTCCAGGGCCGTGCGGCGGTCGTAGGCACGCTCTTCCTTGGGAAGCTCGGCGTAGGGGACTAGGCAGGGGGTGGTCTTTTTGGCGTCGTCCCGGACGGGGCCGTAGACCCAGCCCTCCTCCAGGCGGGCCTTGGCCCAGTTCTCGTGTACGTTCTCCGCCAGCTGTTCCGTGAGATCCAGAAGGTCCTCCGGGAGGACGACGGCGCTGGTGTCCATGGGCTGGGGCCGGTATCCGTTCATAGCGGTGCACATCCTTTCTCTGCGGAAAGCGGGCCCACAGGGGTGGACCCGCTTTTTTTTGCCGCACGCGTCAGGTTTTGTCTGAACCTTCGGTTTTGGGAAGGGCGTTGAAGGTGCGGTGGATGAGAGCGGCGAACTGGCCGCGGTTGGTGGTCCCGGCGGGGTCCATGGAGCCGTCGCCGGTGCCCTGGAAGACGCCGAGCTGGTAGAGGACCTGGAAGGCCGCTTCCGACTCGGGGGACATCTGGTCCGCGTCGGGGAAGGCAACGGGCTCCGCGGGGGCCTCGGTCTGGACGCCCATGGCGCGGACGTAGTTCACCAGGACCACGGCCATCTGCTCTCTGCGAAGGGAGTCCTGGAACATGGAGCCGCCCTCGGGGAGGAAGCCGGAGTCCTTGGCCCAGAGGGCCGCGGCGGCGTACCAGGCGCCTGCGGGGATCTCCTCGTCCTCCAGCTCCTCAAAGGCGCTGAGGTCCGCCTTGGACATGCGGGCCAGGACGGTCACAATCGCGCCGGGGGTGAGGGGGCTGCCGGGGGAGAAGGTGCCGGAGGTGGTGCCGATCATGAGGCCGTTCTCGTAGACCCACTTGATATCCTCATAGAAGACGCTGTTGGGGGAGACGTCTCCGAAGGGAATGGCGGGCGTGGAGGCGGACGGCGCGGTCACGGCGGGGCGGACGGCGGTGGAACCGCTGCTCTTGCTGGGGGTGCGGTTGCCGGAACCGCCGGTGCCGCCGCTGCCGGAACCGCCGCCGATGTTCACGTAGTAGTTTTGGGCGGTGGTGCGCATGGTGCTCAGGCGGGACGAATTCGTGAAGAACTCCGCGGCGACGGTGTGCTTTCCGCTTCCGGCGTTGCGGAAGGTCTGGGCGTAGACGGTGATGATGGTGGAGCCGCTGCGGGCGTCGTAGCCCGCCTGGGCCACAAGCTGGCCGTCCAGATAGAAGTTGGCGAACTGGTTGAGGGGACCTGCGGACTGGAACTCCCAGTCCTCGTAGGTGTAGATCTCATAGTGATCCGTATCTGTCTGGGTGCCGATAGGCGTCAGGAGATCGTAGCCATAGGACTCTTCTCCAGGTGTGTTGGCGACATTGCTGTCCGTGTTGTCCTGGATTGTCAGCGTCATGGTTCCGGTAAAGGACAGACGGCGGGCCAGAGCGTCCAGCTCTTCCTGGCTCAGGCCCAGCTTTGAGGCGGCCTCCTGGTAGGTGGCGGCGGCTCCGGTGTGCTGGAGGCGGACGGTCAGGGGGAATTCGCCTACTTCGCTGGTGATGCCGTAAAGCTCGCCTGCCTCCGTCAGCCGAATGCCATTCGGCAGTCTGCCATTGAGAATTTCAAATTGATAGCTGGCGGGGTCGAGGAAGACGTTGTTCTGGATGGCTGTGGCGTAGGGGACCCACTTGACACCTTTGCGGAGGTTTGTAGTTGCGAGCTGCAAATCGCCCGCTACGCCGGTGAGGTGGATTTCTACGCTTTCCACGATGTTTCCGGAACCATCCTTGTAGCCGATCTCCAAGGTACCGCTGATAGCGCCGCCCTGAATGGCGTCAGGGTTGTTCTCGGGATCAGGAATAATGGGGACCAAACGGACCTTGCCGACGTTTTGCAGTTCCTGGTAAGATAGATTGGCGGTGTTGAAATCATCCGGGAAAGCCGCCAGAGAAGAATTGTTTTGAATGGTCCAATATTCATCAAGCGCGATGTTTTGCGCATTCTTCAGATCCACATAAAGACCCGTCATTTCCGCGTCGCCGATGTTGGCGAAGAAGATGTCGTGATAGTCCTTAGCGGTGTCGAAGGTGATCAAGCGCATGATGTCGCCGTTTACTTTGTGGGTTTCCGCGGCGTTGGTAGCGCCGTTGACGAAGAGCTTCGGGGCAGCTGCGCCTACGCCAGTCTGCTTGGTAATGAACGTGACCCAGTAATTGCGGTAATGTTGTTCATCTTCTGCGTACACGCTGTACTGGACTGGCTTACTGGGGTCTGTAAAGTCAACATTGATCGGGGATTCGCCACTTCGCTGCAAATCGCCGCTCTGGCCGGGCGCTCCAGAGTTGGAGGCGTATACCGTAGTGTTGTCGTCATAGGTGCGGAAAGTCGGATAAATCGGGCTGGTAATGGCGCCGCTGCTGGGGGTGGGAGCCAGGAAGACGGTTTGATAGCCATATTTATAGTATCCGTCGTTGGCTTCTTCCATGATATATTGATTCAGGTGATTTGTGTTGCTGGCCTGGAATGCGCCAGTCACCGAGAATCTGCTGTCTGTGCTGGGTTCATAAGGCTGGTCTGGACCCGGCGTTACTGGGGGCCTGGCCTCGGCTTTCACCTGGAAGGTCATGGTGCCATTGGGATTGGGATAGTAGTTGCCGTTGAAGCGCACGGTGAAGGTGACGCCCCGGCTGTAATTGTTGGTAACAAATGCGGAGTAGAAATGGGAACCGGCAAAATCCTGTGTCAATGTAATGCTTTGCCCGTTGGCGGTGATGCTGGAAATATAGTGCTCCGGTTCCTTTCCGTCAGGATCGGAGAATCGAAGGCGGAAATCGTAGGTGCCGTTCACATCATAATCGCTGCGCATCCGGAAAATATAGGTAGGATTGTGCTGGGCATCCCATTCCGTAGTTCTATGATTGGCTGCCCTTGTAGGATTGCTTGTGCCAGATGTGCTGGTTACATATAAAGCTGATGTGTCCGGCCCACAATACACATTGTTGGAATTAAGCTGTACAGCGGTGGGCAGAACCTGTATCCGGCCTACGCCATCCCCGCCGCTCTCAGTGGCCACGACTGTGAACTTGGGGAGATCCAGCCAGCGGTCATAAGAAGACGCCTTTGCGGTGTCTATCCGGTAGCCTGTGGCGCTCTCGCCCCAGATTTCCGCCGTAATGTCTTTGCGGTTTGCGTCGTCCAATATGGCCTGATAGTCCGTGTAATAGCCTTCATAGACTGTATAGGCAAAGGTTTTCCCTTCATCAGGGGAGGGGAATCCAGCATTGGGGCCTACTTTCAAGTATACGTCGCCGTCGACCCACTTGGACCCGTTAATACTGACCCCGTAATAAGGGTAGTCAAAGTTTTGCTGGAAATAATCGTGATAAAAGCCCTCAGAAATAGGCTCCGCCCCAACGGCATTGCTGGCGAAAATATCAATGTCCAGCAGGTCGCCCATGTTGAAGGAAACCTGGACAAAATAGCGCAGGTTTGTACTGGTCAGCTGGCTTCCGTCGCCGGCAATCAGCTCAAAATAAAGGGTTTTATGGGCCTCATAATCACTGCGGATTTGCGCGTTTTCCTCCACCAGGGCAATCAGGTCGATGGTGTCATTGGCATTGCCGATTTCAAAGCGGTCATTTTGGTAGTTGGAGCTGCCTGGCTGCTGCACCCAGGCAATTTTTATGTCTTCGCCTGATAGATCGATGCCTGCCTCCGTGCAGATGATGCCCAGGCTGACAGAACGGAGACTATGGGGCAGCATATTATTAAGGTCTGCATAAAGCGTGCGGTTTGGCGTCTCCAAAGGCAGCAGCGAACCCATCTCAAACGGCGACCCATCCGTGGTAAACTCCTTCTCCGCGGGGCGGGCGGTGATGGTTTCGCCGCCAGCTTCAAGGGTGATGCGAACCACCTGGGCGTTTTCCGTGTTCAGGCGGAGTGTGTGCCCGCCAACATCCACCTCGTCCGCCTCATCCTCGAACCACTCCGTCCAGGTCTCGCCCTGGTACTGGAATTGGACCTCGTAGGGGAACAGGGCGTCTCCTGCGGGAAGGGGGATGGCATAACTGCCGTCCTCCGCGAAGAAGTCCGTGCCGGGAGCGGGACCCCATTCGCCCGCCTGGACCCGTTCGCCCAGGGTTTCGCTTTCCTCTTCGGTGATGTCCGTCGGGACTACCACCGTGTTGTAATCCCCCAGGTTGAAGACCAGAAGGTCCTCCGGCGCGGGGGCGTTCTGTTCCGCGTCCCGGTCCGTTTCCAGGGCCGCGGCTGGCAGCGCGCCCAGCAGCATCATTGCCGCCAGAAGCAGTGCCAGGGTTTTCTTGAGTGTTCTCATGAATTCCCTCCTCTATATTGTTCCCCAAGAGTCCTCAGCTCCTGGGGGGAATAAATGCGGCTCTGCCGCAGATTCCCGAAATGATCGTCGAAGACCAGCGTCCCGTCCTCCAGCACGTCGCACAGCCGGGGCATCCGCGCCAGGACCTCCCCGGACCCGTTCAGCAGCAGGCTGTAGCGCCCGCCCTGGGCGTCCGCGTAGTCCGCGACGATACAGTCCCCCGCCTGGACGGCGTAGGCCAGGTAGTCCTCCGACGCCAGCTCCCACAGCAGCGCGCTGCTGTCCCGGTCATAGGCGGCGGGGGTGCCGTGGAGGGGGCGCACGATGCGCAGGCGGTCCGTCAGGAACTCCTCTTCCAGGGTGCCGTCAGGGGGCGTGCCCTGCTCTTCGGAGAGAAGGGCGCCGTCGGCGGCGGAGTAGGTGCGGACGAGGCCGTCGTTGTAAGTGACCTCCAGGAAGCCCGCGCCGTCCTCCCGGCGGAACTGCTGGTCGTAGACCTCCAGCGGGTCCGGGAGGGACACGTCTGCGATCTGGGTGCCGTCCATGGCATAGACCCGGAAGCCGTCGTACTGGAAGAGCATGACAGTTTTGCGGTCCGCGCTGACCCGGGCCTCGAGGTGGACGTCGGCGGGGTCGTAGGAGGCCAGGAGGGCGTCGGAGGCGTCCTCCTGCTTCATCAGCCGCAGATTCGGGGCACTGAGGTCCGCGAAGGCGGCGAAGCTCCCCGCGATATCCACGAAGCTGCTGGGGGCCTCCCAGGTATTCCGCAGCCGGGCCTGCCCGTCGAAGACGGACACGGTTCCCTCCGCCGTCTGGACGATGGTGTAGTCCTCGCTGAGGGCGTAGCCGGTGATTTCGGCCCCGGCGGTGTAGGCCAGCTCGGTCTGCTCGCCGGTGACGGTGTCCAGACGGACCAGAACGTCGTCCAAGGCGATGTACACGCCGCTTTCGTCGGCGAAAGCGCGGTACGGCATGGAGTCCCCGGTAAAGCCGCCGATCATCTCCACGGCGGCGCAGTCAATCACGCCGAAGACGTTTTCCCCCGTGGCGGCGGCGTAGGCGGAATAGGCCAGGTCATGGCCGTGGAAGCCGCCCTGGAAGCGGGTGAAATCGGAGGACTCGTAGACGGTCAGCACGTCGGGATTCGGCCCGCAGTCGAAGATTTTCAGACCGCCGTTGGAGAAGCCCACGGCCAGGAAGCGCCCGTCCTTGCTGAGGACAAACAGGTCGTCCTCCGGGTCGGCGAACACGTCGTTGGCCACGGTGCTGAGGTGCAGTCCGCCGAAGTCCACGGTGCGCAGGAGCGCCCCGGTTTCCGCATTGTAGAGGGTGGCGCGGGGCTCGTCCTTATAGACCGCCGCCACGGTGGAGCCGTCGGCGGAAAGCGCAATCGTGGTGGCCGGGTCCCCGGCCCAGATCTCCCAGCCCTGAGCGATGCTGTAGGCCCGCAGAGCGCCCTCACCGGCGTAAATCACCGCGTCCTCCCCCAGGAAGACCGCGTCCGACAGCGCGGAAGGCTCTGCGGGAAGCCGCGCCAGCTCCTTCCCGCTCTCCGTGTCGAAGACCAGCAGCTCCCCCACGGTCATGGCCGCCGCGCGGGTGCCTCCGGGAGACAGGGCCAGCTTCACCGGCTCTCCCGGCAGCTCGGGCAGGAGATGGGAGCGGAAGCCCCCTGCGAGGTCGTAGACCCCCAGGGCGTCGGTAAGAGCCTTCTGGGCCTGGGCGGCGTAGGGCGTGTCCCCCAGCTCCAGGGCGAAGAGAGCCTTGTCCACCGCGCCGGGCACGTCCCCCGCCGCGTAAGCCGATTCGGAGTACGTCACCGCCGCCAGCGCATTTTTTGCAATGCGCTCCGCCTCCTCGGCCTCCTCCGCCAGAAGGCGGGCCGCTTCCTCGGCCTGCTGGGCCTGCCGCAGGCCCGCGAAGGTGCAGAGCCCGCCGGCCAGAAACAGCGCCAGGAAGACGCCCAGCAGGACCTTCCCCCGCTTCTTATGGCGGAGGGTGCGGGGGTCGTTGTCGTGGAGGTGCAGGAACGCGTCCAGCATTTCCTGGGCGGTCTGGAAGCGCCGGTTGGGGTCCGGGGCCATGGCCTTGCGGATGATGGCGGCGACCTCGGGCGAGATTCCCGGCTGGGAGAGGGGGGCCACTTCCCGAGCATCCTGGGCGGGCCTGCGCCCGCAGAGCAGGTGGTACAGCGTGGCCCCCAGGCTGTACACGTCGCTGCGCACGTCCAGGAGAATCCGCCGCTTGGCGTTGGGCCCCTGGACGGGGAGGGTGGGGGCGTTGGTCAGCAGTTCCGTGGCGTCGGAGTCGTCGGGGCGGACGGAGTAGTCCAGGCCGTAGTGCTCCGGGGATGCGTAGCCCAGACTGTAGCCCACCTGGACGGTGCCCTTCTCCCCCAGGGCCAGGGCGATGTTGAAGTCGATGAGCCGGATGTCCCCCTGGGGCGTGACCATGATGTTGGCGGGCTTGATGTCGGCGTGGAGGATGCCGTGGGGCGGGCGGCTGTGGAGGTAGCAGAGGGCCTCCAGGAGCTGGCAGGCCCACTCGATCACCTGGGGCTGGGGAAAGCGCTCCCCCCGGGCCAGGGACTTGTCCAGGCTCTCCCCCTCGATGAAGTCCATGACAGTGTAGACGGTGTCGCCCTCGGCGACGAAGTCGTAGACCTGGGGGATGTAGGTGTGGGAGAGGTTCTTGAGGGCGTCCACCTCCTGGCGCAGGACCTCGGGCTTGGTGGTGAGGGTGCGCTTGTCGGCCTTGAGAACCACGGGCTTGCCCAGACGAAGGTGCTCCCCCATGTAGACGACGCCCATGCCTCCGGAGCCCAGCTTTTCCTTAATCTCATAGGTAGAGGCGATCACTTGCGGCACTTGCGGTTCCTCCCCTCTCTCAGCGGCGCTTGGGGCCGTATTCGGCGTCCAGCTGGTCCCGGAGGCGCTTTGCGGCCCGCCGCTGGACGGTAAAGGCGATGAGGCCCCCCAGGGCGGCCAGGGCCATCAGGGCGACGCCTGCGCAGAACAGCAGATTATAAGAGGTCATTCCATCCATAATACCAAACTCCTAAGCAAAAGTTTACGCGCGCCGCCGGGGACGTCCCCGGCGAAGAAACAGCGACGCCGTTTCTTTATAAAACATTGGCCGCGCTATTCGATGTCCAGGCGCAACTCCACCCGGCCCATGGTGATCACGTCGCCGGGGGAAATGGGGGTCCTGTCCAGGACAAGGACGCGGTTGAGGTAGGTGCCGTTGCTGCGGCTGTGGCTGGTGATGTACAGCAGGTCCCCCTCCCGGAACAGCTCGCAGTGCTTCCGGGAGACGGATTTGTCGTAGTTCACGGAGATGTCCATTTCGCTGGAAAAGCCGATCAGCAGGGACGCGCCGATTTCATGGCGGAAGCAGCGTCCGGGCTCCAGGGTGTCGGTGAGGACTACCGTCCAGGGCGGCTCGTCCCCGTCCCAGAAGCGGATAACGGGGTCCTGGGGGGCGGGGTCCCGCTCCTTCTTTTTGCCGAACAGCGCCGCCGTAAAGTTTGAGAATCCTTTCATAGTGCCTCCTGTGCCTGTCAGTCGAGGATGGTATCGTCCTCGTCTTCCTCGAAGACGGTTTCGTCGTCCGCGTCGTCGAGGTCTTCCAGGACGGTTTCGTCGTCGGAATCGTCGTCCATTTCCAGGACAGTTTCATCGTCAGTGTTCTCGGCCTCTTCCAGAACGGTTCCGCCGCCGGAATCGCCGGCTTCCTCCAGGACCGTTTCGCCGTCAGAGCCGTCATCTTCCTCCAAAACGGTTTCGTCCTCCGCGATCAGAACGGTTTCCACACCGGAGGCATTCTCTTGCAGGAGAACAGTTTCGCCCGCCGCTCCCGCCGCGTCTCCGGAGGCTCCGCCGTTGTCCGCCAGCCGGAGGCCGTGGACAGCCAGGGCGCGGTCCAGGGTGTCCTGCATACCGTCCAGGCCCTGCAAACCCTCATGGACCAGCAGGCCGGAGGCGGTCATGTCCACCGCCACGCTGTCGCCCAGATAGACCAGGAGCAGGCCCAATATGTAGATCTGGTCGCCGAAGGCCAGGGGGACGGTAGGTTCTTTCAGCCGCCTGCAGTTCAGGTATAAACCGTTGAGGCCCGGGGCCTCCAGGCGGCGCCCGCCGCCCTCCGGGGCAATAGCGGCGTGCAGCTTGGAGATGTAACCGCGCTCGCCGCCGTAGACCAGGCTGTTCTCAGGGCCGGAGCCGACGGTGAAGGGCGCGTCCCCGTCCAGGGGATAGACGGAAAAAGCTGGGGCCCGCTCCGCGGCGCGGACGGTGAGGACGATGCGCCCGCCGGACACGGGCATGAGGAAATAGACGCCGCCGTCCTTCGCCGGGAGGGGGAAGCGCCGCGTTCCCAGGGCGGGCCGGAGGGTATAGAGGCCGCTGGGCGGAAACTCCGGACGCCCGTCCTGATAGCGGACGGCAATCCGGAGGTCCTCCGGGAGGCCAAAGGGGGCGCTGGGAAGGAGGAGGTCCCGGGTCCCCGCGGCCTGTTGGGGAAGGCAGTATTCTTTATGTGTATCGGGGCTGTAAGCCGTCAGAATCAAATCCATAAAACCTCCCAAAATCTTCCGCCAAGGTTAAGTAAACATATTATAGCGGTTTTTGGCAGGCAATACAAGACTAATTTACACATGAAACCAAAAAATAAGACAAGGATCAGAAAACTGACCGAGGGAAAAAGTACCGGCGGACTTTCCAGTCTCCCGAAGAGGGGCTTGTATGATCTCACAAGATTCCCACCTGGAATTGAGAAAATTTTTTTGCAAATACTACTTGAAATATTATTAAGGACCGTGTAATATAGTATCAAATACCAGATTGAGGATGCTGCCGGCGGAAGCCGGGGGAAGGAGCGGTTCTGATGGAGGCGGTTTCGGTAAAACAGATGCAGCGGGCGCGCCTGCGGGCGGTGCGGCGGGCGAATGTGCGGATGCGGAATGAGCCGCCCAGGCTGAGCCTGGGGGAGGAGGTCTTCAACGCCGTGAGCCACGGCGCGGGGACCCTCCTGGCGGCGGCGGGGCTGGTGCTCCTGCTGCTCCGGTCCCACAGCGCCATGGAGATCATGGCCTCCTGCTTCTACGGGATCAGCATGGTGGTCATGATGCTGATGAGCAGCGTGTACCACGCCATGAAGACGGGGTCCACAGCGAAGCGGGTGTGCCGGAGGTTTGACTACACATCCATTTACCTGCTGATCGGCGGGACCTTCGCGCCGGTACTGCTGCTGTACGTGGGCGGACGGCTGGGGATTACCCTGTTCTGCATCCAGTGGGCGGTGATTCTCACGGGGGTGACGCTGGTGGCGGCGTTCGGGCCGGGGCGCTGGCGGGCGCTGCACTTCACGCTGTATTTCGTGATCGGCTGGAGCGGCCTGTTCTTCCTGCCCAGCCTGTATATGCACGCACGGACCCTGCTGTGGTTCATTCTGGCGGGGGGCGTGGTGTACACGTTGGGGATGATTCCCTTCGCGAGAAGCAAAAAGTACGACCACTGCGTCTGGCACATGTTCGTGCTGACTGCGGCGGTTCTGCACTGGGTTGGCATTTACACCCAGCTCTACTGCTGAAAAAGGTGAAAAGGCCGGGAGGAAACCCCTCCCGGTCTTTTTCGCGTTCCGGCTTATTTTGTACCGAAGATGCGGTCCCCCGCGTCGCCCAGGCCGGGGACGATGTAGCCCGCCTCGTTGAGCTTCTCGTCCACCGCGCCGCAGTAGATGTCCACGTCGGGATGGGCCTTCTGGATGCGCTCGATGCCCTCCGGCGCGGCCAGGAGGACCATGAGCTTGATGGTGGTGCAGCCGTACTCCTTCATGAAGCCGATGGCGGCGTCGGCGCTGCCGCCGGTGGCCAGCATGGGATCGACGATGAGCACGTCCCGCTCCGCAATGTCCTTGGGCATTTTGCAGAAATATTTGACGGGCTCCAGGGTGGTTTCATCGCGGTAGAGGCCGATGTGCCCCACCCGTGCGCCGGGCACCATCCGCAGCACGCCGTCCACCAGTCCCAGGCCGGCCCGCAGAATCGGCACAACCGCGAATTTTTTGCCTTTCAAAGTGGGTGCGGTGGTTTTGCAGATGGGGGTTTCGACCTCACGGGTGGTGAGGGGCAGGTCCCGCGTCGCCTCGTAGGTGATCAGCATCCCGATCTCCGAGACAAGCTCCCGGAAGTCCTTGACGCTGGTGTTCTTGTCCCGCAGGACGGTGAGCTTGTGGGCAACCAGGGGATGGTCCATGATGTGTACTTTTCCGTTCATAAGATTACTCCTTCTATATAAAATGTGTGGAAGACGATGGCTGCCAGGGGAAACGGTTTCCCCTGGACCCCGCCAGATCAGCCGCGTTGACAGGTTTGCGTTTACCTGGACCTGGATTTCGACAGGGCGGAGAGTAAGCATAGAACGCTGATGAACCAGAGGACGCCGAAGAGGCCGATGCTGACGGAGTGGTCGATGGAGGCGATTCCTCCGATGAGGCCCAGGCGGTTTCCGAAGATGCACTTGACGAGAAAGAAGAGGCCAAGGGCCATGGAGAGGACATGAGCAAGGAAAGAGCGACGGGCGGACTTTGCATCCCGCAGGATGAACCAGCCCCACGCAAACTCCAGGGCAAGAACGGCGATACATCCGCCGATGAACATAGGGATTACTTCAGCTTCAAAAGACATACGAAAGAAGCTCCTTACAACAAAATGGACTGATATGCCAGGGTCCAGGGAGGCGCTTGCCTCCCTGGTGGGAGTCCAGAGGGCAAAGCCCTCTGGCCGCCGGAGGCGGGAAGCCCCGCTGGCAGCCCCCCGTCCCCCCGCGGGGACTGGCAGGCACTTTATCGTCGTAACTGCTCCGCCTGGGGTGGCCGGAGGTAGACGGGGGCGAGGTCCTGGGCGGAGACGAGGGCACCGTGAGCGGCGAGGGATTCGGCTTCCAGGGCTACGGACATGGCGTTTTGCATGATGAGGTGCGGGGGGGCTAAGCGGGCGGGGATGGAGGCGGCGGTCAGGTGGTTGTGGCAGAGATTTGCGCCGTCGCCGACTATGATTTTGGGGCGGGGGTCGGCGCGGAGTTCTTCTGCCAGGTCTGATAAGGCGATGGCACGGTCGGGGGTGAGGCGGGTGAGGCGGCCGTCTTGGGCGGCGAAGAGGGCGTTGTAGACCTGCTGGCGGCGGGCGTCCATGGCGCAGACGATGAGGCCGTCGAAGAAGACAACGTTGCGGGCCAGAGCCGCCAGGGTGGAGACGGCGGCGGCGGGCTTCTCAATGGCGAACGCAATGCCTTTGGCGGCGGAGACGCCGATGCGGATGCCCGTGAAGGAGCCCGGGCCAGCTGAGACGGCGACTGCGTCCAGGTCCCGGGGGGTGAGGCCGGTGTTTTTGAAGAGGGCCTCGACGATGGGCATGAGGGTGGCGCTGTGGGTGAGGCCGGTGTCCTGATAGCCGGAGGCCAGGACTTTGCCGTCTTCCGTGACGGCGGCGGAGACGGCTTTCGCCGCAGTCTCCAGGGCTAGAATTTTCATGACAGATCGGGGCCTCCTTCTATTTGAATGACGCGCCAGTTTTCGCTTTCGGGGTGGCGGGAGATGATGACGCGGACGGCGTCGGGGGGCATGGCGTCCGGGGCCTGTTCACTCCATTCCACCACCGCTATGCCCTGCTGGTCCAGGTAGTCGCCCCAGCCGATGTCCCAGAGGGCGTCAGAGCCGTTGAGGCGGTAGAGGTCCAGGTGGAAGAGGGGAAGGCGACCGCCGCGGTACTCGTTGACAATGGTGAAGGTAGGGCTGGTAACGCGCCCAGTGTAGCCGAGACCGAGGGCGAGGCCGCGTGTAAAAGCGGTCTTTCCCATCCCCAGCCCGCCCGAAAAGGCGAGGACGCTTCCAGCGTCGAGCCGCTCCGCAAGCCGCTGCCCCAGAGCCTCAGTTTCGGCCTCACTGTGTGTAACGAACTCCAAAAGAGAACGCCTCCCATCCCAGTCAGATTTTTACTCACCACCTATCATACCATAATTTGAACAGAGTGTAAAAACAAATTTCCAAGTTTACATGATTTTTTATTTGTGGTAAAATGCAAAAGGAAAAATAAGCACCAAAGAAAGCGGCAGGCAGGAACAAAAGAGGGGTGATCTGCCAGGGTCCAGGGAGGCGCGTGCCTCCCTGGTGGGAGTCCAGAGGGCAAAGCCCTCTGGCCGCCGGAGGCGGGAAGCCCCGCTGGCAGCCCCCCGTCCCCCCGCAGGGAAAACTCCCGCCCGCCGGAGGCAAAGGAGCAAGCAATGCTGAAACAATTAAAGACGGTTTTAGGCGACTTTATCCAGCAGGCGGATTTGCTGCTGCTGAGTTTGTGCTGCGCGGCGTCGGGATACGGCGTGGTGCTGGTTTACACGGCGACGCGGTACTTGTCGCCGGAGACGGGGTTCCGGCGGATGGTGATTCAGAGCGGGTGCCTGGCGGCGGGGATCGTGGTCTACATCTTCTTCTCCATGCTGGACCTGGAGCGGATCATGAAAAAATGGAAGTGGGTGCTGGCGTTCAACATCATTTTCATTCTGCTGCTGAAAACGCCCTTCGGATTCGGGGAGGCGGAGACGGGGAATACGGCGTGGCTGAAATTTCCGTTTCTGCCCTTCAACATCAGTCCGGCGGAGGTGGTGAAAATCAGCTTCACGCTGCTGTTGGCGAAGCAGATCGAATGGCTGTGGGAGGAGAAGCGGGATCTGAAATCCTTCCGATCCGCCGTGTTCGTGGCGGGGCACACCCTGGGGCTGTGCGGGCTGTACTTCCTGGTGTCCAAGGACATGGGGAACGCGCTGGTGTTCCTGTTCATCTTCATCTGCATGGCCTTCGTGGCGGGCTTTGCGCTGCGTTGGTTTGTGCTCTTATTCGCAGGCGGCGGCGGGGCCTTCGCGGCGGCGTGGGCGCTGGACCTGATTCTGCCGTATATGAAAAAACGCTTCATCGTGCTGTTTGACCACGGCTTTGAGCCCCGGGGCGTGGGCTGGCAGCAGGGCCGGAGCCTGATGGCCATCGGTTCCGGAGGCATGTTCGGGCAGGGCTACCTGAACGGGAACCTGACCCAGGGCGTGTACTGGTCCCTGCCGGAGCGCCAGACGGACCTCATTTTCGCCGTGACAGGGGAAGAACTGGGGCTGATCGGCTGCGTGACCATCATGGCGATGCTGCTTCTGATCATCCTCCGGGTGCTCCTGGTGGCGCGGAAGGCGCGGACGCCCTTTTACCGCTACGTGTGCGTGGGCATCGCGGCGATCCTGATTTTCCAGACGGTGATCAACATCGGAATGTGCCTCTTCGTCATGCCCACCATCGGCATCACCCTCCCCTTTTTCAGCTACGGCGGCTCGTCCCTCATGACGCTGTTCATGGCAATGGGCATCGTGTCGGGCATCAAGAAGAACTCCCCTGAGATGCGCCGCATAGCCCGTTCGCCCCTGCGTTAGCTCCTTTTGAACCGGGAAGCAAAGGTATAATTTCCAGCGATTCAGGAAGACTACTTTTGTACAAAACAGTACAGGAGGAACGACACATGAATCGCAGATTGATAAAAAGTATGGCGGCTCTGGCTCTGACCGTGGCCCTGACCACGGGAAGCGCCTCCGCGCTCTTCGGCAAAAAGGCGGAGGCCCCCGCTGGCGCGCCCACCGCCCAGGACGTGGAGCTGACCACGTACAAGGGCATTGCCGCCGAGGGCCAGTTCTCCGCCGCCGACGCGGAGGGCGGCGATCTCACCTACGCCGCGGCCACCGACCCCAAAAAAGGCACCGTAGAAATCAACGGCGCGTCCTTCACCTACACGCCCAAGGAGGGCGCCGCAGGCAGCGACAGCTTCACCTACACCGCCTCCGACAGCGAGGGCCACACGTCCCTCCCGGCGAAGGTGAGCATCACGATTGAGAAGACCCGCTCCGGCGTGGACTACGCCGACATGGACGGCAATTCCGCCGCCAACGCCGCCCAGCACCTGGCGGAGGAGGGCATTTTCACAGGCGGCAGAATCGGAGGCCGGTACTACTTCGAGCCGGACAAGACGGTATCCCGCAGCGAATTCCTGGCCCTGGCCCTGGAGACGGCGGGCCGGAACGTGACCAGCGTGACCATGACGGGCTTCTGCGACGACGCGGCCATTCCCACCTGGGCGAAGGCTTACGCCGCGGCAGGCGTCCTGGACGGCGTGATCCAGGGAAGCCGCACAGCGGAGGGCGTGGCATTCCGCGGCGGCGAAGCCGTCACCTTCAACGAGGCGGCGACGATTCTGAACCGCGTCCTGAATCTGGACGACGTAGACTTAGAGGTATGGTACACGGACCGCGAAGCGGAGCCCACCTGGGCGTCCCAGGCGGCGGCGAACATGGAAGCGGCAAGCGTCCTGAGCGCCGGGAGCTTCGGAAGCGCCGTCATGGAGGAAGCAGTCACCCGCGCGGAAGCCGCCCAAATGCTGTCCGCCGCCAAAACCCTCCTGGACAGCGAAACAACGAAGCCCCTCCTCCCCTGGCTACGCTGACCAAACCCGCAAAAAAACCCGCCGGACCCCTCCGGCGGGTCCATTTTTACCAAACAACCCCCACAAATTTTTCCAAAAACCAGCAAAAAGCGTAACATTTCCCTAAAATGCACATTTCCTGGTTGTATTTGGGGAAGGTTTATGCTAGACTATACCCGAAGTTTTCCGTGCCTCCGGCGGGCGAGGGACGAAGGACGGGGGGCCTCCGGCGGCCAGAGGGCTTTGCCCTCTGGACTCCCACCAGGGAGGCACGCGCCTCCCTGGACCCTGGCAGATCAGTCCGCGTTAGGGTCCGGTGGTTCTTACAGGGTGCCGGGGTTGATATAATGGTTACAAGAACAGATTGCGGTTAGATCGGCTGGGAAAGGGATGCTGTTTAGTCATGAAAATTGTGGTTTTGGCCGGGGGCGTGTCCACGGAACGGGCTGTGTCGCTGGTGACGGGGGCCGGAGTTTGCAGGGCCTTGCGGGAGAATGGACACAGAGCCGTGTTTGTCGACCTGTTTCTGGGGCTGGAGGATGTGCCCGGGGACTTGGAGAGCGTCTTCGACGCGCCGGACGGGCTTTGCCCCGAGGCCGGAATCGGCGCTGACGCGCCGGATCTGGAGGCTGTGCGGCTGGCACGGAAGGATCAGAGCGGGTGCGTGTTCGGGCCCAATGTGCTGGAGCTGTGCCGCCTGGCCGATATCGTCTTCCTGGGGCTCCACGGGCTGGACGGCGAGGACGGCCGCATTCAGGCGGCGTTTGACCTGCTGGGCATCCGGTACACCGGCGGCGGGCACCTGGCCTCCGGCATGGCGATGAACAAGCTGGTCACGAAGAGAATCATGGACGCGGCGGGACTGCCTACGCCCAAGTGGCAGAGCCTGGAGTACGGCCCCGAGGACATCCCCCGCCTGGCAGCGGAGCTGCCCATGCCCTGCGTGATCAAGACCGCCTCCGGCGGGTCGTCCCTGGGCGTGTTCCTGCCCGAGGACCGGGCCGCTCTGGCGGAAGCCCTGGAGCAGGTGCGGGGCTACGACGGCGGCATCCTCTGGGAGGAGCGGATCTATGGCCGGGAGCTGACCGTAGGGGTCCTGGGGGATCGGGCGCTGCCTCCCGTGGAAATCCTGCCCGCGGAGGGCGAGTTCGACTACGCGGCGAAGTACCAGGCCGGCGGAGCGCGTGAAATCTGCCCCGCGCCGGTGACGGAGGCCCAGAAACAGGAAATGGGCGCGCTGGCCTTAAAGCTCCACCGCACCCTGGGTCTGGAGGTCTATTCCCGGACCGACTTCATCATGGACGAAGCGGGAAAATTCTGGTGCCTGGAAATCAATAATTTACCCGGCATGACCCCCGGAAGCCTGATTCCGAAGGAAGCGGCGGCGGTGGGCATGAGCTATAATGAGCTGTGCGAGGAGATCGTGCGGCAATCCTACGGATTAAAGAGAAAAGGCTGAGCCGCCCGTCCGCCCTGGCTGGCGGACCGCGGAGGCTGGGCAGCGCCGGAGAGGCGCGGGGAGGTCTGAATGTGATGCAGCCCATGACGATTCAGGAGATTATAACCGCCGTGGACGGCGTATGGCTGAACCCGTGGGACGGTGCGCCCACAGTGACGGAGGTCTGTACGGACAGCCGCAGCCCGGTTCCGGGCTGTCTGTTCCTGCCCTGGGTGGGGGAGCGCTTCGACGGGCACGACTTCATAGACGCCGCCCTGGACGGCGGCGCGGCGGGGTGCTTATGCGCCCGTGCGCCTGAGACGCTAAGGAAAGACAAGTTTTACATCCGGGTAAAAGACACCCGCTTAGCCCTGGGGGACCTGGCCTCCGCCTACCGAGACCGCTTCTCGATTCCGATCGTCCAGATCACCGGCAGCGTCGGCAAGACCACGACGAAGGAGATGATCGCCTCCGTCCTGGAGGCGAAGCTGCGGGTCTGGAAGACGCCGGGAAACTACAACAACGACGTAGGCACCCCCCTGACCCTCCTGGGCCTCTCCCTGGAGCACCAGGCGGCGGTGATCGAGACGGGCATGAACCACTTTGGAGAAATCGAGTACCTGGGGGCCATGGTGCGCCCCGACATCGCGGTGATCTCCAACATCGGCGACGCCCACATAGAATACCTGGGAAGCCGGGAGGGCATTCTCCAGGCGAAATGCGAGATTTTTACCCATCTGAAAGAGGGGGGCCTGGTGGTCCTCAACGGCGACGACCCCCTCCTGGACACCGTTCACGTGACCTATCCCACCGTCCGCTGCGGCAAATCCGAGGGCTGTCAGGCGCGGATCACAGAGCTCTTCGACCGCGGCGTGGAGGGCATCGCCTGCACCGTCACCACCGAACGGGACCGCTACTATCTGACCATCTCCACCCCCGGCGAGTACATGGCCTACTCGGCCTCCATCGCCGTGGCGGTAGGGGAGGCCCTGGGGCTGAGCCGGGAGGAGATTGTGCGGGGCGTGGCCTCGTACCGCCCCGCTGGCTCCCGGATGCGGGTGATCCGCAGGCCCGGCGGGCGGATCATCCTGGACGACTGCTACAACGCCAACCCCCAGTCCGTGGCCGCGGCCCTGGAAGTCCTGGCCCGGACGGAGTGCGACCGGACCATCGCTGTCCTGGGCGACATGGGCGAGCTGGGGGGCCTGACGGAGCGGGCCCACTACAACATGGGAGCCCTGGCGGCGATGCTGGGCATCGACCTGGTGATTGCCATCGGGGAAAAGGCGTCCCGGATCGCCGACGGCGCGGCCCAGAGCGGCGGTTCCGTCCTGTACTTCACCAGCCGCGAGGAGGCCATGCCGGAGATTCGCGCCCAGCTGGCCCCAGGCTGCGCCGTGCTGGTCAAGGCGTCCCACGCCATGGAATTCGGAAAAATTGTGGAGCAATTGACAGAGGAACAATGATTGAGATACAAGTAAACGCCCTGGTCAAATCCTTCGAGGTGGGCCGCAACGTCCTGGACGGCCTCACGTTTCAGATTGACCAGGGGGAACGGGTGGGGCTCCTGGGCCGGAACGGCGCGGGCAAGACCACGCTGTTCCGCATCCTGACCGGCGAGCTGGACCCCGACGAGGGTCAGGTGGTCATCGGCCAGGGGCGGCGGCTGGGCCTCATCTCCCAGATTCCCGTCTACCCGGCGGGTTACACAGTTGAGGACGTGCTGCGCTCCGCTTTCCGGAGATTGGAGAGCGTAGCGGAGGAAATGAAGACACTGGAGGCCCGCATGGCGGCGGGGGAGAGCGACCCGGCGATTCTGCGCCGCTACGGGTCCCTCAGTGAGCGCTTCGAGATTTTCGGCGGCTACGACACGGACGTGGCCGTGAACAAGGTGGCCCAGGGCCTGTCCATCCCCCAGGAAATGCGCGCCCAACTCTTCGACAGCCTTTCCGGCGGCGAGAAGACCCGGGTGAACCTGGGCCGTCTGATCTTGGAGGACACGGACATTCTGCTCCTGGACGAGCCCACGAACCACCTGGATCTCCATGCCGTGGAATGGCTGGAGGAGTATATTCAGAAGTTCCGGGGCACCGTGGCCGCGATTTCCCACGACCGCTATTTTCTGGATCGGGTTGTGACCCGCGTGATCGAGATCGACGGCGGGAAAGCGGAGTTTTACAGCGGAAATTACAGCTTTTACGCCGTGGAGAAAGAGCGCCGTTACCAGGAGCGCATGAAGCAGTACCAGAAGGAGCAGGCGAAGATCGAGCAGCTTGAAAGAGCGGCGGATCAGCTCCGCCTCTGGGCGTTTCAGGGCATGGATAAGACGTACCGCAGGGCCATCAACATAGAGCGCCGCATTGAGCGGATGCGCACCACGGCGAAGCCGGTCAAGGCCAGGAAGATGGACGCCCGTTTTTCAACGGCAGAGTTCCACGGCGACGAAGTTCTGGGCGTCCGGAACCTGGCGAAGTCCTACGGCGAGAAGCATCTTTTTGACGGTATTACCTTAAAGGTGGAAGCCAGCGAGAGAATTGCCCTAATCGGGGACAACGGGACAGGCAAATCGACGCTGATTAAGATGATCGTGGGCGAGCTGTACCCAGATGACGGGCGCATTCGCTTAGGCCCGCAGACAAGATTGGCCTACCTGCCCCAGATTATCCATTTTGAGCACCCGGACTGGAACCTGGTAGAAAACATGATGGCCGCGAAGCGGGGCCTCTCGGCCCAGAGCGCCCGTAATCGTTTAGCCGCCTACGATTTCCGCGGCGAGGACGTTTTCAAGCCTGTGTCGGTCCTCTCCGGCGGCGAGCAGAGCCGATTAAGGCTGTGTATGCTGATGGACGGCGAGATCAACTTTTTGATTCTGGACGAGCCCACCAACCACCTGGACATAGCCTCCAGGGAATGGATAGAGGAAGCGGTGGAAGCCTACGACGGCGCGCTTCTGTTCGTCAGCCATGACCGCTATTTCATCAACCGTTTTGCCACCCGCATCTGGGAATTGGAGAACGGGACGATCACAGACTACCCCATGGGCTTCGCCCAATACCGCCAGATGAAGTCCCAGGAAGCGTCTCAAAAGCCCGAGCCGCCAAAGGCGGCAAAAGAAAAACCCCAGCGTCCCACCCGCGGCAACAAATCCCAGCAAGCCGCCAAGCGCCAGCTAACCATCTGCGAACGCGACATAGCGAAAGCAGAGGAGCAAATCGCAGCTCTGGAATCCGAAATGGAAGCCGCCGCCTGCGACTACGAAAAACTAACCACCCTAACCGTCGCCCGCGAAACCGCCCAATCCGCGCTGGACGCCCTCTACGAACGCTGGGAGCAGCTCAGCGAAGAAGCCGAAGCGTAAGCGAGGCGTCCCGCGGGAGACGGGGGACGAAGGACGGGGGGCCTCCGGCGGCCAGAGGGCTTTGCCCTCTGGACTCCCACCAGGGAGGCAGGCGCCTCCCTGGACCCTGGCAGATCAGTCCTGTTTTGGATGGGTTCTGCTTTGTTTTGGATTTCTGATTTTTAGGTTAAAATGTGCAGGAAAATTTACTTTGCTATAGCTTTACTGGCTCTTGTGGGCCTGGGGTTGATCGTGGTTCCGAATGGTATGCGGTTCACGGGCTGGCTCCTTTTGGGGGGCGCGGTGGCCTGGGCCGTCGGGTTTCTGATCTGCCGCTGGGCGGAGACTTCCAGGGCCGGACGAATCTGTAAGCGTCTCTTCTTCGCGGGGCTGACGTTGGGCCTGGTGTGTTTGATTTCGATAGAAATTCTTCTCATCCGCCGCGGCGAGTCCGACAACTCCGCCCTCCCTGTGGATGCTGTCATCGTCCTGGGGGCGGGGGTCAACGGCGAGACGCCCTCCGCGGCCCTCTGGTCCCGCATCCAGGCCGCGGCGGCGTATCTGGAGGGCCACCCCGGCATTCCGGTGGTCCTCTCCGGCGGGCAGGGTCCCGGCGAGGACATCTCCGAGGCCGAGGCCATGCGCCGCGCCCTGTCCAGCGCATCAGAGTCAAATCAACTTCTGCTGGAGGACCAATCCCGGAACACGGCGGAAAACTTCCGCAACTCCAAGGCCCTCCTGGAGGAAAACGGCGTGGACACGGAAACGGCCATGATTGCGGTGGTAACGAATGATTTCCACTGTTTCCGCGCCCACATGATCGCGCAAAAGAACGGCCTGCAAACGATAGACATCCCAGCGGAGCTTCCCTGGTGGTGGCTGACGGCGAACTATTACGCCCGGGAAGCCTTCGCGGTAGTAAAGACGGCCATCTTCGACTAAAGCCTGGGGGGCGGAGAAGAAAGGCACCCAAGAAAAGCCCGATCTGCCAGGGTCCAGGGAGGCGCTTGCCTCCCTGGTGGGAGTCCAGAGGGCAAAGCCCTCTGGCCGCCGGAGGCCCCCCGTCC
>JAAVZX010000008.1 GCA_022791875.1 Oscillibacter sp.
ACGCAACTGCTTTTGCGTCGTGCGTTTTCTCATACGCTTCTACCAGCAAATTCCTTGCTTCGTTATGCAGCATCTTCCTCACCCCGCTGCCATCTTACCATATCTCTTCTCTTATTGCTATTTCAGAGAACTGCTCTAAGCCTGAATCTCCAACGAGAGGGCTTGACGGTAAAAGCGGAAACGGAGGATGGCCTCCTGCCCGTAGAACTGGATGACCAGCTACTCTGCTGTGCCATGAGGACCGGCGGAGTCATGTACCAGAAGAAAGATGTGCCCAATGACACCCGAAGCAAAGCGCTGGAGCGGGTGAAGGATATTGCCAGAACAACCTCCGAGTATATGCGCCAGATGGAATCAGCGCCGTTGCTGAGCGCCATCGGCTTGACAGGAGATTACAGGCTGCTGGCGGAATTCAATGGTGCGGTTCTGGCAGGGCACCAGACCCGGTACGGTGTCCAGTTTGTCACATGGGAGAGGTCCTCCTGCCATACCTCGTTAACCTGTGGGCATTACTATGGCCCCAACGGAGCAGACAGTTATACCGCAGCCAAACAGGACTTTGCCGTCCGGTCTGGCCTCATTCCACGCAGCGCCCTTTTTACTCCGGAGCAATTGACAGAGGTTTACCGCAGCATTCATGAAACTCTGGAAATCGGATGTTCCCTGACGGATGAACATCGGAAGTGCCTGGAATTGACGGCGGAACAAATCGAGAGCGGAGTCCTGGATTTGATAGAGCGTGCAGAACTGTCTACTCAAATGGAAATGGCGGCAATGGAGTCCCCGCAGGACGGAGGAATGCAGTTCAGCTAAAAATCAATCTTTGAAACATGAGAGGCCGTTTCCCTTGCAAAAAGGGCAGCGCCTTTTTTCTTTTTGTCCTTTTTCAGGGAACGGAACAATAAAAACAGGAGGAAAACTATGGCGCGTTATTTTATGGGTGGAACCCGGCTGTCTGGCCTAGAGCGAATGATGATGGACCCAACCCGGACGGTAAGCACCCGCAGCGACATCCAAAAGAAAGAGCCGCAGAAAAAACTGGCTGATAAGCGGTCCTCGAAGCCGCGCCGGGCTGAGCATGAGGGGCAGAAGGAGGGCGTATGAGCTATGTAATCAAAGCTGTGCTGAGCAATTCCCAGCATCCGGAGTGCGGCCAGGTTACCGTCCCTTTTCCCATTCCCGTTGAGCAGTACGATCAGACCATGGAGATGCTCCAGGCTATGGAGCTGGGTTCCTCCATAAGCCAGGATTGCAAAGTGGATGAACTTGACAGCCGGTACAGTGCGCTGGGTGCTCTAAAGGGCAGACAGGTGCGGGCAGATGAACTGGACTATCTGGCGAAACGACTGGACAGTTTCTGCGGCGTCGAGGCCAGCCAGTTTGAGGCTATGGCCTATAAGCTGAAGCTATCCAATATCGAGGATTTCATCAATCTTACTTTTTTCTGCCAGCGAGTTACAGTCATTACTGATTCCTCAGATTTGGAACAGCGCGGAAAAGACCACATTTTGATGCAGAACGGCAGCGGAACGATGACCCCGTTCGCTGTGGCCGACGGCCCAACCCTGGAGGAATTTTTACAGGACAGCTCCGGAGAACAGAGCTGGCGGGGACCTCAGATAGGCGGTCTGACGTGATGATTCCGCACCTGGGCTGTCAAAAATACAGCGCAGGGCCTCGCCGGAAAGCACACAAATCAATATAGAAATGAGGGATTTGAAAATGAAACAGGCAATACCGAAAGAATGGCTGGACTTTCTTTGCCAGCAGTTCCCGGTAGGGAGCCGAATCAAACTGCATGAGATGAAAGACGAACCTTGTCCGGTCGAACCTGGCACAATGGGAACGCTGGAGGGTATTGACGATGCGGATAGTTTCCTGGTGAGCTGGGATAATGGCCGCAGTCTGAATCTGCTTCTGGGAGCAGACCGCTTCACCGTCCTGCCTCCGCCCCTCCAGACGCTGAAGCTGTATATGCCCATGACGGCTACCTACTATGACGAGGAAGATGGGATGGAATGCGACATCACCATGGACTCCCGTGAGGCGGCGGAGTACGCCCCGCAGATCATCTCGGCGCTCCAGAAGGAACGCTGCTGGCAGGAACAGCACGCGGACAGTCCGGAGGAAGCGGAGCAGGGACTCATGGCCTATTTCAGCGGCCCGGACAGCGTGGCGGCGAAGGTGCAGTCCTGGTATTTCACTGCCGAGGTGCGTGCCGGACAGCTTTGGGGCGTGGCGGAGTGCAGGGTGCGGGGGAATCTGACGCTGGAGGAGCTTCAATATCTCACAGATGCAATCATCGGCCAGGCCAGCGACGGCGCGGGTGAGAGCTTTGAACAGCGGGAAATCCAGGCGGGTAATGGACAGGAGATATACGCGCACCTGTGGCAGAGCGATGGCTGGAGCATCATGCCGGAACAGGACCGTTTCGATCCGCACTTTTCTGAGCGCTTGCCGGATGTATGCTTCTCCGTCCTGCCGGTGGACGGGTCCCTGATCTGCATTACGAAGGGCGCTGGATACCAGGTGTGGGAGGGAAGCGGTGAAAAGGCTGAACTGAACCGTTATATAGCGGACTGCCGCAACGGAGAATGTGGTATCAATAAGGCCCAGGAGCAGGCGATGCTGAGCGGCTGCCTGCATGGCTGGAATACGCCTGCCGCTGATCCGAAGACTTATACGGAGCGCCCAACAGCCTGCGAAGCCGAGGAGCGCCAGCCTCCGCGGGGCGGAATGGAGATGGAATAAAATGCAGGATTTTGAATATCTGACCCAGCTCCCCGGCACGGCGCAGGAGCGTGCGTGGCTGCGGGAACGCCTGGAGACTCTGGGGGTCCGTGAGGGCCGCATCCTTGCCGCGTCCATGATGCTGCATCCGGCTCAGGAGATGACGCTGACGGATGTGATCAACCGTGTTCAGTACCCGGACGAATACAAAGAGTACTTTCCGGCTGAGAACTATGAGTAGCTTGGCGCTATCTTGCTTTGCAGAGAGTCCAATATGCCGGAGGATGCTTTGCCCTACATCAATCTCCACAAGGCGGGCCTCGAATACGCAAACCAGCACCCCGGCGTATTTGTCGGAAACTGCTACGCAGCATATACAGACTTCACCGTGTGCCTTTATAATGGTACCACCTTGCCGGAGGACAGCGACTGGAGCATCAAAGTAAAAACCGGATGTCCCTAACTGACATCCGGTTTACCGCGTCTCAAACAGCTTGGACGGTGGGATTTCCAAAGCGCTGGCAATATCCAGCAGCGCAATTACGCTGGGTGTAGCCTTTGCTGTTTCAATCTGCTGGAGATGGTTTTTGCTGTATGATATTATTTCTGCCAACTGCTGCTGGGTATATCCCCGCTCTTTCCTGTAATAGAGGATATTCAGACCGATTTGGGTCAGCATTTCCCTATGTGCATCGTTCATCTCCACACCCCCTGCCTGTTTGTACCCTTATTTTACCGAAAATACAGCAAAAAATAGACAAGATAATCTCAAGATTAGTCATGATAATATCTTGTTTTTTCTTGTCAACTGCTGTATTATATAAAGTGAGGGGGGCGGCTGTGATGGACAATGACTTTGAAGAAGCGTTCAGCAATTTTCTGGAACGCCGGGAATATGATGAAGCGGAAAGCGCACTGTTTGCCATGGTCCGTATCGCCTTTCTGGCAGGCTGGAAAGCGGCTGGCGGAGAACCGCCGCTTCCGCAGAAGATTTTTGAATTGATTTCCTGCGACCATGCCGGATTGCAGACATGCGAACCAGATATACCAATCAAATAATAATTAACGTGGGGCCGTTTTTCCGAAAGGGACAAGCGGCCCTTCTTTTTTGCGCTCTTTTTTGGGAAAGCGGTCCGAGAAAGGAGAGAGCGCAATGAAGAAGGAAGAACTAGCCGCCTGCCTGAAAGGCGCATGCAGCGGACGTCGGTACACAGTAAAAAGCGCGGAACTGGAACGGGTGCTGCACATCAGCGGCACAGAGCTTCGGAAGCTGGTAAACCAGCTTCGCCGTGAGGGCGTTCCCATCGCCAGCAACCGTGAGGGCTACTTCTACGCCCGTACCGCCGGAGAAGTCTACAGCACCATCCGTCAGCTCCGCCTCATGGTCCAGGGCTTAGAAGCTGCAATTCACGGTCTGGAAACCGCCCTGGAGAAATTCGAGGCGCCCGCCGGAGGTGAAGACCCTTGAACAGCTTTATGAGCTGGGTAGGCGGGAAGAAGGCTCTGCGGGAGGAGATTGTGCGGCGCTTTCCGCTGAACTATGAGCGGTATATTGAGGTTTTCGGGGGCGGGGGCTGGGTGCTGTTCCACAAGCCGCCGGGAAGGGATTTTGAGGTATACAACGATTTTAACAGCCTTCTGGCAAACCTGTACCGCTGTGTCCATGACTGTGATGGGGAGCTGATTGAATCCCTGCGCTACGTTCTGAATGCCCGGGAGGATTTCGAGCTGGTGAAACAGGCGCTGGCGCGGGACAGCCCCGCTGATTCGGTGCAGAGAGCGACCTGGTTTTACCAGCTGATCCGCTACAGCTACGCCTCAGCCCTCACCAGCTACGGCAGCCGCCCCCACGATATCCGGGCGGATTTCCCGCTGATTGAGCAGTGCCACCGCAGGCTGAAGGATGTGGTGGTGGAGAACAAGGACTTCGAGAGCCTGATCCGCCAGTACGACCGCCTCGAGAGTTTTTTCTACTGCGACCCGACCTACCACGACACAGAGGGCTACTACCAAAACATCGGTGAGGACGGTTTTGCAGAGAAGGACCACATCCGCCTCCGGGATACGCTGCTGTCCATAGCGGGAAAATTCCTGCTGTCCTACAACGATGACGCCTTTATACGGACCCTCTACAACATTCCGGGCATCTGGATTGAGGAAGTAACCCGCCTGAACAACATCTGGCAGCGCTACGACCCGAACTGCCAGTTTGCCGAGCTGCTCATCGCCAATTATGACACGCAGGAACGGGCGCGGGTTAACGCGCAGCTCACTTTATTCAACTCTGAACATGAGACAGGAGGCAAAGACGATGAAATTCATTAAGGAAATCACTCCGAAAGGATTCCGCATTCCCTCAGCCGCGATGAAACTGAGCGGCTTCCAGGCCGGGAGGCAGGCGGAGTACCATGTGGAGGACAGCGCCATAGTGGTGCTGAAAAAGGAGATGACGGCCCTGGAACTGGTCCAGGCCATTCAGAGCCTGAAGCGGGCGGCTTCGGGCCTCCTGGTGCATCTTGTGCAGGTCTGCGGGCTGTGCAGCCAGTGTGAGGAAGATTGTCCTTACGGAGCGGCGGAGGTTCCGGTGCATCTGCCCGACGAGCTGCTGGACCGGGCGGGCATCCCCAGAGAGGCCCGGCTGAATGCTTTCGCGGAAGACGGCGAGGTAGTTATCTCCGCCGCCCCCGGCCCGGACCTGCGGGACCTGACGCCGGATATGATGGAGCTTCTCCGCCAGTTCGGGGTCTGCCTGGACGAACTGGACAGGCTCTTAACAGAGGGAGAGGCCATCTATGGGAAGTGACTTCCCATATCTGTATTCCTACTCCCGCGCCGAGGCCCGCCGTCTTGGACAGGTCCAGATGCACAAGGACAGCTTTTACCAGAATGTATGCTGTGCCAGGGCCATTGAGCAGGCCATCCGGGACTGTTTCAATGAGGCTGACGGGCATTTGTCCAAAGACTGCGCCCAGTCTGTGCTGGAGCAGTTTGGCTTCATGCGGGTGAATTTTGTGCTGGCCAACTCTCTGAAAGAGTTTGAGAAATCAATATGCCGGCATCTGGTCAGCGGTGAAACCTACCAATGGGGCCGGGAGACATTTGTGCCCGAGGATGGGAGCTGTAACCGTTACTATGTGGTGGATACCGCCGCGTCTATGCTGGAAGCGTTCGTCAAGCAGGCCAGGGACGCATACCAGGCGCTGGGCCTGTTCGGGCCGGAGCACTGCGTCGGGGCCATGGATGAGCCGGAGTATGAGGGAAAGGTGCTGGTACTGCGCCCTGATGCTCTGCGAGAGAGCTGCTGGAACCCGCGCAGCCAGCTCTGGCTGGGGGAGGGCGGGTTTGGCTGTTCCCCCCACGCGAGAGGGCAGGCGGTCTATGCCGTCTGCCTCGGCGACAGAGAGCAGACCCGCTGGAACCGCAGTGATTTTATTGGCGTCCTGGATGAGCAGTACCTGCCGGACTGGGCGCGTGAGAAGCTGGAGGAAATTCGAGGCCCCCAACAGGAGCGGGGCGGCATGACAATGTAGTGACCCCGTTTTATCACAATTTTTATGCAAAGGAGAAGAAAAATGAAGCATATGAGCACTATCTGCGCCCTGGCGCTGGCCTTGGCCATGGTCCTTGCCCCTGCCGCATACGCGGCGGAAGGGTCAGGCGCTGCCCAGGCGTGCTATCCCACATCCATCTCCCAGAATGAGGACGGGACCGAAATTCGCAAGTTCTATGACCTGTCCCCGTCGGAAGACTCCGGCGGCATTCTGCGCTCGGACTTTGAGCAGGACGGCTTCCACTATACCCTGGCAGACCTTTTGAAGCAGGAACTGCCGGAGCATGAGAGCCGCCAGCACACGGAGAAGGTAGCGTTGGAGAGCAAAAACAAGGATATGGCCTCCGTGCTGGCTCTGCTGCCCCAGGAGAAGGAGTTCATTACACCGGATGGGCTTTCCGGCACGCTTTCCCTCCAGCTGGACACGGTGCAGGTGGAGCCTTCCGGCTACGGAAGTACCGCAAAACAAATCTCAGCTGTCCGCAGCTACCCCGGTCCTCGATGGTCTTGGGGATGAGGGACACGTCCGCCTGGGACAGATTGGGATAACTGCGGGTAGCGGAGAGGTTGGTGGTCTTGGTGGCGTAACCGTCCGTGGTGACCTGGACGCTGGTGTGGTCCAGGTGGAGGGTTCCGGTGTACCCGTCCTCGGTGGTCACCTCCATCTCCGCGTCCAGCCGCTGGAGGATGGTTTCCAGACTGTTGGTGTCGC
>JAAVZX010000009.1 GCA_022791875.1 Oscillibacter sp.
TCATTCCGCCAAGAAAGAATCGAAAGCATCTGCGGGAATACGACAAATATCTCTACAAGCTCCGCCATCTCGTTGAGAATGCTTTCCTGCTTCTCAAAAGGTGGCGCGGTATTGCTACGCGCTACGCTAAAAACGCCGCCTCTTTCGCTGCCGCCGTCCAAATCCGCTGTATTGCTATTTGGCTCCTTGTTTATTGACGGCACCCTCTAAGACCGTCTTTGAGTTCACTGGCCTGAAGTATGGTAACTACACTCTGGTTGAGATTCGTACCCCCGATGGTTATAACACAGTTGATCCGAATAGTGAGAATTTGAAAGTGAAAGTTGAAGCTGGAACTTCCGCAACTCATGCAACCATCGTTTCCAGAAATGTTGTGAACCTGGCTGGCGCTACGCTCCCCGAAACCGGCGGCATCGGCACCACCATCTTCACCGCCGTGGGCAGCGTCCTGATGGTCGGCGCGGCCATCCTCTACATCACCAAGAAGCGCAGCGAGGACTGCGCCAACTGACCCGTCATTCTCCCCAGGACCCCGGCCTCCCCAGGCCGGGGTCCTGGGGACCCTGGGAGTGAGGCCCCCCTATGAAGAAAAAGAGATCCCGCGCGAAAAAAAAGCCGTGAACGCCCTGCTGATCCTGGTGTTCCTGGCAGGCCTCGCCATCCTGGCCTACCCCAAAGTCTCCGACTACTGGAACTCCTTCCATTCCTCCCGGGCCATCATGACCTACACCGAGGCCGTCACCGGCCTCAGCGCCGAGGAATACGACCACTTCTACAGCGAGGCGGAAGCCTACAACCGGAACATCCCCCAGCGGGCCAATCCCTTCCTTCCGTCGGAGGATGAGCAGGCCCAATATAACGCCCTCCTGGACGTGGAGGGCAACGGCATCATGGGCTACATCGAGATCCCCTTAATCGGCGTGGCCTTCCCCATCTACCACGGCACCTCTGAAAGCGTGCTCCAGGTGGCCATCGGGCACCTGGACTGGAGCTCCCTCCCGGTGGGGGGCCCCTCCACCCACGCCGTCATCTCCGGACACCGGGGCCTCCCCAGCGCGGAGCTGTTCACCAAGATCGACCGCCTCGCCGTGGGCGACCGCTTCATGCTGTATGTCCTGGACGAGGTGCTCACCTACAAGGTGGACCAGATTCTGATCGTCCTGCCGGAGGACCTGAGCGCCCTGCAAATCGTTCCCGGCGGGGACTACTGCACCCTGGTCACCTGCACGCCCTACGGCATCAACACCCACCGGATGCTGGTCCGGGGCCGCCGGGTGGAGACGGAGGAGGCCCGCACCGTCCGCGTCACCGCCGAGGCCATCCCCGTGGAGCCGGTTCTGGTGGCCCCCGTGCTTGCGGTTCCCCTGTCCGTCGGGTTTCTGGGGGCCATGTCCCTCAGCGACCGCCGCAGGTGGAGCGAGCGGGAGGAACATGAAGAAGAGAACAACTGGCCATGCGGAATTCTGTATAGAACGGTGGTATCGCCATGAAGAAAAGTTTGAAGAAATTAAGCGTTTTGCTGCTGAGCCTCGGAGCGGTCCTCATGCTCTCGATGCCCGCGCTGGCGGCGCCGGGCGGCGCGGTGCTGAATGCCAAGTGTGTGCCGGGCGATACGCCGTCCATTGCCAACGGGCTCGTGTTTGACCTCTACAAGGTGGCGGACGCCGCCCCCGACGGCAGCGGCGGGTTCTCCTACACCCTCACGGAGGACTTTGCCGCCTCCGGCGTCCGCCTGGAGGACATCACCGCCATTGTCGGCGCAGGTCAGAACAGCACGGCGGAGGCCCACAAGACCCTCCTGCGGACCCTGGCGGACTATATCAACGGTCTGAGCAGCAGCACCGCCCTCCGGGCGGGGCAGTCCACGGCCCAGAAGCGCGCCATCGGCGCGAACCGTGAGGAAACGGAGGCCGTGGCCCAGTTCACGGACCTCTCCGACGGCCTGTATCTGGTTGCCAGCCAGAACCGGATCGTCCTGGGCAACACGACCTACACCCCCATCCCCTTCCTGATCAACCTGCCCTACCAGATAAGCGGCACCAGCCACACCTACGTGACGGCCCACGTGAAGTTCGACGTCCAGACAACGACGGACCCCGGCCCCGGTCCTGGCCCCGAACCCGGCCCCAACCGTCCCGGCGGAACCCCCACGCCCCCTCCGGGCCCCGGAAGGAACCCCACCCCGCCCACCACGACGGTGGAGGACCCCGCCGTCCCCCTGGCCCCTGAGCCGGAGATCGAAGTCCTGCCGGACCCCGTGCCCATGACGGAGACGCCGGAGGCCGTGAGTCCCGAGGTGGAGATCCCCGAGAACCGGACGCCCCTGGACATGCTGCCCCAGACGGGTCTGCTGTGGTGGCCCGTGGGCGTGATGGCCGCGGCGGGCTGTGCCCTGGTGGCCTGCGGGATGTACAGGAAAAAGAGGGCGTAAATGGGACGGAAAAAAGGAAACGTCCTGATTGTGCTGGGCCTGCTGCTCCTTCTGGGGGGCGGCGGGCCTCACCGCGTACAATCTGAACGAAGAGCTGTCCGCGGGCCGGGCCTCGGAGGCCGCTCTGGAGGGCGTCGCCTCCAGTCTGGCGGACGCGCCTTTTCAGGCCCGCGGGGAACGGCTGATCAAAAAATCCGCCATTACCAGCGAAGAGACGGTGGAGCTGGACGGGCGCTACTATATGGGCCTCATCACCTTCCCCACGCTGGAGCTGCAATTGCCGGTGCAGATGGAGTGGAGCTACGAGAATTTGAAGACCTCCCCCTGCCGGATGCAGGGCAGTCCGGCCATGGAGGACCTGGTGATCATGGGCCACAACTACCGCACCCACTTCGGCCCCCTGGACAACCTGCGGATTGGGGACGAGGTGTCCGTCACCATGGGGGACGGGGCCACCTACGTCTACCAGGTGGGGGCCAAGGAGGTGGTGGGGGCCTACGCGGTGGAGGACGTGACCTCCGGCGCGTGGCCCCTGACGCTGTTCACCTGCACCCTCAGTGGGCGGACGCGGCTGGTGGTGCGCTGTGATTTCGCGGAGTGAAGCGAATACGCGGAGACGGGACGGCGGGAGCCGCCCCGTTTTTTTGCGCGCGGAAGATTCCGGAAATTTTGCAGACTACCGGTTGAAAGGGGCCATTGGCCGTGGTATAATTGGGGAAGCTATATTTGCAAAGGAGGGGACGGGGTGTCGCGCTTAGGGATGCTCTACGCGCTGGAGGACAGCTGGGTAGAAAAGCTCCGGGCCATGCCGGAGGAGGAGCGGTACGACTACATGCTGAATGAAATCGAGGAGGAGCTGTTCGGCACGCCTCAGAGCTGCGAATTGGACAAAGCCTGGGAGGGCCTTCAATACTGCCTGGGCGGCGGCGTGTGGCGGGAGGAAAACGAGGTTCCCTTCAACGTCATATACGGCGGGGAATTCCTGGTGGATGAGGACGACGACGCGGTCACGCTGAAAACCCAGGAAGACGTGGAGAAAATCGTGGCCTTTCTGCGGGAGAACGATTTGGAGAAATTGATCCGGGAGAATTTCTGGAAAATCGAAGACGAGAGTTTTCGCTATAAAGACGAGGATGGATTGGAGCATACTCTGGGTTGGAGCGAGGAAATACTCTCATTTTATGAGACCGCTTTGAAGAACAGACATCAGGTTATCTTTACCGTCGATTTTTGAACCGGCGGAAAACAGGAGGAATTTATGGATCAGCTTCGGAAGAAAAAGGGCTTTATCTGCGACATGGACGGCGTGATCTACCACGGCAACCAGCTCCTGCCGGGCGTGGAGAGCTTCGTGAAATGGCTGGGGAAGGAGAAGAAAAACTTCCTCTTTCTGACGAACTCCAGCCAGTACACCCCCAAGGAGCTCCAGCAGAAACTGGCCCGCATGGGCCTGGAGGTGGACGAGTCCCACTTCTACACCAGCGCCCTGGCCACGGCCTGCTTCCTGGACAGCCAGGCCCCCGGGTGCAGCGCCTACGTGGTGGGCGAGCACGGCATCCAGAACGCCCTCTACGACAAGGGCATCACCTACAACGACGTGAACCCCGACTACGTGGTGGTCGGCGAGTCCTCGGCCTACAACCTGGAGCAGATCACCAAGGCCATCCGCCTGGTGAACGCAGGCGCGAAGCTCATCGGCACGAACCCGGACCTGACGGCGCCGGTAGAGGGCGGAATGGTCCCGGCCTGCCGGGCCCTCATCGCCCCCATCGAGCTGGCCACGGACAAGAACGCCTACTTCGTCGGCAAGCCCAACCCCCTCATGATGCGCACGGGCCTGCGGATGCTGGGGGTCCACTCCGACGATGCCGTCATGATCGGCGACCGGATGGACACGGACATCATCGCGGGCATCGAGACGGGCCTGGACACCGTTCTGGTCCTCTCCGGCGTCTCCACCCGGGAGACCTGCCAGGAGTACCCCTACCGGCCCAAATTCATCCTGGACGGCGTAGGGGAGATCCCCAAGAACTGACGGCGGAACGCCGTATCAAACACTGGAAGCCCCAGAGAAATGAGGAAAGAGCATGGAGAGTAAACTGCTGGAGGGCAAGATCGCCCTGGTCACAGGCGGCGGCGCGGGCATCGGGGCCTGCGACTGCCGGAAGTTCGCGGAGGCGGGGGCCAAGGGCATCCTGATCGCGGACCTGATGCTGGAGGACGCGGAGAAGGTCGCGGCGGAGATCATGGAGCGCTGGCCCGGCTGCAAGTGCGTGGCGGTGAAGACGGACGTGTCCAAAGAGGCGGACGTGGACCACTGCTTCGCGGTCCTGGAGAAGGAGTTCGGGACCTTGGACATTCTGGTGAACAACGCGGGCGTGACCAACAAGATTCCCTTCGACGAAATGACCCTGGACCACTGGAATTTCACCTACGGCATCAACATCACAGGCCCCTTCCTGTTTGCCCAGCGGGCCCTGCGGATCATGAAGGCGAAGGGCTACGGGCGGATCATCAACATGGCCTCCATCGCGGGCCACGTAGGCGGACTGACCTCCGGCGTGGACTACGCCACCACCAAGGGCGCCATGCTGACCCTGACCCGCTCCATTGCCAAGCAGGGCGCGGCTTACGGCGTGACCTGCAACAGCGTGGCCCCGGGCAACATCAAAACGGCCATGGAGAAGGTTTTCGGAAGCGACTGGGACCCGATGGCCGTCCCCATGCACCGTCTGGGCGAGCCGGAGGACATCGCGGACGTGGTGCTCTTCCTGGCCTCCGACATGTCCAGGTACATGACGGGCACTTGTTTGAACGTCAATGGCGGCATGTTCATGCAGTAAAGCGGTAGAAACGGCAAAAAAATAGGGAAAACCCTTCGCGGAAAGTGCAAAACTCCGCGAAGGGTTTTTACGTTTTCAGCCAGCGGCCTCAGCTTGCAGAACGGTGATCATCGTCTCCGCAAAGAGCCGCGCAGCCAGACGCGCCTCTTCCGGCGAGTTCCCCGCCGCCCCCACCTCCACCAGCAGGGACCCCTTCGTAGCGTGCTGATTATACCGCGAGTTCCGCAGAAGCACAGGCCGCATCAGTGTCGGATAGCGCGCCAGCGCCTCCTCCTGAATCGCCGCCGCCAGTTTCAGATTTTCCATCCAATCCGGATGGCTCAGCCCACTCCCGTCGCTCCCAATGACAAGCGACATCTGCGCCGCGACCCCAACCCCATCAATTTCGGAAACCACTTTATACTGATTCCCCTGGGTATCTTCGATAGCGTCCCGATGCACGTCCAAAACGAACGAAATCGAAGGATATTTCTCCAGATACCGCTCAATGGAGGCCAAAGATCGATCATAAGCCCCAGAATACGAGGGGTAATCATACAGCGTCCGATCGTGCAGCACTGAGATCCCCGCCTCCCCGAACACCGCCGCCATTTCGTCCCCCGCTTTCACGACATTGAACCGGTAATCGGTAGTCCGGTAATCTCCCGACCAAACAATATCCGTCCCCGGCACCGGCGTATAAGCCTCGCTCCCATGGGTATGTACGATCAGAATCTGCGGCTCGTCCTCCGAAAGCCGCGCCGAAAACGCCCCGCAGACCGCCTCAGCGGACGGGCTATGCTTCGTAGAATTACTGACATAAACCCGCCCTGCGATCAAATACCCATCCGGATCACTGGGCACCAGCGTCTTAGCCGCCACCCCGTTATCCACCGCCTCCCCAGGCCCGTCCAAAGGCGTCTCCTCCACCGGCGTACTGACCGGCTCCGGCGTCTCCCCATCCTCCTCAGCAATCTCCTGCCGCTCCAAGCTCCACAGCTCCACCACCTCCCCCCGCGCCGCCGCCAGCAGCGCCGACTCCCCAATCGTCAAAGCCGCCGCCGCCGACAGCCCATCCCTCTCCCACAAATCCCCCAACTCCCACCTCAAAACCCCAACCGGCGCCGCCTCCCGCAAAGCCTCTACCGCCCCCCCAACCGTCTCACTCCCCGCCGTAACCACTGCAACCCAAAGCGTCCCCACCGCCAGCAAACCCGCCTCCAGCCGTCGAATTACGCTGCTTCCACGATTCTTACTCATAACCTTCACCTCTTGGACAACCTATGTGCCATGACGGGAGATTATGCCTACGGGGGGCCTCCGGCGGCTTCCTTTTCTCGAGAGAAAAGGAAGCGAAAAGAGCTTTAACTCCGGGAAAGCTACGCTTTCCCTCAGAGAATATTTTATGGAGGGTGCGAAATGCGGGCCGGGATCGGTTTACAGAATCAGGAGAAGTCCCAGGGCTACCAGTAATTCCTCGTCCGCGTCCTCCCTGAACAGGAAGAACAGCAGGCCCAGCAGAAGAAGGTCCCCCGTGTCCACATGGTCCAGATGGAACTGATCCAGAATGTGCCTCAAAAAACCCGTCAGGCCGTCCGTGATACCTGAAATGGGCGTCGAACGCCCCTGCGGCGGCGGTCCCGGCGGCATCCCCATCCCCGGCGGCGGACCGCTGGACGGCGGCATATTCTGCTCGCCTCCCCCGGACCCGCTGGGCATATGCCCCTGTTGCGGCGGCATCTGCGGCGGGGGTGCCTGCGTCTGCTGCTGAGACGGCGGTGCCTGTGTCTGCTGAGGCGGAGGCGCGGAGGCGGCGGGACGCTGGGGGGCGTCCTCGGGGATACGGCTGTAAGAGCCGCTGTCGTTCCGGACATAGCGGTTATACATAGCTCAGCCCTCCCCCCATCCTGCCAGGAATTTCTTGCCCAGGTGGAAGAGGCGGGCCAGCTGGAGGGCGCGCTCGATCTTCTCCTGCCGGTCCGCCTTCAAATAGGGCCGGAGGGCGTACAGGAGCTGACGGGCATGGGAGTCCTGCTGCCCGCCCAGCTCCTGGATGAGGGGCAGGAGCCTGGTCAGGAGCTTCGGGTCCAGCCCGCCCGTAAGGGCCGCAAGAGGGTTCCCCATGTCAAGCGGCGGAGCCTGCTGGGGCTGGGGCTGAGGCGGAGGCGGCGGAGGTGCCGTCTGCTGAGCCTGCTCTGTCTGCCCGCCCCCCAGGGACTGGGCCAGGTTCATAATCTGCGCCATAGCATCGGGGTTAGAGAGGATACTATTCAATTTTTCATCGAACTCAGCCAAGACAAGCACCCCCGATAGAAGCAGAGATTACAAAGAAAGGTGATCTGGAGGAGTCCAGAGGGAAACGTTCCCTCTGGCAGGGTCCAGGGGCAGAGCCCCTGGTGGGGTTCGGGGCAAAGCCCCAACGGCAGGCACTACTTCTGAACGGCCTTGTTAATACGTTCCACCAATTCCGCCCCGCTGGGGGACTGCATAATCTGGCTGACCATCTGGGTAATAGCGGTGGTATCTCCCCGTGCGGCGGACTGGACGGCGCGCTGAAGGCTTGCGCCGCGGTCGCCCTGGGTGAGCATTTGCATAAGCATCTGGCCGTCCTGGGACTGCATGAGGGATTTCAGCATAGCCGGGTTGCGGCGGAGCTGGTCGGCGAGGTGAGCGGTTTTGTCATCCATCGTTGTGCCTCCTATGCTTGTTTCTTGGACGCTTTGAGGCTGCGCCTCTTTGGCGTCTACAGGGCATTATATGACTTGGGGCTGGAAAATGTGCCTTTGAACGCAAAAGAGCAATAACCTTTCGGCCATTGCTCCTTTGGTCTGTTCTGTTGGTTACTTCTTCCAGCGCTCCAGGGTGGGGAGGAGGTTTTGGAGGAACGCGCGGTTTTCCTCCGGGGTGCCGAAGGGCATGTGGGGCAGGCACTGCTCCACCATCTCCTCCATCGTGCAGTCCCTGACGAACTTTCCCTGATCCCAGCACCACTTGCAGTAGTGCTCATTGAGCGCGCCGTCCGGGAACCGCCCCATCTGATCCGGAGTAACCGGCATCCCGCAGCTCTGGCAGGCCAGGTCCGTCGGGTAGCCCAGCAAATCGTTGATAGTCACGCCGAACAGCCCCGACAGGGCTTGCAGCGTTTCGATTTCCGGCACCGTCTCCCCGCATTCCCAGCGGGAAACGGCCTGCCGGGTGACATGCACTTTCTCCGCCACATCATTCTGGGACAGCCCCGCCTGTTTCCGCAGGTCCGCAAAATTTTCCTTGAATGTCATGATTTCGCCTCCTTGTTCCACATCTTACCATGCTTGGAGGCAAAGCGTCAAGCAACCGTCAATTGCTACCGGAAGGTGATGGAGCCGGAAAAATGGTTCATGTCCGCCCGCCACCAGACCTCTGTTTTGGGCGGAAGCTCCACCGTAAACGCAAGCGGGTCCCCGGTCTGCCAACGCTGGAGGACGCGCCCGTCCTCCGTGTAGAACTCCAGGACCAGCGTGCCCCGGGTGTGGGTGAGTTCCACAGAGAGCTTCCCGCCCTTTTTGGAATACCAGCGGCTCCGGTACCGGTCCGGCGTCCGCCGCCCGGAACTGGGGGCGGAGGTGCAGTTGTCGTAGAATAGTTTCTTATAATAGCCCAGTCCAGTCAGCGGGATGCCCGCCTTTTTCATCATCCAGATGCAGAAGAACATCCCCAGCGCCGCCAGCACGAGAATGACAGATGTCATCAAAATCAGGCTGAATGCGTCCATCCCAGCCTCTCACTTCGCCGTGAACACCATCACCGTCCGGGGCCCGATGGTAAACTCCAGCCCGTCCATCGGCCGCGGGGCCTGCTCAGCCTGCCAGGTATCCACCCGCAGCTCCCAGCGCAGGGACGGCGGCGGCGCGGGCAGGCGGATTTTCAGCGGTTCCCAGTAGGCGTTGGAGGCCACGTACACCATCTGCGGCCCCGCCTCCGGGTCCTTCCCCGCGAACAGGACCCCCACGTAGCGCTCATGGTCCTGGAAGGGCTTCTGCCAGGGCTCGGTGCTGTGGAAGCTGGCGTCGGTGAAATTGTAGAGGCCCCCGCTGAGGTTGGCCCGGAGGATGCGGAACTCCTTCCGCAGCTGAATCATGTACTGGAAGAAGCGGAACATGTCCTGATTCTTCTCCAGAAGCCGCCAGTCCAGCCAACTGGTAATATTGTCCTGGCAGTAGGCGTTGTTGTTGCCGAACTGGGTGTTGCAGAACTCGTCTCCCGCCAGGAACATGGGAATGCCCCGGCTGCACATCAGGAGGGCGAAGGCGTTGCGGATCATCCGCCGCCGCAGGGCGTTGACCTCCGGATCGTCCGTCTCGCCCTCCACGCCGCAGTTCCAGCTGTAGTTGTCCGACGCGCCGTCGGTGTTGTCCCAGCCGTTGCGCTCGTTGTGCTTCTGGTTGTAGGCGAAGAGGTCGTAGAGGGTAAAGCCGTCGTGGCAGGTGATGAAGTTGATGGAGGCGTTTTTGCGGCTCTCGGCCTTGTAGATGTCGGTGGAGCCGCTGATCCGCTGGAGGGCCGTAGCGGCCATGCCCCCGTCGCCCTTGATGTAGCGGCGCATATCGTCCCGGTACTTCCCGTTCCACTCCGCCCAGCGGTTCCAGGCGGGGAAGGTGCCCACTTGATACAGCCCCCCCGCGTCCCACGCCTCGGCGATCAGCTTCACGTCCCCCAGGATGGGGTCGAAGGCCATGGCCTGGAGCAGGGGCGGCTTGTTCATGGGGGACCCGTCCTCGTTCCGCCCCAGGATGGAGGCCAGATCGAAGCGGAAGCCGTTGACCCGGTACGTGGTCACCCAGTACCGCAGGCAGTCCATGATCATCTGGTGGACGATAGGGTGGTTGCAGTTGAGGGTATTGCCGCAGCCGCTGAAGTTGTAGTATTTCCCCTCGGGCGTGAGGAGGTAGTAGATATTGTTGTCGAAGCCCTTGAAGGAGAAGAAGGGCCCCTGTTCATTGCCCTCGGCGGTGTGGTTGAACACCACGTCCAGGTAGACCTCGATGCCGTTGCGGTTGAACTCCTGAATGAGCCGTTTCAGCTCATTGCCCTCCCGGTTGTACTCGGTGCTGGCGGCGTAGCTGGTATTGGGCGCGAAGAAGCTGACGGTGGAGTAGCCCCAGTAGTTGAAGAGCTTCTCGCCGTCTACCTCCCGGTAGTCCTGCATCTCGTCGAACTCGAAAATGGGCATCAGCTCCACCGCGTTGACCCCCAGAGCTTTCAGGTACGGAATTTTCTCCCGCAGCCCGTCGAAGGTCCCGGGGTGCTGAACGCCGGAGGACTCATGAATTGTAAAGCCCCGCACATGCAGCTCATAGATGATCAAATCCTCCATAGGGATCAAGGGCCGCGGCGCGTCCCCCCACTCGAAGTCGTCCTTGACCACCCGCGCCTTATACCGCGCGTCCCAGGCCTGATCCACCCCCCACCGGCTCTGCCCAGTGACAGCCCGCGCATACGGGTCCAGCAGATACTTGCTCTTGTCAAAGAGCAGCCCCTTTTTCGGATCATAGGGCCCATCCACCCGGTACGCATACTCGAATTCCTCAATATTCAGCTTGAACACGATCATGGAATACACATTGCCGATCCGGTAGTGGGGCGGGAACCGCAGCACCGCGTAAGGCTCCGTCTCCGTCCTCCGGAACAGCAAAAGTTCGATAGACTCCGCCCCATGGGAGTGAACGGTAAAGTTCACGCCGCCGGGGATAGCGGTCGCGCCGTTGATCTCATAAAACCCAGGCCGCACATCAAACCCATTCAGCCGATCCATCGGAACCAGATGAATGGTCCGCGGCAACGCAACGACCGCCTCCTCAGCAGTCTTCCGCTCCATCAATTCCTCATTCTTCGCCACGGTCGTCTCCCTTCCAGCCACGGGACTGCCTGCATACGAGGGACGGGGGACGGGGGGCCTCCGGCGGCCAGAGGGCTTTGCCCTCTGGACTCCCACCAGGGAGGCACGCGCCTCCCTGGACCCTGGCAGATCAGTTCTTTTTGCGGCCTTTTGCTTTTTTGGACCATTGCTCTTTTAGGATAGAATGTTACTATTATATATGATCCTGACTGCGTTGACAATGGAAAATCGCTGTGAATTCCATTTTTTCCTGTTTGGGTTGGGGCGGCGGGGGAAATTTTTTTGAGATTGCGAAAAATACTGCGTTCTTGCGGCGTGTTATGAGTGAAGGGAGTGAGGAACGTGGTTCCATCCGGTACCAATGAAACCATCAGCCAGACCGTGGAGGCGTACAGCCAGATGCTTCTGCGGCTCGCCTGTACGCGGCTCGGGTCCACCGCAGACGCGGAGGACGCCGTGCAGGAGGCCTTCCTGCGCCTCCTGACCGCCCGCCCGTCCTTCCGGGACGAGGACCATAAGCGGGCCTGGCTCATCCGAACCACCCTTCAGCGTGCCAGCGATATCCGCCGGCGGGCGGACCGCAGACACAGCGTCCCCCTCGAAGCCGTAGCGGAGGCCATGGCGCCCGAACCGGAGGCCCTGGACCGCGCCGGAGAAATCCGCGCCGCCGTCCGCGCCCTCCCGGAGAAGTACAGCGCACCGGTCCATCTCTACTACTACGAGGGCTATTCCATCAAAGAAATTGCAAGGCTGCTGGGCCTGCCCGCCCCCACGGTGGGCACCCGCCTGGCCCGCGGCCGGGAGCGCCTGCGGCAGCTCCTGAAGGAGGATGTCACATGAACCGGAATGATTACCGTCAGGCTTTCGACAGCCTCTCCTTTTCCGCCAATTTCCAGGAACGGACGGCGGACCTGCTGCAAAAGCGTGCCCGCGAACTGGAAAAGGAGTGCGAAATCATGACCATTGGAAGAACGAAGAAGCTGGCCATTCTGATTGCCGCCTGTATGGCGCTGGTAGTGTCCGTGTCGGCGGCGGTGCTGCTGCTGTCCCCCGCCCAGGTGGCGGACGAGGCCGGACAGCCCCTGCTGGCCGAGGCGTTCCAAAGCGCGGACGCCATTGCCGTCAACGAGATGGTGGAGAGCGGGGACTTCTCCATCACCCTCCTGGGCCTGGTGTCCGGGAAGAACCTGGACGTGCTGAACCAGGACCTGGACGCCGCCCATACCTACGCCGTCCTGGCCCTGCGCAATCTGGACGGCACCCCCATTGAGAATGAAACCTTCGATTTCATCCGCTACACCATGACCCCCCTGGTGTCCGGCTGCGCCCCCACGGCGGTGAACAACTGGACCCTGGACGCCTCCGCCCAGGGCCTGGCCCGGGACGGCGTGTACTACTACCTCCTGGACACCGCCAGCCTGGAGATGTTCGCGGACCGCACGGTCTACATGGCCTTCTACGAGGGCATGGCCCCCAGCAACAGCATTTTCCAGCTTGCAGAGGACGGAAGCATCTCCTACGCGGAGGACTTCGAGGGCGTCCAGGCCCTGTTCACCCTGCCTCTGGACCCGTCCAAGGCGGACCCCGCCGCCGCGGACGCCTTCATAGCCTCCACCGGCCTCACCGGCTGGAGCAACGAGCACACGGACGTTGAAGAAGAGGACTGGGACACCGATATCCAGGAGGACAAAGATGGTAATCAGACGGTTATCATCACTCCCATGACAGAGCAGTAAATAAAAATGCCGGACCGGAACGACCCCAACGCCGTTCCGGCCCGGTATTTTTTAATGTACCCGTAGGGGCGGACCTATGTGTCCGCCCCTCTTTCGCGCCCACCGCATTCCGATAGACGCACCTGTAGGGGCCGCCGCCCTCGGCGGCCCTTCCTTCGCGCCCACCGCACTTATGGGGATGCTGAAAACCTCTGCCGGGACGTGGCTCCCTGCCAGGGCGAACACGCAGGTTCGCCCCTACGGGTGCGTCCGACAAGGTGCGTCCGTCGGGGTGCGTCCGCCAAGGTGCGGTGTTCATCGCGGGACGGGACGCCCAGGGGGGCGTCCCCTACGGTGTGCGCCCCAGGCAACCTCCCGGGACGCGTATTATTTAATCACCAAAATAGTAGACGTCTCGTTGATATGCCCCAGGAACGCCTCGCCGCCGGTGGAGAGACCGATGCTGGGATAGCGGCCAAACAGGGCGCAGTAGGGCTCCACCTGCTTCTCGTTGAGGATTTCCAGGGTACGGTACAGGCAGTTGAAATTGATTACGCCTGCGGGCTGATAGAGAATGGCGTCGTCCAGGGCCTTTTTGGTGTCGTCCACGATGTTGCCGATTTTCAGGACGTTGATCTCCGTGCCCTCGGGGATGCCGCAGTGGAGGGTGATGCCCTCGTCCTGGATCTGGTTGAAGGTGCGGACGAAGATCTCGTCCCCGGCCACCATGCCCAAGGGGTTAGAGACGAAGTAGTTCTGGATCTGGTCCACCGGGACTCCCAGGACCTCGGCGTAGACCTCGCCGCAGGGGCGGTTGTCGAACTCGTAGAGGACCCGGTTCCGCAGGTCGGACCTGGTGACCAGGAGCTTGCGTTCGGAGAAGATATGGGCGCTCTGGGTCTTGATCACGTCGTAGCCGTTGACGGTCCTGAGCATGGCCAGGACGGCCGCGCCCTCGTAGCTCTGCCCGTTGGCGTAGACCAGGGACGCGCCGGTATCGGCGGCGGAGGAGGAGCCGCCGACGAAGAGGACGTCGGTGACGGTGCCCAGGCGGTCCATGAAGACCTCCTCGGCCTTCGCGCCGGACTCGAAGAGGATGATGCCGACATAGTGCTCGTAGTCGGCCAGGACTTCCTCCACGCCGCCGAAATGGCTGTGCATTTCGTCCAGGGTGCCGCGGAGGTCGGGCTCGTCGGCGATGTGCTCCACGACGCGGACGCAGGCGTCGGAGACGCTCTGGGCGTCGAAGGCCATAAGGCTGACGGAGCCGTCGGTAAAGGAGCTGCCGCAGTATTCGCTGTGGGAGGAGGAGCCGATGACGCTGGCGCCGGGGAAGGCGTTCTGGAGGGCTGTACCGGGGGCGTCGTAGGAACTGGAGGCGAAGAAGAGGACCAGCTTCGCGTCGAAGCCCGCCAGGGCGTTCTGGGCCTGGAGGGCGATCTCTTTACTGTCGGGGCCTTTCAAAGAAAGTGTTTTGACTGCCATAGTAAATCCTGCTTTCTCTTCAAAATTTTACGGAACCAGGTCACACGCGGACGCCGAATTCCTTTGCGATATCCCGGACCTTGGCGATGACGGCGGGGTCATCGGGGGAGGCAGGGGTGTATTTATCCACCGCGATTCCCTTCAGGTACATTTTTGTTTTGACGGAATTCGCGATAACGGAGTTGCCCTTGGATTTCTGCGTGATAATGCTTTGGATCATGGAATGAATCTGCCCGGCCAAACAAATCACCTCTCTAAGTAATGATGGAGCGCCCGCGGGAGCGGGACTGTAAGAGTATAGCATATCCTGCGGGCTGTTTCCATTCACTTTTTATACAAGTTTGGGGGTCTGCGGGTGGATATATTGCAGAGGGTGCAGAAAAATTTTATCCTGGTGCAGAGAAAGTCTTTGCGCTGACATACGTTGTGGAAATAGGGAGAAAATCAAGAAACTGGAAATTCTGGAAAAACAGCCTTTGAAAGTGAAAACTGTTGACAATTTGGTTTTTAAAGATTATAATGTGCAAAAAGGGAAAGTCTGCGAATAAATCAGAACGGAAGCTGCGAAAATTTAGTAAAGATTTTTTGCATGGGTACCCATGCTGTGTTCTATTCTTCAAATAGAACACAAAGAGCTTTGAACAAATGAAAATAAAAATAGGGATTATAGGCACATTTGTTCCCCTGGCGGGGTGGTATGGATTTGCTGAAGCGCCGAAATCTTAGCTGACAGGCAGTAAATCGGCTGGCAGTTCCGCGCTTTTGCCGGTTATCTCAAAAAGAATATTGGAGGGAGGATTATGGGAAATTCGGTTTTTGAGCTGAAAGACATAGTAAAACGGTTTGATGTTACGGTTGCACTGAACGGCGTTGCGTTCAGCGCGGAGGCGGGAGAGGTTATAGGGCTCATAGGCCCCAACGGAGCGGGAAAATCCACGCTGATGGGCATTCTGACGGGGGTGACCCCGGCAACATCTGGACAGATTTTTCTGCATGGAGCAGAAATCCCAGTCAAGCAGTACAATACCACGATTGCCCGGCAGAATGGCATTGCCTGCGCGTATCAGGAGTTTTCGCTGTGCTCCAACTTAAAGGTATACGAAAATTTTGCAATTACCATTATGGAGCACAGCCTGCTGGATAAGCCCGGCTGGCGCAGAGACATGCGGAGGACTGCGTCGGAGTATCTGGGCCGGATGTTTCCCGGCAGCGGCGTGGACGTAAACGGCAAGGTCTGCGACCTGCCCATTGAGCAGAAGCAAATGGTGGAAATCGCCTGTGCCGCGGCGTCGCGGGGCTTAAAGGTCCTGATTCTGGACGAGCCGACATCCTCCCTGACAACAAACAGGATTGGGCAGCTTCACGATTCCGTCAGGAAATTGAAGGAGTCCGGTGTTACTGTCATTTACATCACCCATAAGCTGGAGGAGATTAAGAAAATTTCCTCCCGGGTTGTGATTATGAAAAACGGGGACGCGTCCTGGAGCGGCAGCACGGAACATACCACTACGGAGCAGCTTGTGGATTTGATGGGCGGAAAGGCAGCCGCGCATATTGCGTCGAGTGCCGGCGCGGACGAGGAACGGGAGAAGCTTGTCAGCGTCAGCAATTTGAGCACCCCGGAGCTGAGGAACGTCTCCATGTCGGTTTACAGAGGGGAAGTGGTTGGCCTGTCCGGCCTGGGAGGCTCCGGACAGCGGGAACTGATTCACGAGATTTATGACGCCGCGTCGGGGAAGAAAAACAAGTCCATAGAGATTAGCGCGAAGGCGGCATACGTCAGCGGCGACCGCCAGAACGAGGGGATTTTCAGCCTCTGGAGCATCGCGGACAATATCATCATTTCCAGCCTTGACCAGCTGAGAAACTGGAAGCTGCTGAGCCAGGCCAGGCAGGACGAAATGGCTCAGAGCTGGTACGATAAGCTGCAGTTCAAAGCGGAGGGCAGGCAGGCGCCGATTACCAGCCTGTCCGGAGGCAACCAGCAGAAAGCAATCATCGGCCGCGGCCTGGCGTCAGGACACAGCCTCATCATTTTTGACGATCCGACAAGAGGCGTCGACATCGGGACGAAGGAAGAGGTATACAGAACGCTGGAGGAAATCCGGAAAGAGGGAAAGTCCGTCCTGTGGTACAGCACGGAGGACAACGAGATGTTCCAGTGCGACCGGGTGTATGTAATGCGGGACGGAGCCGTAACCCATGAACTGGCTGGAGCGGATATCACGGAGGAAAATCTGGTTTCGGCCTCCTTCCAGGAGGATACGGAGAAGTCCGGGAAAAAGGAGGCAGAGGCAGCGAAGAAAGCGGCGCCCCTCAAATCTTTACAGCCGGTTCTGTCCAGCGGCTCCTTCATTGCCGCCGTCATTTTGGCGGTGGTCTGGCTGGTAATCGGGGCCCTGAATGAGAACGCAGGCACCCGGACCGGCATGACCTACCTGATCGGAAACGCCCTTCCCCTTGTATTTGTGGCGCTGGGACAGATGTGCATTGTCCTGGCGGGGGACATCAACATGGGCATCGGCAACGCGATGGGATTGTGCAATGTTATCACGGCGACATTTCTCGTTGAGAGCCCCTTGATGGGGATAGCGGCGCTGATAGGGTTTTCCCTGATTTATATTGCGTCAGGCGTCTTAATCCATAAGCGGAACATGCCGGCCATCGTGGTGAGCCTGGGCATGTCCTCCATCTGGCTGGGGCTCGGCCTGGTGATTTTGCCGTCCCCCGGGGGCGCGGGGCTTGATTGGCTGAACGCTGCACTGAAGGTCAATACGCCCCTGGTCCCCGTCCAGATTTACCTGTGCGCTGCGGCGGCCCTTCTTGCGTGGTACATGATTATGAGGTCGAAATACGGCATGGTCATGCGGGGGATCGGCAGCAATCCGAAATCGGTTGAGCGGAAGGGCTGGTCCCATTTCCGCGCGCATATTGCGCTGTACGCCCTCTCGGCGGTGTTTGTAATTCTGGCGGGCTTGTACAGCACCGGGATCAGCCGCAGCGCCGACCCCAATGCCTCTGCCACCTACCAGATGATGAGCATTGCCACCATTCTGCTTGGAGGGTGCAAATTTTCCGGCGGAATTGTGGAGCCTGCCGGCGTTGTGCTGGGAGCCGTCAGTGTTTCATTGATTTCCTCCATGCTTACGTTTATGAGAGTTGACACAAATTACCGTTCAGCGGTGATAGGCGTGATTCTGCTGATCTCCCTGGCCGGCGGTGAAATACTCAAGAGGAGGAAAAAGTGATGGATGCTGCGAAGAAATTCATTCATAAAAATTCCTGGATCTGGGCGGCGGCCGGAACACTGCTCATCTGGTGCGTGATCAGCGTCATGTCCGGCGGGTTTTCGCTCAAGACCATGTTCCTGAACGCAACGCTTGCAACCTTCGCGTTTTTGCTCGGCATTTCAGAGCTGTTTATCATAACGAGCGGGGAGGGCGCGATTGACCTGTCGGTTGCCTACACGTTTACGCTCTCCGCGTACATATCGGCAAAGCTGTTCCGCTCCGGTACGGTTTTGATGGGAATTCTGCTGATTATTGCGGTGTGCATCCTGATCGGGCTGGTGAACAGCTTTGTGAATGTCTGCCTGCATGTCCACGCGATGATCGGAACGCTGGCTGTGGGATACATATTGTTCACGATTGTCCTGATATACGCCCAGAGCTCCACCATGGCGCCGGACAAGCTGTGGGCGAAGTTCTGCCAGTCCCAGATCGGGGGCTTCTCTGTCCCCACTGCGCTGTGCCTGATTGTGATTGCGTTTATGGTCGTGGTTCTGTACCACACAAAGTTTGGAAAGCAGCTGCACGCGGTAGGGCAGGGGCATCTAGCGGGCAAGTTCGCAGGGGTTCCCGTGAACAGAATCCTGGTCATCAGCTTTGTGTCAAGCTCCCTGATTGCGGGTCTGGGCGGCGTTATCTGCTGCGCCTATGTGAACGGCTCTTACCAGACGCTGGGAGATACCTACCAGATGTCCGCGATTTCCGCCGCCATGATCGGCGGGACGCTGGTGTCGGGCGGCAAATCGAGCGTGGTCGGCACGTACCTCGGCGCGGTTATGCTCACGCTGCTGGGGACGCTGCTGAATCTGACCGGCCTGGCGAAGGGCTGGCAGTATGTGATCGAGGGCTTGATCATCATTATGCTGCTGGTCAGCGGGACAGGCAATAGGCGTTGACCCCCTCTGCGGCATTGCAGAAGCGCACGGCATAGGTGCCTGAGAAGTCAGGCATGTGATTTTGGATACTGCGGACTGCGGCTAAAGCCATACTACTTGCAGACCGCGGCAAAATAATAAGGAGGAAAGGCTATGAAAAAGCTGCTTTCGGTTCTTCTTGTGTTCGTTATGGTATGGGGGCTTGTCGGATGCTCATCTGATACGGGAAGCACGGGCGGTACGGACAGCACCCCCGGCGCGCCGTCCGATACATCCGGAGGAGCGTCCGGGCCAGACGCTGGTGCGGACAAAGACGGTTACGTGATCGCCTTTACAGACGCTTTCAACGGCAATACATTCCACCAGGAAATTGAACAGTATTACACAGACGCCTGTGAGGAGCTCAAGGCCCAGGGGATTATCAAGGACTACGTCCTCGACTGCGCGAACAACGACGCCGCGGCGCAGGTGTCCCAGATTCAGAACTTTATTATGATGGGCGTCGACGCGATCATTGTGGACCCCACCTCCGGCACGGCGCTGGACGGCGCGATCGAGGAAGCGACAGCCGCCGGCATCCCGGTGATTTCCTTCAACGACGGCCCCATCTCTTCCCCGGACGCCTACCAGATCCTTGTGGACTGCGTTTACAATTTTGACTACATCACCAGATGGGCCTGCGAGAAAATGGGCGGGAAGGGCGATCTGCTGCTGATCCGCGGTCTGGCGGGCAATGAGTATGACAACCAGGCGTACCAGGGTATGCAGCAGGCTCTGGCGGATTTCCCGGACGTAAATGTAGTGGGCGAGGTGTACGGCGAGTGGAACGCCACCGTTGCCCAGCAGGAGGTGGCGTCGATTCTGCCCTCCCTGAAGAATGTGGACTTCGTTGTGGGCCAGGGCGGCGACGCCTACGGCGCTGTGCAGGCGTTCCAGGCCGCCGGCATGGATGTTCCCCTGATTACCGCAGGCCACCGGGCGAACTTCATCAACTGGTGGGGCGAAGCGTACGAGAAGAACGGGTACGAGACCATCTCCGGCATGGCGACGCCCTGGTTTGGCGCCGCGGCGGTGTACTACGCAATCGACGTGCTGGACGGAAAGGACGTTGCCCGGTACACCGTGTATCCCATGGAGCTGATTACGGTGGAGAACCTGGGCGAGTATGCGGGCAAATTCGACGACACCTGGGTCATTGCCACAGAGCATGACTGGGAGTGGGTGCGCTCGGAGCTGGAGACCCAGGATTCCGATGCCAATATCCCGGATCTTGTTAAGAACCATAAGTAATCAGAAGCCAGCCATGTGGGGTTTTCTGCGATGTTTGAGTAGTGCATTGCGGGAACACAGAGCGTATTCCTTATTTTAAAGATAAAAGCCGGAAATGCGGCAATATTGGGCGGGTATCGGGAGATATCCGCCCGTATTGAATCATATTTTATGCTTTGAACAGCGTACAGGAAACAGACAGCCGCATTGTTCAGGCTGAAAGGAGTTTGTGTATGGATATGAAAACGATGGATGAAATCAAAGCTGCGTTCAGTTTCCCCGGCTATGAGCTTGTAGATCTGTCTTATACGTTTGAGGAGGGAATGCCCGCGTGGCCGACCCATCCCCATTACAAAAGGGAAATCATCGAGAGATACGAAAACGGTTCCTATTTCAACAAAATCTCATTTTGTGAGCACAACGGCACCCATATCGACGCGCCGCTGCATTTTATCCCCGGCGGTACGCCGCTGGACGGGCTGGATTTTACAAGATTTTTCGGCCGGGCCTTGATTGTGGACGCGTTTACAGATTACGGCGTCGACCACTATTTGACCGCGGAACACCTGCGCGCCTGGGAGGAGAAGCACTGTGCCATTCAAAAGGGAGACATGGTATTCATCCGCTTTGGCATGGACCGCAAATATGCGCTGGAGCCCAATGACAGGGCCTTTGTTGAGAATTGGGGCGGCGTGGACAAGGGGGCCGCTGAGTACCTGGTTCAGAAGGGCGTCAGCATCGTGGGAACGGATACGCTGTGCATAGACGCGTATAACAACGCAGATTCTGACACCCACCATGCGTTTTTGGGGAGCGGAATTTATGTGATTGAAAACCTGATGCGGCTGGGGGAGCTTCCTCCGGTTGTGGGAATTGCGGCGCTGCCTTTGAAGTTTAAGGATGGTTCCGGTTCTCCAATCCGCGTAATAGCGTTTGTTCCCAGGAAAGACTGAGGTTTTTCATCCCGTTTCAATTCAGCTCTCGTGCGGTCATAGGCGGGCTGGGGCACAACAAAGAAGTTCCCGATAGGGTTTCAATGCTTGCGTTCCAGGTAGTGTTCACATATTTGAAGGATACAGAAGATACTACTTATGCGCACATACACAAGAAAGCGGGGATTTTCCTGGTTCTTGACCCTGACCATGCTGGCGGGACTCATCCCCGGATGGCCGCGTTCTGCTCGGAAATACTGGAAGGGGACAGCCTTCCCATGACCATTGGGGAGCCCACCGCTTATACCGACATAATCATTTCCAGGGGCCTGGATGCAGACTACACCTCCGGCTTACCGTTAGCGCCGGCGGTGCGTTTACATACCGGCTCCCCTCCTTCCAGCTGGGGGAATCCTGTTCTTTGAGCTTTTCCGCCGCCAAAGCCCGCGTCTCATCCCCTTATGTGAATGCTGCCTAAAGAAAAAGCCTCCCGCGTTGGCAACTGTGTCAAAATTCAGTACAAATTTTTGGCAGGGGTATTCGTTGCGCGGGGGTTCGGGGTGTGGTATTCTGTTGGGTAAGAAGTATGGAGGGCGGAGGTGCGGAGATGCTGGTTTTGGATTTTATCAATGTGGGAAATGGCGATTCGATCCTGGTGCGGGAGATGGATGGCGGGGCGCAGAAATTTGGGATGCTGGTGGACTGCGGGCATGACAACCTGGTGCGGGAGGACCATCAGCGGGAGCCTGATCCGCGCTCGAAGCGGCTTTACGCGGGGGAGTTTTTGCGGCGGCATGGGGTCAGCCGTCTGGATATGTTGCTGATTACGCATTTTCACCGGGACCATATCGGGGGCCTTGGGCGGGTTTTGGAGGCTGTGGAGGCGGAGCGGCTGGTGAGCAGCTATATTCCGCCTGCGGACAGCGTTCCGCTGGAGCCGGATGGGGACAACGGCCTGCCCAAGGCGGCGCGGAACCTGCTGCGGTGCGTGGACCTGTATGCGCGGGCTCTGCGGGAGCATCCGGGACGGGTGCGGGAGCCGGTGGAGCTGCGCTGCCAGGCGGTGGAGCATTTTCAGCTTACGGATGACTTGTCCATGGACGTGCTGGGCGGGGATCCTGCGCTGTATCCGCGGCAGAAGGCCGTCTACGACGCGGCGTTCCGCGGGGAGCGGGACCGCTACGCCCTCATGCGCTGGGGGAAGATGATGAACATCTCCAGCCTCCGGCAGAGGCTGTACTACCACGGGAAGGAAATCGTGCTGGGGGGCGACGTGTACGCGCCCGCGTGGGACAACGATACCCTGACGCCCTGCGACATTCTGAAGGTCCCCCATCACGCGTCCCTGCCCTCTACGACGCGGAAAATTCTGAGCCGCCTCCAGCCGAAAACGGCGGTGGTCTGCGAGGCGGCGGACCGCCCGGATGAGCGGCCCCACCCGTATATTGTGGGCCTTTTGAAGGAATACGCGGAGCAGGTCTGTTTCACGGACGCGGTGTCCATTCCGGGGCTGGTGGAGCCGGAGTTTCACGAGTCGGTACATATTGAAGTCGAGTAAAACGGGACACAAAAGGAGCTGCTATGAGTTACGATTTGATGGTCTTTGAGAAAACGAAAGCGCCCGGGACGAAGAAGGAATTTATAGCGTGGTTTAACAGGCAGGTCGAATGGGGCGAGGACCACGACTACCAGACTGTCAGCGTGGCCTCTCCGGCCTTGCAGAGCTGGTTTATGGAAATGAAGGACACCTTCCCGCCTATGAATGGGGAATACGCGCCGGACGATGAGCATTACGACGAGGTAGAAAGCTACGTGACGGATTACAGCATCGGGCGGGATGTGATTTACGCCGCGTTCGCGTGGTCGGTGTCGGTGGAGGCGTATAAACTGATGCGAAGTCTTGCGCAGAAGCATGTCGTCGGCTTTTACGACGTGAGCGGAGATTATGGCGATATCATCTTGCCGGATGGGACCATGTTAGAATAGGGGCACGTCGAAAAGCGGCCTGTGTGGTTTCATTTTCCGGCTTTCCATCCTGTCGGCTCTTTGAGGTTCACAGCAGCAAATTTTAACCCTCACCCAGACGGATACCTGGGCCAGACTATGGTAATTTATTATATTCACATAAAAAAGTCTGCCTCAGGGCAGACTTTTTCGACAGGCTGAGGCTGCTGTGGAATACTGTTCCGCTACGGCCTGTTTTCTGGTTTTTTACATCTCAAAATAATTGGGGTTAGCCAGGAACCTCCGGTGAAGACGGCCCCCTCCAGCCACTGTCTCTATATTCTCCATAATGCACTTCACCATTCCGGCGTTTAAGTCCTGGCAGCTTCCGCCTGCGTGGGGCAGCACGATAACCCGCTCCATAGCAAACAGGGGATGGTCCGCAGGCATCGGTTCCAGTTCTGTAGCGTCCAGGGCCGCACCCCAGAGCCCGCCGTTCTCCAGGGCCTTCACGAGGGCGTCTGTGTCCACAATGCCGCCCCGGGCGGTGTTTACCAGCAGGGCACTGGGCTTCATCCGCTGGAATATGGATGTACCAATCATATGGTAGGTGCTGTCCATCAGAGGCAGATGGAGGCTCAGCACGTCAGAATTGGCAATCAGGTCATCAAAGGAGACGAAGGTGACGCCTAAAGCCGCCTCCCGCTCCGGCGGGGCACGAAAGGGATCGTAATAGGAAACCTCCGCCCCGAAGGCCGCCGCCATCCCGCACACCTTGCTTCCAATGTTCCCCAGGCCCAGCAGCCCCACTTTCTTCCCGGAAAGAAGATAGCTGTTGTCTGTGATGTCCTCCTTCCAGCTCTCCCCCCGTCTGGCCCTTGCGGCCAGGTCAAACAGCCGCCTCAGGCCCGCCAGCATCAGCAGGACCGCCAGCTCCGCCACCGCCTGGGAGTTGACGCCTGTGGAGATGGCCACCGGGATGCCCCGGCGTCCCGCCTCCTCCACATCCACCGTATCATAGCCCACGCCCCAGCGGTGATAGAGCTTTACCTCCGGCCCCAGAATATCCAGTTCCGCGGGGCCTATGGGAATTCCCCGCAGGACCACGTAGGCAGCCCCCTTTGACAGGGGCACTTCCTCCGGCTTCGTGCAGGAAATCAGCTCGTATTTTCCCCGGCAGGCCGCTTCCATCAGCGCCACGCCGTCCTTTGGAAATGTTCCCAAAAGCGCAATCTTTTCCATAGCTTTTCCGCCTTTCCTTGTTTCTCCGTGCTCAGCTTTCCCTGGATACAACCTCGTCACTGCCAATGGCCTTTCTGCTGAAGAACTTCATGATTACCGGCGTAAACAGGCCCGCCAGCACCATGATGAACAGCACAATGGAAATGGGACGCTTGAAGAAGTAGCCCAGCAGGTCTCCGCGGCAGATCAAAAGCACCTGGTTCCAGTTCTTCTCCGCCATAGGCCCCAGGATCATGCCCAGAATCATAGGAGCCGTGGCGAAGCCCAGCTTCCGTGCAAAATAGCCGATGAAGCCGAAAATCAGCATGATGATCACATCAAAGACACTGTTCTGAATGGCGAAAGCGCCGATGGTCGCTAGGCCGATAATCAGCGGGATCAGAATGGCGTTGGGAATTACGCAGATGCGGACAACGTATTTCGCCACCAGAAGGCCCAGTACACCCATCAGAATATTTGCCAGCAGGAAGCCCAGAATGATTGCATAGGTGATGTCCCCTTGACGGGAGAACAGCTCGTAGCCGGGGTTGAGCCCCTGGATCATCATGCCGCCCAGCATGATAGCGCAGGTGCCGGAGCCGGGAATGCCCAGGGTCAGCATGGGAATGAGTGCGCCGCCGGTGACGGCGTTGTTCGCCGACTCCGAGGCGGCAATGCCCTCAATGGATCCGTGGCCGAACTCTTCCGGGTGCCTGGAGCGCTTTTTCGCGCTGTTGTACGCCACCCAGGAGCCGATGTCGCAGCCGGTGCCGGGCAGGATGCCGATCAGGATACCCAGGACGGAGGAAAAACCGATGGTGGGCAGAATCTGCTTCATCTCCTGCCAGGTGGGGAGGGGAGAACCTACCGCCAGATCCTTCACGCTGCCCTCCAGAATTTTGGAGCGCCCGCCTCGAAGCTCTTCAATGGAGATCATCACCTGGGAGATGGCAAAAAGCCCAATCATGGCCGGAACCAGCTGAATGCCGGACTCCAGGGCGATTATTCCGAAGGTGAACCGGGGGAAGGCCGTTACGACCTCCATTCCCACCGTGCCGAACAGCAGCCCCAGCGCGCCGGACAGCAGGCCCTTGATCATATTCTCTCCGGCCATGGAGCCGATGATGGTCAAACCGAAGCAGGCCAGGAGAAAATACTCCAGGGAGCTGAACCACAGCGAGACCTTTGCCAGCTGGGGCGCGATGACCAGCAGGGCCAGGGCCGACAGCGTGCCGCCGATCATGGAGGCTATTGTGGAGATGCCCACCGCTTTCAGGCCCTTCCCTTTCTTGGTCAAGGGGAATCCGTCCATGGCCGTTGCGGCGGAGGCAGGCGTCCCCGGCGTATGAATCAGACAGGCGGTGACAGAACCGCCGTAAATGGCCGAGGTATACACAGCCGTCAGCATCACCAGGCCGGGGGCGGGGGCCAGCCTGAACGTCAGCGGCACCAGAAGCGCCACGGCCATAGAGGCGGACAGCCCCGGTAGCGCCCCTACCACCATGCCCGCAACGACGCCGATGATGAGTACGGAGAGACAGTCCCAGGTAAACAGCTGCGCAATAGCGGCCAGCAGCATATTTGTTAATGTCATGTGCGTGCTCCCTCCTTTATCAGAGAATGCTGACCTTCAGCCAGACGACAAACATCAGATAGATAAACACGGAATATCCCGCCGTAATTGCGAGAATCAGCCGCCATGGCCGCACCTTCAGCACGGCCATAAAGCCCACAAGCATCACAGCCGTAGCGGGGAAATAGCCGAAAAGGCGGAACAGAACCACGTAGCCCACAATGGCCAGGAAGGCCAGCAGGGGCATGGAGATCTCCTTGAAATGGACGCCGCCTTCCGCGCCGGAACCCTTTCCGTGCTTCCGGATGTCCATGCAGAGCATCAGAAGAGTGAGGAGGATCAGAAGGACCAGACACATGCGGGGAAACAGGGCGGGGGTGCTGGGCATCTGGAAGGTCCGGGCAAAGAGAAACCCGAAAACCGCCAGAAGCACCACAGAGGTGATGAGAGACTCCCGTGCTTTCGGTGACATGCAATACACTTCCTTTCTGAAAGCAAAGACAGGGAGAAAATCCCTGTCTCTGCCGGAAAATCTGGTCAGAACCCGTTAAGGGCCCGCTAAGATTTCCGGACTCCGGTTCAGTCCGGAACCATCTCGATGCCGAAGATGTCCAGGTACAGCTTGCGGATATCCTGCATGTAATTGAAGTAGCTGTCGTCCTCGGCGGTGACGAACACCGTGGCGCAGCCCATGGCGTTCATCTGCTCAATGGTGTCAGGATTCAGGATGGCCGCCTCTGTGGCCTGACGAAGTTTTTCCAGAATGGCAGGATCTGTGCCGGGAGCGGTGGCGTAGCCGCGGGCGGAGAAGCTGACGATCTCCTCGCCGGTCAGCTCCTTGATGGTGGGGACGTCGGGAATCAGGTCCGGGACCCGCTCGGGAGCGCCTACGGCGCCGATTTTGAAGTTCCCGCCCTGATCGCCCACCAGCGTGTCGCCGATGTTGCCGATCAGCAAGTCGCAGCTGCCGTTCAGAAGCAGAACCTCGTTGTCCTTGGAGCCCTCTGTGATGACGGCGGAGAGCTTCGTGCCGAAGGCCGCGTTGATCATTTCTGCAAAGGCGTAGTCATCGCCGCCGATGGTCATTTGGGAGGTGCCGTACAGCAGCTCGTGGTCCCTGGCATACTCCACTAGGGAGTTGAAGTCCGTCCAGCGGGTCTCGTCGGTCTTCCAGCAGATCGTGCCGTAGTCGGAGACGTGGTTGCCCAGAAGGTCATAGTCGGTGAAGTTGAAGTCCCGGGGATTTTCCGGCTGCTCCTTGCAGATGGCGATGCCGGGGGAGTTCATGGTGGTGAGGGTATAGCCGTCGGGCTTCACGTTTTTCAGCATTTCGCTCCAGGCCACGAAGCCGCCGGAGCCGGGCATGTTCTCCACAATAACGGTCTGCCCCAGCTCCTTGCTGAGGGCTTCCGCGAAAATGCGGCACATCAGATCGGAGGAGCCGCCGGCGGAGAAGCCGCAGATAATTTTGATGGGCTGGGCATTGGGCCAATCCCCTGTGCCGCCGCTGCTGGAGGTTCCGGAATCAGATGCGGACCCGGAGGTTCCGCCGGAGGCACCGCTGGACGCTGCGCCGGTGTTTCCGGAGCCGGACGGCGCGCCTCCGCAGGCGGACAGGCACAGCGCAAACAGCATCAGCATCGCAAGGACAAAAGCAAATCTACGTTTCATGTCAATTCCTCCTACATTCTTCCAAATTTGTTGATCCTTCCGCTCTCTATTTTTTCTCCGGCGTCCACAGAAGGGCGCTGGAGCTGCGGACTCAGTCTACATACTCGACCCCCAGGGCGTTCAGCTTTTCATCCACCCAGGGACGGGGCAGAGTGCCTTCCCGGGCAATCCGCTCCATGCTGACCACTTCGTTTTCGTTGAAGGCCCGAACCTTTGCCGCCAGCTCTTCCGCCTCATCGGGACGGATTACGATGACGCCGTCGGCGTCTCCCGCCACGATGTCGCCGGGATGGACGATGATGCCGCCCACCGTCACAATGCCGCCGATTTCACCGGGGCCGTTCTTGTATGGGCCGTTGGGCGTGACGCCTTTGGCGTAGACAGGGAAGTCCATTTGGGAGATGGAATCGCTGTCCCGGATGCTGCCGTCTACCACGATGCCGGCGAAGCCCTGCTTCTCGCAGTAGCGGACCATGATTTCGCCAAAGATGGAGCGGTGGGGGTCGCCGCCGGCGTCAATCATGAACACGTCCCCGGGCTGGGCCATATTCAGGGCCTTGTGGAACATCAGGTTGTCGCCCTCGGCCACCTTTACGGTGAAAGCGGTGCCCAGAAGGGGCGCCTTGCCGATGGGGCGGATGTCGTAGCGCAGGGCGGCGGTGCGGCTCATGTTGTCGTCGATGTTTGCCACCGGCAGGCCCCGGAAGAGTTCCACCAGCTCCCTGGGCGGCCGCTGCATTCTGGTATGGATCCTGCATCCAATCACAAAAATCCCTCCATTCTCAATCCAAAATTTTCAAGGTGCTCAGCTTGGGCTGTACGCCCGCATTGGCGATGTATCTGCGGGGAATGCAGTTCCGGTTCACGAGCTGATCCATCAGCTCCACCACCAGGCGGCGGACCGCCGCCTTGGAATTGACGCCGTAGAAGGCGCTGTGGCAGGTGAGGACCACGTTGTCCATGGAGATTAAGGGGCTGTCCGCCGGAAGAGGCTCCTCCTCGAAGACATCCAGTCCGGCAAAGGCGATCTCTCCCTCCTGGAGGGCGCGGATCAGATCCTCCTGGCAGATCAGAGGCCCCCGGGCGATGTTGATGATGGCGGAGTCGGGCTTCATTTTCTGGAACGTGCCGTAGTTGAAAATGTGCCGGGTGTGGGAGTTCAGAGGCGCGTGGATGGAGAGGATGTCCGACCGGGCGAGAAGCTCGTCGAAGGATACCAGCTCCACGTCGTAGTCCTTTACGTCCTCCGCGGTCAGGAACGGGTCGCAGGCGATCACCTTTGCCAGGAAGCCGTCGTGAAAGATCCGGTACATGGGCTTGGCGGAGCCGCCGAAGCCGTGGAGTCCCACGGTCATCTCCGCCGGGCTCCTGGGAGGGACGCCCTTGGCCTTGCGCCACTCGCCCTGGCGGATGCCCCGGTCGTAATAGGTGATGTGCCGCAGTACGTCCAGGGCCAGGGCCGTGGCGTGTACCGCAAGCTCCTCCACGCAGAAGCCCGGAAGGTTCAGAACCACTACGCCGCACTCGCGGGCCGCGTCCAGATCCACGGAGTTCACGCCGATGCCGTACCGCTGCACCACCTTCAGGTTCGGCAGGCCGTACAGGACTTCCCGGGTAATGGGCGGATTCCCGCAGCCCAGGATGGCGTCCGCCTCCTGGCAGTTTGCAATGATCTCCTCCGGCGTGGGGTAGTGCTTCAGAGCAACTTCAATGTTCGCCTCGCCGTAGCGCCGTACCAGGCTGTCCAATTCCTCCCGGCTCATAGCGCCGTACCCGCTGTCCACCATGCAGGCTTTCCACTTCATAGCGTTCCCCCTCCTTGTTGGCAATGCAACAGAAATATACGGCACCTTCAATAAAAAGCCAGCTGTGCCCGCTGCTGTTTTTGTGCTTTTTGATGATATTATTGTAAAGGGTTTTTCCGCCGGTGTCCAACCGCTGTTTTTCCATCATTGTTATGACTGAAATGTCATAAAGTTCCTCTTATTTTTGGAATAAACTTGGATTTTTTGCATTTTAATTTGTCATAATCAACAGATTTCTGTTATTCTGCGCGGGCTTTATGTACCGGCATTCACTTCGGAATTGACAGGAACAGGAAAACGGGGTATGATCGAAAAAAGGGGGCGGCGGAATGCACTTTAAGAACTATGAATACTTCCTGATGATTGCGGAAGAGGGCAGTATCTCAAAGGCGGCGGAACGGCTGTATATGACCCAGTCTTCCCTGAGCAAGTATCTGAAACGGCTGGAGGAAAACCTGGGCGTGGAGCTGTTTTCCAGAGAGAGCCACCCGCTGGCGCTGACAGAAGCCGGCGTCATTTACAAGCGCTATGTGGAGGAAATCCGGGGCATGGAGCGGCAGCTCAGGCTGGACTTTGCTGAATTTCAGGAGGGCTTGTTCGGGCATGTTACACTGGCGCTGACGGAGTGGCGCAGCAGCGTTGTGATTCCCGCCCTCTTTCCCTATTTCAGAAAAAAGCACCCTCATATCACTATGTCTATCCGGGAGGGCTCCCACCAGCAGATGCAGTTCTGGCTGGAGCACGGGCAGGCGGATTTTGCCCTGATGCACCATCCCAATGATTTCCAGAACCTGGAGATGGAATTTCTGGCGCAGGAGAATGTGCTGATGGCTGTAAACCAGAGGGACCCGCTGTTGAGAAAGCTGCCTTACGAGCCCCGGCCGGGGGAGGTGTATCATCTGAACACAGATGAATTTCTCCTGTTCCGGGACGCGCCGTTCATCATCGGCGTGGAGGGGCAGAACATCCGTGAAATTGTGCTGAATTTCTTTTCCAGCCTGAATATTGTTCCCAATGTGATTCTGGAGGTGAAGGGCGACCAGACCAAGCAGAATTTGGTAAAGGCCAGCATAGGGAACGCGTTTATGGCCTTTGCCACCTTTGGCATCAACACCTACCGGGATGATTTGTGCTATTTCTCCATCGGCGATCCGCCCCTCCACTGGAACCTGGCCGTGGCATACCACAAAAAGCATCCCCCCAGCATTCAGGCGCAGAAGCTTATTCAAACCATCCGGGAGATTATCGCGATAACACCGAAGGACAGGTAAAGCTGTTTTGGAGTTTTCAATAAAAAACGTAAAGGGACTCTTAGCGGTGCAGCTGCTAAGAGTCCCTGTATTTAAGCGCATTGGCAAAACCAACAAATATAAGTGCGAATTTTCGTACAATTTTTCCGAAAATAAAATGAACCTGGGGCGGTCTTTTATACACTTATATAACGAAAGGATTTGTCCCACCTGAAGAGGGTATACAAAGGACCTGAATGGGTCAAATCCACCAAATCACAAGGAGGTTTTTGTGAAAACTAAACAAATCAGACACATTACATCCTGGCTCTGCGCCGCGGCGCTGATCCTCACGCTGATCCCATCCGCATTTGCCTCACAATACTCCCCGGCCTACTTCGGCTACGGCGGCTCCGGCATAGGCTTCTCCGTCCAGTTCTGGCTCTCCTCTGCAAGGGACCGCACCGACGAGCTGACCCTCAGCGCCTACAGCCCCAGCGGCGAGTTCCTGTCCGAGCCCCAAGCCCATGTGATGGCCGTGGAGGTGGGCAGCGACGTGAAGGAAGCCTGGAGGACCCTCAACGGGGAACGCTTCGACGGCGTGACCGTCACGGGATGCAGCGTGTCCCTCTCCGGAAGTAGCATCGAGATCCGCGACACCGGCTTCTCCATGCCCCTGGGAAAGGGGGGCGTGTTCACCAAGGCCGACTTCGGCGGCTATGACGCCGTCCGCTGCTGCCATCTGGACGATTACTGCGCCGATCAGCCCTATCCCATCATCTACTACTTCCTCCTGGAGGACGGAGCCGGTTCCCCCGCAGACCCCGGCGCGTCCCCGTCCTGCGACCACGCCAACCAGCCCTCCGGCGCGTGGACCTACGCCACCGTGGAGGCCACCTGTGTGGCCGAGGGCCGCTTCTGCCGGACCTGCAAACGCTGCGGCTGCGAGGAAACCATTTCCACTGTCCCGAAGACCAACCACACCTGGGAGCAGAAAACCGTGCAGGGCACTGCATACCGGGTCTGCAAGGTCTGCGGTGCGGAGGAGGCTGTCTCCGCGCCGCCCGCCCAGGCCGCGGAGGACAAGGCCGCCTATGAGACTATGATCGCCTTGAAGAGCCAGTACCCGGAAAATTCGCGCTGGACAAACGATAACTTTTACGAATGGAAAGGCGGGATCTACTCCGGCGGCTACGGCTGCGCGGGCTTTGCCTTCATGCTCAGCGACGCGGCCTTCGGAAGCCTCCCGGCCAGGATGTACAAAGAGGTGTCCTTTTCCGACGTGCGGGCAGGGGACATCCTGCGGATCAACGCGGACAGCCACAGCGTGATCGTCCTGGAGGTTCTGCCGGAGGGCGTGGTGACGGCTGAGGGGAACGTGGGCGGCTCCGTCCACTGGGGCGGGAAACTGAGCCGGTATTCGGTGGAAACCGCGGATTACCGGATTACCCGCTGGCCCGAGGCGGGCGCGGCGGAACCGGAGCCGGAAAAGCCCGCTGAGACGCAGAAGCCCGCTCCCGCTGCGCCCGTCACCCCCGTCACGCCTGTAACGCCTGCACCTACGCCCACACCCACGCCCGCCGCGCCCGTGACGCCCACCGCCGCCAGCCCCTTCGCGGACGTGCCCGCCGGGTCCTACTACCACGACGCGGTCCTCTGGGCGCTGGACAAGGGGTCACCACCGGCGTGGACGCCACCCACTTCAAGCCCGACGCCACCTGCACACGGGGCCAGGTCGTCACCTTCCTCTGGCGGGCCTACAACAAGCCCTCCCCCTCCCGGAACAGCAGCCTCATAGCGAAGCAGTACCCCAGCCAGTATTTCACCGACGCCCTGGCCTGGGTCGACACCCGCGGCCTTCTCCACAGCGGCGGTCTGAGCTGGAAGTCCCATGCACAGTGCCCCCGTGCGGACGTCGTGTCCCTCCTGTACAGCGCCGACGCCAACAGCATTTATTGGTGAGGACGGCGCTCCGCCCTTGCGGCGGGGCGGAATCCGTGGTATACTCTTCGCAAGAATCGACAGAAACGGAGAAACCGCCATGAAACCGAAAGCCGCCGTCAGCCGCATCATCCAGGCCCTGAAAGAGCTCTACCCCGACGGGCTGTGCTCCCTGCAGTACAAAAAGGACTATGAGCTCCTGTTCGCCGTCCGCCTCTCCGCCCAGTGTACCGACGCCCGTGTGAACCAGGTGACCCCCGCCCTCTACGCCCGCTTCCCCACCCTGGAGAGCTTCGCGGAGGCCGATCCGGAGGAAGTGGGGCAGTACATCCACTCCTGCGGGTTCTACAACGGGAAGTCCCGTGATATCGTGGTCTGCGCGCAGAAGCTGATCGCCGACTTCGGCGGGAAGGTCCCCGGGACCATGGAGGAGCTGGTGGGCCTCCCCGGCGTGGGGCGGAAGACCGCCAACCTGATCCTGGGGGATGTGTTCGGACAGCCCGCCTACGTCTGCGACACCCACTGCATCCGCATCACAGGCCGTCTGGGCCTCACCGACGGGTCCAAGGACCCCGTGCAGGTGGAGCGCCAGCTCCGGAAGGTGCTGCCGCCCAAGGAGTCCAACAACTTCTGCCACCGGATGGTCCTCTTTGGGCGGGATACCTGCACGGCCCGCGCGCCCAAGTGCGCCGGGTGCCCCCTTGCGGGGGACTGCGACGCGGCTAAGAAGGGCGGCGTGCCTGGGGAGAAGGAGAAGAAGGTGCGGAAAAAGAAGAGCGGGGAGTAGGATTGCGGAAATGGGAGAAGCCCCTGAATGCGTGAGCATTCGGGGGCTTCTTTTATGGGCGTCAGGTGTAGAATTCCTCCAGCGTCTCCAGGCAGAGACAGCCCAGGGGGCCGTCAAAGCCGCAGCCGCAGTCGATGCCGATCAGGTTCCCGCGGCGGAAGATGGCGTCGGAGGGCGGTTCCCCAGCTTGCTCGCGGAGGAGCTGGACGGGGGTGTGGCCGAAGACGAGGAAGCGGTCTTGGAAACAGGGGCGGTCCAGGTCTGGGGAGCCAAAGAGGAAGTCGGTCAGCTCGTAGGACTCCAGGGACTTGCCGGGCTCAAAGCGGTTCAGGTTGGCGTGGACCAGCAGGAAGGCGTTCCCGCCCGCCTCTGCCTGGGCGTAGAGGCTCATGTCCCGCAGATAGTCCAGAATATCCTCCCGGTCCTCCTGGGCCAGCTGCTTGAGGCTGCGGAGGGTGGGCCCGCCGCCGTTGGCGATCCACTCGCTGAGAGCCGCAATCTGGTCCGCGCCCAGGCGGTCGAGGCTCTGATCGGTGACCTCCTCCATCAGCCAGGGGAGGCACATGGCGGCGGTGAACTCGTGGTTTCCCAGAATGGGGACGACGTTGGGGCGGGCCATCATGTCCAGGAGGATGCGGATGCCGTCTGGGCCACGGTCGATGACGTCGCCCAGGACGTAGAGGGTGTCAGTGGGGCGGAGGTGGATTGCGCGGAGCATGGCGTCGTATTTTTGGCAGTTTCCGTGGGGATCGGATAGTACGTAGGTCATGAGAAGAACCCTCCTTTTCTCCGGTGAAGAGGCTGCTCTTTAATATAGGCGGATTGCAGGCTTATCTTGACCATTTGGGGGGCGTTTTCTGTAGGGGCGGACCTGCGTGTCCGCCCTGGCAGGGGCTGCATATCGCTGGGGGTGCCTGGGTTGCGGGGGAAGGGCCGCCGAGGGCGGCGGCCCCTACGGAACGCCTGTCGGGGGTGCGGTGGGCGCTGGGGGAAGGGCGGACACATAGGTCCGCCCCTACGGAATGTCCGTCGGGATACGGTGGGCGCAGGGGCGGGAGGGAAAAAAGCGGCACTGTGTTTTGGGTACACAGCGCCGTTGATTACGTGGATTCCTTTGTTTTGCTCAGATAGTCCCCTGGGCCAGCATAACGTCCGCTACCTTCTTGAAGCCCGCGATATTCGCGCCGACTACCAGATCGCCGGGGACGCCGCATTCAATGGAGGCGTTGTAGATGTTGTGGAAGATGTTGACCATGATGCCCTTCAGCTTCTCGTCCACTTCCTCGAAGGTCCAGGCGTGGCGGATGCTGTTCTGGCTCATCTCCAGGCCGCTGGTGGCAACGCCGCCGGCGTTGGCCGCTTTCGCGGGGGCGAACAGCAGGCCCGCTTCCTGGAAGACCCGGATGGCCTCGGGACGGCAGGGCATGTTCGCGCCCTCCGCTACGGCCATGGCCCCGTTCTTCACGATGGTCTCGGCGATGTCGCCGTCGATCTCGTTCTGGGTGGCACAGGGCAGGGCGATGTCGCAGGGGATGGTCCAGATGCCCCGGAAGCCCTCGTGGTACGTGCTGCCCGGGACCTCGGCGGCATACTCCCTGATGCGGCCCCGGCGGTTCAGCTTGATGTCCTTCACCACGTCCAGATTGATGCCGTTGGGGTCGTGGATATAGCCGTTGGAATCGCTGAGGGCCACGACCTTCGCGCCCAGCTGGGTGGCCTTCTCCGTGGCGAAGATGGCCACGTTGCCGGAGCCGGAGATGACCACCGTCTTGCCCTCGAAGCTGTCGTTCTTGAGGACGCGGAGCATCTCCTGGGTGATATAGCACAGGCCGTAACCGGTGGCCTCAGTGCGGACGAGGGAGCCGCCGAAGGCCAGTCCCTTTCCGGTGAGGACGCCGGCGTCGTAGGAGCCGCGGATGCGGCGGTACTGGCCGAAGAGGTAGCCGATCTCGCGGCCTCCGACGCCGATGTCGCCGGCGGGGACGTCGACGAACTGGCCGATGTGGCGGTTCAGCTCGGTCATGAAGCTCTGGCAGAAGCGCATGACCTCGCCGTCGCTCTTACCCTTGGGGTCGAAGTCCGCGCCGCCCTTGGCGCCGCCCATGGGGAGGCCGGTGAGGCTGTTTTTGAGAATTTGCTCGAAGCCCAGGAACTTGAGGATGGAGAGGTTGACGGTGGGGTGGAAGCGGAGTCCGCCCTTATAGGGTCCGATGGTGGAGCTGAACTGGATGCGGTAGCCGCGGTTGACCTGGACATGGCCCTGGTCGTCCACCCAGGGGACGCGGAAGCAGATCATGCGCTCGGGTTCGACGAAGGTTTCGACGATGCCCCGCTCCTGGTACTGGGGGAAGCGGCCGATGACCTGGTCAAGGCTCTCGAGGACTTCCAGGACGGCCTGATGGAACTCGCGCTGGTCGGGGTCGCGGGTAACGACCTGTGTATAGACGTTTTGCAGGTATTCGCTCTTTAACATTAGGCAACCTTCTTCCCAGCCTCCCGCGGACGGAAACGGGGCCCGCCGGGGAAACCCAATTGATTTGAAAATCTCGGGTTACGGAGTCAGGATTTTCATTATATATAGGATATCGGAAAGAGCCCATTTTAGACAAGAAATAAAATAACTAAAATCAAAAAAACCAGAGGAAAAAATTTCTGCAATTTTCATAAAAAGCAGAACCGCCCCCACAAAAAAGGACGGTTCTTTAGTAAAATTGCCGAACAACGCAAAGCCCCAAGCACAGTACCCGCCATCAAAAACAGCCCGATCTGCCAGGGTCCAGGGAGGCGCACGCCTCCCTGGTGGGAGTCCAGAGGGCAAAGCCCTCTGGCCGCCGGAGGCGGGAAGCCCCGCTGGCAGCCCCCCGTCCCCCCGCGGGGTGCCCAGCTTACAGTCATTCACTCAGGCCCGATAGCCGTACGAAGCCGTTCAGACATAGCGCCCTCGAAGATGCGTGTAGAGTGAGCGTGGATGGTTTCGAGGGCCGCGGCGGCGAGGGAGCAGGAGACGCTGCCGCTCATGGAGAGGTCGATGTCGAGGATGAAGCTGATCTCCTGGTTTGGGTCTGGCTTTTTCTGGGAGGCGATGCGGCCCAGGCCGGAGTGGATGCGGGCCTGGCAGCTGGAGTCCAGCTGGAGGGTCAGGTCGCAGCCGCAGGAGAGAAGCCGGTTTTCCGACACATCCGGTTCCCGGAGGGGGGCGGTGTAGGCGGAGGTGAAAAGCTCTGTCCAGGGAACCCCGTCCAGCCCCAGGCGGCTCCTGGAAACCACATTCACGTAGCGCAGCCCCACCCTCTGGAAGCCGCCGGGCCTGTACACCTCAATGAAGGCCGCAAGGGGCTGGTCCAGACGCCCCGCGAAGGCTTCCCAGCCCGGATAGTCCAGCGTGGACAGGGCGATAAAGGACTGGGTGAGGTTGAGCCGCCACTTGCCGTCCTGGGAGAGGAAATGATGATTTGGCACCGGCGTCCGGGGCGCGTTGGGCCCGGAGAGGGTCATGGCGTCCTGGCGGCGGACGTACTGGGGAAAGGCGTCCCGGATCAGCTCCTGGTAGGCGGAGGGGTCCCCGCTGCTGATGGAGAGAATGGTGGGAAAGCGCAGCTGGCAGATTACCTCGTGGACCGGCGCTTTTTGGTAGCGGGTCCTGGGCTGGTTTGAAAAAAGCATAAGTCACCTCCACATCGCGTCCATGGGCCTGTGTCTTCCATATTCTCCCTAATTGTATCGTGAATGGGAAGAAAAGTCAATCCCGCCGGAGAAGTATACAGAAAAGATTCTGTCCGGGAGGCGTTTTTTTAGAAAACGCAGGCATTTTTCTGCGGAGAGGACGGTCAGGAGTAGAAGCGGTGGCAGCCGATGGTCTGCTCATAGGTGCGGTTGTCGTTGATCCACACGCCCTCGGAGAGGGCCGGGGCGTAGAAAAACAGAGCGCCGCCGATGGTCTTTTCCCCGTCCAGGACCAGCCGCGCCGCCTCTTTGGACAGCTCCGTGGGGTCCCGGAAGACGGTTCCGTTCTCCACGGGCTCGAACTGCACGGCGTCCACGCAGTCGAAGATGACGCCGGGGATGGTGTCGGGGAATTCCTCGCTGTCCACCCGGTTCAGGACCACGTTGCCCACGGCGATCTGGCCCTCCAGGGGCTCGCCGCCGCTCTCGGCGCAGATGATGTGGGCCAGCCAGTAGTAGTCGGAGGCGTCGTAGGGGGCCCCGGCGGTGGTGACGGCGGCGCCGTCCAGCCACGGGTCCCAGGCCACCCGCCCGCCCAGAGCCTGCACCACGGTCCGCAGGGGCAGGTAGGTCCGCCCGTTCACCACGGCCACCCGGCCGGAGTAGACCGCGCCGTCCACTGTGATGGTGTCCGTCTCCGGGTCGGCGTGGAGGCGGGTGCTCTCGGAGGAAGCGGCGGCAGTGCCGGAGGCGTGGTCCCACCAGACCTCCCAGTCCCCCAAAGCCTCCATCAGATCCCGCATGGGAATATAGGTCACGCCCTGCTCCACATAAGCGGCGGCCCCCATATGCTCCCCGTCAATCTGCACGGAGACGGGCCGCGCGGCGTGGACGGGCAGGGCAAGAACTGCGGTGCTGAGAAGTCCGCATAGCATTTTTCGTATCATGGCTGCTCCTTTCTGGTGTTCTCCTGTAAATGATACAGAATCCAGACGGAGGAAGCAACCCTCAATATATGGGCCTGCTGGAAGCGGGTGGCATTCGGGCGCGAAAAAGCGCCGCGGGTTGGTGCGGCGCTCTTGGGGTTATTTGATTCTCAGGCGAAGCTGTTCCTCCGTGACGGCGTAGGCTTTCTCCGCCCACTCGTCCCGGGGGCGCTCTGCCGGAAGCGTCTGGCCCCGGCGGGCGTAGATGGCCGCGGCCACCGTCTCCAGCAGCTTCGGGTTCTTCACCAGAAGGGGGCCGGTGAGCTGGGAGGCGAACACGTTCTTCCAGTGAAAGCCCTCCGGACCCGGCGTCAGGCTGTTGCCGACGCCCAGCTCTGTGGATTCCAGCAGAGGCGTTTCCACCCCCGCCATCTTCCCGCAGGTGTTCAGGAAGCCCACCACGGGCTCGGGAAACAGCGCCGTGCGCCCGTACACGTCCCCGACGGTCCGGGTTTTCTGGCGCTCCGTGCGGAAGTCTGCGAGGCCCGTTCCGGCGTAGGCCCCGCCGTCCGCGCGGCGGATCTCCTTCCCGAGAAGCTCCATCGCCGTCCCGGCGAAGAGGACGGCCATGCCGTCGCTGACGGCGGCTTTCAGCTCCGGGGCGAAGCGGGCGAAGTCGGTCATGGCGGCTTCCGCCCGGCGCTCCGTCCCCGCGCCCATGTAGAGGAAATCCGCATGAGTGAAATCGGCGGCGTCACCGGGTCTGACGGGATTCATGGTCACGGTACAGCCCAGGGCCGTCAGGTAACGCCCCAGGGCCAGGAGGTTGGCGCAGCTGCCATAGAGATTCATCAGATCCGGGTAAAAATGGAGCATATGCACATCCATGCCTCACGCCTCCTTTTCCACGCGGCTGAGCAGCTTGTCCCGGTCGGAAAAGCACGTGACCACGTATAAATCTTCGTCCCCATCGGCTTTCAAAGCGTCCGCCGCGGCGGAAATGTCCGGAATCACGGACCAGTTTTCCAGCCGCGTGAAGGAGAAGCGATCCGCCAGATCATTGCAGTAGCGTCCGGAGAGAATCACCCGCTTCACTTGGGGCACAGCCAGTTGGTCGAAGTCGATGTCCCAGAGCCAGCTGGTCTCGCTGGTAAAATACTTGCGGCTCACCGCGTCCACAATCACCAGCACCGCGCAGTCTCCGTCCCGGCCCGCGATGTAGCGCAGGTTGGTGTCGTAGGCGATGGAGTTCTCGTGCTTGCTGGTGAGGAGGGTGCCGTGATGGGCCCCGAGGGTAAATTTCTGCATCCGCCCGTTTTTCAGCAGGTAGTTGTTCAGCACCCCCGCGGCGGCTTCGCCGCTGACGCCGCACTCCCGGCAGGCCGCGTAAGCCGCCAGGATGTTGTAGATGTTGTAGATGCTCTGGAAGGCCAGGGCGATGCGGGTTCCGCCGTCCAGGGTGACGGTCCAAGCGTCCGTGTCCACGGCGGTGACGGTGTAGTCGGTCTGGGGCTTGCGGTGGCCGCAGGCGGTGCAGCGGTACGCGCCGATGTGGTTGTAGTGGGCGTAATCGTACTCCATGGGGGCGTGGCAGAGGGGGCAGAACGCGCCGTCGCGGTAGAGGCCCCCAGGGGCGTCCGCGGAGACTGCGCAGCGGTCCATGCCGAACCATTTGACCCGCTGGTGCCCCTGGGCGAAGCAGGAGGACAGGGGGTCGTCGGCGTTCAGGAGCAGGGTCGTCTCCGGGTGGATGGCGGGGAGGATGGCGTCGTAGACCCACTCTGGGTGGCCGTTGCGGGTGAGCTGGTCCCGGTAGAGGTTGGTGATGACGAACTCCGTGGGGTGGAAATACTTGAAGGTCTTGGCGGCGTAGCGCTCGTCGGACTCGATCAGGAGCACGTCGCCCCGGACCTTGCCGCTGAGGGATGCGTGGGTGAGGACCAGGGTGGCCACGCCCTCAATTTGGTTCGATCCTTCCTCGTTCCAGATCACGGTCTTCCCGCCGGCGCGGAGAATCGCCGCGATCATCTCCACGGTGGAGGTCTTGCCGTTGGACCCGGTGACGGCGATGATCCGCCCCGGCAGGGCTACGCGCCCCAGAATATCCGGGCAGACCTTCAAAGCCAGCTTCCCGGGCAGGGAGCTGCCCTTTCCCACCAGCTTCCCCACGAAGCGGCCCAGCTTGCACAGGAGGATGGCAAGCAGCATTCTCACAAGGCTACATCTCCTTTTCCGCCTGCTCCCCCAGCTCGGCAATGGCCCGGACGGGGGCGCCGTCGGCGTTCTTGTATTTCAGAGGCAGGGCGGTGAAGTGGAAATCCTTGCGGCCCACCACGTTCCGGATGCGGAGGCACTCGACGATCACCATGCCGTCGCTGAGCAGGATGCGGTGGGCGGGCATGTCGGGGCTGGAGAGGGCGTCCACGCTGAAGGAGTCGGTGCCCACGCCCTTGAGACCGCAGGAGACCAGGTAGCGGGCCGCGGCCTCGTCCAGGACGGGAAAGCCGTCCTCGAAGAAGGCGGGGGTGCCCCATTTCTTCTCCCAGCCGGTGTAGAAGAGGACGAAGTCGGCGGTGCGGATGAGGCCGTTCTGGGCGCGGAGGAAGTCGGCGGTGATGACAGGGCCGACGCCGGAGACGTCCAGGGCGGAGGCCCGGCCGCTGAACTGGGAGATGGGCAGGTCGTCCAGGTCTGAGCCGTCCCGGAGGACGTGGGAGGGTGCGTCGATATGGGTGCCGGTGTGGGAGGTGAGGGTCAGGAGGGTGGTGCGGAAACCGTTCCTGGCGAGGGTGGCGGAGGGGACCAGGGACGGGGCCTGATCGCCGGGATAGGCGGCCAGCTCGGGGGTGATCGTGTGGGTGAGGTCGATAATCATAAGCGCATCCTTTCCTTATTCAATATAGACAGATTGACAAAGCGTCAGACAGCTTTTTCAAATCCGGTCAGTTTGTGAACCTGAGAAACGCAGTCACGGCGTATATGATCAGAAACAGGCCCAGGAGAAGCCCGCCCGCGGCGGCGTGGAGCAGGCAGAGGGCCGCGGCCAGGCGGTACAGCCCGCTCTTTCCCTGCTCCTTTCGGACGCCCCGCAGGGCCAGCAGGCCCAGGAGGCCGGGCACGAGATCCAGCGCCAGCATGTAGGGGGAGGCCTGACAGAGGAACTGGAGGAACGGCGGGGACTGGTAAAACAGGCGCCTGGGGGCCAGCATGGCCCAGAGGAAGGGGGGCCAGAAGACCAGCAGCAGCGCCGCCTCCAGCATCAGAACGGCCCGCACCCGCTTCACGGCGGAGTCCCCCCGTCCTTTTTCCGCGCGGCGCTCTCCAGGTAGATCATGAGCGCCGCAGTGTCCGCCGGGGAGACGCCGGAGATCCGGGAGGCTTGCCCCAAATCCAGGGGCCGCACGGCGTTCAGCTTCTCCCGCGCCTCCAGGCGCAGGCCCTGGATGCCGCTGTAGTCCAGGTCCGGCGGCAGGCGGTGGGAGGCCATTCTGTGAAAGTCCTCCACCTGCTTCTGCTGGCGGCGGATGTAGCCCTCGTACTTGACCGAGATCTCCACCTGCTCCGCAATGTCGGGGCTGAGGTCCGGGCGCTCCGGGTCGAAGGGGGCCAGGTCTTCATAGTGAATCTGGGGGCGTCTCAGAAGGGCATCCAGCGGGCTTCCGCCGGGGATGTCCGCGGTGCCCTTCGATTCCAGGAAAGCGGACAGTTCCTTCGACTGGGAGACGCCCGTGTGGGCCAGGCGTTTGATCTCGCGGCTGACCGCCGCGTATTTTTCCTCCACCGCCCGCAGGCGTTCCGCCGGGACCAGGCCCGCCTCATAGCCCCGCTTCGTCAGGCGGAGGTCCGCGTTGTCCTGGCGGAGCAGGAGGCGGTACTCGCTGCGGGAGGTCATCATGCGGTACGGCTCGTTGGTGCCCTTCGTGACCAGGTCGTCAATGAGCGCGCCGATGTAGGACTCCGCGCGGGAGAGGATGAATTCGTCCTGCCCCATGAGCTTCCGGGCGGCGTTGACGCCCGCCACCAACCCCTGGACCGCCGCTTCCTCATAGCCGGAGGAACCGTTGAACTGCCCCGCGCCGTAGAGGCCGGGGACACCTTTCACCTCCAGCGTGGGCCGGAGGGCCAGGGGGTCTACGCACTCATATTCTATGGCGTAGGCGGGGCGGGTTATCACCGCGCGGCGGAGCCCCGGGACGCTGTGGAGCATGGCAATCTGCACCTCCTCCGGCATGGAGGAGGAGAAGCCCTGAATGTACAGCTCTTCCGTGTCCAGCCCCATGGGCTCCACAAAAAGCTGGTGGCGCTGCTTGTCCGGAAAGCGGACAATCTTCGTCTCAAACGACGGGCAGTAGCGGGGCCCAATGCCCTCAATGACGCCGGAGTACATGGGGGCGCGGTGCAGGTTTTCCTGGACGATGCGCTTCGTCTCGTCCGTGGTCCAGGTGAGCCAGCAGACGGCGCGGTTCTCCGGGGGCACGGCGGTGCCGTAGGAGAAGGGAACCGGGAGATCGTCTCCGGGCTGGAGCTCCATTTCGTCAAAGTCCACCGTGCGGGCGTTGACCCTGGGCGGGGTGCCCGTCTTGAAGCGCCGCAGGGGCAGACCCAGGGCGCGAAGGGAGTCCGTGAGCGGCCCCGCGGCGTGCATCCCGTCGGGGCCGGAGTCCTGGACCCATTCGCCGACAATGGTGCGTCCGGCCAGATAGGTGCCCGTGGCCACAATGGCGGCGCGGACGGAGAACACCGCCCCCGTGGCCAGCACCACCGCGGACACCGCGCCGTTCTCCACGCGGATCTCCGTAACCTCCCCCTGGCGGACGGCCAGGTGCTCCTGGCGCTCCAGAACGCCCTTCATGTAGCCCTGGTACTTCCTGCGGTCGGCCTGGGCGCGGAGGGACCAGACGGCGGGGCCTTTCCCCTTGTTCAGAAGGCGGTACTGGATGCAGCAGGCGTCGGCGGCTTTCGCCATCTCGCCCCCCAGGGCGTCCAGCTCCCGGACGAGGTGGCCCTTCCCGGTGCCGCCGATGGCGGGGTTGCAGGGCATGTTGCCCACGGCGTCCAGGTTGATGGTGAAAATGATGGTCTCCAGTCCCAGGCGGGCGGCGGCAAGGGCGGCTTCGATGCCCGCGTGGCCCGCGCCGATGACGGCGATATCGTATTGTCCGGCTGAAAACTCGTGCATAGAGGACCTCACAGGCGGTGGGCGTCCCGGCGCTCGGTGCGGCCCATCAGCCAGTCGATGGAGACGTCGTAGAAGTCGGCGATGCGCAGGAGGGATTCATAGCGGGGCAACTTGCCCAATTCGATATCCTGTAGGCCGCGCATGGAAAGCCCCATGCCCTCCCCGGCGGCGGTCTGGCTGAGATTGCGCTCTATGCGGAGCATCCGTATTTTTTCTGCGAATGTCATAGCCACAGTCTCCTGCTGATTTAAGATTGGCGATTTACTTTGGGTTTCACGTTTCTCAGTTCTGCCCATAAGCCAGTCTGCGGAAACATTGTAGAAGTTTGCAACACAAAGTAAGGAACTGTAGCGCGGCACTGCACCTAACTCGAGATTCTGATAGCCACGCATAGAAAGTCCCATTTCTGCTGCGACAGCGGGTTGTGACATTTTCCGTTCTTGCCGGAGCATCCGAATTTTTTCAGAAAACATGGCGACACCTCTTGACATACGCTTTTTTGCGTGGTAAGTTAATGTACGTGCATGTGTATGATAAAAAGGGGTGGGGATACATGAAAGAGATACCAGAAGTGATACAGCTACTATATAATTACTGGCGAGTGGAGCCAGATAAAGCGTTATGGCCGGAGTGCATCAGCGATCCGGTAGAGGGCTACGGCCTGTACTCATTCTACCAAGGCTTGTCCCTGGGCCTACAGCTCGCGGAAGCCTGCCAGGAGAAGTAGGCAGTCAAGCAGGGAGTGATCTGCCAGGGTCCAGGGAGGCGCGCGCCTCCCTGGTGGGGTCCAGGGGCAAAGCCCCTGGCCGCCGGAGGCCCCCTCGTCCCCCGTCCCCCGTAATGGGCTCAGCGGATGGCCGCGTGGAGGGTGATGACAGCGACCTCGGGGCGGTTGAAGACGCGGAAGGTGGAGCCGGAGTTGCCGAGGCCGCGGGTTACGAAGAGGGTGGAGGCGTTTTTTTCGTAGAGGCCGGCGGTGTAGGAGGGGAAGAGGGTGCGGTCGGTGGAGACGAGGCCGTCGGTGAAGGGGAGGCGGATGAGACCGCCGTGGCCGTGGCCGGAGACGACCAGGTCTGCGCCGAGGAGGCTGTATTGGTCGGGGAAATGGTCGTTGCGGTGGGCCAGGAGGAGCCAGAAGGGGTCGCCGTGGGCGGCGTAGAGCTCTGCGGCCAGGGTTTCCGGGGTCTTCTGATCGGCGTAGCCGTTGGGGTCGTCGATGCCTGCCAGGACGATGGTGTCGCTGTTGCGGTTCAGAGTGATGAATTCGTTGGAGAGGACTGTGACGCCTTGGGCGGTCAGGTCCTTTTTCAGATCCGGAACGTTGCCGGCGGCCCACTCGTGGTTGCCTGTGACGTAGTAGGTGGGGGCAATGTCGGCGAGGGCCTTTGCGGTTTTTTTTGCGTAGTCTTCTGGACTTTCACGAAAGGCGTCCAGGAGGTCGCCGACGAGGAAAATATACTCCGGTTCCGCGTCCTGGACGGCCTCGACAAGGGCCTGGTTGTCCTCCCCGAAAACGGTGCTGTGCAGGTCGCCCAGAACCACGATGCGGCACCCGTCGAAGCCCTGGGGGAGCCTGGCGAACACGGGGTCAAATGCGGCGGTCTGCAAAGCGGCGTTGCTCCAGCGGACGTACAGGACCGCCAGAACCGCCAGGAGCAGCAGAGTGAAGAGCCTTGGAAGCAGGGCGCGGCGCTTTCGGGCACGTCTGGGCATAGGGACCTCCTGGAGCCGCCGCCATGGGCGGGTCGTGGTGAAGGGACGCGGAATTTACAATAGATGTATTATAGCACATGGTGAAATTACATGGCGAGAGAAAAAATGCACAAAGAAATGGGCGGAAAAAGTGGATTCTTCATGCGTCAAAGCATTTTTTTAACGGGAATTGAATAGAACAGCCGAGGAAAAAATCCCAGCGATCCACTTCTTGGCAAAACGTCATACGTCAATATTGCCAAAAAATTACGGGAAAATCTGGCAGGTAAATTGGAAAAGTTACTGGAAATTACCCTTGCAAGGAGAAAAATGCTGTGGTATAATACAAAACAATGAAATTGTGAAAGGAGGAAACCGCTATGAAAAAGTTGTGCGCCGTGATACCGGGAGACGTGGACGATCTGATTTTTCTTGACGAGGTCTGGACCAGCAGCGACCGCTGAGGGGGAATCGGGAACGCCACGCTAGAAAGCGTGGGTTTTTCTTTTTCTGCGCGTGAATCGGGTGATCCGTGAGGCGGAGCGCCCGTTGAAGATAAATACGACTCTTTCCGGCAGAAGCTCCGAGAGCCCCGCTCCCAGACCCGCCCGAGGGCGTATCTACCTCACACTCCGCGGAAGACAGAACAAGACCGCCGGACCGTACCGGCGGCACAGCCCACAACTAAGAGGAAGCCGCGCCCCCAGGCGGGCGGGCCGTCTCTGTCTATATTGGAAGCCGTCCGGAGCACCGGGCGGCTTTTTTTCCGCCTGCAGCGGAGGCGTGGAAAGGAAGAAACTGGGAGGGCTGAAATCGCGGGTCTGGCGGGGAAGATATTTTTTCCTGAAAAACAAAATTTATGAAAAATTTATGTGGAATTTTGGACAAAAGTGTGTTACTCTAAGATCAGGAAGACAAGAGGGGGAACCGCGGACCCGTTGAAGCGGAGGAACTTGGGCGGTGGTCCCCCGGGAGCGCTGAGAGAGACAGGGGGGAGAACCATGCGAAGATGGGGAATCAGTTTTCTGCTTCTGACGCTGCTGCTGTCCGGCTGCGGCGGACAGAGCGCCGTGCCAGCGGCCGCGCCTGACGGCGCATCTGCGCCGGAGCGGCCCGCCGTGGAGGCCAGAAGCGCCTCACCTGTGGCGGATATGAGCAGCTCCCTCCTGGAGCACGACCCCCGCCCCCTGCCGGAAGAGGAAATCCTGACGGCCTACCAGCGCGCCGCCGCCATGTACGGCTGGTTCAGCGTGGACCTGCTACCCGACAGCGGGGAGACCGCGCGGGTGGAGGGCCGGACGTACCGGAAAGTGGACATGCCCGGCATGGAGGACCTGGACGACCTGCGGACCTTCCTGCGCAGCGCGTTCTCGAAGGAGCTGACGGAGCGCCTTCTGGCCACGGGGGGCGAGCGGCCCGTGTACCGTGAGATCGACGGGGCGCTGTACGTCTCCGGGGAGAACCGCCCCCGCGCGGAGCACTGGGGGGACGTGTCGGTGGAGGTGCAGCAGGACAGCGGGACGGAGTATTCCGTGAACGTGTGCGTGGAGCACCTGGACGCGGACGGGGTGTCCGCCGGGGTGGAGTGCTGGTCCTTCCGCTATGTCTACGAGGACGACCGTTGGGTGTTCCCGGAGTTCCAGCTTGTGTCCTGAAATGCAGTATGAAGAAACGCCGCTGGTGGGTGCCAGCGGCGTTTTTGTCAGCTTTTACTGTATTTTTCCTCGATTTTGGTGATCAGGGCGACCCGATCCGCATGGCGTCCGCCCAAAAATTCCGCGCCGAAGAAGGCGTCCAGGATCGTCTTGGCCAGCTCGGAGCCTACCACCCTGGCCCCCATGGCGATGATGTTGGCGTTGTTGTGCTCCGCGGCCATGCGGGCGGAGTAGGGCTCGCTGCACACGGCGGCGCGGATGCCGGGGACCTTGTTGGCCGCCAGGGAGATGCCGATGCCCGTGCCGCAGAGAAGGACGCCCTTGTCGATCTCCCCGCGGCAGATGGCCTCCGCCACCGCCTGGCCCTTGACGGGGTAGTCCACTTTTTCGCCCGCCGCCGCGCCGTAGTCCACGCACTCGTATCCCTTTTCCGCCAGATAGGCCAGCAGCTGGTCCTTCAGCTCCACCGCCGCGTGGTCGCACCCGAATCCCACTTTCATGCCTGTGTTCCTCCATTCTGTCATACGCTGTGCCGGAAACGTGTGCCATTTCCGTGCCGCTTATTTTGTCAGTATAACACAGGTCCGCGGAAATTACCACTGTTTTTTCCGTGGATTCCGGCGGCGGAGGGACAGAAAAAAAAGGGGCGGGAAACAGAAAATTCACGCTTTTCCCCTTGACATAATATTGAAAATATGAAATTATGTCATGTTGAAAGACGGGCGGCGGAACGCCGCGGCAGAAAAAGGAGCGTCAAAGAACGATGAAGCCCTATGTGAAAACCCTTGGAAAACTGGTGGAGGCAAAGACGGAGGAGTCGCCGGAGGCGGCGCGGCGGCTGCTGGCGGCGGCCTATGCCTGGGTCCGCTTCTCCGGACGGTGCCGTCCGGGCCGGAACGTCCGGGCCGCTTACGATCACCTCAACAGCGCCGTGGCCGGGACCATGGTGGACGCCCTGGTCCATCCCGGGGAGACGGTGATGGTGAACATCTTCTTCCCCTGCGAACTGCTCCACGCCCTGGGCGTCCAGCCCATGTTCCCGGAGGGCATGAGCGCCTATGTGGCCTGTACGGCCTGCCAGAGCGTGTTTGCGGAAAAAGCGGAGGCCAGCAACGTCCCCGAGAGTCTTTGCTCCTACCACAAGACCATGCTGGGCCTGGCGGAGAGCGGCGTGCTGCCCAGGCCCCTGCTGGTGGCCAATACCACTCTGGCCTGCGACGCGAACCAGGTGTCCTTCCGCCGCCTGGCGGAGTTTTACGGCGCGCCCCACGCCGTGGTGGACGTGCCGGGGCGGGAGACGGAGGAGGCGGTGGAGTACGTGGCCGGACAGCTCCGGGACGTGACCGCCATGCTGGAGGACTTGTGCGGCAGGCGGCTGGACCCGGACGCGCTGAGGGCGCGGCTGGCGTCCTCCCGGCGGTCTATAGAGCTGTATCGGGCGTACCTGAAAAAGCGAGGCGGCGTGTCCCTGCCCGCCACGATGTCGGGGGAGCTGTATTCCATGATCGCCACCCACGTGATGCTGGGGCGTCCGGAGAGCGAGCGGTATATGGAGGAATTATTGCGGGCGGCGGAGCGCGCGCCGGGGCCGGACGGGAGGACGCGGATTTTCTGGTTTCATGTGATGCCCAACTGGCAGGATTCCATGAACGGCCTCTTTGGCCCCAAGGGGCCCTGCGAGCTGGTGGGGTCCGATATCTCCTGGGACTATCTGGGGGACATCGACCCGGAGCGGCCCTATGAGAGCATGGCCCGCAGGCTGGTGGGGAGCATCAACAACGGTCCCGCCCTTCGCCGTGTGGACACGGCCATTGAGGCCGCGAAGGCGCTGAACGCCGGCGGCGTGATTCTGTTCTGCCACTGGGGCTGCAAGCAGACCATGGGGCTGTCCCAGATCGCGAAACAGCGGATGGAGGCGGCGGGCCTGCCCACCCTGGTCCTGGACGGCGACGGCTGCGACGCCCGCAACGTGGCCGACGGCCAGATGGTCACCCGGGTCAACGCGTTTCTGGAACAGCTGGAGGGCTTGGGCGCATGATTGGGTATAGCTGCAAGTACACGCCTGTGGAGCTTTTGGCGGCGTTCGGGGCCGTGCCAACGCTTCTGGACCAGGAAGAGCCGGATTTCGAGGCGGCGGAGGCCCTCACCCACGCGAACCTCTGCTGTCACGCCAAGGCCATGATCCAGGAGGGGAGCCAGATGCGGGAGCTGGTCATGATGGACTGCTGCGACTCCCTCCGCCGGGCCTGGGACGTGCTGTCTTTCACCGGCGGGCAGGATTTTCTCTATATGGCGGACCTGCCCCACGAGGACAACGGCTGTGCCGTCCGGCGCTTCCGGTCGGAGCTGACGGCTCTGGCGGGGGCCTGTGAGGCGTACTATAAGAGGGAATTTTCCCGTGAGGCGTTTCTGGGGGCCTGTCGGGAGAACGCCCGGACCCTTCCGGCGGAGCCGTTTCTGGCGGTGCTGGGGGCGCGGGTCAGCCCGCCGCTGCTGGATTTGATTCAGCGGGAGATGGCCCTGCCGGTGGTGAACCTGACGTGCAGCGGGAACCGGAACCTGGAGGCCCCGCCGGAGAACGCGGAGCACATGGATTTTGACGCGCTGATGGAGTGGTACGCCGGGGCGCTGCTGCGCATGACGCCCTGTATGCGCATGACGGGCGTCGCCAGCCGGAGGGCGCTGGTGGAGCATCCCTGTTTGAAGGGGATTATTTATAATACGGTGAAGTTCTGCGATTTTTACGGCTTTGACTATGCCGCTCTGAAAGAGCAGACTAATCTGCCAATATTAAAGATTGAGTCAGACTATATGCCCCAGCCAAGCGGACAGCTTTCCACACGCCTGGAGGCGTTTTCGGAGAGTTTTGCTATGGATCGGCGCCAACAGGCGGAAAGGAAGCCCATGAAAGAGACAAATAAAAAGACCGGTACACTCTACGCCGGCATCGACAGCGGTTCCACCACAACGAATATGGTGGTGCTCAACGACAAAAAGGAGCTCCAGGCATGGGCGATTGTCCGCACCGGCGCGAAGGCCCAGAACGGCGCGAGAGCGGCCTTAGAGGAAGTCTGCGAAAAGCTGAATCTCAGCCCGGAAAATCTGACGATCATGGCAACAGGCTACGGCCGCAATAACATCCCCTTCGCCGCAGGCACGAAGACGGAGATCACCTGCCACGCCAGGGGCGCGCACTTCCTAAACCCGAAAATCCGTACAATCGTAGACATCGGCGGACAGGACAGCAAGGTAATCTGCCTGGACGAAAGCGGCGCGGTGACGAATTTCATCATGAACGACAAATGCGCCGCAGGCACAGGCCGTTTCCTGGAGATGATGGCAAGAACTCTGGAACTGGACCTCCCGGACATGAGCCGGCAGGGCCTGACCTGGAAGAAGGACCTGACGATTTCCAGCATGTGTACGGTTTTCGCAGAATCGGAGGTCATATCCCTGATAGCAGACAACCACAGCAGCAGCGACATCATCCACGGCCTGAACAAGTCCATAGCGGCGAAGACGGCGTCTATGGTAAGCCGCGCCAAAGGCGCAGGACCGTTCATGATGACCGGCGGCGTAGCGCGAAACCTGGGCGTCGTCCACGAACTGGAAAGCCGCCTGGGAAGCTCCCTATTCATTGCAGAAAACCCGGACCTGTGCGGGGCTTTAGGCGCAGCACTGTTTGCGATAGACGAGCTGTAGATGTGGTGCCTGCCATACGGGGGGCCTCCGGCGGCTTACTTTTCTTGAAAGAAAAGTAAGCAAAAGAACTTTTTAACTCGACGCGAATCTGGTGGGCGATATGGCCTGTGCGCCGAAACGGGGGTGCATAGCGGTGGGACCTTCCATAGTCATGGAAGGTCCCACATATTTTTATCATTAAAAACTGTGGGGCACACCTTTCCGGTATGCCCCACAAGCAGGCACGCGGTTACTACGCAATAGGCTTTAACAACCACCGGATTCGCGTCGAGTTGTGGAGAGACACACAAAACGTAATTGAAGAACGTTGATAAAGGTTGAAATAAACGAAATTAAACGGCGTTTAAATGGAAGCACGTGAAAGGAAACTGAATAAATATGCACGACGTCAATGCGAGCGGCCCGCCCCAAA
>JAAVZX010000010.1 GCA_022791875.1 Oscillibacter sp.
GCCACTTTAAGAAAGCTTCGGGTCCGTTCTCCCGATGCGCTTGATTCTGCTATTCAATTTGCCTTTCGCTGCGTCTCCCCACATGATTGTCTTGCCTGGTTTCGCCACGCTGGTTATTGTTTATTTTGAGAATTGCTCTAAAACACTCACGAAGACGGTTCCGTCATAATCCGCAGAATCTCCACATCCGTAGACCGCATCCCCTCCCGGCCCACCCGGCCCAGGCTCGCGATGGTTTCCTCCACATTATCTTTTACAAGGCCGTCGCCGGGGGAGAAGGTATGGTCGTGGGCGCTGAGGTAATGGGCCATAATCGCGGCGTCCACAGCGGAGGCAATTTTCGCCGCGCAGGAGGGCTTCGCCCCGTCGCATACAATGCCGCCCACGTTGGCAATCGTGGCGGTGATGGTCCTGGAAATCTCCTCGTAGCCGCCTCCGCAGAGGTAGGTGATGGCGGCCCCGCTGCCGCAGGCGGCGCTGACCGCCCCGCAGTAGGCGGACAGACTGCCGATATATTTTTTCTGATGCAGGGAGAGGAGGTTGCTGAGCACCAGGGCCCGGTAAAGGCGCTCCTGACCGGCCCCCAGCTCCTTTGCAAACTCAATGACAGGCAGGGAGACGGCCATTCCCTGGTTCCCGCTTCCGGAGTTGATGACCACCGGCAGGGAACACCCGCTCATGCGGGCGTCGGAGCCCGCGGCCGCCCGGGCCTTGGCGCGGGTCTTGACGTCGTCCCCGTAGACCGACAGCAGCGTCTTTCCGACGTCGGCCCCGTAATGGCCGCGGAGGCCCTCGTCGGAGATGGCGGAATTCATCTGAATCTGCCGGTCCAACAGGTCTTTTACGTCCTCCAGCCGAACCGTATCCGCAAACTCTAAAATATCCCGGACATTCAGCAGGGAGCGATCTCCCTTGACGGTCTCAGGGCAGGGCTCCTCCCGGCCCGCGGAGAAGAGAACGGTTTCGTCCAGGATTTTTTTCGTAATATGGGTGTGCCGATCGGCAATCTCCACCTGGGCGCAGTGCTCCCCGCCGGACAGTTTGACGAGAATGTAGAGGTTTGAGACATTTTCCGCCAGATGACAGGAGCAGAAGCCTGCCCCCAGCAGCTCCCGGGTCCTGCAGATATGCTCCTCCGTCACGGCAGAAAGCACTTCCAGCTTCCTCCGGGGATCTCCGCCGGTCATGCCCAGAACGGCAGCGGCCTCAATCCCCTTCATCCCCCCGGAATTGGGAACGGTGACGCTCTTGACGTTTTTGATAATATTCCCGCTGCACCAGACCTCCATCCGGACAGGGGCCTCCGGAAGCAGGGCGGCGGCTTCCGCGGCCGCGTAGGCGATGGCGATAGGCTCTGTGCAGCCCAGCGCCGGAATCAGTTCTTCTTTCAAAATGAGGATGTAATTCTGATAGATGCTGCTGTCCATGCAAAAACCTCCTTGGAAACGGCGGGGACGGATCATACGCAGTCCTCCGGGCCTTTATGGAATAAGCCGCTCAGAGATCCTGGCGCTCATAGGTCAGCTTGACCTTGTCGCCCCGGAAGACGATGGTGGAGTAGTCCAGAGGCACGTCGTCGGTGGAGTAGTAAATAGTATCCAGCATCAGCAGAGGCGCGTTTACCTTTACCTCCAGCAGTTCACTGTCCTCCGGAGAGGCGGAGCGGACCTGCAATATCTCGGTGTGATGCTTGATGGTGTGCCGGTACTCGATCTGGATGGTGTCGATGACCTGGTGGTGGAACTGGCCCCGGTAGACAAAATCGGGAAAGAGGGCCGCGGGCAGGTAGGAGACGTGATAGCTGATAGGCGTGTCCCCCACCATGCAGCGGCAGCGGGAGGTGACCACCCGGTCCCCCTGGTTCAGCCGCAGGTACTCCGCCACCCGGCGGGAGGCCGTCGTCTCCGCCAGGGACATGATCTCGGCGTCCGCATGGTATCCCATCTGGTTCAGCTGGTCCAGCATACCGAAGCGGGAGGACGGGCGGCTCTGGATTTTGGGCTCGGCCACGAAGGTGCCCTTTCCGGGGACGCGGTAGAGCAGCCCGTCCTCCGTCAGGCGGTTCAGCACGGAGCGGACGGTCATCCGGCTGATGCCGTAAATCTGCCCCAGCTCGCTCTCCGACGGAATCCGGGAATTGATGGGCCACACCTCTTCGTCCAGCTTCTGCCGGATCTCTCTTTCCAACTGCACATACAGGGGGAGCGCACTCTGCCGGTCTAGCATAACTTCATACCTCCGCTGTCTCTTATTCCTGGACAGAAACACAAAATGGAGCAACGCTCCGCCTGCCTCAAATCATCTCCGGACCGGCCGCCGCCCCGCGGTCCTCACGCCTCCCCGGACGTATCGGATGGCGCGGCCTCCCGGTAGAGGAACTGGCAGTAGTCATCCCCGTGGGTCAGGCAGAAATTGCGCTCCAGGCCCACCTGAAAACTGTTGAGCAGAACGTGGTCAATCTCACAGTAAAGGGCGCCCAGCTCCCGGCCCTCGCTGCCCAGGTCCTGCCACACGTCGTTCAGCGGACAGGCGGCGACGCCCTCCGGGATAAAGGACCAGCCGATTCCCGGCATTTCGCGCACAGCGTCGTAAGTCGCCTTTCCGTCGGGCGGAAGGCCCCGTTCCGCGGCCTCTTCCTTCATGGAGGCGGCCCTGGCCCGTCCGAATTTGTCAATGGCAGCGGCAACGGCCTTTTTCCCCTCCTCGGGGCCCAGGGCGTCTATCATTTCCTTGGCCATGCAGTAATAGAGCTTGGCAAAGAGCTTCGCCCAGCGGACGGAAGGGTCCTCACTTGTACGGATCGTTGTCATAATGAATATACTCCTTTTTTCACAATTTTTCAAGATTTCCTATATTTTACCACAAGCTTTTCCTGTTTCCGCCCCGGCGGGAGAACGTGTATGAATGTTGGGCGCCCCAGAGAGTGCGGAATCAAAGCAGCCCTCCCCGTTACAAGCCGCCCAGATAGGCGTCCCGCACCTTCCGGTTTTCCCGCAGCTCCCTTCCGGTCCCGCTGAGGACGATGCGCCCCGTTTCCAGAACATATCCCCGGTCGGAAATCTGGAGGGCCATCCGGGCGTTCTGCTCCACCAGCAAAATCATGGTCCCCGCCTCCTGAATGCGGGCAAACAGGGCGAAAAGCTCCTGCACCATAATGGGAGCCAGGCCCAGGGAAGGCTCGTCCAGCATCAGCAGCCTCGGGTCGCACATCAGCGCCCGGGCCACCGCCAGCATCTGCTGCTCTCCGCCGGAGAGGGTGCCGCCCATCTGCCCGATCCGCTCCTTGAGGCGGGGGAACAGGGAGAACACCCGCTCATAGTTTTCCTCCACACGGCCCTTGTCCTTTTGCAGGTACGCCCCCAGCGCCAGGTTTTCCCGGACGGTCAGGCGGGGGAAAATCTGCCGGCCTTCCGGGGAGAGGGCCGCGCCGCCGGCTACCATGGCGTGGGCCTGAAGGTTGGTAACGTCCTTCCCGTCCAGCAAAATGGTCCCCGCCGCCGGCTTGAGCAGTCCGGCCAGCGTGTTCATGATGGTCGATTTCCCCGCGCCGTTGGCGCCGATGATGGTGACGATCTCCCCCTGGTCCACGGAAAAGGAGATTCCCCGCACCGCCTTGACGGCGCCATAGCGGACATGCAGATCCCGGACCTCCAAAAAAGCCATCCTCCTCACGCCTCCTTTCCCAAATACGCCTCGATTACCTGGGGATTCTTCCGGATTTCCTCCGGATAGCCGCTGGCAATGAGGTTTCCGTGGTCCAATACATAGAGCCGCTCGCAGACGTTCATCACCAGGCGCATATCATGTTCAATGAGAAGGATGGTAAAGCCCATCTCTTTCAGCTGACGGATGAGGTCCATCAGATCGTTGGTCTCCTGCTCGTTCATTCCCGCGGCGGGCTCGTCGAAGAGGAGGACCTCCGGATCGGAAGCCATGGCCCTGGCGATTTCCAGGCGGCGCTGCAGGCCGTAGGGGAGGCTGGTGGCATAGTGGCAGCGGTAGCGGCTGAGTCCGGTGATGTCCAGAACGGCCTCCGCCTTCTCCAGCGCTTTTTGCTCGGAGCTGCGGTGGCGGGGCAGGCGGAATATGGCGTCCACGATGGTGGAATTGAGGCGGGCGTGGGCGCCTACCATGGCGTTTTCCAGTACGGTCATGTCCTGGAACAGCCGGATGTTCTGGAAGGTGCGGGCCATGCCCAGCTTTGTGATCTCGTGGGGGCGCTTTCCCGTAATCTCCAGATCCCGGAAATAGATCTGCCCCTCCGCCGGAGGATAGACGCCGGTGATGCAGTTGAACAGAGTGCTCTTTCCCGCCCCGTTGGGGCCGATGATGCCCACAATTTCGTTTTTGTCCAGATGGAAATTCACGCGGTTTACCGCCACCAGGCCGCCAAAGCGCTGGGTGACCTCTTTTCCGGAAATGACAGCGCTCATGAATGCTCCACCCCACCTTCCTCCGTTTCGTTTTCAGCGCTTCCGTGCTGCTGCTTCAAGTGCTTGAGATTTATTTTCCCCAGAATGCCTTGGGGGCGGATCAGGACCATCACCACCAGCAAAGCCCCATAGAGCACCTGCCGCATGGAGAGCAGGGGGCGCAGCAGCTCCGGCAGGGCCGTCAGGGAGAGCGCGCCCAGGATGCTGCCGTAGATGTTGCCCATGCCGCCCAGAATGATCATGCTTAGAATCTGGATGGACTGGTCGGCGGAGAAGCTGGAGGGGTCGATGAAGCCCACGTAGTGGGCGTAAAACGCGCCGGCCAGACCCGCGAAAATCGAGGAGAAGGAGAAAATCAGCAGCTTATAGCGGGAGAGCTCGATGCCCATGGATTCAGCGGCGATTTCATCATTTTTGATGGACAGGGTTACAATCGGCAGATACTTCCCGGAGAGCCGCAGCGTCGGCAGGCCCAGCAGGAGGCCGAACAGAGCGGAGGCAAACGCGGCTGCAATGAAGATGGACTTCAGCGCGCAGCTGACAAAGATTATCTCCGCCGGTGTGGACTATATCTACACCCAGGGCTCCTATGCCGACGCGGCCCGCATCATCCAGCAGGCCAGAGAGCTGGACTACACCGGACGGATCGGCCTGGGCGGCGCCTCCTATGACCAGGGTCTGATTGACCTGGCCGGAGATTTGGCCGAGGGCTGCACCGCCATCGCCCACATCGACCCCGAGCAGCCCGAGGCGCTGGAGCTGGCAGAGCGGTTCCGGGAGGCCAGCGGCGGCAAGGAGCTCAGCGCCCACTCCTACATGGCCTATGACTGCGCCTGGCACGTGATGCAGGCCCTGGACGCCGTGGGTCCCGACAAAGAGGCGTTGATCGCATACCTCCGCAACGACAAGAACGCCCAGGGCACCTTCGGCACAGTGGAGTACACGGACGGAAACCCGGTGGCCCCCGTGTTCCCCGTTGTCATCAAGGACGGAAAGTTTACCACCCTTGAGCTGGAGCATGTTACCCTGGAAGATTTGAGAGTTCCCTTCTAAAAGACGAAATATCAGCAAAAAGCGCTCAAAACGATTTTAAGGAGGGAGAGGGCCCTCAGCCTCCTCCCTCCTCCTGTGCGATTGGAAGTGAAAAACATGGATAATAAACAATTTGTAACAGAAGCGGTTTCCCGGCACGCCGGGCAGCTGGACGCCCTGAACGATCAAATATGGTCCTACGCCGAGCTGGACTTCCGGGTCAGGCAGTCCGCCGACGCCCTGACAGCCGCGGCGGAGAAAGAGGGGTTTCAGGTCCGCCGGGGGCTGGCGGGGATGCGCCACGCATTCACCGCTTCTTTCGGCAGCGGGAAACCAGTCATTGGATTTCTGGCGGAATATGACGCCCTGTCCGGACTGAGCCAGCAGGCCGGCTGTCCCTCACACAACCCGATTGTTCCCGGCGGAAGCGGCCACGGCTGCGGACACTGCGGCCTGGGAACCGGAGCCTTTGGCGCGGCGGTGGCGGTCAAGGAGTATCTGGAAGCCACCGGCCATGAGGGGACGGTCATTCTTTACGGGTGTCCGGCGGAGGAAAGCGGCTGGGGCAAGGCGTTTATGGCCCGGGACGGCTGCTTTGACGGGCTGGATCTCGCGCTGACCTGGCACCCGCAGACGGATAACTATGTGGTGGAGCGGAGCAATCTGGCCAATCTGAGCGTCCATTTTTCCTTTGAGGGCATCCCGGCCCATGCGGCGGGCTGTCCGGAGCTGGGGCGGAGCGCCCTGGACGCCTGCGAGCTGATGAATGTGGGCGTCAACTATCTGCGGGAACACGTCTCCAGCGGCGCGCGCATTCATTATGCCTATCTGGACGCAGGCGGCTCGTCTCCCAACGTCGTACAGGATCGCGCCAGCCTTCATTACTTTATCCGCGCTCCGAAAAAGCAGATGGTCATGGAAATCTTTGAGCGGATCAAAGATGTTGCCAAAGGCGCCGCTCTTATGACAGGTACCCAGGCAAATATTCAGGTTATTTCCGGTATGAGTGAGCTGGTGATGAACTTCACGCTGAACGAAGTGCTGTATGAGGCGTTCACAGAGCTTGGCGCTCCGGAATACAGCGAAGAGGACTACCGTCTGGCAGCCGCATTCTTTTCGGGTCTGCCTAAAACCACGCAGGATGAGACGCGGGACAGTCTTGCGCGGAAAATGCCGGCGGAAGCCGTGGAGCGGATATTGGAGCGGCCTTTGGCCTCCGGAATCCGTCTTTATCGTAAGCCGGAGTCTATTCTTGTGGAAATGGGCTCCAGTGATGTGGGGGATGCAAGCTACGTAACGCCTACGGCCCAGATTGCAGTCGCGTGCGCCTGTCTGGGAACGCAGCTGCACTCCTGGAATATGACCGGCCAGGCCGCAACCTCTCTGGGCCATAAGGGCGTTCATAAAGCTGCGGAGGTGCTGGCCCTTGCCGCTATTAAACTGCTGGACCGTCCGGAGACAATCCAAAAAGCCCGGGAAGAGTGGAAGGCGGCTGCCGGCGGACTATACTGCTGTCCTGTCCCGGACGGCGTTGTGCCTCCCTCTGGAGATTAAGGTGAATCGGGTAATGTTCACATAAGTGCATCAACACTGATTTCCGCCGGTTTCCTTTGCTTTGGAAAGCAATCTTGGCTTTTCTCATATTGTTCTTTTTCAGTTCCATCATCCTATATTACCATACCGCCCCCCTTATGTGAACACTTCCTAAGAACTTTTTAACTCGACGCGAATCTGCTGGGCGCGAAAGCCTGTCGCATGGTAACGTACTGCAAAGCATGTGGGACCTTCCATTTACATGGAAGGCCCCACACATCTTTATTGATAATAAATCCCCAACAGCTCCTTATGCACCTCCGTAAACTCCCCCAGCCGAATGTCCATTCCTATCTCAAAAGCGCGGTCCCATGGGAACCGATACCCCCCAAGCTCTACTCCACCCCAGCCCCGTTCCTCATACGGCGCCTGCGCCGACTGCGCTGTCGCCGCCAGCGATACCAGCAGATTGCTCCGCTCAAAATTCCGCACTACATCCGCCGTCGCCGCTTCCATCCCTGCCTCCAGACGCTTTACCAGATCCGTCCGGTCTATCTCCGGCACCCAGAAGTTATTCGGGTCGCCGCTCAGCTCGTTCCGGATGTAGGCCAGGAGGTCCTCACGCACGATGTTCTTGTAGCAGAAATCCTTGATTACGCTGTCTGCCAGCGTCTTCGCAAAGGCACGCTCCATCGCCTCATCGCCTCCGCCGCGCTCCAGAACCGCCAGACGCACCGCGCCGTGGCTCAGCGCCGTTCCGGTCACGATCGCCATGTCCAGAAAGCCTGCGTAGCTGACCAGCCAGCCCAGTTCCGCCTCTTTCGTCAGCAGTTCGTGGAACATTGTTCCGTAGCGGCCGTTGCCTGCGTCGATTACTACCGTGGGGCGGTGATTTTTCCGGCACTCCTGCAATGCGTTTACAAGCGCTTTACAATACGTCTGCTTTGCCGACTCGTCCTGGGGCTGGGTCAGGATTAGGACTTGCAGGGCCGCGTGCTCCGGGTCTGCCGCCTCCAGGCCGAAGAAGCTGAAGTGCTCCTCCACGATCTCCGTCAGCGGCTGGAAGTCGTAGTCGCAGGCGGGGGCGTTTTCGCTGCCGCCAAAGTAGCGTACTGCCGCTGTGTTGTTCCAGAAACCGTTTACCTCGTCTAGGTACATCCGCGCTACCGCCTTGAAAGCCAGGTCGTCTACGCCGGAGAGCAGCCAGTCGAACAGCTTCCCTTCCGCGTCCGTCCGCAGGCCGCGGCGCAGATAGGCGATCTCGTTTGTCTGGATGCAGTTCTCCAGGGAGGAATCGTCGATCCCGATCAGCAGGCGGAAATGCTCATATCCCGGCTGGGCCAGGATATGCTGCACTTCGTCGGAGAGCCGCAGTTTTCGCTCCCGGGCTTCCATGCTTCGCAGGACGGCGTCATAGTTGTCGGCAACATCGTTTTCCCGGTGAATGTCATCATAGATCGTGCTTTCGCCGTTAGGGGCGCGGCCATAGCCCTGGAAAATATTTTCCAGGGTGAGTTCGCTGCCCTCCAGGACTTGGCGCGGCGCAGAGCCAAAGGCGCGGATCAAATTATAGTTGTCCAGTGTGCCGCCGTTGTAGCCGACGGTGGGGGCCAGGCGCATCACGCTGTCCAGAAGCCAGACGGTATTGTTGGGGTCGGCGGACAGGGCGGTCATGAGGTCTTCCAGGAGATCGCTCAGCAGGATCGTCCCGATGTCCGGGTGGACAGCCACATTTACGGCGGTTTCGCGGGAGTTCACCAGACCGCCGTACAGCATCTGATCCAGGGAGAGGATATAACGGTCACAGCCCGCCGCCTCCTGCTCCAGGACCCATTCATAGAGCGCATAGGGGTCCCCGAACTGGGTGCCGTTCCCGTTCAGGGGCTGGCCGTCCAGACGGGTCCGGTAGAGATCGGCGTCAGGCATTTCCAGCGCGTAGCCCACGGACTCCGCCAGATACACGACCCGCTCCACATTATCAGGCCGGTCGTCAAGGGGCACATAGGCCACCACAGGCCGCGGCGAAGCATCCACCGGATCGTCCACCGGCGCAGTAGTCCCCGCCCCGCAAGCGGTCAGCAGGACACACACCAGCACCCCCGCAACAATTTTCTTCAACATAGAACCACCTCAGCTCATCATCAAACCGACAGTAACGAACCATCTCTAGTAGAAAGTGATCTGCCAGGGTCCAGGGAGGCGGGAAGCCCCGCTGGCAGCGCATGCCTCCCTGGTGGGAGTCCAGAGGGCAAAGCCCTCTGGCCGCCGGAGGCCCCCCGTCCCCCGTCCCTCGTCCAACGTCCAACGTATGGCAAAGCGGGAGGCAGAATCGTCTGTCTCCCGCTCTGGTGCTTAGAGTCCGAAGCCGCTGAGGTCCAGGCCGCCGGTGGCGTTGGAGACGGCTTTTTCCATGGCGTCGCTGGCTTGGCGGAGGGCCTCGTTTACCGCGGAGACCACCAGGTCCTGGAGCATTTCCACGTCTTCCGGATCCACGGCCTCCGGTTTAATATTCAGGGAAAGCACTTCCTTCTTGCCGTTTACCACGGCCTCCACCGCGCCGCCTCCGACGCTGGCGGTGAAGGACTTGGCCTCCACCTCCGTCTGGGCGGCGTTCATAATCTCCTGCATCTTGGCAAGGCGCTGCTGCATCTCCGCCTGACGCTGGCCGCTGCTGGACTTCATACTGCCGCTGCTGAAACCGCGGCGGGCACTGTAACCCATGTTGATTGCTCCTTTCGTATTGTCACTGAATGTCTACATTGTCAAACTGCCTGCCGAATTTCAGCAGGCTTTTCAAATTCTCCTGGGGCGCACCAGGCTTCGGCTCCCCGACGCGGAACGTGATCCGTACCGGAGTGCCCAGAAGGGCTTCCGCCTCCTCCCGGAGGACCGAGCGGACCCGATCGTTGTCCAGACGGCCCTGGGTGATCTCGTTGGGAGAGAAGAGAATCAGCAGACCGCCCTCCATCACGCCCGTACACATCTCCAGGAAGGCGCGGTACATGGGGGGCAGACGTCCCTTGCACTTCTCCGCCAGAGTCCGCCAGCCTGCGCCGTCCAGAACGGGCGCGCCTGCGGACTGGGGGGGCGGGGCCTCCGGGACGGCGGGAGACGGGGCCTCCGTTTTTACCGGTTCCGGCGGCTCCGGTTCTGCCTGCACGGGTTCCGGCTCCCGGGGCTGTGCCGGGGCAGGGGCCGGAGGCGCAGGCTTCGGCCCGGGCTTCTTCGGCGGAGGGGCGGAGGCGGGTTCCAGCAGGTCTTCCGGAATGTCATAATAGCGCTCTCCCGGCTCGTCGCGGGGAGGCGGCGGCTCCGGGAGGGGCGGCGCGTCCAGGTCGTCCCACAAGGGCGCGTCCTCCTGCACCGGCGCTTCCTTGGGAGGCGTGGGCGCGGATTCTTCCCATGGGGGCGTGTCCGCCGGGGCAGGCTTGGGCATGGGTTCCGGCGGCTTTGGCGCGGGAGGCGCTTCCGGCGCTTTCCGGACCGGAGGCGGCGCCGGCTTCTTCTCAGGCTCGGGCGCTGGCGCCGGGGCCGGTTCCACACGTCTCTGAACCGGCTGGGCCGTCAGCCCTTCCTCTTCCAGGCGCTGCACCCGGGCCTCCAACGCGGTCAAATCCCCGCACAAAGCCTCGTCGCACAGCCGCAGAATGCACAGCTCCGTATCCAGCCTGCGGTTGACGCTGGCATACAGGGAGGCCGAGGCCCTCTGGAGCGTATCGGCCAGATAGAGGAAGCGTGACGCGGGCGCGCCGCGCCCCAGGCGGTCCAGGGCGGCGTTATCGTAGCCTCCGGAGAGCAGCGCCGCGCCGCCCTCCGGGGCCGTGAGCCTGAGCAGCAGGTCCCGGACCAGCACGGACAGCTCCGACAGCACCGCGCCCATGTCCTTGCCGCTGTGGTACAGGCGGTCCAGGAGAAGGAGCGCCGTCTGGGCGTCCCGGTTGAGAATGTGCTCCATCATCTCGGCGGTCTGCAAATTCCCCGCCAGACCCAGGACCTCCAGCACCGCCGGGGCGTCGATGGCCCCCCCCGCGGCGGCGCACTGGTCCAGCAGGGACAGGGCGTCCCGGAGGGCCCCGTCAGCCAGGCGGCTGATGATCTCCACGCCCCCCGCCTCCAGCTCGATGCCCTCCTCCTTGGCCACGAGGGCCAGCCGCCGCGCGATGTCCCGGGGCTGGATGCGCCGGAAGGAGAAGCGCTGGCAGCGGGAGAGGATGGTGGCGGGGACCTTGTGGATCTCCGTGGTTGCCAGGATGAACATGAGGTGCTCCGGGGGCTCCTCCAGGATTTTCAGCAGCGCGTTGAAGGCGGCGGGGGTGAGCATATGGACCTCGTCGACGATGTACACCCGCATTTTCACGTTGGCCGGCGTATAAACGGCCTCGTCCTGGAGGGCGCGGACCTGGTCGACGCCATTATTGGAGGCCGCGTCCAGCTCCTGCACGTCCAGAAACAGCCCGCTGTCAATCCCCTGGCAGGCGGGGCACTTCCCGCAGGGGTTCCCGTCCTCCGGGTGCTCGCAGTTGACGGCCTTGGCCAGAATCTTGGCGCAGGTGGTCTTGCCGGTGCCCCGCGTACCGGTGAAGAGGTAGGCGTGTGAGATGCGGCCTTCGGCCACCTGGCGCTGGAGCGTCTGGGTAATGTGGTCCTGGCCGATGACCTCGGAGAAGGTCTTGGGCCGCCACTTGCGGTACAGGGCCTGGTACATAGAGCACACCTCTCAATAGAAATAAAAGGTGAAGTCCTTCGTTTGCAGCTGCGGAGCCGGCGCCCTCACGGCACATGAAACGATCCCGCTTAATGCTGCTCGGTTCCCCGCCTGACATGGTTCGCGGGCATCCATTGCGCAAGACCGGCTCCGCAGCTGCCTACGGAGGACTTCTTTCCTATTCTACTATATCTTTTCCCAAATGGCAATATTAAATTTGCGCTTTTTTCCAAAGTATTTTGTTTTTGGGGCTCGAATGAGCACCGGGGTTTCAGCTATTGGGGTAGCTGGTCCCTCTCCACCCCCCATTTTCTCTTTTTCTCCCGGAGAAAAAGAGAAAACGGGCCGTGGACGGTCCAAAAGAGAAAAAGACGTTTGCGCGAGGCGCTGCCTTGCGTTGCTGTAGGCGTTCCTCGCGTCTCGAAACTGCCCGGGGCGCCGTTTACGCACGCTGATTTGGTGTGCTTCTATTAGCCGCTGCCGCTCTGCGGTGCGTATCGCTGGCTTGTGCTTCTTTCTTCCTTCCTCCCCCCAGGTGCATCCGTAGGGGCGGGTCTCTGCGCCCGCCCTTCCCCCGCGCCCCTGGCAGTTGCGACGGACGGAAACCGTAGGGGCCGCCGCCTGCCAGCCGGGCTTCCGGCCTCGGCGGCCCTTTCCCCGCAAACGCCTGCTCTGTTCACAGAAAATTTACAAAGTTTTCGTGAAAATCCTGAACACACGTTTGCAATTATCGTTGATCTGTGCTATCATAAAAATAGAGTTATATCGAGCTGACGCGCCAATTTGTATATGTTGCGCGGGAGGAGGCGCTTTATTTATGGTAAAACTTACAAATATGCAGCAGAAAATCTATGACCACATTGTCGCCTGCATCGAAAAGCAGGGGTATCCACCCTCCGTCCGGGAAATCGGACAGGCTGTGGGGCTTCGGTCCCCCTCTACCGTCCATTTCCACCTCAAACACCTCGAGGAGGCCGGCGTGATCTCCAAAGGGGCCGGCAAGGGCCGCGCCATTACCCTGATCCATCCACCCCTCAAGGATCAGATCCCCATCGTCGGCAGCGTCGCCGCCGGAACGCCCATCCTTGCGGAGGAGTGCATCGAGGACTACCTCACCTTCGACACAGGCGGGCGGAAGGGCGAATACTTCGCCCTGCGGGTCCGGGGCGAGTCCATGCTGAACGCCGGTATTCTCCCGGACGATCTGGTGGTGGTCCGCCGCCAGCAAACGGCCTATAACAACGAGATCGTTGTCGCCATGATCGTGAACGACATGACCGGCGAAGGCGAAGCCACCGTCAAGCGCCTCTCCCTCCGCAACAACGAAGTCTGGCTCCTCCCCGAAAACGACGACTACAGCCCCATCGACGGCACCGGCGCTCAAATCCTAGGCAAAGTCATCGCCGTCGTCCGCCTCTACTGACCCCCCCGACGGCCTCCTACCAGGGGCCGTCCTTTTTTATTAGAAGCAGAAGTTCAACAAAAGGGTGATCTGCCAGGGTCCAGGGAGGCGCCTGCCTCTTTGGTGGGAGTCCAGAGGGCAAAGCCCTCTGGCCGCCGGAGGCGGGAAGCCCCGCTGGCAGCCCCCCGTCCCCCGTGAAATAGCTATTGTTTTTTCTGAAATTTCCGGTATAATGCTTTTATGCGCTACTTGATTCCCGGCGCTCTTTCATTCGGAGCCGCCGCTAAAAAGGAGAGAATTCCGCTCATGGACAACAAATTCTATATCACTACGCCGATTTACTACCCCTCCGACAAGCTCCACATCGGGCACACCTACTGCACCGTGGCTACCGACGTTCTGGCTCGCTACCACCGTCTCCGGGGCGAGGACGTGATGTTCCTGACAGGGACTGATGAGCACGGTCAGAAAATCGAGGACAAGGCCCGGGAGGCCGGGGTGACGCCCAAGGAATTCGTCGACCGCATCGTCGAGGGGCCCCAGGGCGTGCTGGACCTCTGGAAGCTCATGAACATTTCCAACGACCGCTTCATCCGTACCACCGACGGATACCATATGTCCTCCGTGCAGAAAATCTTCAAAAAAATGTACGAAAACGGGGACATCTACAAGGGTACCTACAAGGGCAAATACTGCAAGCCCTGCGAGTCCTTCTGGACCGAGAGCCAGCTTGTGGACGGGAAGTGCCCCGACTGCGGACGGGAGGTCCAGGACGCCGAGGAGGAAGCCTACTTCTTCCGCCTGAGCAAGTACGCGGACCGCGTGCGGGACCTGCTGGTCAGCACCGACTTCCTCCAGCCCCGCTCCCGGGTGAATGAGATGGTCAAAAACTTCATCGACCCCGGCCTGGAGGACCTCTGCGTCTCCCGCACCAGCTTCACCTGGGGCATCCCCGTGGACTTCGATCCCGGCCACGTGGTCTACGTCTGGGTGGACGCCCTCTCCAACTATATCACCGCCCTGGGCTACCTGAACGACGAAAAGGACGGCTACGACCGCTACTGGCCCGCCGACGTCCACGTCGTGGGCAAAGAAATCGTCCGCTTCCACTCCATCATCTGGCCCGCTATGCTCATGAGCCTGGACCTGCCCCTGCCCAAGCACGTCTTCGGGCACGGCTGGCTGCTTCTGGACGGCAGCAAGATGGCCAAGTCCAAGGGCAACGTGGTGGACCCCTATATCCTGGCCCGGCAGTTCGGGGTGGACGCCCTGCGCTTCTTCCTCATGCGCACCTTCCCCTTCGGCTCCGACGGCAATTTCGCCAACGAGCTGCTGATCCAGACCATCAACACGGACCTGGCCAACGACCTGGGCAATCTGGTTTCCCGGACCACCGCTATGGTGAACAAATTCTTCGGCGGGAACCTCCCAGCGGGCTGCGGCGTGTCTGATGAGGACAAGGCCCTTCTTGAGAAGCTGCACTCCGGCGACGGCCCTGTTGTTTCCGTCAGCGGCGGCGCCCCTGACGTGGAGCTTCTTGCTATGGCCTCCGGCCTGCGGAGCCTCTACGAGGACGCCATGGCCCAGTTCGCGCCCCACAAGGCCCTGGAGGAAATTTTCAAGGTCATCCAGCGGGCCAACAAGTATATCGACGAGAACGCGCCCTGGGCCCTGGCGAAGGACATGGCCTTCAACGGCCCCCGTCTGGCCCACGTGCTCTACAACCTCCTGGAGACGGCCCGCATCTGCGCCGTGCTCCTGACGCCCTTCATGCCCGAGAGCATGGTGAAGCTCTTTGCCCAGATCGGCGCGCCGGAAAGCGCCCAGACCTGGGACAGCACCGTCTGGGGCGTTCTCTCCGACACCGCCGCCGTCACCAAGGGCGAGAATTTGTTCCCCCGCGTCGACATGGACAAGGCCCTGGAAGAGCTGGAGGCCGCGAAGGAAGCCGCCCTCAAGGCGGCGCAGGGCACCACAATCGAGGTGGAGCCCCAATTGGAAGAGAAGGTGGACTTCGACACCTTCTGCAAGTCCGACTTCCGGGTGGTGAAGGTGAAAGCCTGCGACGCGGTGAAGAAGAGCGCCAAGCTCCTCCGCTTCACCCTGGACGACGGCACCGGCACAGACCGTCAAATTCTCTCCGGCATCCACAAGTGGTACGAGCCGGAGGACTTGATCGGCAAGACCCTGGTGGCCATTGTGAACCTGCCTCCCAGGAAGATGATGGGCCTGGAGAGCAACGGCATGTTGATTTCCGCCATCCACACGGAGAACGGCGAGGAATGCCTGCACCTCATCATGGTGGACGACGCCATCCCCGCCGGCGCGAAGCTCTGCTGAGGGCGAACCTATGAGACTCCAAAGCGCAATTTTTGACATGGACGGCACCCTCCTGGACTCCATGGGGATGTGGAAGGACCTGGGCTTCCACCTCCTGGAGCGCCACGGCGTCACGCCCCGCCCGGACCTGGCGGAGCACTTGAAGCCCACCGGCCTCCGGGACGGCGTGGCCTACTGCAAGGAGGCGTATGACCTCCCAGGCACCGTGGACGAGCTGATCGAGGAGTGCAAGGAGCGCGTGGAAGCGTTCTACCGGAACGAGGTCCAGGCGAAGCCCGGTGTGGAGAAATTTCTCTCGATCATGAAAATGGAGGGCGTCTGGATGTATATCGCCACCGCCACAGATCGTCCGTTAGTGGAAATCGCCCTGAAACACGCAGGCATCGACAGCTTCTTCCGCGGCATCATCACCAGCAAAGAGGCGGGCCAGCACAAAAAGGACGGCCCCGAAGTCTACGAACGCGCCTTGCGCCGCCTCCAGTCCAACAAAAAGGACACCGTAATTTTTGAAGACGCCGTCCACGCCGTCCGAACCGCCAAAGCCGCAGGCTTCCGCGTCGCCGCCATCTACGACCCCGCCGCCGAGGACGACCAGGACGAAATCCGCGCACTCGCTGACTACTACTACCGGTCTTTCGAGGAACTCATCGAGACGCAGGCGCTGTAGGCTACGAGGGACGGGGGGCTGCCAGCGGGGCTTCCCGCCTCCGGCGGCCAGAGGGCTTTGCCCTCTGGACTCCCACCAGGGAGGCAAGCGCCTCCCTGGACCCTGGCAGATCGGGCCTTTTTTGTGGTGCTCTGCGGGAAATGTAAAAACAGCTTGTATTAAGTCGAGTGGCTTAGTACAAGCTGTTTTCGTTATGCGAAGAAAATTGCGGCTATGATGGCTAGGAGGCCCGCGGCCAGGCTGAGTTTGCCGGTGGCGGCTTGGGAGGCGATGGGGGCGTCGGAGGCGGGGGTGTCCAGGATGTAGGAGGCCAGGACCAGGAGCAGGAGGCCGCTGACGGCGGGGAGAAGGTAGGGGGGCGTGAGGCCCTTTCCGGCGCCCTCCAGGATCATCCCGGCGCAGAAAACCGCCGACATCGCCGGGAAGCCCCAGCGGCCCAGGAGGCGCATCGGGATTGCAGGCGGGCCCTTCCGGCGGTTCGCGACGGACAGCTCCCAGTAGGCGACCAGGTCCATCACGCACATCAGCACCGGAAAGCCGAACACGACCACCCACCGGGAGATGGTGTCCTCAATGCCGCTAGGGCCGGTGAATCCGGATGGAATCTGCTCTGGGAGGCTGCTCCAGAGGCGCAGGCCCAGCAGGATCGGCAGAGCGCAGATGGCCAGGGCGGCGGCGAGAAGGAGTTTGCCGTTGGGACCCGAGAGGGATTGAGGGGTGGGCGGAGCGGGAGGTGGAGTGCGGCGTTTCGACTTCTTTTTAGGCATGGGGGGCAACCTCCGTTCAGGTGAGAGATGGGCCGGGGATAGTTGTCATTATATGCTGTTTTGGGGGAAATGTAAAGTGGGGGGAGTGGGCGGTGGGGGATAATAAAGGTGTGTGTGGCCTTCCATGGTAATGGAAGGCCACACTTGCTTTTGCTTCGTTACCACGCAACAGACTTTAACACCCACCAGATTCGCGTCGAGTTAAAAAGTTCTTTTTTCGGTTCCTTTTTTCTCTCAAGAAAAAAGGAACAACCCCTGTTGACATTCAAAAACACTCGTTCTATACTAGAACCAAGCACAAACCAGGAGGACCCGCCATGTCGAAACGCGAAGAAACCTGCTGCTTTACGGGCCACCGTCCCGGGAAGCTCCCCTGGCAGTACAACGAACAGGACCCGCGGTGCCTGGCGCTCAAGCGCCGGATTGCCGATGCTGTGGAGGCGGCCTGGGACGAGGGCTGCCGGCACTTCATCTGCGGGATGGCTCTGGGCTGCGACCTGTACTTCTGCGAGGCCGTTCTGGACCTGCGCAGGGCGCATCCCGGCGTCACCGTGGAAGCCGCCATCCCCTGCCCCGGGCAGGACAGCCGCTGGCGCGCCGATCAGAGGCTCCGCTACCGGAAGCTGGTGGCCGCCTGTGACTTTGAAACGCTGGTGTCCGCCCGATACACCCCCTTCTGTATGCAGCGCCGGGACCGCTACATGGTGGACCGCTCGGCGCTTCTCATCGCCGCCTTCGACGGCACGCCGGGAGGGACCAGCTACACCATCCAGTACGCCCTCAGCCGGGGCATCCCCGTGGTGGACCTGCCCATCGTGGGGACGGCGCTGTGGGAATGAGAACGCGGGGCTTCCGCCCCGCGCTCCAGTGCTGCCCTTATGTAGCTATAATCTGTGCCGGGCTTACTCGCAGAGGCCCGCAGTGATGATAGCCATGGAGTAGACCTCCTGGGCGTTGCAGCCCCGGGAGAGGTCGTTGATGGGGGCGTTCAGGCCCTGGAGAATGGGGCCGAAGGCCTCGAAGGAGCCCATGCGCTGGCAGATCTTGTAGCCGATGTTGCCCGCGTTGATGTCGGGGAAAATGAAGGTATTGGCATGGCCGGTGAGGGGGGACTCGGGGCACTTGGTATGGGCCACGGTGGGGGAGACGGCGGCGTCGAACTGGAGCTCGCCGTCGATGATCAGGTCGGGCATCTCCATCTTGGCCCGCTGGCAGGCTTCCCGCATCTTGTCCACGTCCTCGCCCTTGCCGGAGCCGTGGGTGGAGTAGCTCAGGAAGGCCACCTTCGGGTCCATGCCGAAGATCTTCGCCGTGGACACGGTTTCCCGTGCGATCTCCACCAGCTCGTCTTCCGTGGGCTTGATGTTGATGGCGCAGTCGGCCATGGCCAGGACTTCCCGGTCGCCGGTACCGGCGGGACGGACCAGGATGAAGCAGGAGGACACGATCTTGCAGCCGGGCTTGGTCTTGATGATCTGGAGGGCGGGGCGGACGGTATCGGCGGTGGAGTAGGTGGCGCCGCCCAGGAGGGCGTCGGCGTAGCCCATCTTCACCAGCATGGTGCCGAAGTAGTTGCCCTGGGCCAGGGCGTCCCGGCACTGGCCCTCGGTCATCTTGCCCTTCCGCAGGGCCACCATCTCGGCCACCATCTTGTCCATCTCGGGGAAGGTTTCGGGGTCCATGATCTCCGCGCCGCGGATATTGAAGCCGATGTCCTCGGCGGCGGCCAGGATTTCATCCCGCTTGCCCACCAGCACGGGGGTCAGGAAGGTACCGGAGAGCAGGCGGGCGGACGCCTCGAGGATGCGGGGATCGGTGCCCTCGGTAAAGACGATTTTGCGGGGATGGGCCTTCAGCCTTTGGATCAGAAAACTAAACATGACACAACGCCTCCATTATGAAAGTGTGAAACTGGGCTTTATGTCTATTATACACAATCAGGAAATGCGGTCAATGCAAATTTTAGAAAAAAGGGATAAAATTTTCCGATTTTCTGGATACAGGGCAAAAGGGGGCGCCGGAGCCGCGGGCAGAGAGGGGAACCCGCGCCTCCGGCGCCTGTATTGACATGGGTTTCGACTATATGACGGAATCGTCCTGTCGGTCCATCGCCTCCACCCGCCGCATGGGCGGCTTTTTTGCCTTGCCGCAGCTCTTGCCGCGAAGCCGCCGCGGATGGAGGGGATCTCGTGGTCACTGAGGGCGCAGGCATTGAAAGCTGTCCGCGCCTGTGCTATACTTTAACTGGGCCCAGGCCCAGGATTTCATGGTTTCAAGGAGGTTTTCTGAACATGGACGATCAAATCCACGTGATCTGCGAGGTGGAGATCACCCTCCGGGTCATCGGCGGGAAGTGGAAGCCGCTGATTCTGCACTACTTGCAGCTGAACGGTTCCCGGCGCTACATGGACATTCTGCGCTACCTCGGAACGGCTCCCAAGAAGACCCTGACGGCCCAGCTCAAGGAGCTGGAGGCGGACGGGGTTCTCAGCCGCACCGTCATTCCCACGGTTCCAATCCAGGTGGAGTACGCCGTCACGGAGTACGGGAAGACCCTGTTCCCGATCCTGGACGCCATGTGCGACTGGGGCTGGGACCACCGGGGGGACCGCTACGTCCTGTCCCACCCGGCCTGTGACTGCGGGGAGGAGCCATAGGACACCTCCAGGTTCCCAGGGCACAAAAATGTGCCGTCTTGCGCGCCGGGTTCCGGCCTGCTATGATAGGTCCATCCCCCGCCGGACGGGATTTCTCAGTACCCGTAGAAGTAGCGGAAGAGGTCCTCGAAGGGATTGTAGTAATTGCCGCCGTAGGGGTCCTGACTGCCGCCGTTCCCCTGATTGCCCTGATTCTGCTGGCTTTGCTGCTGCTGGGCTGCGGCCTGGTTCTCCACGGGGGTGGCGCCCCAGGTGATGGGGACGGTAATGGTCTCCCCGCCCCGGTAGACCTCCAGGGTGGAGGTGTCTCCGGCGGAGTATTTCTTCTTGGCGGCGTTCAGATCTTCCACGCTGGAGACGGCGGTATCGTCCACCTTCGTGATCACGTCCCCCATCCGCAGGCCCGCGTCGTCGGCGGCGGAGCCCTCCTCCACGGAGTAGACGAACACACCCTCCGACACGTCATAGCGGTACTGCACCGCCATCTGCTGGTTCATGGTGCCGGGGGTAATGCCCAGGAAGGGCTTGTTGGTGACGTAGCCGTTGGTCATGATGTCCTTGATCATGGCGAAGACGTCGTTCATGGGGATGGCGAAGCCCAGGCCCTCGGCGGAGGCGCCGTTGGCGGAGGCGGAATACTTGGCGGAGACGATGCCGACGACCTCGCCGTACTGGTTGAACAGGGGCCCGCCGGAGTTGCCGGGGTTGATGGACGCGTCGGTCTGGATCATGTTGAAGGGGGTGCCGTCCACGTTGATGGCCCGGTCCACGCAGGAGACCATGCCGCCGGTCATGGAGAAGGTAAGCTCGCCCAGGGGGTTGCCGATGGCCAGGACCCGGTCGCCCACGTTCAGGGCGCTGCTGTCCCCCAGGGTGACGGCCTGCAGATTCTCAGCGTTGATTTTGATGACGGCGATGTCGTAGTCCTCGTCGCCGTTGACGAAGGCGGCGTCATAGGTATCGCCGTTGTAGAGGGTCACCTTGACGGTTTCCGCGTTCTTGACCACGTGGTAGTTGGTGGCGATATAGCCGTCTTTGGTGAGGATGAAGCCGGAGCCGGCGGAGGCGTTCTGGACGGGCTGGCCGTAGAAGTTGTAGCCGGCGGTGGCGGAGGTGTTGATGGAGACCACGCTGTTGACGTTGGCGGCGTAGACCTCCGGGTCCGTCATGGCGGTCTTGCCGTCCACGGTGCGGAGGGTCACTTGGGTGGTGGGGTGGTTGGCGCGTACGATCTCAGTCTCCCCGCCGGAGCGTCCGGCGAACCAGACGGCCCCGCCGCCCGCCGCGCCGCCGACGAGGGCGCAGGCCAGGGCGAATGCGGCGATTTTCACCCAGCCGCCCTTCTTCTTCGCGGGCTTCATGTCCCGCACGGGGATCTCGGGTCCGGCGGGGCTGGGGGCGGGACTGCTGTGATAGTCCTGGCCGGAGCTGCGGCTGTACTGGCTGTAGTGGTTGTATTCGTCGTTATACATGATGTGTTCCTCCTTCTATGTACCCTGCGTTTTCTTTTTCTGGAAAGAATCATAGCAAAGGATTGTGACAAAATTGTGACTCCGGTTTGACTTCTTTTTGAATTCTTTTGTCTTCCCGAATCGTTGGCTTTAGTATAAGCCATCTATCTTAAAAAAACCTGAAAGGTTTTTGAAGAATTCGTGAATGCGGGGGAAAAAGAGCTTGCACATGGTAAAAAGTATGTTAGAATAGGAAGAGAACGGAAATGCAGGCAGATGGAGGGCGCGGACATGCTGAAAATTGAAAATCTGCGCCTCCCTCCCGGCGCAGACCGGGCGGCGCTGTCCCTGGCGGCGGCGAAGGCCCTGCGGGTCCCGCCGGAGGCCGTGAAGGAGCTGACCATTCTGCGGCGCAGCGTGGACGCGCGGGAGGACCCGGTGCTGATTTACACCGTGGCGGTATCGCTGGACGGCGAGGGCGCGGTCCTGCGGCGTTGCCGGAACAGGCGGGTCAGCCGCTATGCGCCGGAGCAGGCGTACCGGCTTCCGCCGTCCCGTCCGGCTTCGGAGGTGCGGCCCATTGTGGTGGGCGCGGGGCCTGCGGGGCTGTTTGCGGCGCTGGTGCTGGCCCGCGCGGGGCAGAGGCCCCTTCTGTTGGAGCGGGGAAGCCCCGTTGAGGCCCGCAGGGCCGACGTGGAGCGCTTCTGGTCCACGGGGGAGCTGGACCTTGCCAGCAACGTCCAGTTCGGCGAGGGCGGCGCAGGTGCGTTCTCGGACGGCAAGCTGAACACAGGGACACGGGACCCCAGACACCGCTTTATTCTGAATACTCTGGTTGAAAACGGCGCGCCGCCGGATATTCTCTACGACGCCAAGCCCCACATCGGCACGGATTACCTGTACACGACCCTGCAAAGCCTGCGCAGAACCCTCCAGGCCAACGGCGCGGACATCCTCTTCGAGACGCGCCTGACGGACCTGCGCATCGAAAACGGCGCTCTGACCGCCGTGACCGTCGAGGGCCCCCAGGGCCCCTATGACCTCCCCTGCAATCGCCTGATTCTCTGCCCCGGCCATTCCGCCCGGGACACCTTTGAAATGCTCCACCGCCGCGGCGTCCCTATGGAGCCGAAGCCCTTCGCCGTGGGCCTGCGCATCGAGCACCGTCAGGCCGACTGCGACGCCGCCCAGTACGGGCGGTACGCCGGACACCCCGGCCTTCCAGCGTCTACCTACAAGCTCTCCTGTCATCTCCCAAACGGACGGGGCGTGTTTTCTTTCTGCGTCTGCCCCGGCGGGCAGGTAGTCGCCGCCGCGTCGGAGCCGGACCGCGTTGTCACCAACGGCATGAGCGCCTACGCCCGTGATTTGGAGAACATCAACGGCGCGATTTTAGTGAACGTCACCCCAGAGGATTTCGGCGTGGACGGCCCCCTGGCGGGCATCGCTTTCCAGCGCCGTATAGAGGAAGCGGCTTACGCCTTGGGAGGCGGCGGCTACCGCGCCCCCGCCCAGCGCGTGGAGGATTTTCTGAACCGCCGCCCCTCCGCGGGTCCCGGCAAAGTCGCCCCCAGCTACCGCCCCGGTGTCACCTGGACCAATCTGTGGGACTGCCTCCCGGCTTTCGTATCGGAGTCCATCGCCGAAGCCCTCCCCATCCTGGGCCGCAGGCTCCCCGGCTACGACGCCCCCGACGCGGTCCTCACCGCCATAGAGTCCCGCAGCTCCTCCCCCGTCCGCATCCTCCGCGATCAGACCTGCCAGTCCCCCGTCCGCGGCCTCTACCCCTGCGGCGAGGGCGCGGGACAGGCTGGGGGCATCCTCTCTGCCGCCGCTGACGGAATGCGGTGTGCTGAGAGTGCGCTGGGGCTCTGAGGGCTTCCAGCCTCTGCACCCTCGCCTGATCCCCCTTATTTTGTACCCTCTGCGTTTTTCTGAAAACGATACTATTATAGGAGGTTTCCCAAACATGAGCCGTGATATCTGCGTCTGCCAGGATTTCCTGGCCCCCGAGCACCGCGCCCAAATCGAAGCTGCCGCCGCTTCCGTCGGCATGACCCCCCACTTCTTCACCGAGAGCCAGTTCGAGGAGGCCAGAGCCTGCCTCCAGAACTGCGAGGTCCTCTACTGCCAGTTCCCCCGCCTCGTCCGGGAGGCCCCCGCCACCCTGAAATGGTTCTGCTCCTCCTCCGCAGGCGTGGATTACTACTGCACCGACCCCACCGTCTTCAAAAATCCCGACTGTATGCTCACCAACTCCAACTGCTACGGCGTCACTATCTCTGAGCACCTGATCATGGTCACGCTGATGCTCTTCCGCCGGATGCCGGAGTACCAGGCGTTTGTCCGCGCCCAGGACTGGGGCCATCCCCTCCCCGTCCGCTCCATCCGCGGCGGTGAGTTCACCATCCTGGGCACCGGCGACATCGGCACCTCCTACGCCCGCCACCTCCGCGCCATGGGCGCGTCGAAAATCACCGGCCTGAACCGCAGCGGCAAGGCCAAGGACCCCGTTTATGACGAAGTCGTGCCCATCTCCGACCTGGATAAGGTGCTCCCCGGCACCCAGGTTCTTATGATGGCCCTCCCCAGCACCCCGGAAACCGTAGGCATCCTCAGCCAAGAGCGCATTGCGCTGCTCCCGAAGGACGCCTATGTCCTGAACGTGGGCCGCGGCACCGCCGTAGACCAGGACGCCCTGGTAGAGGCCCTGAACAGCGAAGCCATTGCAGGCGCAGCCATAGACGTGACGGTTCCCGAGCCGCTTCCGGCGGATCACCCCCTCTGGACGGCGAAGAACCTGATCCTGACTCCCCACATTTCGGGCAACATGACCCTGGGCTACACCCGCGACACCAACGTAGACATGTTCTGCGCCGACCTGAAAAACTATGCAGACGGCAAGCCCCTCAAGAACCTGGTAGACCGCAAACGCGGCTATTGATCCCCCCGCCCACACCCACATCATTATCAATTATCCATTGTCAATTATCAATTAAAAACGGAGGAAAATCATGGACAATTTCACTTTCTACTCCCCCACCCTCTTCGCCTTCGGCGACGGCGAGGAAAAGAACACCGGCGCGCTGGTGAAGCGTTTCGGCGGCACGAAGGTGCTGCTGGTCTGCGGCGGCGGCTCCGTGAAGCGCAACGGGGCCTATGACGCCGTGACGGCCTCCCTCAAGGACGCCGGCATCCCCTACGCGGAGCTCTCCGGCGTCCAGGCGAACCCCCGCAGCGGCAAGGTCTACGAGGGCATCGAGATTGCCCGCCGGGAGAAGGTGGACTTCCTGGTTGCCCTGGGCGGCGGCAGCGTCATTGATACTGCCAAGGCCATCGGCGTCGGCACCCTCTACGACGGCGACTTCTGGGACTTCTTCGCCGGAAAGACGAAGGTGGAGAAGACCCTTCCCGTCGGCGTGATTCTGACCATCGCCGCCGCTGGCAGCGAGGGCAGCGACAGCATGGTCATCACCCTGGAGGAGGGGAACCTGAAGTGGGGCGCGCCGAAGACGGACGTGATTCGTCCCAAGTTCGCGGTTCTGGACCCCCGCCTGACCTGCTCTCTCCCCGCGTACCAGACCGCCAGCGGCGCGGTGGACATGATGGCCCACATCCTGGAGCGCTATTTCAGCAACACCCCGGACGTGATTCTGACGGACCGCCTCTGCGAGGCTCTCCTGAAGACCATCGTGGAAGCGGCCCCCAGGGCGGTGGCGAATCCGGACGACTACGCCGCCCGCGCGGACCTGATGTGGGCGGGGATGCTGGCCCATAACAACAGCTGCGGCGTCGGCCGCGTCCAGGACTGGGCCAGCCACCAGATTGAGCACGAGCTGTCCGCCTTCTACGACTGCGCCCACGGTGCGGGCCTGGCGGTGGTCATGCCCGCCTGGATGGAGTACGTGATGGATCATGATCCTATGCGCTTTGCCCGCATGGCGGTAGAGGTCTTCGGCTGCGCCATGGATTACGCTCACCCCGAGAATACGGCCAGAGAGGGCATCGCCCGCCTCCGCGCCTTCTTCAAGGGCATCGGAATGCCCACGGCCCTGTCCGACGTAGAGGGCGCAAAGGCAGAGGACATCCCGGCCATGGTAGACCACCGCGCCGAGAAGCCCAACGGCTTCCCCTTCGGCGGCTTCGTGAAGATTGGGCCGAAGGAGATGGAGGAAATCCTGCGGATTACGGCGCGGTGAGTGTTCCTTTTTTCATAAGGTAGGCACGACCGCGCCATATCCGCTTGCGCGGACGGTCTCGGTCGAACCCCCTCCAAGAACCGGACGTACACCTCTCGATGTATCCGGCTCGCCCTTTGTCTATCATCAGGAATCCATAATTTGATGTTGCA
>JAAVZX010000011.1 GCA_022791875.1 Oscillibacter sp.
TATCCAACTGAGCTACGCGGGCCTATGAAATTGCCGGACTGGAATCGAACTCGGAACGGTACGCCTGTGCCCCCGGAGTGGGGCGCTCTGTTCCCTACTTAGGAGGCAGTCGCTCTATCCAACTGAGCTATCGGGGCCTATCCACATCCCTGGGACTCTCCTATTTTAACCGCATTTCCCCCGTCTGTCAATCCATTCCTGAGAGAATCCGATCTTTTCCCCATTTTCCCGGGAATTCACGATTACGCTGTGTATTCCCGTTGCTTTTCCCACATCCCCCATCTGCGCCCCGCCGCCTTTTTTCGTCGGATTGGAAAATTTTCTCCGAAAATTTTCTCTCCCCCCTTTCCCCTTTTTTCGACATTTTCGCCAAACTTTTTCTTTCTTCCCTCTTTTCCCCCTCTTCCCCGCCGCAAATCATTAGTTTACATAACCCGGAAAGTAAATTCTTCTACAAAGAGTTATTCACATTTTCCACAGAGTTTTCCACACTCTTTAATCCGCTCTGCCACAGCGTTTTCATCCGTTTTCCACCGTTTTTCCCGAAACCTGTATCGCAGATTTCCCCCTCCCGGAAAACGCCCTCTCTTTTTACATAATTTCCGTCCTCCACTGCTCTTTCCCCATGTTCTCCACAGCCCTTTCCCTACCGAATTGAGGGCTTGACAGCCCCTTCCCGCCCTCGCCGCCCTGGAAATCCGGCCTCCGGTTTCCCATTGCGCGGGGCGGGATTTTTTGATACAATAGGGACAAAATTGTCAGTGCGCCTCCGGCTCCCGGAGGCCCCGGGAGGCTTTTGCTGTCATGCCTATGGATAAATTCTCTGTTTTGAAGCAGTATTTCGGCCACACCGCCTTCCGCCCCGGCCAGGAGACCCTCATCGACGCCATCCTCTCCGGGCGGGACGCCCTGGGCATCATGCCCACCGGCGGCGGGAAATCCATGTGCTACCAGGTCCCCGCCCTCCTGCTCCCCGGCCTCACCCTGGTCATCTCGCCACTCATCTCCCTCATGAAGGACCAGGTGGCCGCTTTGCAGGCCGCGGGCGTCCCCGCCGCGTTCCTCAACAGCGCCCTCTCCCAGGAGGAGGCCCGGGAGGTCTGGCGGGGCGTCCGGCAGCAGGCGTACAAGCTCCTTTACATCGCCCCCGAGCGCCTGGCGGACCCCCGGATCGAGTCCTTGGCCGACTCCCCGGCGGGCCTCCCCCTGGTGGCCGTGGACGAGGCCCACTGCATCTCCCAGTGGGGGCAGGACTTCCGCCCCAGCTACCTCAAAATCGCGGACTTCGTGGCCCAGCTCCCCGTCCGGCCCGTCCTCGCCGCCTTTACCGCCACCGCTACCGCCCAGGTCCAGGAGGACATCGCCGCCCGCCTGGGCCTCCGGGACCCTCTGCGGACCGTGACGGGCTTCGACCGCCCCAACCTCTTCTTCGACGTTCAGAGGCCCCAGCGGAAGCTGGAGGCCCTTCTGGGCCTCATCGCCCAGCGGCGGGGCAAATGCGGCATCGTCTACTGCGCCACCCGCTCCGGCGTGGAGAAGGTCTGCGCGGCCCTCATTGACGCGGGTGTCTCCGCAACCCGTTACCACGCAGGGCTTTCCGAGGAAGAACGCCTGCAAAATCAGAACGATTTCCAGTACGACCGCCGCCTTGTGATGGTGGCCACCAACGCCTTCGGCATGGGCATCGACAAGTCCAACGTCAGCTACGTCATCCACTACAACATGCCCAAAAACCTGGAATCCTACTACCAGGAGGCGGGCCGCGCTGGACGGGACGGCGAGCCCGCCGACTGCATCCTTCTCTACTCCGGCGGCGACATCACCACTGCGAAATTCCTGATTGATCACGGCGACACCAGCGCCCTCAGCGAAGAGGACGCCGCCCTCCTCCGGGCCCGGAACCTGGAGCGTCTGGAAGTCATGGCGGGCTACTGCAAGACCGCCGCCTGCCTCCGGGGCTGTCTCCTGGACTACTTCGGCCAGACCCACCCCGAGACGTGCGGAAACTGCGGCAACTGCGCGGGCCAGTTCCAGGACGCCGACATCACCGTCCCCGCCCAAATGATCCTCTCCTGCATCCACCGGGCCAAAAACCACCTGGGCTACTACGTGGGCGCGACCCTGATCACCCAGATCCTGCGGGGCGCAAAAAGCCAGCGGATTACCGACCTGGGGCTGGACACCCTCTCCACCTACGGCCTGATGAAGACCACCCCCCGGGACCTCCTGCGGCGCTATCTGGACTGCCTGGAGGCCAAGGAGTACATATTCGTCGAGAAAACCCACAGCACCCTCCGGCCCACCGGGAAAGCGGCGGCGGTCCTCTTCCACGGAGAACCCGTCACCATGCGGGTCAAGGCCGAGCCCCCCAGGGCGGAGGCCCCCAGAACGGAGGGCCCCGGAAAATGGCGTGTCGCCGCCGTCTACGGCCCCGGCTCCGGCGGGCCTGCCGGTCAGGAGGAAACCGCTCTGCTCAAGGCTTTGAAGGCCACACGGACCCGCCTGGCCCAGGCGGAGGGCGTGCCCGCCTACATCGTCTTCTCCAACGCCGCCCTGGCCGACATGGCCGCGAAAGCGCCCCGGACCATGGACGCGTTTCTGGAGGTCTCCGGCGTGGGGCAGGTGAAGGCGTCCCGCTACGGCGACGCGTTTCTTGAGACAATCCAGCGCTACTTCGACGGGACGCTTTAGGCCCGTTTCCCCGCAAATCCACCCATTCTCTTCACTTTCAGGAGGCAGAATATGAAAAAAGCCGTCTTCATCCCCGACTCCTTCAAAGGCACTCTCAGCTCCATGGAGATCTGCGGAATCCTCCGCGAAAAGACCGCGCTCCACTTCCCCGGCTGCAAAACCGTCTCCATCCCCGTGGCCGACGGCGGGGAGGGCAGCGTGGACTGCTTTCTCTCCGCCCTGGGGGGCGAAAAGGTTCCCGTCACCGTGAAAAACCCCTTTTTCGAGGACATGGAGTCCTTCTACGGCCTCATCGACGGCGGGCGGACGGCGGTGATCGAGATGGCCGCCTGCGCGGGCCTCCCCCTGGTGGAGAACCGCCGGGACCCCCTGCGGGCCACAACGTATGGCGTGGGCCAGCTCATTCTGGACGCGGTGTCCCGAGGCGTGGGCAAAATCATCGTGGGCCTGGGGGGCAGCGCCACCAACGACGGCGGCTGCGGCGCGGCGGCGGCTGCGGGCGTGGTTTTCCGCAACGCCGACGGAGAGGCGTTCGTCCCCACCGGCGGCACCACGGCTGACATCGCTTCCATCGACCTCTCAGGCCGCGATTCCCGTCTGGAGGCCGTGGAGTTCGTGACCATGTGCGACATCGACAACCCCATGTACGGCCCCGCCGGCGCGGCCCACGTCTTCGGCCCCCAGAAGGGCGCGGACCCGGAAACCGTGGAGCGGCTGGATGCGGGCATCCGGAACCTGTGCGGGGTCCTGAAGCGGGACGCGGGCCTGGACCTCAGCGAAACCCCGGGCGGCGGCGCGGCGGGGGCCATGGGGGCGGGGATGGTGGCCTTTTTCGGCTCACGGCTGCAAATGGGCATCCAGACCGTCCTGGACACCGTGGGCTTCGACCGCGTGATCGCGGACGCCGACATGGTCTTCACCGGGGAGGGGAAGCTGGATTCCCAGAGCCTGCGGGGGAAGGTGGTCATCGGCGTGGCCCGGCGGGCAAAGGCGTTGGGGGTGCCCGTCACCGTCATTGCGGGCGGCGCGGACGACGCCGGGATTCAGGAGGCGTATGACATGGGCGTCAGCAGCGTCTTCACTATTAACCGCCTGCCCCAGGACTTTTCCGTCAGCCGGAATTACAGCGCCGCCAATCTCGGCTATACCGCGGACAACATTCTGCGCCTCCTGAAAAGTGCAAGGCGCTGAGCAACAAGGAGGAAGTTTGAACGATGGAACGAAAATGGTGGCACGGCAAAACCGCATACCAGATCTACCCCAAGAGCTTTTGTGACTCCAACGGCGACGGCATCGGGGACCTGCCGGGAATCACCGGCAAGCTGGACTATTTACAGGATCTGGGCATCGAAATTCTCTGGCTCTCCCCCGTCTACCCCTCGCCCCTGGCGGATCAGGGCTACGACATCTCCGACTACTGCGGCATCGACCCCCGCTTCGGGACCATGGCGGACATGGACCGCCTGCTGGCGGAGGCCAGGGCGCGGGGCATCCGCGTCGTCATGGACCTGGTGGTCAACCACTGCTCCGACGAGCACCCCTGGTTCCGGGAAGCCTGCCGGGACCCCGGCGGCAAATTCGGGCGCTGGTTCTACATCCGGGACCATCGCCCGGGGGCCCCCCTGCCCTGCAACTGGCGCAGCGTCTTTGGCGGCTCCGTCTGGTCCCCCCTGCCCGGACACCCGGACAAGCTCTACCTCCACACCTTCCACAAAAAGCAGCCTGACCTGAACTGGGAGAATCCGGAGGTCCGGGACGAGATCTACCGCATGATCAACTGGTGGCTGGAGAAGGGCGTGTCGGGCTTCCGCATCGACGCAATCATCAACATCCGGAAAAAGCATCCCTTCCGGGACTACCCCGCCGACCGCGCCGACGGCCTCAGCGCCATCGAGAACATGCTGGCCGAGGCGGAGGGCATCACGGACCTCCTGGGGGAAATGGCCGACCATACCTTCCGGAAATACGACGCCTTCACCGTAGGCGAGGTCTTCCATGAAAAGGAAGCGGACCTGCCCCTTTTCATCGGGGAGCACGGCGTTTTCTCCACCATGTTCGACTTCGGGGAAAACGTTCTGGGCGAGAGCCCGCTGGGCTGGTACGCCCGGAAAACCGTGTCGCCGGAGGACTACAAGCGGGCCTGCTTCAGGAGCCAGAAGCGGGTGGAGAACGTGGGCTTCCTGTGCAGCATCATCGAGAACCACGACGAGCCCCGGGGCGTCTCCCACTATCTCCCGGAGGGCGTGCATACGCCTGCGGCGAAGAAGCTGCTGGGGGGCCTGAACTTCATGCTCCGGGGCCTGCCCTTCCTCTACCAGGGCCAGGAGATCGGCATGGAGAACCTTCCCTGCGGGTCTATTGATGAGGTGGACGACATCTCCGCCCGGGACCAGTACCAGGTGGCCCTGGACGCCGGACTGACGCCGGAGGAGGCCGTGGCGGTCATCAACCGCTTCTCCCGCGACAACGCCCGCTCCCCCTTCCAGTGGGACGCAGGCCCCAACGCGGGCTTCACCTCCGGGACGCCCTGGCTCCGGGTGAATCCCAACTACACCCGCATCAACCTGGCCGCCCAGCGGGACGACCCGGATTCCGTGTGGCGCTTCTACAAGAGGCTGATTGCCCTGCGGAGGAATCCCGTGTACTGCGAAACCATCGTCTACGGGGCCGTCGAGCCGTATCTGGAGGAGCAGGAAAATCTGATGGCCTATTTCCGCCGCGGGGCGGGGCAGACCCTTCTGGTGGCGGGCAACTTCCAGGGGGAGGCTCAGGACATGGCGCTTCCCGGGGCAGTAAAGGCGGTGCTGCTGAGCAATCTGGAGGATGCCGCGCTCCAGTCCGGCGTCTTCCACATGGCCCCCTGGCAGTTTGCAATTCTTGAACTGGCTTAAAACAGAGGAAAGCGCGCCGGCGGCTTCTGCCAGCCGTTGGCGCGCTTTTTGCGGTTCCGGATCAGGGGCGCAGGTATTCCCTTCCCTGGAAATATTTCGGGTCCGCGCGGTCCATCCGGACGGCAAGCAGCTGCCCGGCCTCCTCGTCGTAACAGCAGCCGCACACGGCGTCCGCGCCGTAGGTGGACGCCCAGCGCAGCAGGGATGCCTCATCGCAGTCAAGGCGCGCCAAATCCTTGCGCTCCAATGAATTCACTGTCCAGCCTGCCTTTTTCATCACCCGTTCCGCCGACCCGTACTCCCCACAGCACAGCACGTCGCACAGGGTCCGCATCAGGAAGTCCGAAACGCTCTGATCCCAGGCATTCCAGTCGGTGATGGGGTCGCACTCGTGGTTCCAGTAGACGGGCGGGTCTGCTTCACCCAGGTCCTGCACGCGGACGCCGAACTGCACCACCCCTGCGCCCGAATCGCTTCCGATCAGCAGATAGTCGCCGGACAGCTCTCCCCACCGCTCCCGGGGCAGCTTCCAGAACGGGACGTATTCGTTGGCCTCGCAGTCCTCCGGGCTATCCTCCCAGTATTCTTTTTCGGCGTCAATCATTTCCTGTATTTGGTCGTAGAAGGTGTATGCCTCCCCCAGCTTCTGGGTCCACAGGTCCGCCGTTCTCAGCAGCGGGCAGTTCGCCGCCGTGGACAGGAACGCCCGCAGGACTGCGGGGATTTTGCACCCAAGCTGGTCCTCCATCTGGGCCAGGGCCGTTTCGCCCACCGGCTCCGCCCAGCCCAGGCGGTTCAGCAGTTCCAGCGCCGTTAAATCGTACCGAATTCCCATCGCTGCACACTCCTTTTTTACATTTTCACGCCTCCGGCGTGTTTTCGTATAGAACGACCTCGTCCTCTGTCTCCCGCAGGCGGTCAAGGTCGCACAGCCCGCAGATGAAAGGGAACAAATCGGCCTGTTCGTCCATTTCAATAAATTCCCCATAGGATAATTCAACGTCAATATGCCGGTAAGTAATCGCGGTATCCCCGCAATCGACCGTATCCCTGCGGTACACCACCCCGCAAACGTCCGCCGCCGGCAGACACAGCCTTTCGCAGATCTCCCCCACATCCCGCTCAGAAAGCATTGTACAATTCCTCCAGTTTTTAACCCAAATTTTTGTCTATCTCTCAAATTCTGCAACACCAGTCTTGACAACCCAGCCTCAATATGATAGCGTAGCCCTCATAACAGCGCGGAACGCTTTACAACCCGGAACGGTTGCGAAGCGCTCCGCTTTTTTACGAAATGGAGGCAATTCCTATGCGCGAAGTGATCACCTGGGCCGTCATTTACATGCTCACTATGTTCCTCGGTTACGCCCTCAAGCGTCTTGGCGTCTTCCGTCCGGAGGACAAGGCCGTCCTCTCCAACGTGATTTTCTACGTCACCCTCCCCGCCATGCTGATCAGCAGCTTCGGCGGCGTCTCGGTGGACCTCTGGTTCCTGGCGTCCCTCGCCCTGGGGCTGCTCTGCAACGCTCTCATGGTCGCCGCCGCGTCCCTGTACGCCCGCCGCAAGCCCTGTGAAGTCCAGGCCCTTTACATAGTGAACTGCGCAGGCTTCAACGTCGGCAACTTAGCCATGCCCTTCCTTCGCAATTTCTTCCCCACGGGCATCCCGTACCTCTGCATGTTCGACATGGGCGACTCCTTTTTCTCCCTGGGCACCACCTACGCCCTGGCCTGTATGCGTCTGGGCCGCAAGAGCGGCTCGAAGCTGAAAAGCATCCTCTCCAGCCTCTTCACCTCCGTCCCCTTCATCGTCTACCTGCTCATGACCCTTCTATCCTTCCTGAAAGTAACCCTCCCCGCCCCCATTCTCCAGACCGCAGACTTCATGGGCCGCGGCAACGGCTTCTTAGCCATGCTCATGGTAGGCATCTCCCTGGATCTGAAACTGGACCGCAAGGACATCGGCGAGGTATTGCAAATGTTGTTCCTCCGCTACGCCTGCGGCATCATTTTCGCCCTCGCCATCTTCCACCTCCTCCCCGCCCCCCTGGTCATGCGCCAAGTCCTCTCCCTCGCCGTCTTCGCCGCCGTCCCCAACGCCGCACTCATCTACACCACCCGCCTCAACATCCCCGCCAGCGCCGCATACGCCCTGCACCCCCTCTCCACCGCACTCATGATCCCCACCCTGTCCGCGGTCATGCTGCTGCTGCGGTGAGACGGTTTACGGGGGGCCTCCGGCGGCTTCCTTTTCTCGAGAGAAAAGGAAGCGAAAAGAGCTTTAACTCCGGGAAAGCTGCGCTTTCCCTCAAGGATATTTTGTGGGGTTGATGTTTGATGGCAGATGGGGTATAATGAGAAAAATTGGAATTGGAGGGCGGTGCGTGTATGGCTCGGAGGCCGATGATCACGTTGAAGGATTATTATGCAGAGGCGCAGATTCGGCAGAATGGGCTGTTCTTTATCTATCCGGCTAACAGTTCCATTTTGCCGGATTGGAAGCGCTTCTTGGACCGGCATTGGGAGGATGAAACTATTCACTGGGAACCTCCGATTATGGAGTGCGTCTTTCAGGATCAGGAGGCGGCGGTCCTTACCGCAATCCACAACGGGGAGGATCGGGGCGCAATCCCCCTCTCGCCGATTCTGGCCGAGGGAATCCGCATTGCCATCGGGCGCGTCCCGTCGATTCCGGACGACCTCTTTCAGATGAGAAATCTTGTCATCAAGCCCGCGGGGCGGTATGCCCTCAGCGACCACTATATGGATTTCACCCTCTGGCAGGGGCGATATGTTTTCACAAGGGATATCAATTTCAGGAATTACGCGTTTTACTACAGCCCTGGGGACTGGTCCGCGATTGGGCGAATGAAGAAGCTGAAAACCCTGACCATTCAATATCTTGCCATACAGAATTTCAGTTTCCTTATGGATCTGGAGAATTTGCAGTATTTGGATCTAAGCCTCACGACCTTCACCCAGGACGAACTGTTAGCGGGCCTAAAGAATCTGGAGCAGCTGAACCTGTGTGGAACAGGCTTCACCGACTGCCGCGTCCTCCAGAACCTCCCCAAGCTAAAAAGTGTCAACCTGGCCACCTGCAAGCTACAGCACGAAGAATCCCTGCAACACCTGACCGCCCAAATCTTCAAGTAAAAAAACACTCTCTGGGGCATATCGCACCGATATGCCCCAGATAAAGTTTAGGGTCCAGCCCTTTTCAAAGGGCTGGTGGGGTCCAGGGGCAAAGCCCCTGGCCGCCGGAGGCCCCCCGCCCGCCGGAGGCCGGACGCACCTCAACGGGTCAACAGCACCAGGTTGCGGTCGGCGATGAAGTTGGGGATGCTTAGGAGGACGAGGGCAGTGTCGATGGAGTTTTCTTGGGCGTATTCGGTGGGGGAGAGGCGGTAGTAGCGGGGGTCCAGGAGGTGGACTTCGGCAAAGCGTTGGGATAGGAAGGGGGCCAGGGCGTCGGAGTAGGAGTCGCGGATTAGGAGGATGCGGCCTTCGGCCGTTGGGTTTTTTAGGACGCATAGGGGTTGGTTGCCGCCCAGGAAGGAGGAATATTTGTCCTTTTTGGTCAGATAGCTTCGGTCGTAGAGGGGGGATTCCTCTGGTTCGCCGGTGCGCCAGGAGGTTACGGTTATCGTTCCTTCCGGGACCCAGTATTCTATAGGCTCCGGGGCCAGCCAGTGTACGCCGGAGGTGGAATAGAGGGTGCCTTGGAACGATGTGCTGGCGGTTTCGGGGGTGTAGTCTGTTATTTGCAATGGGGGTTTATTCAGGGCTTCCAGAATGGCGTTTGCGCCGTAGAATGCACCTAGAGTGGTCCAATGGTGGTCTGTTCTGTAAAAAATTGGTTCATTTTTGTGATCTGTTAATGGCGTTCGGAAGTCTATGCTTCCGGCGATTTCTTCTGTCTCTTTGGCGGTTTCCAGGTATGCCGCCTGGTCCCAGCTCTCTGCGCCTTTTGGCAATTCGTCCTTGCAGATGTCCGCCGCTGACGGAATCAGGCCCAGATAAACCGGGATGCCTGCCTGCTCCGCGAACCTGGAAACATACTCCAGATTGCGTATCTCCAGACCGTCCGCCGGGGCTTCCACGCGGGAAATCAGCCGCTGTCCACACAGGTAAACCCCGTGAAACTCCCGCTTCCCCAGCGCTTGTTCCATCCGCGCTTTCAGGCCCGTCCACTGGTCCCGCAGGGGAAACTGGTCCGCGAAATACTTCTCTACATCCTCAGTAAAGCTACCATCCGCCAAGGCCTTCCACGAAAAGGCGGGCATCTGCTCCAGAAGCCGGTTTTCCGTCTCCGAGCGGTCGCGGTCCGGAAGGACCAGGTGCCAGGCCAGGAGGCCCCCTAAAAATACGCAGAAAAACGCGGACAAAAAACGTTCGTATCTCTTCGACATAAGCGCTCCTTAAAACCGAAAATACAAAAACGGGTTGTAGCTTCCATCCACCAGATAGGCCGTGGAGGCCAGGAGGCCCAGGGCCATAAGCATGGGTGTCAGGACCCGGCGCGCGCGCTCCGGCGTCCGGCTCCAGATTTGCAGCGCCAGGGTCGTGGAACTCAGAATCAGCAGCGCCAGGAGAACGCCGTAGCTCCGCAGGCGGTAGCCGTCCGACGCGCTCCAGAGGGGTCCGCCGCCGAAGCAGGTGCGCAGGTAGCGCCCGCAGATTCCCAGGTCCTCGATGGCGAAAATGCCCCAGCCTACGAAGACTACCACCAGGGTGTAGAAGTGCTTGATCCACGCCGGGGTCTGCGCGAGGGCGTCCCGCAGGACGAAGCGTTCCAAAATCAGCCAAAGGCCGAAGTAGAGGCCCCAGAGGATGAAATTCCAGCTGGCCCCGTGCCAGAAGCCGGTGCAGAACCAGACGATCAGGAGATTGCGCAGGGTCCGCGGGGTCCCGCGGCGGCTCCCGCCCAGGGGGAAGTAGAGGTACTCCCGGAACCAGGACGTGAGTGACATATGCCACCGCCGCCAGAACTCGCCTACGGAGGAGGACAGATAGGGGTGGTCGAAGTTTTCCTCGAAGCGGAAGCCCAGAATGCGGCCCAGGCCGATGGCCATGTCGGAGTAGCCGGAGAAGTCGAAGTAGATTTGCAGGCCGAAGGCCAGGAGGCCGGTCCAGCCTCCGAAAACGGTCAGCGTCCCAGCGGACTGAGCCCCCAGGCACAGCTCCCACAGCTCCCCGGCGGCGTTGGCCAGCAGGACTTTTTTGGACAGTCCCACCGTGAAGCGGCAGGCGCCCGCTGAAAAATCTTCGGCCAGAACCTGACGTTTGTTCAGCTCAGCGGCTACGGTTTTGTATTTCACGATGGGGCCCGCGATCAGCTGCGGGAAGAGGGTCACGAAGGCCCCAAAGTCAATGGGGTTCCTCTGCACCGGCGCGTCCCGGCGGTAGACGTCGATGGTATAGCTCATGGTCTGGAAGGTGAAGAAGGAGATGCCCAGAGGCAGGGGAAGCCCCAGCACGGGCAGGTTCACCCCAGGCAGAAGCGATAGATTCACCGCCAGAAAATCCCAATACTTGAAGAAGCCCAAAAGCATCAGGTTAAACACCACCGACTCCCCCACGAACCACCGCGCCAAGCGGTCCCGGTCCCGAAACCGCTCCACCAGGAGGCCATGGGAGTAGTCAATGAAGATGGACAGGAGCATAATTCCGACGTAAACGGGCTCGCCCCACCCGTAGAAAAACAGGCTCACAACCAGGAGCACCAGGTTCCGAAACGCTAACGGAGTGAGAAAATAGAGCGCCAGCGTTACCGGTAAATACGCAAATAAAAACGTAAGGCTGCTGAAAACCATCTGGACCTCCAAAAAAATAAGCTCGGGGCTCTGCCCCGAACCCCGCTGGGCTTCGCCCAGACCCACCAGGGGCGCTGCCCCTGGACCCTGCCAGGGGGAATGTTTCCCCCTGGACCCTGCCATACTGGTTCTATCGCAAACCGTTGCTTGCTGCCAGCCGCTACTGCTCCCCAAATGCGTTCAGGAACTGCTGCTCCAACTTCTCCTGTTCGGCGGCGCTGGCAATCATGGCTACATAGCGGCCTTGACGGAGAACCGACGCGTTCTCCCAGGCTTCCATCGACTCCGCGTACCAGGCGCCGCCGCTGGCCTGGCTGTCGACGCGATCTTGCAGAATCGCTTCCGCCGTGTCCGCGTCCGCGTCTGTCTCGCACTCCAGGAAGACAAGCTCGTTTACGTCCGAACTCATCGCGGGCGTTCGCGCTATCAATTGCTTCAGCGGCAAGTCTCCCAGGCCCGGGTAGTAGCTCTCCAGCATATCGCCCTCAATCGCGGCCATGTAGTCCTCGCTCCAGCCGAGGTCCTCCGCAATCGCCATATACAAAGCTGTCAGGTCGACAGCCGTCTCCTCGTCCTTCCCGCCGCAAGCGGTCCCCAGCAGCGCTACCGCCGCCGCCAATACCAACACAAAGCCCTTCTTCATGCCGCTCTCTCCTAATCTATATCAACCGCCGTCTCCGGCGTTTATGTGTAAGCTGTGGGCCTCTCTTGTGCCCCGCAGTCAATATGGTCCCTATATCTTGCTTTTATACAGGAATTGCCTTATAATTTCAACATCAAACCCGTAACATTCTGTAACATTTTAATTGGCGGATTGTAACTTTTTAAAGGAGGCATTTTTCTATGCACAGTTTCCGGAACGACTACAGCGAGGGGGCCCATCCCAAGGTGCTCCAGGCCCTGGCGGAGGCCAACCTGACCCAGACCGATGGATACGGCCTCGACCCCTTCTGCCAGGAGGCCGCAGATCTCATCCGCCGCCTCTGCCGCGCGCCAAGTGCGGAGGTCCACTTCCTCATTGGCGGCACCTCTGTCAACCTCGTGACCATCGAAGCGCTGCTCCAGCCCTACGAGGCGGTCATCGCCGCCGCGACGGGGCACGTGGCTGTCCATGAGACGGGCGCGATTGAGGCCACGGGGCACAAGGTCCTCACGGCCCCCGCGCCGGACGGGAAACTGACGCCGGAACTGGTGGAGGGCGTTTTAGCGGCTCACAGTTCGGAGCACATGGTCTTCCCGCGCCTGGTGTTCGTGTCCAACACCACGGAGCTGGGCACCGTCTATACCACGGCGGAGCTGAGCGCCCTGCGTGAGTGCTGCCGCCGGAACGGGCTGCTTTTGTACCTGGATGGGGCGCGCCTGGGCGCGGCCATGGCGGCGGGCGGGCCGGGATTGCCGGAGCTGGCGGCGCTGACGGATGCGTTCTACATCGGCGGGACGAAGAATGGAGCGCTGTTCGGGGAGGCGCTGGTGCTGACGGTGCCCTGTCCCCATTACCGGTGGTACATGAAGCGGCGGGGGGCCATGCTGGCGAAAGGGCGGCTGCTGGGGATTCAGTTCAAGGCGCTGCTGGAGGACGGCCTGTACTGGGAGCTGGCGCGGCACGCGAATGAGATGGCGCGGCGGCTGCGGGACGGGATTGCAGGGCTGGGGTATGAGCCAGTGGTGCGGTCGGAGACGAACCAGCAGTTTTTCGTGATGCCGGAAGGGGTTGTGAAAGCGTTGGGTGAGAAGGGATGCGCGTTTGAGTGTGAGGCGGCGGGGGATGGGTTGATGCAGGTGCGGTTTGTGACCAGCTGGGCCACGCCGGAGGGGGCGGTTGCGGAGCTTTTGGAATTGCTGGCGTAGGGGCGAACCTGCGTGTTCGCCCTGGCAGGGAGTAACAGCATCCCCAGAGGCGCGGCGGGCGCGGAGGACGGGCCGCCGAGGGCGGCGGCCCCTACGGTTGCCATCCGTCGCAGCATTGGCAGTTGCGAGGGACGGGCGGGCACAGAGGCCCGCCCCTACGGGGTGCGTTTTACAGGCAATCATAAAAATATGTGGGGCCTTCCATGACTATGGAAGGTCCCACTTGCTTTGCACTACGTTACCGTGCGGAAAACTATCGCAACTGCCAGAGCATAGAGCGGTATTAAAGCTCTTTTCGCTTCCTTTTCTCTCGAGAAAAGGAAGCCGCCGGAGGCCCCCCGTATGCAGGCACCTCAGTTCTCGGCCTGGTAGATTGCTTTCATCGCTTTGTACGTCTCCCAGCAGTCGAGTTTGGAGACGGTCTCGAAGGGGGCGTGCATGCTGAGGACGGGGACGCCGGCGTCGAGGGTGGTGATGTTGCGGTTGGCCATATACATGGCGACGGTGCCGCCGCCGCCGGCGTCGACTTTGCCCAGTTCGGAGACTTGCCAGATGACGTTGGCTCTGTCGAAGATGTTGCGGACGTAGGCTACCGTTTCGGCGTTGGCGTCGGAGGCGCCGGACTTGCCGCGAGCGCCGGTGTACTTGCACAGGCCGATGCCGTAGTTGAGGAAGGACTCGTTGCGCTTCTCGAAGACGTCGGGGTAATTCGGATCGAATGCTGCCGTCACGTCGGCGCTGAGGCAGAAGGACTTCTCGAAGCAGGCGCGGAGGGGGACGTCCTGGGAGGCGCAGAGGTCTTCCACGAAGGTATCGAAAGCGGCGGACTGCATTCCGGTTACGCCGTCGGAGCCGATTTCCTCCTTGTCCGCTAAGATGCACATGGCGGTCTTCGCGGGAGCCTCGTCCAGGTCCAGGAGGGCTTTTAGGGCGGCGTAGGCGCAGACGCGGTCGTCGTGGCCGTAGGCTCCGATCAGGGAGCGGTCCAGGCCGATGTCGCAGGCTTTGACTGCCGGAACGGCTTCCAGCTCCGCGGAAGTCAAATCGTCCTCGACGATGCCGTACTTCTCGTTCAGCAGCTTCATAACCGCCAGCTTCACACGGCCTGACTCATCCTCGCCGCCGATGGGGCGGCTGCCCAGGAGCAGGTTCAGCGTCTCGCCCGGAACGGCCTCACTGAGGGGCTTCTTGTTCTGAGCCGCACCCAGGTGGGGCAGGAGGTCCGTAATCACCAGGCGGGGCTCTCCCTCCTCCTCGCCGATGCGCACGGTCACGTTCTCCCCGCTCTTGAGGGCCACGACGCCGTGGAGGGCCAGAGGGATGGTCAGCCACTGATACTTCCGAATGCCGCCGTAATAATGGGTCTTGAAGTAGGCAAGCTCGCTGTCCTCATAGAGGGGATTGGGCTTGAGGTCCAGCCTGGGGGAGTCGATATGGGCCGCGGCCAGCTGGACGCCCTCGGAGAGGGGCTTCCGGCCAATGTGGGCCAGCATGACGCCCTTGCCCCGGTTGCAGGCGTAGACCTTGTCCCCCGTCCGCAGCGCCATGCCCCGGACGTAGGGCTTGTAGCCGCGGGCCTCCGCCATGCGGACGGCCTCGGCGGCGCAGAGGCGCTCCGTCTTCCCCGTGTCCAGGAAGACCTTGTAGCCCGCGCAGTAGTCCTCCATGGCGGCGCAGTCCGCCTCGCTGAGCTTGTCGTAGCCGTTCTTCTTACCGGAGAGCAGCCGTTCCTTCAATTCCTTGTAATCCGTCTTTTCCATGGTAATCTCCTCCTTCAGCCTATGCTGTTTTCCCTATACTTCCCAAAAGCGCGGGACTTATCCGTGGCGCTTCTTCTCCAGAATGGATTCCACCAGCCGCTCAAAGAAGAGCCGCGCCTCTTTGCGGAACTCCTCAGGGGAGTCGGCGGCGTTGTTGAGCTCCTCGTCGCATTTGCCCCGGTAGTAGTCGTCGGGCTTCTGGGCCCCGACCCGGAGGCGGGCGTAATACTCCGGAATGTCATCCCGGGCCATGATGCGGCGGACCCGGAGCTCCGTGGGGGCCGTGACGGCCACGGTGCGGTCGCAGAGGCGGTCCAGGCCGCTCTCGAAGAGGTTGATGGCGTCGATGGCGTACAGGCCCTCCGCCGCCTCCACACGGCGCTCGATCTCCGGCAGGAGGTAGCGGAAGACGATCTTGTTCAGCTCGTCCAGGCGGTCCCGCTTGGCGAAGACCTCTTCCCCCAGCTTCTTCCGGTTCAGGCGTCCCTTGGCGTCGAAGACGCCGGGAAACTTCACGTTGATGGCGTTCTGGAACTCCGCGCTGGATTCCAGGACTTCCTTGTACACGGCGTCGCAGTCGATCACCTGGCCCCCCAGGTCCCGCAGGGCGTTCAGGGCGCTGGTCTTGCCCGCGCCGGTGCCGCCGGTGAGGCCCAGAATGACCCGCTGGCTGTCCGCCTCGATGACGTGGAAGCCCGCGGCCTTTTTCAGGCGGTTGCCGATGGCCAGACCAAGGCCCCGGTTGTCGGGGCACTGGGCGTAAATCTCCGTCACGTCCGTTTCGTCGAAGCTCCGGAGGGCCTCAAAGAGGCGTTGGGCCTGAACCTGCTTGTCGTTCCGGGGGCCCAGGGAGCGGACCACGCGGCCTGCGAACATGTCCGCGTACTCGTCGAAGCAGATTACGCCGCTGCCGGGGCCCGCCCGCCGCTCGATCTCACGGGCGGAGGCGATGGGCGCGCCGGTGATCACCGTCACGGGGGCCTTGGGGGCGTAGTGGCGGTACTTCATGCCGGGGGCGGAGGGGCGCTCGTTGGCGCTGAGGGAGGCGATCACCGCCTTGTCCACGTCGATGTGGCCGATGAGGCGCTCCATGTCCTCCAGGGGCAGTCCGCCGGGGCGGAGCAGGCGGGGCGGCTCGCAGGTCAGGTCCAGGACCGTGGACTCCACGCCCACGGCGCAGGGCCCTCCGTCCACAATGGCGTCCACACGGCCCCCTACGTCCTGCACCACGTCCTGGGCCGTGGTGCAGCTGGGACGGCCCGAGGTGTTGGCGCTGGGGGCCGCAATGGCCATTCCCGCCTCCCGGATGATGGCGAGGGTCACGGGGTGGTTCGGGCAGCGGACGCCTACGGTGTCCAGGCCCGCCGTGGTCTCGTCGGGCACCGACGGCTGGCGTTTCAGAATCATCGTCAGCGGGCCCGGCCAGAACTTCCGCGCCAGCACGTAGGCCACCGGCGGGATGTCCACGCAGTAGCGGGGAAGCCACTGGGCCCCCGTTACGTGCAGAATCAGCGGGTTGTCCTGGGGCCGGCCCTTTACCTCGAAGATGCGCCGCACCGCCTCCGGGTTGCTCCCGTCCGCGCCCAGGCCGTAGACCGTCTCCGTGGGAATTGCCACCAGGCCCCCCTCACGGAGGATTTTCGCCGCCGCTGATATTTTGTCCTCGATCTCCTTTTGCTGTCCCTTCGTGTCCCGCAAATCGTAGTAAATCGTTTCCATCTTTTATAGTCCTCCCGTCGGGGCTCTGCCCCGAACCCCGCTGGGCTTCGCCCAGACCCACCAGAGGGCGCTGCCCTAGGGAACGTTTCCCTCTGGACTCCTCCATACTGGTCCTGTTTTTGGTGCCTGCTATCCGCCGCTTTTTAGTTTCTCTGCCTGATCGGCGGTGACCAGGGCGTCGATGAGCTCGTCCAGGTCGCCGTCTAAGATGGCGTCCAGCTTGTAGAGCGTCAGGCCGATGCGGTGGTCTGTCACGCGGCCCTGGGGGAAATTATACGTCCGGATGCGCTCGCTGCGGTCGCCGCTGCCCACCTGGCTCCGGCGCTCCGACGCCTCCGCGGCGTCCCGCTTCTCACGCTCCAGGTCATACAGGCGGGTCCGCAGGACCTTCATCGCCTTGTCCTTGTTCTTGTACTGGCTCCGCTCGTCCTGGCACTCCACCACCAGACCCGTGGGCAGGTGGGTGATCCGGATCGCCGACTCAGTTTTGTTCACGTGCTGGCCCCCCGCGCCGGAGGAGCGGTAGGTGTCAATCTGCAAATCCCTGGGGTCGATCTCCACGTCCACGTCCTCCGCCTCCGGCAGGACCGCCGCCGTGGCGGCGCTGGTGTGAATCCGGCCGCCGGACTCCGTCTCCGGCACCCGCTGGACCCGGTGGACCCCGCTCTCAAATTTCAGGCGCGAAAAGGCCCCCTCGCCCTCGATCAGGACGCTGCACTCCTTCACGCCCCCCAGCTCCGTCTCGTTCATGCTGACGATCTCCGTCCGCCAGCCCTGCTTCTGGGCGTACATGCTGTACATCCGCAGGAGGGTCCCCGCGAACAGGGCCCCCTCCTCGCCGCCCACGCCCCCCCGCAGCTCCAGGATCACGTTCCGGCTGTCGTTGGGGTCCTTGGGCAGAAGCAGAAGCCGCAGGCGTTCTTCCAGTTCTTCACGGGCGCTCCGGGCCGCGGCAAGCTCCTCCTGGGCCAGCTCTTTCAGGTCCGGGTCGTGGATCAGGGCCTCCGCCTCCGACAGGCGCTTCCCGGCCTCTTTCCACGCCTGCCAGGTGTCCGTGACAGGCGTCAGCTCCTTCAATTCCCGCTGAATCGTCCGCAGGCGGTCGCTGTCGCCGTAGACGGCGGGGTCCGCCAGCTGGGCCTCCAGGTCGTCCCGCCGCAGGGCCAGCTCTTTCAGTTTTTCCAGCACGGCCTCCGCCTCCTTCCAGCCTTACGGCTCAGCTGTCACTCAAAAAGTCCTGCACGTCCTGCAAAAACTGGGTCTGCCAGAAGGTATACCCCACCGACCCGGGCCGCAGCGACACCGACGTCCGGTGCCCGCAGGGCGTGTACAAATCCATCTGCTGAAAGACCTTCTCGCTCTTGTTCTCGCTCCCCCGCGTCAGCAAAAACGCGGCGTTCCGCAGTTCCCCTCCATGCTGCTTCAAAAAGCTCCGCACCACGGAACTGCACCGCCCCGCCCAAACCGGGGACCCCACAATCACAAGCCGGTAATCCATCAGCGGAAACTTACTCTGAAACTTCACCGGCTTCACCGTCTTCTTCGTCGCATCCACCCCACACCGCAGCCAGCCGCCCCAGCCGCTCCTGTCCACACCGTCCCGCAGCTCCACCAGCTCAGCACCCAGCGCCTGCGATATTTCCTCCATCGCCTTCCTCGTGTGCCCAGTCCGGGAATAGTAGATGCACAGCACGTTATTCCATGCCACCGTAGTTCCTCCTTATGTTGTAAGTGCCTGCCAGGCCCCGCGGGGGACGGGGGGCCTCCGGCGGGGGGGGGGGGGGGGGGGGGGGGGGGGGGGGTGGTTCGATGGCCGGCGGCACAAGCAAAACACGGGGTAAACGGGAGAGAAGTGGGGTTCTCAGACAAGCAGAAGAGAGGCACAGGA
>JAAVZX010000012.1 GCA_022791875.1 Oscillibacter sp.
CGTTATGCAGCATCTTCCTCACCCCGCTGCCATCTTACCATATCTCTTCTCTTATTGCTATTTCAGAGAACTGCTCTAGGTGGGAACGTGTCGCTACGAGGGGACGCTTCGCAGGGCACAGACGGATATAGCGTACCGGTGGTTTCTGCGATATACGCTGAGCGAGGAACTGCCTCACTTCTCCACAGTGAGTTATAACTTCCGGCATCATTTTATAGAGGAGACAATCGAGGCGGTATTTCGGTGGATATGAGACGAAGCCGGGAGCGCTGACCCCGGCGGCGGTGTTCATAGACGGGACACACATCAAGGCCAGCGCGAATCTGAAAAAGAAAATCAAGCAAGAGGCGCCAGTGGCGGCGAAACGGTATCAGGAAGAGCTGCTGGCGTACCGCACTGCCAACTGGGACGGTTACCGGGAATACGCAAGCGACCCGAAAATATGTGCCCGGTGCCCTGCCCGGCATTTATGTACCAAATCCAAGAACTGTGTAAAAACCGTCCTGCGGCACATCTGGAAGGACTATGAGGAACTGGCCGACGATGCCAGGTACACCTTGGAGTACAAGGAACTTTACACAAGGCGCAAAGAAACCATTGAGCGTGTTTTCGCCGACGCTAAGGAGAAATACGCCATGCGCTGCACTTTTTACCGTGGTCTGACCCAAGTCTCCAACTGGGTGAGGCTTAAGTTTGTTGCCATGAACCTCAAAAAGCTGGCAAGATGGAAAGCCAGAATGTGCTTTCCCCAGCTCCTTTCACTGTTTTGTTTATATTTTACCCATCTATACTTTGCGGCCTGTCTGGTTTTTCTCCAAACAGGCCGCTTTTCGACAGGCTGTAGCCTTGATTTTCAAGGCTTTTTATAGATTTCACAGAAAATTCGGAAAGGCTGTGGGTCTGATAATACGGGGGAAACCGCCTAGATAAAATCGAAATACTCTTAAAATAAAATAAATTCAAATCATTAAATTTAATGGATAAATCTACGCAGCAACCCAGCAGACAAAGCCGGGGAAGGACTTGATTTTCAGGTTCCGCTGGTCCTGCCGCCCCGGCCTGACCGGCTCGGTGTACCGGGCAATGTCCCGCATGAGCTGGGTGCCGTCCGCGCCGGGGTGGCTGAGGAACTGCTTGCACAGATAGATTCCCATTTTCTGATTTGCCATGTAGTCGTATTTTGCTTTTTGAGACTGTTGAATCGTCACCGCGCTGATGATACGTGCGCAGGCGTTCGCCATAATCAGAGAGGCAAATATCTCCTGCCTGACAAACTTTTCCTGTTTTCCATGCAGGTTGATAAGCCCATAATTGTATTTGAGTTCCCGAAACGCCGTTTCTATGCCCCATCTGGCGTGGTACAGCTCCCGGATTTGGTTCGGCGTAAAGCTGGGCGGCAGAGAGGTGGCGAGGGTCTCGTACTCCCCCGTATCGAGAAGGACGCGGACAATGCGCAGGCTCATGGGATAGGGCGAGGGGAAATCCCACCGGGCGGCTCTGGTCTTGGCGCTGTACTGCCGCTGGTCGTTCTTGTGGGTCTGGATGAAGATTCTGCCCTGCCGCTTGTCCTCGTTGGTCTGGGTCGTGGTGAGGACAAAGGAGACCTACCGGTCCAGCGTCGTCATGGGCAGAGAGGTCACAGGCCGCATAGCGCCGTTGCCCTGCTTGACGCGGATGAGGAAATCCACGTTGCGCGTGCTCTGGAGCGTGGCGAAGGTGTTATAGCTGGCATAGGCCCGGTCGGCCACGATGAGGGTCTTTTCCTCGAAGTCGTGCCATGCGAGGAAGTAGGCCAGAGCGCCTATTTCGTCCTGTTGAGGCTGGGGCTGTATCACACAGTCCAGATAGGTCTTGTTGAGCACGTCATAAAGGGGGGTGACGTGCATTTGACAGTAGCCCTGGGGCGCTCCGGGGTGGAGCACAAAGCAGTCCGATGAAGGGTCACGGGCCATATTCACCGTCGTGCCGTCGATCGCGAGGACGCGGTAGCCGCAGTAGGTTTTCGTATCGCGGTGCAGGGCGTTGAAGACTGCCAGAATATCCTCGAACAAAAAAGAGGGGATTTTGTGGTGGCACTGGACGAAGACGGAGAACGGCAGACCGACCTTATGGAACTCCTTCTGGAGGCTGCCGCCCTCCATGCAAATCAGAGCTTTGATGATGTCTGATTGCGAAACCTTGCGGGTGCGAAGATTGCCTGTTTTCGCATTTTGCAGGGCGAGGTCTGTCAAGGGGGTAAAAGGTGCATTAACTTAACAAAGAATAGTGGATTGCTCGTTAAGTTAAGGGAAACGGGGACAATTCAAGGGCAGATGCCTAGCAGATTGCGGATTTTCACAGGAAAAGAGGTGGCTAAATGACATTACCGTAGGGGCGGGCCCTCTGTGCCCGTCTTTCCCCCGCGACCTTGGCAGTTGTGATAGAATGGATGTCGATTTTACAGGCTTTTTCAGACCCCAAAACCGGACGTAACCTCGCTGGCAATGGTATAATCCCCCGCCTCCGTGAAGCGGAAGGGCGTTTCCTCCGGAAGCTGGACCCGCCAGGAGGTCTTGCCGCCCATGCGGTCCTCGTCAATGTCCGTGACCTCCAGAACGCAGCTCTTACCCTCTCCGGCCAGCTCCGTCAGACGGTACGTGGACGCGCCGTCCTGCCAGGAGGGCACCATGTCCGCAAAAGCCTCGTCCCAGCGGGCATAGCTGAACACATAAGCCGCCGGATTTTCCTCGTCCTTACTGGTGAAGCGGACCGCGTAGTCCCACGCCTGATAGAGCGGGAAGGGCACCGAAACCGTGAAAACCGCCTCCCGATCCGAGTAAACCGCCACCTGTACCTCCGACTCGTACACGTCCTCACTGTTGAACTCGCTGCCGTCCAGCCCCAGGGAGTAGGCGCTGCCTGTGCCGCTCAGGGTCTGGAGGGGGCGGACCTCCAGTTCCGGGTCCGGCTCCGTCTCGGCGGGCGGGGGCGACTGGGGAATAACCCCGCCCAGACTGCGGTAGAGGAACGTCACAATCTCGCCCCGGGTGCAGAACCTGTCGGGCTGAAACTGCGTCTCTGAAACACCGGCGGTAATACCCGTTTCCACAGCCCAGCTGACCGCCATGGCGTACTCGTCGCCGGGGGCTACGTCCTCGAAGGCGGCGGGGAGATGGGGGAGGGGACTTCCGGCGTGCCGCCAGAGGTACATCATTGTGAGGCCGCGGGTGCAAGGGCTGTTGGGGGCCAGGAGGCCGTCTTCGGGGGCCGCGCCCAGGATGCCGGACTCGTAAGCCCAGAGGATGGCCTTGTAGAAATCGGGGTTGAGGTCCGGCGTCACGTCGGCGTAGGGCGTTTCAGCGGCCTGGGGGTCCGGAGCCCCGGCGGAGCGCCAGAGGAACGTTAAAATCTGGCCTTTGGTGCAGATGTTGTCAGGGGAGAAGGTGGTTTCGGTAGTACCGGTAGTAATGCCGAGGTCGACGGCCCAGGCGACGGGGGAGGCGTAGTATTGGTCGCTGTCCACGTCAGAGAAAGCCGACGCGGGAGCTGTCAAAAGAAAGACGGCGAGCGCGAGGGCGGTAAGTTTCTTTTTCATAGAAAAAACCTCATTTCAGATGGTTGAATCAAGTACAGAAACCCCATTCGGATAACTCCCGATTCGGCATCGTGTTCCCGGATATCCTGTAGGGGCGGGCCTCTGTCCCGGACCGTTTTCCAGCAGGCTCTTGCGAAGCAGGCGGGCACAGAGGCCCGCCCCTACACAGCCTCGGGAACACGAAACAAATTGGGAATAGGGTAAAACGCACAGGTATACATAAGATTCTAAGACCATCATAAGGTATTTCCGCCGCACTTTCAAGTCCTATATGTAAAAAAGGCGAAAAAAATACTATATGTAGAAGCAGGGGCCCCAAAAAAGGAGTGATCTGCCAGGGTCCAGGGAGGCGCGTGCCTTCCTGGCGGAGAATCCAAGGAGGCAGAGCCTCCTTGGCCGCCGGAGGTCCCCCGTCCTTCGTCCCCCGTCCCCCGTATCGGCACTTTGCATACGCGCAGGTGGGATTTAGGAGAAAGATTCCGCGATTCCGACAAAGAAAATTTTGCGATTTTTCTTGCGGGTAGGGTAAAAATATGATAGTATGTACGAAAGACAGATGACCGCAAGAGGTGGACGGAATGGGGAGAGCGATTAAATATTATATTGTTGCGGCGGAGGCGCTGCCGGAAATCTTTCTCAAGGTGGCGGAGGCGAAGCGGATGATGCAGACCGGGGAGGCGGATACCGTCGGGGCCGCGACCCGGATGGCCGGGATCAGCCGGAGCGCTTTCTATAAATACAAAGACGCGGTGCAGCCCTTCAACGACATGAAGGCGGAGCACATCATCACCTTCTACGCCATGCTGAAGGATACCGCCGGGGTGCTGTCGGGGATGCTGTCCGTTTTTGCCGCGTCGGGAACCAATATTTTGACCATCAACCAGAGTATTCCCACCAACGGCTGCGCCGCTGTGACCATCTCCGCCGAAACCAGTCAGATGGAGGAATCTCTGGAGCAATTGATGAGCGACGTGTCGGCCTTGAGCGGCGTGGTCAAGTTTGAAATCCTGGCGGGCTGATCGGGCCTGTTGGATTGATTTTAGGCGCGGAGCGTCTTCCGCGCCTCTGTTATGCCAAAAACTGAGAATGCGAGGAGTGCGCATGATACAAATTGCAATCATGGGGCTGGGAACTGTTGGGACGGGCGTCGCCAAGGTCGTGGCCGAGAACCGCCGCCAGATCGAGCGGAAACTGGGGGAACCCCTGGAGGTCAAGACCATCCTGGTCCGCCGCTACAAGGACGGCCCCTACCGCCAGCTGATGACGGACAACTTTGAAAAAATCGAGAAGGACGACGACATCCGCGTGGTGGTGGAAACCATCGGCGGCGTGGAGGCCGCGTATGAGTACACCCGCCGCTGCCTGGAGGCCGGGAAGCACGTGGTGACGGCCAACAAGCAGCTTGTGGCGGAGCACGGCTGCGAACTGCTGGCCTTGGCCCGCCGCAAAAATGTGAGCTACCTCTTCGAGGCCAGCGTGGGCGGGGGCATTCCCATCCTGCACCCCCTGACCCAGTGCATGGCGGCGAACCGGATCGACGAGGTCTACGGCATCCTGAACGGCACCACCAACTATATCCTCACCCGCATGGTGCGCACGGGGGCCTTCTTCTCCGACGCCCTCCGGGAGGCCCAGGCCAAGGGCTACGCCGAGGCGGACCCCACCGCCGA
>JAAVZX010000013.1 GCA_022791875.1 Oscillibacter sp.
CAAATTTCCGGGTGGCGGAATCGAGGACGGCGAAAACCCTGTGGATGCGATGATCCGGGAAACTCGTGAGGAATCGGGTTTAGTCGTCCTGCCGGATACCGTCAAAGAATACGGATATGTACATCGAATTCAAAGAAGCGACCAGGACGAAACGGAGTGTTTTATTCAGGATAACTATTACTATCTTTGTGAAAGTGCAGATGAAGCCGTTTCCCAAGAGCTTGATGACTATGAAGCGGAAGAAGCCTATATGTTAGAGTATGTTGAGCCAGATACTGCGATTAGGAAAAATCGTCATGTGACACAGAGTCCGTATAATCCGATGATGTTTGAAAGCGAGGCCCGTGTTCTTGAATTGCTGATTGCAGAAAGGATATTCGTTCGTTAAACAGGAATTTATCGGGCAGTGAGCCATCTCCGGCTTACTGCCCATTCTGTCATTTTGACGATGGAAAATTTTCATAAGCGCTTCTCAGCACGAAAGAGAAAAGAGACCTTATGTTGACTTCCAACTATGTCTGTGATAAATTGGAACCCGCAGAATAAAGCAGGAGGAACGCCGTGCGGAAAGTGACCTTATACATCGCGGTAAGCCTGGACGGGTACATCGCGGACAGAAACGGAGCTGTGGATTGGCTTCATGGCCAGGACAGCGGCGCAGAAGATTTGAACACCTATCCCGACTTCATAAAAGGCATGGATACCGTTGTCATGGGCTGGAACACCTACCGCCAGATCGTGGAGGAGCTGTCCCCCGGCGCGTGGGTCTATTCCGGGCTGACAAGCTATGTCATTACTCACAGAGAGCTTCCGGCCACGGAAAACATCAGGTTTGTACACGACGATCCATGCGGCGCCGTCCAAAAGCTGAGGCGGGAACCGGGGCGGGGAATCTGGATCTGCGGCGGGGCCAGTATCGTCCAGCCCCTGGTACAGGCCGATCTGATTGACGAATACGACATTACTGTTATTCCAACGCTTTTAGGGTCCGGCATCCGCCTCTGGGATGAGAGCGGGAACGGCGGAGAAACGAAGCTCAGATTGGTGCGCACGCAGTCCTGCAATGGAATGATAGAGCTCATTTATACGCGCCGTTAAGAGGCGGCGCGTGCAGCTCATAAAGAAAACGAAGGAAAGGCGGAAAGTGCCATGTCCATGATCGGCAGCTTTGGGCTGTGCCCAAAAGAAAAGTACGAAAAACTGGTGGAACTGATAGAAAAAGACGCCCTGGACGCGGCGGACGCTGTCATCAATGAAATAAGCGAAGAGCTCGCAAAATCGGAGGGCGCGCTGGAAAACGACCAGTGCTCCGGCGAAGTTTTCCTCGCCCTGTTCGACTATTTCAGCACCACCTTCGGCGTACACATCAGAGGCGGCCCGGTCCAGGGACGGATCTGCGAAAAATGGCGGGAGGCGACCGGCGATTTCGACCTCGCCGCCCTGCGGGATAAAGACCGGCTCCTGTCCCTGGAAAAAGCGATTGACTGCGAAAAACTCTCCCAATTCATCAGCGATTTCTTCCAGGCGGACTACGGCGAAGCCGGCAAAACCGCCTGCGAAGTCCTGTTCAGCAATCTCAGAAAGACCGGCGAAGACAGCATCTTAATATGGCATCTGTACTAATCCGGCTTCACTAGCCCAAAAGGAGGTGACACCCATGTCAAGACGCGGCAGCTCCAACACCGGACTCCCCTGGGGGCACATGGCCCTGGCCTTTCTGATCCCCCTGCTCGGCCTGGTCCTCTTCCAGATGGCCGGCGACCGCGCCCCGGAAGAGGCCCCGTATCTCCGCGCCGCCACCCTGGCGGGCTTTGTCGTGTATGCGGTGGTTCTGGGACTCCGCTTTTTCCTTTGAGCTTCACGGGGATTTCACTGTAGGGGCGGACCTGCGTGTCCGCCCCTCCTTCGCGACCTTGGCAATTGCGATGAATGGCTAATAACTCTCCGGTTGAACACGCCCCACCCCCAACTCCCCCTTGACAAATCCCCAACATCTGCTATGATAGAAGCAACGGGAGCCTCCCCTCCCGGACAAGTTCATATCCTTATCAAGAGTGGCGGAGGGAACGGCCCGATGAAACCACGGCAACCTGTGTAAGCAAGGTGCCAAATCCGGCGGCAACCGACAGATGAGGAATGCGGGCAAAGAAAAACCCTTCTGCACGTTTCACTGTCGAAACGTGCATTTTTTCATCCCCGCCAGGCACAGCCGGAACAAATTACCCCTGCGCCGGGGTCTTTCAGGCGCACATCTCCCGCCCCGGCAAACGCGGCGGCAGATAAGAAAGGAGCGTTCCTATGGCGAGACATTATCTCTTCACCTCCGAGTCCGTGACGGAGGGACACCCCGACAAGATCTGCGACCAGATCTCCGACGCCGTCCTGGACGCCATCATGGCCAAGGACCCCGCAGGCCGCGTCGCCTGCGAGACCACCGCCTGCACCGGGCTCATCCACGTCATGGGCGAGATCACCACCTCCTGCTACGTGGACATCGACAAGCTGGCCCGTGAGGTCATCCGCGACATCGGCTACGACCGCGGCAAGTACGGCTTCGACTGCGACACCTGCGCCGTCATCACCTCCATCGACGAGCAGTCCCCGGACATCGCCATGGGCGTGGACAAGTCCCTGGAGAACAAGACGAACCAGGAGGCCGAGCTGAACCACGGCGCAGGCGACCAGGGCATGATGTTCGGCTACGCCTGCGACGAGACCCCCGAGCTGATGCCCCTCCCCCTCTCCCTGGCCCAAAAGCTCTGCAAGCAGATGGCCCTCGTCCGCAAGACCGGCGTGGCTCCCTACATGCGCCCCGATGGCAAGAGCCAGGTCACGGTGGAGTACGACGAGGACAACAACCCCGTCCGCATCGACACCGTAGTCATTTCCACCCAGCACAACCCCGACGTGACCCTGGACCAGATCCGCCACGACATGATCGAGCTGGTAGCGAAGGTAGTCCTCCCGGAGAACCTCCTGGACGACAACACCCGCTATTTCGTAAACCCCACCGGCCGTTTCGTCAAGGGCGGCCCCGCCGCTGACGCCGGCCTCACAGGCCGCAAAATCATCGTCGACACCTACGGCGGCAGCGCCCCCCACGGCGGCGGCTGCTTCTCCGGCAAGGACCCCACCAAGGTGGACCGCTCCGCCGCCTACGCCGCCCGCTGGGTCGCCAAGAACATCGTCGCCGCCGGCCTCGCCCGCCGCTGCCAGGTCCAGCTCGCCTACGCCATCGGCGTCGCACAGCCCGTCAGCATCCTCGTCGACACCTTCGGCACCGGCAAAGTCGACGACGGCAAACTCGAAGCCGCCGTCAAAAAAGTCTTCGACCTCCGCCCCACCGCCATCATCCGCGACCTCGACCTCCGCAAACCCATCTACCGCAAACTCGCCGCCTACGGCCACATGGGCCGCGAGGACCTCGGCGTCTCCTGGGAACGCACCGACCGGGTCGACGCTCTGAGGGCCGCTGTTGGGGTGTAAGTGCCTGCATTAAAAAACGGGACAGTCTTTGAGACTGTCCCGTTTTTTCTGCCTCCGGCGGCTTCCTTTTCTCGAGAGAAAAGGAAGCGAAAAGAGCTTTAACTGCGGGAAAACTCGTTTTCCCGCCCGATTTTGTTACTTTTCCTCTGATACGTAGAGCTCTTCCGATGCAATTTGGGCCTGGCGTAAAATTTCTTCCGCTTCCCGCGGGTCCTTCCGGATGATTTGAATCGCGTCTATTACGGAGTTGAAAAGAACTGTGTAGTATTTCGGTAATGCTTCCATTTTTTGTCGCCTCCTGTCAGGTTGTTTTTCATTCTATCACATTCGCATAGCTAATGCAATATTTTTGCAATGCGTTTATAAAAAATTTTTGAGCTACAATTGTATTGCAGATGTATTTCGATGGAGGCGGATGTTATGGCAAAATTTAGAATACCCAAAATCCCTCCCACTACCAATAAATGTATTCGCTTTCCGAACGACGTGATCGAAGAGATAGAAAAGGCGATACGGGGACAGGAATGCACATTTTCCGCCTTTGTAATTGCCGCCGTCCGCGCCGCGTTGGAGAGCCTGGAGGAAGAGGAAAACGAAACAAAGCCCGAATAAATCAGCGGAGGCCCCACCACGGCCCCCGCTGATTTTCTGTTCACAAAAATTTCACAACTCCCCCGGCCCGTTGCAGTAAAATAACCCCATATGGAGGTGCGCCATGAACCGAAACCGTCTCCGGGAAATCATAAAGGGCCTGCTAAAATGCGCAGGTATAGCCGCCGGTCTGGCAGTTCTGTTCATACTGGGCTGCGTAGCCGCCTTCTTTGCCCTGGGCCTGCTGCTGTCCCCCCTCCTCCAGCAAATGCCCTACCTGACATGCACCCTGTAGGGGACGCCGCCCTCGGCGTCCCGTCCCCCCGCGCCCACCAATCTCCCCTGATACGCACCCCGTAGGGGACGCCGCCCTCGGCGTCCCGTCCCCCGCGCCCACCGCACCCTTGGGGATGCACCCCGCCGATTCCCGACCCAAAGGAGGCCCCCATGTCACCGGAAAAATGGCAAAAATTCAAGAAAACGCTTCTTTACGTGATTGTAGCAGCGATAGCGATCATCGCCCCAGGCTTCGCCCTCCTGGCCCTTCTGGTCTGGTTCGGCTATAAGGGCATCCGGAAGCTCCTGGACAGGGACCGCCCCGCCGAGCCCGTCCGCCCCAGCTACGACCCCGACCTAGACAGCAGCGCCCGCAGCCAGAATCGGGCGGCGCAGAACCCCGCAGGCCGTCCCTCCTGGGACCCGGAGGCCCCGGAGAAGCCGAAAAAGCGCGGCGGCATCCTGGAGGGCGTCATGGTGGTAACAGGCGCGGCGGTAGGGCTGGTGGTGATCCGGCTTGCGATTCTGGGCCTGATGGTGATTGTGGTTTTCTTCGGCCTCTTCACGGCCTGCACTGACCATCCCTACCACCACAGCCGCCGGGAGGTAGTGAGGTATCTGAAGGAGGAGTACCCAGGCGAGGACATCGAGGTAGCCCGCCGCGCCTACGCAGGCGTGGACAGGGACGGCGACGAGAACGACAGCGAGGTCTGGGACTGCTGGTTTGAGGACCTTCCCGACGCCGTTTTCCACGCCACCAGCTACCGCATGAACGGCGGCCCCATCCCCGTCTGGGGCTACGGCCTCTCGGACGACGCGATGGTTGAGATCCGGAATTACTACATAGACGCGTACACGGAAACGGGAAAAAGCCTGGACGCCTGGACCTGGGAATACGGCTTTGAGATGGATTTCAGATCCATGGCGGACGCGGAAACGGCAGGCGCGCAGATCGCGGCCTTTTACGATTACTACACCGCCCAGCCCCACGCCCAGACGACCTCCAGCCTCTGGTGCAGCATAGGGGATATGCCCTACCCCACCCACGTCCTGCGGGACCACTTCGAGTTTGTGGACCCCTACGAATCGGAGAACATTCAAGAGGACATAGAAGCCGCCTGTGAGACGATTCTAAAGGATTACTATACTTTTTACAGAGTTTCCTCCCCGGACTTCACGGAGGAAGAGCTGGCGGAATACGCCGAAAAAACCTGGTGGTGCTGGGACGGCGTAGTCTACACGGAGGACCGGGAGCGGGTTCACGACAGCATTTTCGACGGCATCGGCCTGATGTCCAACGGCGGCACGAAGCTGCCCTATCTGCTGATCAGCTACGGCGGGCTGTACGAGCTCCTACAGCGTCTGGAGCTGGACCCGGAGTCCCCCACGGGCGAGCCGGGCGACTTCGTAGTGACCGGTGCGGACGGCCGCACCTACGGCTTCTCCTACGAGCACCCGAACCTGGTGGACGGCGAGCCGTGCTGGCCCGCGGTGGTAGACGGGAAGCCGGTGGAGTGCAGCCATTTCACCGCCTCGGACTGCGCCCCGGCGATCCAGCTGAGCAGCGAGCTGTTCCGGAACCTGACGGGATTGACCGTTGAGGAATGGTAAAGAAAGCAAAAATCCCTGGGACTACCCCAGGGATTTTTCCATGTATTTACTCGCCGCACCGGAACCGCTTTGCCTCCGCGGCCCAGGCCCAGAGCGCCTCGTCCACCTCTTCCGGCGTGGACAGGACAAGGTGATTTGTGAAGCGTCCGGGATACGGCTCCACGGCCATGATCAGCCGTTCCGTCTGCAAGGGTCTGGGGAGAAACAGGGAGATTGCGGCCCCCGGCGTAGCCCGCCCGCGCACGTGCTTCCCAGGCACCCACAGGGCGCAGAAGGGCCTGGGGCACCGCACGCCCACCTGGGATTTCTGCGTCACGATTTCGGCCTCCGGCCAGCGCTCCAGCGCACCCGTCAGGAACGCCCGCACGGCGGGCACGGCCTCCGGCTTCCGGCTCTGGAAGAAATTTTCCGCCAAACGCAGCGCCTCCAAATCCATGTCACGCCTCCTTCTGCGCCAGGCTGTACAGCCCCGCGCCGATAGCGGTTGCATAGGTGGCCTTTTCGGGGATGATGTAGTGGATGCCGTAAAGGCGCTCGAAGTTTTCAAAGTTGGCCTGGACCTGGGAGAGGGTGGTCATTGCGCCGGTGAGCACGACGGTTTTGCAGTCACAGCACTGGCAGGCCAGCACGGTCATGGTTCCAATCGCTTGCAGCACAAGGTTGACTGCCCCCGCGGCAATGTCGGCGGGGGATGCGTCCTCAGCGAGGTTTCCGAAGTTGGCGGCGGTGAGGGAGGGATCGAGAGTGGCGGCGGGATTCTGCGCGATATCCTGGATCGTGAGGTCCACCTGGCTCAGGTCGCCGTGCTCCGCCAGCTTTTTGATCTGCCCGAAGCGCTCCATCCCCACCAGCTTCCGGCAGAGCCCGCCAAGTGTTCCGCCTCCGATACCGCTCCCGCAGAGGTGCCGCACCGCGCCGCTGTGCTCCGCCCACAAAAAGGCGGTCCCGGTGCCCATGGTAGCGACGACAGCCCGCTCCTGCCCCGACAGGGCCAGGGCCCCCATCCCGCTTGCGGAGAACTCGTCCACCTGGCAGGTAGGGAGGCTGTAGATATCGCCCTGAACATAGGAAGCGCCGACGCCGGTCAGCACGACCCGCGCCACGTCCCCCAGGGCGAGGCGGTTTTGGTTCAGGTAGCTGCCCAAAGCGCCGTAGAGGCTGGTAATCGGGTCCTCCGCGCGGACGCGCAGGGCAGACAGCACGCCCCCGTCCGGGGTCAGGCCAACGATTTTGGTGGTAGTGCCGCCGATATCAATGCCGAGAATCACACTCATCGGGACTCCCGCCTTTCTTTGTATGATTTTTGATTCTACCATAGTCTGGCATGATATGCAAGGTGCGGGATTACGGGGGGCAATCATGGAGCTAAAAGGAATCAAAAAGGGAACGGCGGCCCCAGGATGGAAGGAACAATAGCGGTGCTTTTGCCGTCCGAAACGATTATAAGCACGAACAAAGACAGCGAGGACCGCCTGGAGATTCTCCAGCCTTCGGGGAAAACACCTGCTTTGCCGGGCCAATGTCGGGATATAATGGCGCAAATCAGTATTGGTACAATCAATGCGGCAATCAATAAAATTCTCCGCAGCTTTAAGCAGACCACATATCTGGGTATTACAGCGACTCCGTTCGCAAATATATTTATCACCCCTGATATAGACGATGACGGCGCAGCGAAAGATTTATTCCCAAGGCACTTCCTTACTCTGCTCCCAACGCCGGATGATTATATTGGAGCCGATAAAATATTTAGAAACGGAAATACCGATAATTGGTGTGAGCGCACTGAGGGACAATATAACTCATCTCAAGCCTTCCCATTGAACAGGCAATGAAAATTCCCAATCTTAAAAAATAAGTTATGTATGGGAGAAGTATCACCTCGAAGAAATATCTGGGCTGACATGGCATTGTGTATTTTCTGACTATCTCTTTAAGGCTGTACGCCGCATCGAGGTAAGGGCCGTGAACCAGAAAACCGAAGCAAAGAGTCTGGATTATTACAACTACGAGAACAGCGGAATGCGGGTGATTGCCGTCGGCGGAAACAGCCTTTCCAAAGGCCATCCCTATGACAACACTGTTATGGAGTGCTTTTTCAAGTATTTGAAAGAAGAGGAGCTGGACCAGCGCTACTTCCGTCCCTTGTGCAGTTCAAGCAGAGCCTGCTACCCTGTATCTCCGGCTTCAGATCTACCCCACTCCCTCAACCGCAGTCCACCTCCCATCCTGACTGAAAATTTATTCCTTATTTAATTTTCGCTGGACATGTCGATGGGCCTGTATATCCATGTTACTCCGAAACAGAAGCGGCAGGAGGTGGATAGAATCGCTGCGATTTCCCCTATATCAATATGGTGTATAGCTGGTGCAGAGGCATGGCCGAAAACTTTTTTAACCCACGAAACCGTTGCGGCGCAACGATGGTTACTTCCGTGTACCCTATGTTACAAAATTGTGCGTACTTCACAGCCCCCAAAAGGTCTGCTATGATGCAGACAACGAAGGGAAACACCCAGCGTTGAAAAATCAAAACCTGTGGAGGTACGCAACATGAAAATCGCTGTTATCTGCGCCAATGGAAAGGCTGGCCGTCTGATCGCCAAGGAGGCCCTGGACCGCGGGCTGGACGTGACCGCCGTGGTCCGCGGAGAAAACCGCTCCGCCGCCGGAAAGGCCATCGTGAAGGACCTGTTCGATCTGACCGCAGCCGATCTGGCAGGCTTCGACGCGGTAGTGGACGCCTTCGGTGCCTGGACGCCGGACACCATTCCCCAGATCCCCCAGGCGGCGGCGCACCTGTGCGGCATCCTGTCCGGCACGGACACCCGGCTCCTGGTGGTTGGCGGCGCGGGAAGCCTGTACGTCAACAAGGAGCACACCGTCTGCGTGGAGGACGGCCCTGACTTCCCCGATATCTTCAAGCCCGTGTCCGCCGCTCACGGCCAGACCCTAGCCCTGCTGCGGGAGCGGAAGGACGTGAAGTGGACCTACCTCTGCCCCGCCGGGGACTTCCAGGCCGACGGAGTCCGCACCGGCGCATACATTCTGGGCGGCGAAGAACTGAGTCTGAACAGTCGGGGTGAGAGCGTCATCAGCTACGCCGACTACGCCATCGCCATGGTGGACGAACTCGTCAGCGGGAAGCACGTCCAGGAGCGCATTTCCGCAGTAGGCCGGTAAACCGCAGAAGGGCCGTCCCACGTCATGTGGGACGGCCCGCACCCGAAACCAGGAGGAACGGACGATGGAACATTTACAGCAAATACAACAGCTGAACGCCCTGCTTCTGGAGGACATGCCGGAGTACCGCTCCCAGGCCCAGGCGTTCCCGCCGGACGCACCCAGCCAACGGCGGCTTCTCCGGAGCCTGATGAACGTCCGGCCCCCTATGCCGCTGAGGAAGGACTTCCTCATGGCCCAGGACGCGCTGCTGTCCGCCGAGCGGGAGGAAAAGGGGATCGTGGACGCCGCCGCCCTGCCCGTCACAGCTCTGCATCCCCGGATTGCCCTCTGGAAAGGGGACATCACCCGCCTGAAAGCTGACGCCATTGTGGACGCAGACAACGCCGCCCTCCTGGGCTGCTTCTGCCCCTGCCACGGCTGCATCGACAACGCCATTCACTCCGCGGCGGGCCTCCAGCTTCGGGACGAGTGCAGCAGAATCATGAAGGCCCAGGGCCATCCGGAGTCCGCGGGCCGCGCGAAGCTGACACGGGGCTACAACCTCCCGGCCCGCCGTGTGCTCCACACCGTAGGCCCCATTGTCCAAGGCACTGTGACCCGCCGGGACAGGGAGGCCTTGGCCTCCTGCTACCGCGCCTGCCTGGAGCTGGCGGCGAAGCACGGCCTAGAAAGCGTGGCCTTCTGCTGCATCTCCACCGGGGAATTCCACTTCCCCAACCAGGAGGCCGCGGAAATCGCCGTGGAGGCCGTCACGGCCTTTTTACGGCAGAATACGTCCATTCAGAAGGTGATTTTCAATGTTTTCAAGGATCTTGACGAGGCAATCTACCGCCGCATCCTCGGCGCAGGCCAAGCGGCTGAAGCAGGCCCTTCACAGCGCTGACGCGGTGGTGGTCGGCGCAGGGGCGGGTCTGTCCGCCTCGGCGGGGCTGACCTACTCCGGCGAACGCTTTGACGCCCATTTCAGGGATTTCGCGGACAAGTACGGCATCCGGGACATGTACTCTGGAGGCTTCTATCCCTTTGCGTCTCCGGAGGAGCGTTGGGCCTGGTGGAGCCGCATAATTATGGTAAACCGATATGAGCGGGCCCCGAAGCAGGTCTACGAAAACCTGCTGAAATTGCTGGAGAACCAGGACTATTTCGTGCTGACCACGAATGTGGACCACCAATTCCAGCTGGCAGGCTTCGATAAAAAGCGCCTGTTTTATATCCAGGGCGACTATGGCCTCTGGCAGTGCTCGAAGCCCTGCCATGCGCGCACCTACGACAACGAGGAAGCCGTGCGCCGGATGTACGCGGAGCAGCGGGACATGAAGGTGCCAACGGCGCTGATTCCCCGCTGCCCCGTCTGCGGCAGGCCCATGGCGATGAATCTGCGCACGGACGATACCTTTGTGCAGGACGCGGGCTGGTACGAGGCGCGGGAGCGGTATCTGGCCTTCCTGCGGCGGCACGCGGGGGCGCGGGTGGTGTTCCTGGAGCTGGGGGTGGGGATGAATACGCCTGGGCTTGTCAAGTATCCCTTCTGGCAGATGACGGCGGAAAACCCGCGGGCAGTGTATGTCTGCGTCAATGACGGCGAGGCATTCTGCCCGCGGGAGATTCAGGGGCGGTCTGTGTGCATGGACGGCGATATCGGGGATTTTTTGAGGGAGTGCCTTTGAGGCTTTCGCCGTACGGCTGCGGCTTCTCCTATCCCCGAATCTTCCCCCGCAGCCCCTCCAGCCGGTTCAAAGCCTCCAGCAGTGTCTCGTCCTTCTTGGCGAAGTGGAAGCGGATCAGGTGGTTCACCGGCTCCCGGAAGAAGCTGGACCCGGGGACGGCTCCCACGCCTACCCGTTCCGCCAGGTCCTCGCAGAAGCGCAGGTCGCTCTCATAGCCGAACTCGGAAATATCCAGTAGCACGTAATAGGCCCCCTCCGGCACAGTGTGCTCCAGGTTCAGGGCGTCCAGGCCCCGCAGGAACAGGTCCCGCTTGCGGGTGTACTCCGCCAGGAGGCCGTCGTAGTAGTCCTGCCCGAATTTCAGGCCGGGGATCACCGCCTCCTGGAGGGGCGCCGCCGCGCCTACCGTCAGGAAGTCGTGGACCTTCTTGATCCGGTCCGTAATCTCCGGCGGGGCGATGGTGTAGCCCAGCCGCCAGCCGGTGATGGAGTAGGTCTTGGACAGGGAGGAGCATGAGATGGTCCGCTCCCACATGCCGGGCAGGGACGCGAAGTAGGTGTGCCTGTGGGGGGCGTAGACGATGTGCTCGTAGACCTCGTCGGTGATCACATAGGCGTCGTACTTCTCAGCAAGGGCGGCGATGAGTTCCAGCTCTTCCCGCGTGAACACCTTGCCGCAGGGGTTGGAGGGATTGCAGAGAATCAGCGCCTTGGGCCGCTGGCGGAAGGCGTCTTCCAGGACCTCCGGGTCGAAGCGGAAATCCGGCGGCGTCAGAGGGACGTAGATGGGCTCAGCGCCGGAGAGAATGGCGTCGGCCCCGTAGTTCTCGTAGAAGGGGGAGAAGATGACCACCTTGTCGCCGGGGTTTGCCACGGTCATCATCGCGGCCATCATGGCCTCCGTGCTGCCGCAGGTGACGGTGAGCTCTCCGTTGGGGTCCACGGGGTGGCCCATGCAGCGGGACTGCTTCTCCGCCAGGGCCTCCCGGAGGTTCTGGGCCCCCCAGGTGATGGAATACTGGTGGAAGTCCTCCCGGCTGACCTCCGCCAGGCGGTCCAGGATGGCCCTGGGCGGGTCGAAGTCCGGGAAGCCCTGGGAGAGGTTTACCGCGCCATAACGGCTGGAAATGCGGGTCATGCGCCGGATCACCGAGTCGGTGAAGCCGGCGGTGCGTTCTGACAGGTTCTGCATGTTTTTGCCTCCATTGCAGGTATTTTTGACGCGCAGGAGATACGGGGGGCCGGGGTGTTCCTCCGGTTCCTGTATTCCATGAATTCCGGATTTGTCCTGCTGATTATAGCACAGAATGCGCCTCCCATCAATCCGTGAGCGGGCCCCTTTTCCACAAATTCTCTTTTGCTTGAAATGGAACACCGCTCGTGATACAATCAGTTTAAAAATCGGGAGTTGATATCCTAAAGGGGGCGGACTGCGTGGAATACGTAAGAGAAATATTCGCGCAATATGACAGGCGCTGTATTCGGGTTTATCAGGCATACAATCCTGTAATTGCAAAAGAAGCAGTTTCTTTACAGACATTTGGAGAACATTTTAATGTCAACCGTATGACGTGGATAAAGCCCTCTTTTTTATGGCTGATGTACCGCTCCAGCTGGGGAACTAAAAAGAATCAGGAATGTATTTTAGCCCTGGATATATATCAGTCAAAGTTTAACGAAATCCTGCAAAAGGCGGTGCTGACATCGCCGGACTCCAAAAGCTATACTGGCATACAGTGGGAAAAAGCCTTTGATGAGACAACCGTCTATTGCCAATGGGACCCGGATCGAAACGTGAATGGAAGTCCAGTCAACCGCGCGGCAATCCAAATAGGGTTAAGAGGAATTACATTAAAAGAGCTTTTGGATACAGGTATCTGCCGGATAGAGGATTTAACTCCGCTGGTAAGAAAATGGAACGAACAGAGAAAAAACGGAAAACTAAATTCAAAAGATCTGCCGGCAGAAAGAATATACCCAGTCACAGATAAAGCTGTCAGAAACAGACTGAATATGATGTAGCAAGCCAAATTTAACGGGCAGTTGTCCATATCGGATCGCTGCCCGTCTCATCATATTGAGGCGTGGAAAATTCCATGCTCACAGCTCCAGACTGTCCACAAAATAGGGAAGCTGCTTCCGCCACCAGGGCCAGTCGTGGTCCACATCGAAGCCCCAGTAATCCACCCAGGCCGGGATGCCCTTTTCCCGGAGCAGGCGATCCATGCGCCGGGTGGAGGCCAGCAGGTCTTCCTCCCAGGCCCCCTGGCCCACGCAGAGGATGATGCGGCTTTCCCGGTAGAGGCCCATGTAAGGGTGGTCCTCCGGCATGTTGGGCAGGAAGTGGAGGGGCGAGTTGGCGTAGACCAGATCGTCTATGTAGCCGTGGATGAAGTAGTCGGCGTGGAACAGGCCGCTGAGGGAGATGAGGGTGTCGAACAGATCCGGGCGGCGGAAGAAGAGGTTTCCGGCGTGGAAGCCACCCATGCTGCACCCGGTGGCCAGCGCTTTTCCGGCGGTCCGCCCCAGGTCCCGGGCGCGGGGCAGCAGCTCCAGGGTGATGTAGAGGAACCAGTGCTCCTGCAACTCAATCCGCTCCCGGGGCGTCTTCTCCTGATTGGACCAGGTTTCGCCGTCGATGCTGTCCGGGCAGACCAGCAGCAGACGGCCCTCCTCGATCCACGGGCGGAGGGTATCTGTCATGCCGAAGCCCTCGAAGTCGTAAAAGCGCCCGTTCTGGGACGGGAAGGCCAGGCACAGCTTTCCCCCATGGCCGTATACCTTGAACTCCATGTCCCGATCCAGGCTCGGGCTGTACTCCCTGAAATACCGGCTCTCCATGGCCTCAGCCGTCCTTCCGCTGGTGGACGAAGCGGATGAATTCCAGTGCGGCCTCCAGATCGGCGGCGTGGGCGGTGTACATCTGGTTGCCCATGGTGGCCCACATCAGCTCCGGCATCCGCTCACACATGACGATTTTCTCGCCATAGCGGGCCAGGATTTCCTCGTGGCTGTAGAAGTATTGGTACTCGTCCCGGCGGCTGGCGTAGACGCAGTAGTGGTGCTTTTCACTGTCCGGCAGGAGGCGGCGGTCCGCGGTCACCATGTCCGCCCAGATTTGGTACACGTCGGTGCTGTGGGCGAAGTTCATCATATCCGGCGTGTAGCCCCCCGCAAGGCGCATGTTGACCTCCAGCCCCACGAAGTCCCCTACGTCCCCCAGCCCTTTCCGGGGCCTGGTAAGCCGGAAGAACTCCAGGTGGACGAAGCGGCTCCTGGCCCCGAAGGCTTTCACCGTGGCCCGCCCCAGCTTCGCAAGGGCCTCCGGCACCCGGTCCGCCGTGTAGTAGGCCAGATCCAGCTTCCGGTTCACGATGTCCGCGATGGAGGGGGGCCAGACGGTCATGGACTCAAACAGCGGCTGGCATTCGGAGTCGGTAATGGCGTCGTAGGAGCAGATATCCCCCTCCACAAATTCCTCCATGACATAGGGGACCGTCGGGATGCCGGCGAAAAAGCGCCGGAAATCCTCGTCGTTTTCCAGCTTGTATGTATGGGAGGCCCCGACGCCGTTGTCCGGCTTGACGATGACGGGATAGCCCACCTCGTTCAGAAAGGCTTGTGCCGCCGCCTCGGTGGTGATTTTGTGGCAGCGGGCGGTGGGGACGCCGGCCTTGGCGTAGTAGGACTTCATGCCGGACTTGCTCTTGAAGCAGGCAACCTCGTTCACGTCCGCGCCGGTGGTGATGTGGAAGTCCGTCCGCAGACGGGCGTCCTGCTCCAGCCAGTATTCGTTGTTGGACTCCAACCAGTCGATTTTGCCGTATCTGAAGGAAAAGAAGGCCACGGCGCGGAAGACCTGGTCATAGTCCTCCAGGGAGTCCACCCGGTAATACTCCGTCAGGGCGTTCTTCAGGTTTTCCTCCAGGCTGTCGTAGGGGCTGTCCCCGATGCCCAGGACGTTGACGCCGTTCCGGCGGAGGCGGTCGCAGAAGTTCCAGTAGGTGTGGGGGAACTGGGGGGAGATAAAGATGAAATTCATAGGTGGTTTTTCCATTCTCTGTCATTTCAGCCGGGGGCGGGCGGTGCCGTTCCCGGGCGGACTTTCGGCGGTGGGGTATTTGCTGGAATTGTTGCGGAAAGACAGCGGCTCATTTACCTACCAAGTTTGTTGGTAATCGTATTATGGCAGAATATGAATATTTTGTCAATAGACAATTGTGTTCGACGCGGGTTCCCCTGGCAAGCGGCGGAGATTGCATGACAGAAACAGATGTTGAATCTGCCGCGTCTTTCGGGTATACTATTGTTATAGGGATTTCACGAAGGAAGGGATGAAGCATGAATCTGTTTCAATGGCTGGAGCGCTTTTCCAGCGCCGCGCAATGTCCGGATGTTCACCAGACCCAGGACCCGGATTCTCCCGTGGTCCGGAGACGCTTCCGGTTTTCCGGGAACGTCCAGGGGGTAGGCTTCCGCTATGAGGCCCGCATGACCGCAGGGCTGCTGGATCTGACGGGCTGGGCCGGGAACGAGAGCGACGGGACTGTTACGGTGGAGGCCCAGGGACAGGAAAGCTGCATCCGCGAATTCCTGCGGGTTATGCGGTCGGTTTCCCGGTTCCGCATTACGGAGATTCAGGAGGAAGACCTGCCGCTTTTCGAGACGGAAACGGGCTTTCGGATCTTGTATTGACTGCATCGGGAGGGAGAGGGGGGTGAACATGGGCAGCAGAACCTACATTGCCATCGACCTGAAGAGCTTTTATGCCAGCGTGGAATGCGTGGAGCGGGGCCTGGACCCCCTGAAAACCAATCTGGTAGTGGCAGATCTGAGCCGCACGGAAAAGACCATCTGTCTGGCCGTGACGCCCTCTCTGAAAGCCTGGGGCATCTCCGGACGGGCCCGGCTCTTTGAGGTAGTCCAGCGGGTGAAGGAGGTCAACACCCAGCGCCTGCGGTCCGCGCCGGGACGGCAGTTCTCCGGTTCCTCCTCCGACGACACTGCCCTGAGAGCAGACCCCAGCCTGGCCCTGGACTATATCGTGGCCCCGCCCCGAATGGCCCACTATATGGACTGGAGTACCCGCATCTACAACATTTATCTCAAGTATATCGCCCCCGAGGATATCCACGTCTACTCCATCGACGAGGTGTTCATAGACGTGACCAACTACTTGGGCACCTACAAGCTGGGGCCCCGAGAGCTGGCTATGAAAATGATCCTGGACGTGCTGGAAACCACCGGCATCACCGCCACGGCGGGCATCGGGAGCAATCTGTATCTCTGCAAGATTGCCATGGACATCGTTGCCAAGCACATCCATCCGGACGTGAACGGCGTGCGGATTGCCAAGCTGGATGAACGGAGCTACCGCCGCCTGCTGTGGTCCCACCGGCCTTTGACGGATTTTTGGCGGGTAGGGAAGGGCTACGCGAAAAAGCTGGAGGCCAACGGGTTATATACGATGGGAGATATTGCCCGCTGTTCTTTGGGAGGGCCGAACGATTTCTATAATGAAGACTTGCTCTACAATCTCTTCGGCGTCAACGCGGAGCTGCTGATTGACCACGCCTGGGGCTGGGAACCGTGTACGATTGCGGACATCAAGGCATACAAGCCGGAGGCCAAGAGCATTGGCGGCGGGCAGGTCCTGCAAAGTCCCTATGGCTATGAGAAGACCCGGCTGGTGGTGCGGGAAATGGCGGATCAGCTTTCCCTGGATTTGGTAGACAAGGGCCTTGTGACAAAGCAGTTGGTTCTGACGGTGGGCTACGACATTGAAAACCTGAAAGGCCGCAGCTACAAGGGCGAAGTCACCACAGACCGCTACGGCCGCGCTATCCCCAAGCACGCCCACGGCACCGAAAACCTGGAGGATTACACCGCCTCCACCAAACGCGTCGTGTCCGCCGCCCTGGCGCTGTTTGACCGCATCATCGACAAAAAGCTGCTGGTCCGCCGTCTTTACCTGACCGCCACTAATGTGCTGGAGGAAGGGGCAATTCCGCCGAAGGAGGCAGAGCAGATGGATCTCTTCACAGACTACGCCGCTCAGGAGGAACAGCGGGCCCAGAAAGAAGCCGCTCTGGCAAAGGAGCGGAAGATGCAGGAAACGCTGCTGGCCATCAAGAAGAAGTACGGAAAAAACGCCATCCTCAAAGGCATGAACCTGGAGGACGGCGCAACGGCTAAATCCCGCAACGCGCAGATTGGAGGCCACAAGGCGTGAAGGGCGCTTATGACGACATCATCAACCTGCCCCACCATGTATCTGCCACACGGCCCCATATGTCCATGGGGGACCGCGCGGCCCAGTTTGCACCCTTCGCGGCCCTCACCGGCTACGAGGACGCGGTGCGTGAGGCTGCCCGGCTGACGGAGGAACGGGTCGAGCTCACCGAGGACGCCCAGGCCGCTCTGGACGCCAGGCTCCGCCTCCTGGCGGACGGGAGCATGGCGGGAAAAGCGGTGACCCTAACCTGGTTCCAGCCCGACGCCCGAAAATCCGGCGGGGCTTATGTGACCGCCACAGGAATCCTGAAACGCGTAGACAGTTACGCCGGGGAGGTCGTGCTGGCGGACGGCAGGCGCATCCCTATCGAAGATATTCTGGACTGGAGCAGGGAGGAAGCATGAAAAAGGAATTCATAAATGCGCAGGACGGTTATCGTCTGGAACTCCATATTTTCGAGGCGGAGGGGGCGAGGGCGGCTGTGCAGATCGTCCACGGGATGGAGGAACACCAGAAGCGGTATGAAGACTTTGCGGGCTTCCTGCAAGAGCATGGCTTTACGGTCATCAGTTCCGATATGCGGGGGCATGGCCGCAGTGCGGAAACGCTCGGCTATTTCATGGATAAAAATGGGTACGCCGCCCTTGTTGAGGACCAGAGAATCGTCACAGACTTCATCAAAGAGTGGTTTCCCCCGCCGCCATTTTATACTTCTTGTACTGCCGCACAGCGAAGTGATCCGGGTCCCGGCCTTCCAACTGTTCAAACATCAAATCCACGGCATTTTTGAAATTTTCATCATCTTCCCGCACTTCTGAGGCGTTTAACATTTCCAGCAGCGTGGTCATGTTTTTTTCTTCCTCCGGGGCCTCATACCAGATGTAGGCAATCAACGCCTGATAGTACAGGGCTTCGGCC
>JAAVZX010000014.1 GCA_022791875.1 Oscillibacter sp.
CGTGCCCTACGGGGGGGCTGCCAGCCGGGCTTCCGGCCTCCGGCGGGTCACTTTTTCTCGAGAGAAAAAGTAACCAAAAAGAGCTTTAACTCGACGCGAATCCGGTGGTTGAAGGAGTCTGTTGCGCAGTAGCGAAGCGTAAGCGAGTGGGTCCTTCCATTGGCATGGAAGGACCCACAGATTTTTTATATACGATTACCTGGGTACTCGCGGGGATGCACCCTAACAACCTGCCAATCCCGTCTGACATAACCCCGTAGGGGTGGACCTATGTGTCCGCCCCTACTATAGGGACTTCCATGCCAATGGAAGTCCCCACTCGCTTACGCTTCGTTACTGCGCAACAGGCTTCTTCACCCACCAGATTCGCGTCGAGTTAAAAAGTTCTTTTGCTTACTTTTCTTTCAAGAAAAGTAAGCCGCCGGAGGCCCCCCGTAGGCAGGCACAGCCCCAACCGTAACGCCGGTATAGTAGTGCGTGAGGATTTCGCGGAAGTCTGCGCCGGAGTCGGCCATTTGCTTGGCGCCGTATTGGCTCATGCCGACGCCGTGGCCGTAGCCGGTGACGTAGAAGGAGATGGTTTTTTCTGTGGCTTCCCAGGTGAAGCAGGCGGAGCGTAGGCCCAGGATGGTGCGGAGTTGGGTGCCGCGTATGGTTACGCCGCCTACGGTTACGGTCAGGACGCTTCCGGCGCTGTCGGTGGTGGGGTTTGTGAGCCATTGGGTGGGGGAGCCGGAGAGGTTTGCCTCCGGGTGGGAGGCCAGGAAGCGGGTGCGGAAGTCTGCGGGGGTGAAGTCGGCGCGGCTGTAGTAGTTGGGGATTCTGTCATTTGGTTCGGGGGACTCTACGGCCTGTAAATAGGGCAGGTCGTTCTGCCAGACCTGGCCGGCGGCGCGGGTCAGGCCGGCGGAGGAGGAGTGGAAGACGGCCAGGATGGGCGCGCCGTTGTAGAGAATGGCCTGTCCGTCGGTCTGGAGGACCGCCTGGCGGATCTTCTCCTCGTAGGCGTTGGCATCCTCGCCCCAGTTGGCGCGGGCGCGGTCCTCGTCGATGTACGCCTGACAGCAGGTGGAATCGGTGCAGATGTGGGCGGTGTCGCCGTGGCTGCCGCCGCTGATGAGCTTGTAGAGGGTGTAAGTACGGGCGGCGGTGGCCTGGGCCTTGAGGGCCTCCAGGGGGAAGGAGGCGGGCATTTCCGCGCGGACCACGCCCACCAGGTAGGTCCCCAGGTCCATCTCACGGACAGCGCCGTTGTCCAGGACCCGGAGGGGGATGTCCTTGTCCAGGGTGCCGCTGACGAAGGGGGCGGGGGGCGGGGCCTCATTGGGGTCTTGGGCGGGGGTGGTGATGGGGGCCTCCGGGGGTTCGGGGGCGGGGCGGAAGGGGGCGATAGCCGCCAGGGGAAGGGTGAAGAGGGCCGTCATCAGCAGGACGGAGACGGCGATGCTGTTTTGAAGATGGTTGTTGTTCATGGTGGGGCCTCCTTTGTGGTACGGTGGTATGGTGTTGGGGGGAATCTGTTTATTTTATGCCTGCGGGCAGGGGGATATGCCGGGAAAAGGGGCGGATGCAGAGGCCCGCAGATCCTTGAAATGGAGAATTGTCCGTGATATAATCGGCATGACAAGCAAAAACTTGGGGAGGTGTAAGTATGGGGTTTATAGAACTGTTTGAAATCGGCTTTTTTACCGCCTTTTGGAACTGGACTGTTCCGCACCTGACCATTCTGATATACTTCTGTACTGCATCTGGATTTGCACTCCAATCCATTCTTCAAAAGAGATGCCGTAAACCGGCAATACGCTGTTCACTCATTGTCCTTTGCGCATTTGGCATAATTGTCAGCGAATGTGCATGGCATTCCATAACCGGATGGGACCGGCTTGGCGTTGACATCATTTACGGATTGATTCTATGCCTTTTATTGGGAGCTGTCATCGCGGCGGTGGTTTCCCTTTTCCATCGCAAACGTACAGACGATGGGGAAATCCTGTAGGCGTCCTCGCGCCCCCCGCTTCTACTGGACAAACTGGAAAAACTATGATATACTGCAAAAATGCCTCTCCCCGATGGACCGGGGCCTCTGGAAAACACTCCTGAAAGGAACCTGTTTCTATGAATAAACTCTATGCCATGCCCCTGACGGCGCTTCTGGGCGGCGGAGCCGCCTTTGCGCTGCGGATGCTCCAGAACAGCACCGGCTTCGAGCCCGACACCGGCCTCCCCATTCCCGGGAACATCGCCGGGACGGCGCTGCTGGCGCTCCTGATCGCCCTGGCCGCGGCCATCCTCTGGCTGGCCCGCCAGCTGCCCCAGGAGGAACCCGGCGCGGCGTCGTTCCCCTCCGGCTTCGATACCGACAGCACCGGCCTCCTGGCCGTCCCCATGGCGGGCATCTTCCTGATGGGCCTCAGCGGCCTGGCCGACCTGGCGGAGTGCGCTGGGGTCCTGCCGCCGGACCTGAGCTTTTCCCGCCACGCCCTCTACGGCATCCTCCGTCAGGGCGGCATGGGCTTCTCCATGAAGGGCCAACTGCTTCTGGGGGCTCTGGCTCTCGCGGCGGCGGCGGGGCTGTTCATGGCCCTGTCTATGTGCCGCAGGAAGCCCGCCGGGGCGTCCTCCGGCGCGGAGAATCCTGACGCGGAGGCGTCCGGCGGTGAGGCCCCCCAGGCGGAGCATAAGCCGCCCCTCTCTGACGCCGCTCTGGGCGGGGTGCTCCTGTTCCCCGTAGGGGCGCTGGTGATCCGGCTGGTGCTCACCTACCGGGTGGACTCCGTGAACCCGTCCCTGGCGATGTACTGCCTGGAACTCCTGGCCCTGGTGTTCATGACCCTGGCCTTTTACCGCCTGTCCTCCTTCGCCTACCAGGCCGGGAAGACCAGCCGCTTCGCCGTGTACGCCTCCGCGGCCTCCGTGCTCTGCATGGCCTCCCTGGCCGACGGCGGCGCCTACCTCTCCTCCGCCCTCCTCTACGCCGGAGGCTGGCTCACCCTCCTGGGCTTCCTGCTCCTGCGCGTCCGCCGCATGGAAGAGGGCACGGACTCCCAGTCCTGAGAAATTTTACCGCAGCTGTGTAAGGGACCCGGCACCACATGAGAGTGCCGGGCCCCTTTTTAATGGATAATTGAGAATGGATAATTGAGAATGACTGTCACTGTGGGACGTGATTCATTATCAATTGTCAATTTTGGGCATGTCCTGAATGTGGACGTTCATGTGGTTGTAGGAGATTTCCACGCCCCGGGCCTCCGCCGCTTCTTTCAGGCGTTCTCCCAGCTCGCAGCGGACCGTCCAGTAGTCCGCCGTCACGGCCCAGCAGAAGACCGTGTACTCCACGGCGCTGCCGCCGAAGTCCGTGAGGCAGATGGACGGGGCGGGGTCCTCCAGGATTCCAGGCGTCTTGTCCAGGGCCTCCTGGCAGGCCGCTTTTACCTCCCCGGCGGAGGCGTCGTAGGAAATGCCCAGCTTCCATGTGATCCGGCGGCGGCCCAGGAGGGTGTAGTTGATGATCTTCGACGCCGCCAGCTCCTTGTTGGGCAGAAGCGCCATGTAGCCGTCCAGCGTCACCAGCTTCGTGTGGTTCAGGTTGATTTCCTGGACCGTGCCCGTGGTCCCGTTGACCTCGATGAAATCCCCCAGGGAGAAGGGGTGGGAGGACAGAATCACCAGTCCCCCCGCCACGTTGCCCAGAATGTCCTCCGCCGCAAGGGTGATCCCCAGGGAGCATACCGACAGAAGCGCTACCAGGGAAGTCATGTCGACCCCCAGGCTCCCGGCGGTGAACACCACCGTGAGGATGTACAGAACCAGCTTGATGCCCGCCAGGACATAGCGCCGCACCCGGTCCTCCAGCTTTGTGCGCTCCAGAAGCCGCGCCGCGAACTTGCTCAGCAGCCGCACGGCGCACAGGCAGATCAGCAACGTGACAGCCGCTGAGAGGATGTCCCCCAGGGCGAACCGGGCCGCGGCCCGTTTTACAAGCTCCGTTATTTCAGCAGGCATCCCAATCCCTCCGCTTCACAGACTTTCCGCCGCCTCACGCGCCGCTCCTCCCGCTCCTGCAGGGCTTGTAGGAGGACTGCAAAACCGTCTCGTACACGGGCAGATCGGGGCTCTCGATCCGGCGCAGGATTTCCTCTCCCGCCGTCTCCCCCACCTGCTCCACGGGCTGGACGATGCAGTCCGCCTCGGCGTACAGGGCGTCGTAGACCCCCTCGCCGTAGTCCACAAAGCCCACCATTTCCAGATCCTGCCCCACTCGTTTCCCTTGGCGGTGCAGGTACGACGCCACGACGGAGGCCATCTGCCCCTGCCCCACGACAACGGCGTCGCATTGCAGCTCCAGAAGCGCCTCCAGGCAGGCGCACACGCTGCCCGCGCTCAGGTCCGCGCAGCGGATCAGGGCTTCCTCCTGGGCCAGCCCGCAGTCCGACACCGCCGCGCGGTACGCCGCCACCCGCTCCACCGTGGAGGACAGCCGCGCCAGGCTCCCGATCATCCCTACCCGGCGGCACCCCTTCGCCGCCAGACGGCAGATGCTACGGTAGATAGGCTGGAAGTTGGACACGCACACGGAGGTATATTTCTTCACAGGGAAGGTCCGGTCCACCAGGACCACCGGAAACCCGGCGGGAATAGCCCGCTCCAGACGCTGAAAGTCGTCCATGGTACTGGCTACCAGCAGCCCGTCCACCAGCCCCGCCGTCAGAAGCCGGATATTCGTCTCCTCCCGCTCCATATCCTCCTTCGTATTCGCAATGATAAGGTGATACCCCTGCCCCGCCAGGCAGTGCTCCACCGCCTCGATCAGCGTCCCGAAAAACTTGTTTGAAATGTCGGGCACAATAAACCCAATCGTCTTCTTCTTCCCAGTCCGAAAGCTCCGCGCCGACGCGTCAGGCGTATAACCCAACGCCCCAATCGCTTTCCGCACCTTCTCCTGCGTCTCCTCCGACACATAACGGGTCCCATTGATAGTGTGCGACACGGTAGCGGTCGAAACACCCGCCAGCCGCGCTACGTCGCTGATGGTCACTTTCATAATCTGTCTTTCCCTTTGATGTATTGTGGTGCGTGCATACGGGGGGCCTCCGGCGGCTTCCTTTTCTCGAGAGAAAAGGAAGCGAAAAGAGCTTTAACGCGACGCGAATCCGGTGGGTGATGGGGCCTCTGCGCCGGGATGGGGTGCGTCGGTTCCGCAAAACGCTGTTTTGCGGAAGGTATTTTTACGAGTGGCGGGGCAGTCACAAAGGATAGGTTAAACACACCCTGCGGAACATTCCATGCCAGTGGAATGTTCCGCACGCACTTCCCCCGTTACCGTGTGACAGGCCCATTCAACCATCAGGGTATAGAGCGGTATTAAAGCTCTTTTTGCTTACTTTTTCTCTCGAGAAAAAGTAAGCCGCCGGAGGCCCCCCGTATCACCGCACCAGCAAATGCGTAATTTTTTCATTTAATGCACAGTATAGGGCATAGAGGCGCGTGCCGTCAAGGGAAATTGGGGTTCTTCTTTTGGTAAATTTTACGCAAGAGGGGAGTTGTTGTAAAAAACAGATAAGCGGGGGGAGTGAATGTTATACAAAATGACAATTGCTAAAGTCTTAACATTGTGATAGGATACCTTTGGAATTGGATAAGGGAAGTGTTTGCGCAAACGATTAGCCCGCAAATATGTCCCGATGTTTATTTATGAAAGGAGTTTTTTCAATTATGAAAGCGAAAATTGGCATCAATGGTTTTGGCCGTATTGGCCGGGTTGTCTTCCGCGCCGCTTTGAAGCGTGACGACGTTGAGGTCGTCGGCCTGAACGATCCCTTCATGAATCCCGAGTATATGGCCTACATGCTGAAGTATGACAGCGTGCATGGCAAGTTCCCCGGCGAGGTCTCCTACACCGCCGATGCTCTGGTGGTTGACGGCAAGGAGTTCAAGGTCTTCACCGCCATGGAAGTGGCCGACATCCCCTGGGCCAGCGTGGGTGCCGAGTATATCTGCGAGTGCACCGGCAAGCACCTGAGCAAGGACCTCTGCGAGGGCCACATCAAGGCCGGCGCGAAGCACGTCGTCATGGGCGCTCCCTCCAAGGACGATACCCCGATGTTCGTCATGGGCGTCAACAACAAGAAGTACACCTCCGACATGACCTACGTGTCCAACGCCTCCTGCACCACCAACTGCCTCTCCCCCATCGCCAAGGTGCTGAACGACAACTTCGGCATCGTCGAGGGCCTCATGACCACCGTCCACTC
>JAAVZX010000015.1 GCA_022791875.1 Oscillibacter sp.
AGTCCGATGTCTCTTGACGGCTCTTTCCCATTTCCCGCATCTCTATCATCTCTGCTTCTAGTCGCTCTATATCTGCCCATTTCCGTTTCTCCATAACATGACCCCCTATGTAGTCTTATTTTCCTACATAGGGGGCCTTTTGTCTATTGTACGTTTTTTCTGGGGCCGTTCATGCTTTCCAGCACCATGAAAAAGGGCAGGACCCCGGCTATCCGGGGGCCTGCGTCATTCTGGGAATAGGGGATCAAATCGTTTCGTCGTCGCGCTTTTTGCCGGTCAGGGACAGCCACAGGAAGCCGGCGCAGGACATGGCTGCGGTCAGCAGCCACAGGCCCATTCTGCTGGTATCGCCGGTCTGAGGCGCGTCGTCCAGGGGAACCTCGGGTTCCGGGATCTCCACTTCCTCTTCGGGAACGTTGCTCAGAGGCACGTTGGGCTCCTCAACCTCCGTCTCCTCGGGGGGCTCCGCACGGGGCACCTCGGGATCGGGGACTTCGGGCTCAGGGGTCTCGGGCGTTCTGGGAGGCGTGGGGGGCGGAGTACGGCCGGGGCCGCCGGGATTGTCAGGCGTGGTATAGGTGTTGGTCACCGTGACCTGCGCGGTCTGGTTGGCCGTGACCTCTACGGTGACGTTGTTCCCGCTGACGCTCCAGGTGTAGCCCGCGATGGACGCGTCCTGCTCGGTGACCGTGTAGCTGCCAAGGGCCAGGCCGCTCAGGGTGTAGCTGCCGGAACCGGTGACAGTGACCTCCGCACGGTATCCGTTGGGGCCGGTGACGATGAAGGTATAGACCTTCTCCGCCGCCGCGCTGCCGCCGCCGGAGACAACCTTGGTGATGGTCAGACTGCCGGTCTCGGTCTGCCGCTGGGGCTCGTAGGTGTTGGTAAAGACGGTTTCCGCGGTCTTGCCGGCCTCTACCTTGACTGTGACGTCCTTGTGGTCCACACTCCAGATGAAGCCGGGAACAGAGGCGTCTTCCTCGGTGACGGTGTAGTCGCCGGGCTTCAGGTTCGTCAGAACTGCCTTGCCGGAGCCGGTGATCCTCACGGTTTCCTTGTAGCCGTCAGGGCCGGTGACGGTGAAGACAAACTCCTTGCCCTCGCCCTGTCCGGAGGCAGAGCCCGCCAGTTTCTTCTCGATGGTCAGTATACCCACGGTGGGATCGTTGTAGGTGTTGACGAACACCACGCCATCCATAATGCCTTCGCTGATAGTACCGGACGCTTCCGTGGCTTTTTTGCCGTTTACCAGAATGCTGGTGCTGTCGGCGTGGTTGGCATTTTCGGTGACGGTGTACTCGACACCATCGGGAATCCCGTCGTAGTAGGCATACTCGCCAGCTTTCAGGGTAAGAGTCAATTCGCCCTTTTCGTTCGGGGATACGGTGGTAATGTCACCGTTGTACATCAGCTTGAGGCCCGCGTCCGTGGTGTAGGGAATTCCGTCCTTTGTGGTCAGAGTGACCGTAAAGGTGAACTCTGTGTCACGTGCGGTTCCGACAACCTGCTTCTCGATGCGCAGGCCGCTGGACTCTGTACCGATGATCACGTCGCCGTTGGTGCCGATACCGGCGCCAGCCGCGTTTGTGGTGTTGTTGCGGATGAAGACTTGGGCAAGGCTCATGGCAATCAGAATAGGATTGTCCTTGTCCTGCAGGGTGTTGTCCGCCTGGATGGTGCCGCATTTTTCCAGGACCGCGTAATCGAAGGGGTTCCCGTTCTTATCGGTCCAGTTGTAAGCGCCGCCGCCCAGCATATAGGGGGACAGGATAATCTCGTGTTGATCGACCCCGCTGTACGCCGGCTCGACATATACTTCCTTGCCCTCGTTGCCGTAGATAACGCCGCCCTCGGTCAGATAGATTTTGACGTTAGAGGTGGGGCATCCGGCAATGCCGCCGGAATACAGGTCGCCATTGACAGCTTTGTTGCCGTAGATCGCGGCGTTGTGGAGCTTCAGGGTGCCATTGACATTATTTTTATCCTTGGTACCGCTGACATAGATGCCGCCGCCGCCATAGAACTGGTGTATATTTGCGGCGTTTCCTTCGATGACGCCCGCGAAGATCTCAGCAAGTCCGCCCGCGCCGCCGCTGATGCTGTTGTTGATGTGGATGCCGCCGCCGCACTCGCCTGCGACGTTGTAGGAGACGGAGCCGTTGTGCATAACGAATTTGCTGTCAGCGAAAACGGCAACGCCGCCGCCGCAGTTATCCGCGGTATTGCAGGAAATCTCGCCGTCCTTCATCTCTGCGGTTCCGCCGGCGTAAACGTACACGCCAGCGCCGGAGTCAGCGCTGTTCTTGGAGATAACAGCGCCCTTCCCCATGGTGAAGGTACTGTTTTTGCCGCACACGTTCACACCGCCGCCGAACTTAGCGCTGTTCTCGGTGATGGTGCCGCCGGTCATGGTGAAGGTTCCGTCCAGGACATACACACCGCCGCCGCACTCAGACGCGGTGTTTCTGGTGATGGTACCGCCGGTCATAGTGAATATGCCCTTAGGAGCCACATATACGCCGCCGCCATGAGAGTAGCTGCCGCCGGTAATCCTGCCGGTTCCTGCCGTATCCTCCAGCGTCAGATTGCCGGTGACAAGAATCACATAGCCATTCCGGGTGTTGTTCGTGAAAGCGTAGCCGCGGTCCAGAGTATGGCCGTTCAGGTTCAGGGTAAAGGTGCCGGAGGCGTCGAGCGAATTCTGGTTATCCAGCATATTCACATCTTCCAGCAGGGTCACAGTGCCGCCTTCCTGGTTGGCCAATTTCCACATCTCGGAGAAGGGGCCTTCCGTCACAGCACCGTCCGCACTGGTATAGCTGGCATTGCCGTCTTTTGCCTCGGGGGCCTTGACGAGCTTGAGCGCTTTGGCTTCTGCGTCATAGGCCATGGTGTATCCAGCCGTGTTGAGCCGGAACAGGTTCGCCTGTGTCACGCTGCCGACTCCGGACACCAGAACAGTGCCCTCCTGAGCCGTTTCAGCATCGACGCTCATGCCGATTTTGGTTTGGGCGTCCATACTGCCCCCGACCTGGATCTTTCCGCCCTCAGCAAGGAAAACGTTATTTTCCTTGTTGCCGGAAATATTGATCTTACCGGAGAGGGAAAGGGTTCCCGCATTGTACACGCCGCTGGCGTTTGCGCTGACGGAACCGCCCTTCATGGCAAGCTCTGCGCCGGAGCGGATGGTCACAGCGTAACCGTCTTTGCAGCCGGTAATCACGCCTCGCTCAGCAGAGTCCACGTCCTGGCGGATATCTTCTACTGTCAAGGTGCCGCTGCTGACCTGAATCCCATAGCCGGACAGAGTATGACGGCCCAGATCCAGAGTGAAGCTGTTGGCCACAGTGATGATATTGGCATTCTCTCCGTCCGGTGCATAGGTCACGTCCTGCAGCAGGGTCACGGTGCCGCCGGTCTGGTTGGCCAGAGCCATCATGTCCGCAAAGGTACCCTTGGCGTTGCCGCACGAGGCATGAATGTCTGTATTGCGGATTCTTCTGAGCTGCCCGTTGCTGTTGCAGACTACCGAGTATTCGCCAACGGTATCGCCGTCGATCAGGAACTTGCCCGCGTCAGCCGCTGTGTTCAACACGGCAAAAGGCTCATTGCTGTTAAGAGATACACCGATTTGGGCATCAGCGCCCAAGTCCGAAACTGTGATCATGCGGCTGGCAATATAGAGGTTGTTGGAGGTGCCGTCGCTCTTCGTATTGCCGGTGACAACTGCATCACCGCTGAAGCTGGAATAGCCCCAGGTGCAGATGCCGCCGCCATTGCCTTTAGAGCTGTTTCCGGTAATGCTGCCGCCGTTCATGTTAAAGGAAGCTGGTACGCCTACATAGACGCCGCCGCCGGATTTGGCCGTGGTGGTATTATTGGAGATTTCGCCGCCGTTCATGGTAAAAGTACCGCCCGCCACGTTTACAGCGCCGCCGGCACTCTTTGTGGTGTTGTTCCGCAGAACCGCGCCGTCTTCCATGGTGAAGGAAGCCGGGGTATTCTCCATGTTGTAGACATACACAATGGAATTGTTGCTTTCTGCCTTCCGGCCGTCAAGCACAATGTCCTTCAAAGTAAGGCTGCCCTTTACTGTGAAGAAATACTTGGCAAAACCATCAGCGCGGGAAATCACCATGTCAGGATCAGCTCCCACCAGGATGATATCCTTTCCCGCGGGGATTCCGATCTGTCCACCGATCTCAAAGGATTCTGCCGCAATGATGGTCGTTTGAGTTCCGGTTTCCGCTTTGCCGATGGCCTCGTTCAGTTCCTCCCAGGAGGCAACACTGTTCTCGTCCGGCGTCTCCGCCTTAACGCCCTCCAGCTGCTCCCACAGGGTCAGGGCCAGCGCGTAGGCGTCGGAGACGGCGGTCAGTTCCTGCTCGTCGTCGTTGAGCTCCATGAAGAGCGCCAGCACGTCCTGGAGCATCGCCTCCGCCTCTTCGGCGTTCTCCGCGGTGATCGCCTCGGGCAGGCGTCCGGCTGCCGCCAGGAACGCTTTTACCGTCTGGGATTCCTCGGGGCGCGGAATCAGCTCATCGGGAAGGGGGAGCTTGATCTCCTCCTCCACGGGAGGAACCGCTTCCTCGGCGGGAGGTACTGCTTCCTCAGCGGGGGGTACGACTTCCTCGCCCTCATCGGGGTTGATAACGTCGCCCTCGCCCTCGTCGGGGGTGGTAACGTCACCCTCACCCTCATCGGGGTTGGTAACATCGCCCTCGCCCTCATCGGGGGTGGTAACGTCACCCTCGCCCTCATCGGGGGTGGTAACATCGCCCTCGCCCTCATCGGGGGTGGTAACGTCGCCCTCGCCCTCATCGGGGGTGGTGACATCGCCCTCACCCTCATCGGGGGTGGTAACGTCGCCCTCGCCCTCGTCGGGGGTGGTAACGTCGCCCTCGCTCTCGTCGGGGGTGGTAACGTCGCCCTCGCCCTCGTCGGGCTCGGAAACGCTGCCTTCATCCCCGCTGGGGGTCTGGCTATCGTCGGAGGGCTCTCTGGAGTCTTCGCTGGTGTCCGTGGCATCGCTGATGGTATCGCTGCCGGACACACCCTCCGTATAGGAGGAATCGCCGGAGGGATCGGCCTCAGCCGTCTCCTCCGCAAACGCGGTGACGTTCATGAGGCTGAGGCACATGGCCAGAACCACAAGGAGCGCGAAGCCGCGTCTGGTGAGATTCTTCAAATTTGTCATAGTGTAATCCTCTCTTTGCAAGATATATGCTCGGATGCAAAGTATCCGGCGGCCGGGCTGGCATAGCGCGTGCGCGCCTTAGCCCCCAATTAGCTTTGCGTCCCACCGTTTCCGATGGTTTGCGAATTGCAACCCGGCGAACATAGCGCAGGGGATCGCCGTAGACCCCGAGGCCGTAGTTCCGTAGCTTTGCGTCCCATCGTTTCCAATGGTTTGCCGAAAGGTCCTGACGCCCGCCCCGCCGCCGGACCGCCTCGGCAGGGCCGAATTGACGGGCGGAACCGCTTCCATGGCGCTCACCTCCTATCCATCCTATTTTTCCCAGTTACACCGCGTTCGGTGCTGCAAAAATGTATACGATTTTGTAAGACATTACAATTTTGCTAAAATTACTGAATAACTATTGAAAACGCTGAAATTCTGTGATATCTTTGATTTGGCAGAGGGTGGAAAATCCGATGCCAAATCGTATAGATTTTTGTGTCAGCGAACGCCGTGGGAACCGGGACCCGGCGGCATTCTCCGGCGGCTGCGCCTGGGGGAAGCTGGATTTTCTGCATCTGGAGGCACGGCGCATATCATGTGGAATACGGTGAGGAGGTGAGCGCCATGGGAGCGGTTCCGCCTGTCAGTTCGGCCCCGCCGAGGCGGTCCGGCGGCGGGGCGGTTTTATCTTTGTGAGGACCATTTGGCAAACCATTGGAAACGATGGGACGCAAAGCTACGGAACTACGGGGTTCGCATCCGTTTTCCCGCGAACCCTACGTCCGCCGGGCCGCAACGCCGCAAACCGTTGGAAACAGCGGGACGCAAAGCTATATGGGGGCTAAACCGCCGTTCCCCTCTGCGAGACGAGGCATGGGCACTCCCCACCGGAGGCCCTACGGCGGCACGCCAGCCCGGCTGCCGGATCCTTTGCATCCGATATTCTGCAAAGAAAGGAAAACGCTATGAAAAATTTGAAGAACCTGCGCAGGCGCGGTCTCGCCCTGCTGGTGGTCCTGACCCTGTGCCTGGGGATGCTGCCCTTCCCGGCGGCGGCCTCCGAGGCCCGCACCCACCCCGTCTTCGGCACGGAGCTGACGGCGGAACACCTGTGGGCCCTGGCGAAGGACCAGGCGGACGGGAGCGGCCCTGCCCGCGTCTCCATGGAAGACCAGTCTTCTGGGGAACGCGGAGGAAGTGACCCTGTTCAGCGAGAGCCTGGACGAGAAAATCGACGTCATCCGCGCGGATCAGGCCGGGGAATCGGACCGCGTGCTCTACGTGACGGAAGCCGGCGTACAGACGGAGTACGAAGCGCCTGACCAGACGCCCGCGCCCCAGCCGGAGCCGGAAGTTCCCGTTGAGACTCCCGTGGAGCCTGAGACTCCCGCGGAACCTGAGACTCCCGCGGAACCTGAGACTCCCGCGGAGCCTGAGACCCCCGCGGAGCCTGAGACTCCTGCGGAGCCTGAGACTCCTGCGGAGCCTGAGACTCCCGCGGAACCTGAGACTCCCGCGGAACCTGAGACTCCCGCGGAGCCTGAGACCCCTGCGGAGCCTGAGACCCCTGCGGAACCTGAGACTCCCGCGGAACCTGAGACTCCCGCAGAGCCTGAGACTCCTGCGGAGCCTGAGACTCCTGCGGAGCCTGAGACTCCTGCGGAGCCTGAGACTCCCGCGGAACCTGAGACACCCGAAGAGCCCCAAACCCCCGCTGCACCCGAAGAGGACGGCAGCATGAGCGCAACCCGGACGGAGATGGCGGCTCTTGTGGCCGTGACCGTCTACGTGGTCTACGCCGAAGCGGCCCTGTCCCCTGCGGCCCGGGCATTCCTGGAGGCCGTGGAGGCCCTGCCGGAGGACGTGGACGCGGAGAACCTGAGCGAAGTCCTGGCGCTTCTGGACGCCTGCCAAGCGGCCTATGAAGCCCTGACGGAGGACGATCTGGCCTTTGCCGAGGTCGCGGACGCCGCCCTGCGGCTGAGCGCCCTTGCGGAGGCGGCTTCCACGCTGGAAATCGCGGACGCGGTGGAGGTTTCCTCTTACCAGGAGCTGAGCGCCGCGGTGGCAAAGGCCGGCAGTGAGCCTGTCACCATTATTGTCACGGAGTCCTTTGACCTGACCGGATACCTACAGATCAAGCAGGAACAGACCGTCACCCTGACCGCCCGGGAAGGCGTGGTCCTGGGCCGCTCTGAGGCGGCGAAGGGCTGCCTTTGGGTGAACGGTACGCTGAACCTGAAGGACGTCGTGCTGGACGGCAGAAATATTCCGTGCGGTTATGCCATGGTCCATATTGTGGATACGGGCACGGTCACGATGGATGAAAACTCCGCCGTTCAGAACGCGCACAACAACTACTCCGCCAAACAGTACGGCGGCGGCGTGTACAACGCCGGAACCTTCGTCCTGAACGGCGGCACTATCACCGGAAATACCGCTGATTCTTATGGCGGCGGCGTCTATAACAAGGGCGCTTTCACCATGAATGACGGCGAGATTTCCAACAACCTGAACGGCACCTGGTACGGCGGCGGTGTGTACAACAAGGGAACCTTCACCGCCAACGGCGGCAGGATCTGCGGCAACCAGGCCACCAATTCTACCTTTGGCTACGGCGGCGGCGTGTACAGCTCCACCGGCATCAACATGAAGGACACGGAAGTCTCCGGCAACGTGAACGGCGGCGTGGAGGTCGGCGGAGCCGCCCTGAGCGCTTCCACCGGCAAATACACGCTGGACAATGTAGCCTTCACCGGCAACACCGGAAACCGGCCCGCGCTGCTCATCAACTCCCTTGCCAGCTGGGACATCACCAACTGCGGGATCTCCGGGAACCGGAATACAAACGGAGCCGCCGCGGAGCTCAAGATGGCAGGGATGACCCTCTCCCAAGTGGAGGAGGCCATGAAGTCCGTCAGAACCCTGGACGGCTGTGTCATCAGCGGCAACACATCCTCTTCTTATAACGGAGCCGCCCTCTCCCTGAGTTCCGGCGAGGGCGTCACAAACGTCACCAACTGCGCCATCACCGGAAACAGCGGCGTGAACGGCGGCGTTTACTGCGCGGGCGACGACGTTACGACCCTCGGTCCAGGCACCCGGATTGAGGGCAACACCGGCACAACCACCGGCGGCGTCCACAACCAGCGCAGCAGCAACGGAGACGGCGCTCTGGTCATCGGCGGCGCTGTTGTCACCGGCAACTCCGGCAACTCCACCGACGGTGTTTACACCTCCGGTTCCAGGCTGGACTTTGTTTCCGGCGCAGTCTATGGCAACGGCAGCGGCAAGGATTTTCGCGCTGGCGGCCGGGTAATGGTATATTCCCTGATCAAGGCCAGCGAGATGTCCGACGCGGGCACCGATTTTGCCGCTCAGGAGTATTCCTGGATGGGCGCACCCGCCGGGAAGGAAAATGAAGCCCTGGAAAACGCGGGTGAGGTCACTCTGACCGCAAGTCCCAATATTGAGCGGGTCTACGCCAGAATCGGCGGGACGGAATACCTGAGCCTGGAGGCGGCAATCGAAGCTGCCAAAGAGGGCGATGTGGTTGATTTCGTGCTCGGCGAAGACGGCTTCGGCAGCAAGCTCACCGTCAGCGAACCCATTCCAATCAGCAAAAATATTTCCATCAGATTCAGTGAAACCCAGGGGCAGTCCATCCTTGCAAACGGCGGAGAGCTGTTCCAAATCGCAGAGGGCGTCACCCTGGCCCTCCGGGGCGCGGCTATGATGGACGGTAAAATCATCCTGAACGGCGGCAGTCTGGAGATGGACGGCGGCATCAAGGCGTATGCCTGGAGTACCGGCCAGGTTGTCAAGAAGGACCTTACGGTCGATGTGCAGAACGGGACCTTCACCATCAACGGCACAGTAACTCCCGATCAGTACAGTAATTCGCTGAAAGTCGTTCTGGCGAAGGGCCAGTTTATCACGGCGGGTGAGGGCTTCGGCATGGAGGCCCGCGCCAACATCAAAGTCACGCTGGACAGTGAGACCTATGACAAGTTCAATTCCGCGGGCAGCGAGACGGCCCTGGAGGGCTGTGTGCTCATTTCCGGCTGCGCCGATCAGTCCCTTCCCCCTGTGATCGAGTTCACCAAGCCCTTCACCAGCAGCTTCGTTCAGGTCAAGGCCGACAGTGAAAGCGGCAGCATTGTGCTCTTCAAGAACGTGCTGGCGGGCGGCGTGTATCTGGACGGCGGGAAGGGCAAGGACGAAAACTCCGGCCTGACCTCCGACGCTCCGGTCAAAACCTTTGAGAAGGCAATGGAAATTGCCAATAAAGAGGGAGACATCAAAACCATCTATGTCTGCGGAGAGGTCCCTGCCAGCACTGAGATCGACGGTATGCTGGAAAGCGGAGAGCCCGTCACCCTGATGCGCTACCTGGCTTACAAGGGGCACCTTATTAAGGCGTCTTCGGGCGCGAGCCTGAAAAACATCATCCTGGACGGCGCGTCCGGGATGGGTGTGAAGGACGGAAAGTCCCTGATTTATGTAACTGGCGGAACCGTCACCCTCGGCGAGGGCGCTGTGCTGCAAAATAACGATGTGAGCGAGCAGGCCACCTATCCCTGGCACTATGGCGGCGGCGTTTATGTCGGCGGCAGCGCTGAGTTCGTAATGGAAGACGGCGCGAAGATCCAGAACTGCACGGCCCGTGTGGGCGGCGCGGTTCTGGCGAACGGCACGTTTACCATGAACGGCGGCGAGATCGTCTATAATAAGGCGGTTCTTTCCGAAGACAACAAAAGCGGCCACGGCGGCGGCGCTGCGGTTCTTACGAACAGCGGCCATATGGTTATGAACGGCGGCTTGATCGACAGCAACTATGCTGCGGCGGCTGGCGGCGGTATCTCCCTTCCCTTCACGGAAAGCAATGATCTTGTCGTCGTAGGAGGTACCATCAGCAACAACGAGGCTGAGTCCAGCGGCGGCGGCATCTACATCCAGTGTACAAACAAGGCTACAGTCGGCAGCGAGAACGGCAGCGGTATGGTGTATATCACTGGCAACAAGGCTCATGGCAAGTCTGTTAACGGACTTAACAACAGCCAGTATGCCGGCGGCGGTATCTATGTCAACGGCTCCAAAGACGGCTACGACAACGGTGTGCTCCAGCTTTACAATGTTGTCGTGACGAAAAACGCCGCAGACTGGAATGGCAACGGTCTCGCTGCCTGCCCCACCGGGCAATTGGATATTTACCTTACCAATGGCGGCGCATTCTACGGAAACAATGGCGCTACTCACGACGACGTGTATTTTGTCGGCGATGCAGGTGGCGGTATTGTTGGCGCCCCAAGCACTATGTTCTACAAATTCTTCCTGTCTCCCTTCATGCTGGGCGGCGGTGCCAGCAATTGGAAATACCTTGATGGCAGCAGCTGCGACCTGGCCGCGCTGGAAAGCTATGGCGCTGGAATGTCGCAGTTCTACAGCGACTGCAACGACGAAGCCATCAAAGCAGCTGAGAATGCGGCCTGTGTGTTTATTGAGGAAAACACCAGTGATTCCAACGGCGGCGGCATTGGCACCAACGGCAAAGTTATTATCGGCACCAAGCATGATTTTACAGAGATCACCATCAAAGTCAGTAAGCTCTGGAATGATGAAGGGCTTGAGGATCACCGGCCGGACTTCATTGACGTGATAATCTGGAGAACCGTTCAATCTGCGGCAATGCAAATGAGTATGCTGCGAAATGCGGCGTCCCAGAAAATGGCTATGTCCATGCTGCGAAACGATCCCGCGCAGACGCAGGAGGTCGACTCCAGCTATGAGGAAGTAGGTACGCTCCGCATCTCAAAGAACGAAAACGGAGAATGGCCGGTGGTTTCTTACAACCACCTTCCCCAAGAGGACAGCAACGGGAATCCCTACGTGTACGGCATCAAAGAGGTCGTGTACGGCGAGTACAGCTACAGCGCTGAAATCGTCAAGGACTCCAACGGCGAAAATTCCTTCGTCATCACCAACACCCCCGCAGGCAAGCTGACCATCACCAAGGCCCTCGCGGGCACCGGCTCCGGCGCGGCGGCGGGCAACACCTTTACCTTCCGCGTCAGCTGTCCCGAGAACAGCTACGAGGAAACCGTGAAAATCACAGGCGCGGGCAGCGCCACGCTGGAAGGGCTGAAACCCGGCAAGTATACCGTGACCGAGGACGCCTCCGGCACTCAGGTCAGCGGCTATACCTGGGCCGTCTCCGGCAGCGGCGTGGAGGCGGAGGTGAAGGCCCATGAGACCAGCTCTGTGACCATCACCAACACCTACGAGCCCCAGCCCGATACCAAGGTGGGCAGCCTGATCATCACCAAGGAGGTCAACGGCGGCGGCAGCGAGGCTCAGAGCAAAACCTACTCCTTCACCGTCACCGGCCCCAACGGCTACTCCGCTCCTGTGACCATCACCGGTCCCGGCTCCGCACGCCTGGACGGCCTGGCCGTGGGCGAGTACACTGTGACGGAGGACCGGGAGGGCGCTGTGATCGGCGGCTACACCCTCACCGTCACCGAGGACGGAACCCCCGCGTCCGTGACGGAGAACGGCACCGCCAACGTCACCATCACCAACACCTACACAACCCCCGACAATCCCGGCCCCGGCCCCGGACCTGGCCCAGGCCCCGACCCCACGCCTCCGCGTACCCCCCAGCTCCCGGACCCCAACGACCCCGAGAGCCCCGAGGAGGTCACGGTGGTTGAGGAAGACGTGCCCCGGACCTACGTGAAGACCTGGGACCCCGAGGAGGAAGAGTACGTGTATGTCCCCGAGGAAGACGTGCCTCTGGCGGACGTGACCCCCGAGACGGGGGACAGCTCCGAGACGGCCCGGTGGGCCTTCCTCTGCCTGATGTCGGCGGCTGGGCTGGCCGTTCTGCGGTCCGTTGAGCCCCGGAAAAAGGAAGAGGCGGAATGAGCGAAGCGGGCGTTTGCCCGGAGTGAAGAGCGAATTCTGACCTGTGCGCGGCAGGGCCCCCGGCGTGTTCCGGGGGCCCTGCTTCGCACTTGAGGCGGGAGGCCATAGGGGCGCGTCAGACGCTGAGGGTTTTCCGGGAGCGCTGGAGGTGGGCGGCGATGATGGAGATGAAGTCGGAGGCGGCGGGAGGCGCGTAGAGGGGGTAGCCAGCCAGATCGCTCAGATGCTTGCGGTTCACCCGCCAGGCCCGCTGGCAGGCCGTGCGGATATTCCGCTCCACGTTGGCGGCTTTCGCAGAGCAGCGCTTCGCGACAGCCTCGTAAATCTGCTCCGTCACGGACTGCAGGCGCTCCTCGTCCTCTATGGCCAGTTCTATGGCCAAGCAGGTCTGTACACAGCCGCAGTAGCGCTTCGTGATTCCCAGGGTCAGGAGCTCAGCGTAGATTTGGTCTTGTATCATATGTAATTCCTCCTTTTTTATAGTATGGAAATATTATATGACATAGATCGACAATATTCAAAAATAACGACAGAAAAAGACAGGAAACGACACGAATTTTTTTCATCGGACCGGGGGAACGGCCGCTTCGGGCTCTGCCGGGGCCTGTGAAGGGCCTTCGGAACCCGTGGGAGAGGGTGCTTTTTATGTGCGCCTAGTGGCGCTGGTACAGGGGAGCTGCTAATGATTCCGCTACCACTCCCTCAAAAATTTCCCGCCCCCACTTGTAATCATTGGAAGCCAGTGATATAATAAACCGAAAAATGTCGACAGCCCAACCGCGGCGCGCACCCAAAAACCGAGAGAAGATGATGCTTTTGTCCGACAGCTCCGTATCCGTCCTGGGCCCCGATTACGAAAACCTGACGCTGATGTCCACCGGCGGCATGGGCGTGCTCTACCGCGCCCACAAGCGGGGACTGGATGTGGACGTGGTGGTGAAGCGGGTCAAGCCCCAGTTCCGGGGCGGGACCATCGAAACCCGGGAGGCCGGTATCCTGAAAAACCTCCGGAACGAGTTCCTCCCCCGCATTTACGACATCATCTACGGCGCGGACGGCTTTCTTTACACCGTCATGGACTGCATCCCCGGCTGCAACCTCCAGGAATACGTGGAGCGGCACGGGGCCGTTTCCCAGAAACAGTGCCTGAAGTGGCTCAAACAGCTCTGCGCAGTCATCGCTTACCTCCACCGCCAGAAGCCTCCCGTGTTCCACTGCGACATCAAGCCCCAGAACATCATGATCACCCCCGACGGGGACATCTGCCTCATCGACTTCAACATCTCCCTCATCTACGAGGACGCGGAGCTGAACGCCCTGGGCGTCACCCACGGCTACGCCGCCCCGGAGCAGTACAACCTGTCCCCCAAGGCGCTGGACCGCATTCCGGCAGAGGCGCGGGCCAGGTGGAACGCCTGGAGCAGGGCGGCGGCAGGTTACGGAAAAATCTCCGAACGGACCGACCTCTACGGCATCGGCGCGGTGGGCTACTTCATGCTCACCGGCTACGCCCCCGCCCACAGCCTGGACAGCGTGATCCCCCTCTCCCGGTACAACATCAAGCTCACGGACGCCCTGCGGGAGGTCCTGGAGCAGGCCATGCGCCCCGCCCCCGGGGACCGCTTTCCCAGCGCCCAGGCCATGGGAACGGCCCTGGAAAACCTGAAAAAGACGGACCGCCGCTACCGGAGCTGGAAGCTCCGCTGCCAGCTCACCGCCGTGGCCCTGGGGACCCTGGCGTTGCTGAGCGTCTTCTGCGTCTGGCTGGGCTTCGAGTACCGTGGCCGGGAGGCGGGGGCGCAGTACCTCCAAATCGTGGCGGAGGCCGACGGGCTCATTGCCCAGCAGCGCTACGACGAGGGCCTCGGCGTCCTCAGCGGGGCCATCGCCATGGACGGGGACCGCATCGAGGCGTACATCCGCGCCTCCGCCGCCCTGTACCGCCTGGGGCGCTACGGCGAGTGCATCGACCTCCTGGACGGCGCGGGCGCCGCCTGCACCCAGGGGGACATGAGCCAGGAGGAATTCGGCTTCGCCCAAGCGGAGCTGAACTACATCTTAGGTTCCTGCTATTTCCAGGAGGAGCGCTACGAAGAGGCGGTCCAGAGCCTGGAGCTGGCCTCCTGGTTCGACAAAGAGGAACCCCTGTATATCCGGGACCTGGCGGTTGCCCAGGCCATGAAAGGAAATCTGGAGGAGGCGGGCCGGACCTGCGAAACCTTGAAGGCCATGCCCAATGCCGGAAGCGAAGACATCCTCCTGGTAGAGGGCGAGCTGGCCTACGCCGAAGGCCGCTATGAGGATGCGCTGACGCCCCTGACCCAGCTGACCCGGAGCCGCGACGCGGCCCTCTCCGGCCGGAGCTACCTCCTGGCCGCCCAGTGCCGCCGCCGCATGGGGGACCTTGCTGGGGAGATCGGCGTCCTGGAGGAGGCCCGGAGCGTCCTGGACGTGTCCGCCAGCGCGGTCCACACGGAGCGCCTTGCGGAGGCGTACCTGCAAAGGGGAACCGCCGACGGGTCCTCATCCGACTACGAGCGGGCCTACGCCCTGTGCGCCGAGCTCATGGAGCGGGGCACGGCCTCCATCTCCGTCCGCCTGAACGGGGGCCTTGCGCTGCAATACTTAGGGCGGACGGCGGAGGCGCTGGAGCTGATTGAGGCCATTGTGGCGGACTATCCCAACAGCTACCGGGGCTACGCCCGTCTGGCCCTCCTGTGCCTGGACCAGCAGGTGGGGGACTACCCGCGGGCCAGGGAGGCATACAAGCAGGCGGAGGCCCTTTACAGCGGCGCGGGGGTCCAGGACAGCGAAATGACCTACCTGGCGTCGCTGATGGCGGAGCTGGCGGCGGACGGCGGCTGAGGAGGCGCGGAACATGGGAAACATCTTGATCATCGCGGGCTTCGCGGGCCTTGCCGTGACGGCCATCGCGATTCCCGCCGCCATGGCGGTGCTGCGGCGGCAGCTGAAAAAAATCAACGAGCAGATCCGGCGGGAATACGAGCAGTGACCCGCGGGAACAATGGAGGGAACAAGATATGAAATTTGAGCAGGTCTGCCAGGCGGGACTGGCGTACTTTCAGCAGCACCCGGTGTTCCGGGTCCTTCTGCCCATCTCCATGCCCCTGATGCTGGGCTGCGCCGCCCTGCGGCTGGTGGGGAACCTGATCAGCCTGGGGGGCTTCGTGTCGGCGCTGCTGTTCCTGGGCTTCTTCCTGGCCCTGTTCCTCACCCTGGCCCAGTGCAATTTCTGCATGGCGGGGATCGGCCTGGGGCTCCTGGCCGCGGACTACCTCTGGAGCCTCCTGCACTCCCTGATCAAGTACCACAGCGTTTCCTACGCCGCCCTGGTGTACCTGATTGTGTACGGCGGGCTGGCGTTTCTCAGCTATCAGAAATCCATGACATTTAACCGCTGAATCATAGGACAGGAGGGCCAAAACCATGGGATGGGGCGACAAATTCAACCAGCTTACCAAAACCGCAGTCTCCAAGAGCAAGGAGGTCGCGGAGATCACAAGGCTGAACATGGAGATCAGCAGCAGCGAGCAGAAAATGAAGGAGCTGGCGGCGCAGATCGGCATGATCGTGGCGGGCCAGAGCCTGCTTTCGGACCACGAGGAAATCGCCGGACTGGCAGAGCAGGTCCGGGCCCTCCAGGAGGCCGTGGCGCGGAACCAGAGCCTGATCCAGGAGATCCGGAACATCAACATCTGCGCCCAGTGCGGCGCGGAGGTGTCCCGAACCAGCAAGTTCTGCGACAAGTGCGGCAGCCCCATGGACCGCTCCGCCCTGGAGAGCGCGGACGCAGCCCCGGTGTGCCCCGCCTGCGGGGAGCCGCTGGAGCCGGACGCGCTGTTCTGCACCAACTGCGGCGCTAAAGTTTCGCCGTGAGGCGGAGAGAAAAGGAGCCGGCTGTGGAGCCGGCTCTTTCCCAAAGGAGAGGGACTATGAAACGGAAGCTGCTGACCGCGCTGCTGGCGCTGGCCCTGCTGGCGTCGGCCTACACCGCATACGCCTGCCTGGCCACGCGGGGGATGCGGGTCTACCTGATGGGCACGGGGCTGGGGGCCGTTCTCGCCGGAAGCTGGCAGTTCACGCTGCTGGCGGCGGTGATCCTCTGGCTTCCATGCCTGGCGCTGGCCGTCGGGAAAGTCCGCGGACTGCGGAAGAAAAAAGCGGTATCGTCCACCGCGGAGACACAGGAAACCGGGGAGGCGTTGGAGCCCACGGAGCTGATCGAGCCCCGGGGCGGCGCTTCGGATGAGACGGAGCTTTTGGAGGAAACGGAACTCCTGGAGGCCACGGAAGCCACGGAGTCCCCGGACCTGCTGATCGAACCCCGCAAGCCTCTGGATCAGGCCGAAACCGAGATCGTACTGGAGCTGGAGCCCACGGAACCCCTCTCCCTCATCAAGCCGGAGGAATCCCCCGCCGAGGAAGCGGAAACAGAATCCCCCGCCCCGAAAACGCCCCCTCTGGTCTGCCCCAACTGCGGGCACCCCGTTGCCGGGAAACGGTTCTGCGCCAAGTGCGGAACCCGCGTGGGCGAGTAAGGAGGAGAGGCCATGATCGCGGCTGTGACTGCGGCGGGAGCCGCCGCGCTTTTGTGCGGGCTGGCGGTGCTGCTGCTTCGGAAAAAGAAAATCTCCAAGACCTGGGGGGCCTCCCTGCTGGCCTGCGCCCTGATTCTGGGCTGCGTGGGCGGAACGGGGATCGCCCGGCAGCTCCGGACTCGGACGGAGGAATACAGCTATATCTACCTGGCCCTGCGCTACCTGGAGCAGGGCCAGACGGACCCCGCCGCCCTGTACCTGAAACGGGCGGCGAACCGGAGCGGCTATCAGCTCACCGCGGCCCAGACCCTTCTGGAGCAGGTGCGGGGCAACGGCACAGTAGCCCGCCTGCGGCTGGACGTGCTGAAAAACATGGACGGCGGCGAGGCCCGGGACAGCGCCGTGACCCGCCTGCAAACCTGGGAGCAGATGGAGGACGGCCTGCAAAACGTGACGGCGGCCCTCCGCGCCCAGCTGCCCCTCTCCGAGGGGAAGCGGCTGGCCCTGGATCAGACCTTCGCTATGGAGACGGGAAGCTGGTCCGGCGGCGCGGAGCCGGACCCCGGCGACGCCCTCCTGCTGCAAATCAACCAATCCCTCCAGTATCAGAGCTGGTCCGGCGCCCTCAGCGCGGCGGTCCAGCTGGTGGAGGAAAACCCGTCGGCGTCCAACCGCCTTTTGCTGGCGGAGGTCATCGCGGACACCACCTACAGCGGCCAGACCATGCAGACCTACCAGTTCCAGACCGGCGGCGAGCCGCCCAAGACGGACACCCAGGCCAGGGAATCCGAAAAGCTGATGGAGCGCTACGAGCGCATGGCGGACGACCTGGCGGTCCTGGAACAGGAGCTTCTAATCGCCGATGAATCGAAGAAGGACGCCCTGGCGGACGAGTGCGCGAAGCTGTCTGAGGAAGCGGAGGAAGTGCGCCTCCAGGCCCGGAACATCTTCGCCCTCCGGGCCCTGAACTCCATCGCGGACATCCGCTCCCTGGAGGCCCAGGTGGTGCGGGCGAAGCTGTACTTCGCCATGCGCAGCACCCAGGAGGCCGTGGACCTGCTCCGCCGCGCGGCGGACTCCGTCCAGGCCCTTCTGTCGGGGAACCAGCCCCTTGTGAACGGCCTGCGCCTGGTGAAGCAGGTCTACCAGACCGAGGGCGTCACCGGCGTGGAGACGCCGGAGTTCCGGGAGGAAATGCAGATTCTTTTGGGCAGCGTCCACCCCGAGCTGATCCAGCTCAGCCTCACCCCCCTGGCCTCCGGCTTCACGGACCGCATCATCAGCGACCAGAAGGAGTACGGCGCGGGCCTCTACGTGGTGGGCCTGGACGCCAGTGCCTACCCGAAGATCCGGGTCCGCCTGGGCGGGCAGGCGGAGGATATTGAGGCGGTGATCAGCAAGGAGCGCGTCGCCGTCACCGACACCCGGACCACTGTGGACAGCTACGAGGTGGAGTACACCGAGGCGGAGTCCGGCCTGAACAGTATCTGCTTTGTGGTAGACACCAGCGGCAGCATGGGCGGCGCGCCCATCGAGGACGCCCGGGAGGCATTGAACCAGTTCCTGAGCCAGGTTTCCGGAACCACGGAGCTGGCCCTGGTGGAATTCTCCTCCTCCGCCAGCACCCTGGTGGACCTGACCCCCAGCGCCAGCAGCATGAAGACGGCGGTGAACGCCCTGGGCAGCGGCGGCGGCACGGACATTACCGCAGGCATCGCGGAATCGACCGCCGTCCTCCGGAACGCCAAGGGCGCCCGCACCATGATTCTCATGACCGACGGCCAGAGCGATCTGGACCTGGACGTAGTGCAGGAGGCGGCAGACCAGGGCATCACGATCTTCACCATCGGTTTCGGCGGCGCGGAGGACGAGCTGCTGCAAACCATCGCGGACATGACCGGAGGCCAGTACATCCGCGCCGATTCCTCCACGGAGCTGATCAACGTCTACAGCAGCCTCCAAGGCATCGTCGGGAACACCGTGACCGTCACCTACACCGTGGAGAACACGGAGGAGGAGACCCGCTACTTCTTCCTCATCAACGAGGACCGGAACCGCAGCGTGCGCCGGGAATACACCATAGAAGCCGAGGAAGAAATCGAAGAGGAACCGGCGGTAGCCCTCACCAGCGGCCCCGTTTTCCAGACCCGCGACTACCTGGACCGCCTGCTCCAGCAGACGGAGGAAAATCCCACATTCCGCGCCTCCTACAACGGCTCCGGTCTCGACACAGTCACCGCGGCCTACGCGGGAGACGCCCCCTGCCACATCGCAAACCAAAACCAAAGCTACTTGCAGCTCGACGTCCCCGCGTCCCTCCCCGACGGAATCTACGAAATCCGCCTCACCGCCCAGGACGGCAGGATCTACGCCTTCCCGGAGATGCTCGCCGTCGGAAGCCGCGTAAACGCCCGCAATTTCCGCGCCGGAAGCCTCCAGCTCACCGCAGGCCAGGCCCTGTGGCTGGACACGGACGGCCTGATTCTGGGCGGCGGCGTCCGCCTGAGCGAGGCCCTCGTCGCGGAGGACGACGTGAACACCCTGAGCCTCCGCCTGGACGGCCTGCTGAAATTCGCCCCCGGCATTCTGCCCGGTATGCCCGAAGACACCATGCCCGATCCGCTGGATCTCGGCGACGCCGGAACGGCCCAGGGCCGCGGCGTCCTCCGCATCGACCGGGACGACAGAGCCTATGCCGGCTACGTGAACCCCGTAGTTCTGGAGGGCCCGTTCCAGCTGGACTACGCTGTGGATCAGAGCCAGATTGCCGCCGTAGAGGAGGGACTGCCATGAACATCCGCGTGAAAAAACTGCCCATCGTCCTGCCCCTCCTGCTGGTAGCCGCCCTTCTCGTCTCAGCGGCGGTCATGTCCCGCATGGGCCGTACCAGCGCCGCCGCCCACACCGACCTGGGGCAGAAGTACCTGAACGACATGAACTACACCGGAGCCGTAGCGGAATTCCTGCAAAGCATCTCCCTGGACCCCACCGCCCAGGAGGCCCGCCTGGGCCTGGCCCAGGCTTACATCGCCTCCGGCAGTCCGGAGATGGTGTCCGGGATTCTGGAACCCCTGACGGAGGCCGGGACCCCGGAGGCGTACCGCCTTCTGATTGAGAGCCAGCGGGCCGCGGACCCCGTTCAGGCGCTGATCACCGCCCAGAAGCTGGTAGAGCGCACCGACAGCGACGAGGACTACGCCCTCCGCGACGCCTTACTGAGTGAAGCCCTGGCAAGGCCCCACTCCTACGCCCAGGGCTACGACCAGCAGCTTGCCCTCAGCGGCGGCGAAGTCCGCTCCTCGGGCAGCAACACCCTGGGCCAGCTGGGCACCGGCCAGTCCATCGGGACGGATCAGATTCAGCCCGCCCTGCAATCCGCCCAGTTCCCCGGCACGCCCCAGCGCGTCTACTGCGCAGGCCGCACCAGCTATGTCATAGACAGCGGCCACAACCTCTGGGCCGCAGGCGAAAACCGCTGGGGCCAGCTGGGCGTAAGCTACGTGACAACCCTCCCCCAGGAGGGCTGGACCCAAATTCTGGACACCGGCGACGCCGCCGCGGCCGCCGGTTCCGTAGGAACCCTGTATGTCCTGAAAACCGACGGAAGCCTCTGGTACGCCGGCCAGGGCGGCGTCATGGATCTCCGCCGAATCAACGGCCTGGGCCCCGTAGCCGCCATCGACTCCAACAACTGGCAGACCGCCATCTTAACCGCCCAAGGCGCCCTCTACCTCAGCGACGAAGACGACCCCCTCCACTGGACCCGGATAGCAAGGGACGTAAAGCACTTCTGCTTCTCAGACACAGAACTGCTCTGGGTAACCACCGAAAACCAGATCTGCTCCCAATACGGCCTCCCCCAGCTCCCCGACACCTGGCTCTGGGACGGCCAGGGCGTAACCCCCGACTTCACCATAACGGCCATAGCCGCCGCCCCCGACGCCCTCCTCCTCCGCGACGCCTCCAACACCCTCCACCGCATCCACAACGGCACCCACCAAACCACCGAAAACCTCCCCACAACCTCCATCTACACCACCAACGGCACCGTCATCCTCGAACTCCCCAACGGCACCGCCCAACGCTGGGACCTCACACGGCAAACGCCCGAAAACCTGTGAGTGCCTGCCTACGGGGGACGGGGGGCCTCCGGCGGCCAAAGGGCTTTGCCCTCTGGACTCCCACCAGGGAGGCGTGCGCCTCCCTGGACCCTGGCAGATCGGTCCTTTTATGATGGACTCTGCTGGGTGGCAGGTTTTATCACTTTTCCGACCCCTGGTGCAGGAAAATTGAAAGCCGTCAGTACCGCAATTGATGTGCGGATACTGACGGCTTTTTTGTTCTTATCGCAGGGCGTTGAAGAGTTGGGCGGCTCTGCTGTCGCTTCTGGTGCAGTATTGTACGCAGCTGCGGACGGCCTTTCCCAGGGCGGACGCCTTTGTGCCCAGCCGGGAAATGCTGCTGCTGATAATTTTCAGCTTCGAGCGGTACAGGAACCCCACGGCGGAATTATAGCGCAAACTGTTCGTGACCCGCTGAACCTCGTCGCTGACCCGCTGGAGCTTCCGCCCCACGTCTTCCATCCCATCTGCCACAGAATTGGCATAGCCAATATTGATCTCAAACTCACCCGTGAGCGTCGGCCCGAAGATGTTCCGGAACCAGTTCGTGATCTGCTGCTTCAGGTTTTTCAGCGTTTCCCTGACGGATGTCACAATGTGCTCCGCCTCGTTCTTCATCCCTTGCAGAATGGCATTCCCGTTTTGAACCACCGCCTGGAACAGCGCCAACTGCGGACAGAGAATGTACAGCAGCGAGAAGTCCGAAAGCTCCAGCCCCTTGGAAAAGGGATCGGTCAGGCAGGAGAGAATATCCCGATCCCCCTGCCGTATCATGCCGTCGTCTCCGAACTCGATGTTCCGCGTGTGGTGCCGCACGAGGTAGCCGCCAAAAAAGCCTGAATCCTCGTCGTTGTGTGCGGCAATGGTCTGGTAGTTGGTGCCGGGGAGGGGGAGAAGGAGGGTCCCTACCAGGCTGTATTGATAGTGGTCGATGTACTGGGAGCGGGCGCGGATGTCCGCGCTGTGGGCGGTGATGTACTCGTCGGAGAAGCCGGGGCCGTCGTAGCTGACACAGCGGCGGATGGGCATTCCGTCCGGGGCCGTAATGGTGGCATGTTCAGACAGGTTCCCGCCCAGGGAGTGGCCCGTGAAGCTGAAACCGTTGTAGTCATCCCCGAACTGATCGTAGATTTTCTGGGTAAATTCCGCTGCCCGCTGCTGCTGGCGGGTTCCGGTGCTGTTCAGGAGGCCCAGATCCGCCTCTACCCAGTCGTGAAGTCCCTGCCCCGCGTCCCAGCTCTCGGAGCCCCGCATTCCCACGATGGCGTCCCCGTCCCGGGTGTCGATCAGACAGCCGTAGAAGCCGGAGCGGGCGTTGTCGTCGGCCACATCCTTGATGATCCAGCGGTTGCAGTCCTGTAGGTTGTTCTCCTTGATCTGGGACTGGATATACTGAGCGGTTTCCAGCTGGCCCTTTTCACGTTCAGACAAGTTCGTCCTGTTCCCGTAGCTGGCAATGGTGCTGTCCACCAGTTCCCCGACGCTCATGCCCTTGTCCCCGTCCAGGTAGGCCACCTGGGTGGCGATCATCATTCTGATATCGGAATCAGACGCCAGGTATCCCATTTACAGCACCTCCTTTACCGCGGCGCAGAACGCCTCGCCGCTCATTCCGATCACGCTCTTTTCGTAGGGGATCTCGAGGGAGAAGTAGTCCTTGGTCAGCTGGGAGAAGTCAAAATCCGGGCTGTCATGTTCCTCAAAGAAAGCCTGCACGGCCTCCATCTGCTCATCGTTCACGATCATCAGCTCCGCCCAGCCGTTCAGCCCGTCCATGCCCTCCATCAGCTTCGTCATGGCCTCATAAAACGCCTCCGGCTTCTTCTCCTCCGGCACCACAAACAGGTACACCCGGAACTTGTTGTAAGCGTTCAGGGCGAGGTAGTCCGCGATGCTGATGGCCGGGTCCTCGCTGTAGGGCTGGGGGCCCACGGCGTGGGTGAAGAGGTAGTAGTAGCCCGGCAGGGCGTCCAGGTTTTCCGCGGCCTTCTGGGCGATGGCGGCGCAGACCCGGCGCTCCACGTAGGTGTCGGAGATTTGATCGTCCTCCGTGTCGATGGCGGCGTTGAACAGAATCTGAGGGTCCCCGGCGGGGTACGCCTGGACCTCATAATACAGGTCCCCGAAGCGCTGGGGGTAGACCTGGGTAATTTCAAACTCCTGATGGTATTTCGCGCTGAGGGCGGCGGAGGCGCGGGCCTCCCGGTCCTCCGGCTTCGTGCCGCAGGCCGCCAGTACCGACGCTGTGATAATGGCCATAATAATAATCCTCACAATCTTCTTGAACTGAAGGAAGCCTGTTTCTCTCCGGCGTTTCATGGCGCGGCCTCCGGGCTTAAAAGCCGAAAATCGTATGCGCCGCCTGTTCCAGCATCCGGTAGCGCTCCGCCGCCGCCCGCAGGGACCGTGCCATTTTCTCCAGATCCTTCGCCTGGGACAGGGTCTTCTGGGACAGGGTCCGCGCCCGCTTCTGGTACTGCTGGGCGGGGGTGCCCCGCCAGCTCCGGCCGATGCCGGACTGGAGGTCCTGGAGGTCCCGGGAGGCAATGCTCCGCAGTTCCCGTGCCAGGCCGTCCAGCTCATTGGCCTTTCTCAGCGTGTCCCGATAGTCAATCTCTATAAATGCCATATGCAGCCTCCCCGTTTTCTCCGTCCCCGTCAGTCGATCCAGTCTGAGGACAGGGCCATATTGTTATTGGTGATCTGCCGCTCCGTCTGCTCGTAGACCCCGGCGATTTCACGCAGGTCCGTCACGTTCTCCTGGAAGCGCCGGAGGGCGGTGCGGACGGTCTCATCCTTACTCCGGTATGCGGCGATATATGCGGAGACGCCGTCGCCGTCCCAGTAGCCGCGGCCCTTGCCGACCCGCTGCTGGATGGCGGAGAAGACCCGCTCCAGGCGCTGAATTTTCGCCTCCACGTCGCTGGCGGCGGTCCGAAGCCGTTCCGGCGTCACTTTAATTTCGATTGCCATACCCGTCTCCTTTCCCGGACTCAGATCCGCACCTTGTCGATGCAGTCATAGCATTTTCTCTCGCAGTCCCCGTACTCCTTCTCGGACTCAGAGAGGGCCTTCATGAACTCCCGGAGCCAGTCATACATATCCAGCATATTAAGGATATCGGACTCCACCTGCTGCTGGAACGCGATCCAGGCCGGCCCCTCCCAGCAGGTCCCCAGGTCCCGCATGGCGTCATCCAGCTCCCGGACGAACTGGGGAATTTTCTCGATATCGGCATGAAGCTGATCCCCGTCATTCTTCATCCTGGGCACCGAAACCTTCACAAAATTACTCATACGATCTCCTTCCCGGCAGCACCACACCCCGCCGCCGTTTCATCATAGATTCAGTATACCACCGCCCCCCGTCCCCAACGCAAAATCCGACGAACAGCGCACTTAGCCCGACGAACGGCCAGCCCCACAAGAACACCCTGATCTGCCAGGGTCCAGGGAGGCGCCTGCCTCCCTGGTGGGAGTCCAGAGGGCAAAGCCCTCTGGCCGCCGGAGGCCCCCCGTCCCCCGTCCCCCGCGGGGCGTAGACCGCCTGAGCCCGCGTGGTTGGGAGCTCAGGCGGTGGGCTTAGACTTGCAGGAGGACGAGGGAATAGTTGTCGGGGGCTCCGGCGGCTTCTGTTTGGGCGGCGATGTGTTCGGCGAGGGATTTTAGATCTTTTGCGGTCGGGAGGGGTTGGATGAGGGCTTGGAAGTTGGGGCAGAATTTGTAGACGCCGTCGGAGCAGAGGGCGAAGCCTGTTTTTTGGCGGAGCTGTCCGGTGTATAGATTTGGGACGCAGACGCCGGGGCCCAGGGCCTGGGTGAGACGGCCCTGTTGGCCAGGGAGGGTGGACAGGTCGTCGTGGGTAAGCTGCTCCGGCTGGCCTGGAAGCAGGCCGAAGGGGCGGGTGACCTTGTAGCAGCGGCTGTCGCCGGCTGAAAAGAGGGCGTATTCGCCGCCGGAGACGAAGAGAAGCACAATCGTGGTGCCGCAGATCTGTCCCTGGGGGGTGTCCCGCCTTATGGCCTCGTGGCAGCGGAGAAGCATGGTGCGGAGCTGGTCTACACATTGCAGAAACGCGGGGCGTTGTGGCGCGTGGAGCCAGGCGTCCCACCACTGGGCGCAGAACTTCGCGGCGGCGGCGCTGGCCTGGGCGCCGCCATAGTGGCCCCCCATACCGTCGGCGACGTAGGCCAGGGCGCAGGCCGCGCCCTCCGCCGTGGAGAAGAAGCAGCCCGCACGGTCCTGATTCTCGGGGCGCACCAGGCCCTGTCTGCAAATTGTGCAGCTCTTTACATTCGCTCTGGCTGTCATGGCTACTGAACCGTCACGCGGACCTGGACGCGGCCCATTTTCAGCGTGCTTCCGCTGACCAGCTCCCGGGGCTCCGTGACGGGGCGTCCGTCCAGCTTCGTGATGTTGGACTTGCTGAGGTTCTCCACCATGATCCAACTCCCCTGCCGGTAGATTCTGCACTGCTGCCTGGCCACGCTGGCCTCCGAAAAGACCACCTGGCAGACGGAGCCGTCCCGGCCCACCAGGATTGTGTCTTTCAGCGCCGTCTCGATCCGGCGGCTGGGGGTGTCCAGGTCCTGGAAGACCAGGCGGGTGCTGGGGGCGGCGTCGAAAATGCCCTCGGTTTTGCCGGGGTCGCCGCTGTCTCCGGGGACAATCTCAGTCTCCGCCGGGGCCTCCACGGGGGGAATGGCCTCCGGTTCCTCGACGATGCGCTCGTCGTCCTTCTTTTTGCGCAGGAGAAGCAGGGCGGCAATAATGGCCACGGCCAGGACGGCAACGCCCCCGATGAGAATCAGCGGGAGGCTGTCTCCCTTCGGAGCGGGTTCCTCAACCGGCTGGGGCGCAGGCACTTCCGGCGCGGGCGCGGGGGCCGGTGCAGGCGTGGGAGGCGTCTCCTGCTCCGCAGGCGCGGCCAGGGGCATTTTCAGCTCCGCCGTGTAGACGCTTCCGTCCCCGCCCACGGCCCGCAGGGCCTTCGGCATCCCGTCGCAGACCTCCGCGGGAAGCTGGATCACCAGCTGTACCGCGCTGTTCCAGGCGGTGACGCCGCTCACGATGTCCATGGTCTGCTGGACCTCGGGGAGATAGTAAGAGGCCCCCGGCGTCAGCCGGGAGAGGGCGAAGAGGTTTTGCAGCTCTTCCGTGGCGGAGGCGGACTGGTTCGTGCAGCCCACGGTATACAGCGGATAGCCCAGCTCCTGGATCAGCGCCGCAAGCTCGCTCTGGGTGTAACCGACCTGCTTGTTGTCCACGCCGTCGGCGATGAGCAGCACCCGGCGGAGGGTCCCCTCGTCGGACTGCTTCAGGCTGTCCAGGACGGCATACAGCCCGTCGGCCAACTGGGTCCGCTGGTCCTTGAACTCCAGCCCTTCCACCAATGTTTTCAGCGAGGCGTAGTCGCTGACGCCGTTGCAGAGGTAGTTCACCTGGTCGGAGATGGTGGCGAAGGTATAGCGCTCCCCCTCCATCCGGTTTGCGATCAGGTCCCCCAGCAGCTCCTTGATCACGGGCCGCTCGCTCTTCTGAATGGACAGGGAGTTATCCAGCAGCACAATCGTCTCCACCGGCGTCTCCAGCTCCCGCAGCGGCGTCACGGACTTCACCTCCGCCTCCGCGCTGCCCACCTGACAAGTAAACTGCGCCTCCTCCGTCCCCGGAAGACACAGCACCGCCGTCTCCCCCTGAACGCTCCCCCACGCGGCCGTCTCCGCAGCCGCCGCCGTCGTGCCGCACAGCAGCGCAGAAATGAGCAAAAGCGCCCAGACGGCGCGGTACTTTCCATACTTCATATCTTCACTCCTAGTGCCTACCCGCCTCCGGCGGCCAGGGAGGCTCTGCCTCCCTGGACTCTCCGCCAGAGGGGCACGCGCCCCTCTGGACTCCGGCAGATCGGGCTGTTTTGGACTGCCTGCTTCTGAATCAGCCGCTGATGTAGTCGGAGGACAGGCCGCTGATGTTCTGGGTGTTGGTCTGCTCCGCTTTCTTGTAGGTGGCGGCCATCTCGTTCAGGTCGTCTACGTGCTCCGTGATCTTCACCTGAATCTGGGCCATGTCGCCGTCCAGGGCCTTGAAGCGGGTGGAGTAGGCTTTCTGGGCCTCGCCCTCCCAGCTGCTGTTCAGGCTGTTCACGATGGACAGCATCTGCTGCGTCAGAGTGCGGATCTTCTGGCCCTGGCTCTTGAATTCAGCCGCGGTGGTGATGAGCTTCTCGGGCGTTACCTTCAATGTTCCGGTCATAGGATGACTTCCTTTCTATACTCAACGTAATTTTTTGTTGTTTGATGACGGATTTTGCGGATTTTGGGCGCTCAGCGGCGGGTTTTGGCGGTGTTCAGGTTCTTGGCCTCCGCCTGGTCGTACTGGTCGGCGGCGTCCCGAAGAGCCTGAATGTACTTGGCGATGCCGGCGTAAAAGTTCTCGAACTGCTGGCGGTCATTGTTGAACGCGTTGCGGAACGCCTTCTGGGCCTCGCCCTCCCACATGGTGGCCAGCGCCGCCTCCTGGCTTCCCAGGGCCTTCACCGCCGCGTCGAACTGCTTGTTCATCTGCTCCAGCTCCTGGGCCTTCTGCCGCAGCACCGTGCTGCTCACTCTGAACATAGACATAAATGTTTCCTCCTTATATTTGTAGCTCGGTTCTTATTTTCATGAGCCGTGCCCGGCTCGGGAATACATAGTCAGCTCCTGCGGCTCTGAGCGATTTCCAAAGCCCGCATTTCGGCCTCGTAAATCTGCCGCGCGATCCTGCGGACCTCCGAGGCCGCGGCCCGCAGGCTGTTGGCGCTCTGCCGCACCTCTTTTTGCAGGGTCTGGACCTTGCCGAGGTAGCGCGCGGCGCTGTCCCCCCGCCAGGCGCTGTGGACGCCCTCGATAGCGCTGCCCATTCTGCCCGCCGTCCGGCGGTCCATGCTGTCCGCCAGGGCGTCCAGCCGCCGGGCCTGCTCTATGGCCTGCTGGAAATCCATGCGGATTTCGCTCTCGGTCTTCATCTCCGCCCACCTCCCGCGCCTACAGGATGTCGGAGGGCAGAGCGGCGCTGTTCTGAGCGATCTGGTCCTCCGCGGCCTCGTAGAGGCCCGCCATGTCCAGCAGGTCTTCGGGGTACTTCCCCAGGAGGGCCAGAATCTGGTCCGTGTCCGCCTTTTCGGCGGCGAACTCCCGCCGGTACTGGTCCCCGGCGGGGCCCAGCCAGTAGCGGGCGGTCTGCCGGACGCAGGCGTGGAGGCCGTCGAAGTCCGCCCGCAGGGCCTGGGTGAGGCTCCGGACCTCCCCCGCGGTGCTCCGCAGGGTGCCGGGGTCCGCTTTTAACTGAAACTCTGCCACCGCAGACACCGCCCTTTCATATCCGCAGTGCATCCACCGCGCTCCGCACCTCGTCTTCGCACCGGTCGTAGGACCTGCGGATGGCCTCAAGGACCTGAATCAGTTCTTCTATGGAGGCGCACAGCGCCTGCATCTGCTGATAGTCCGCCTGAAAGCGCTGCCGCATGGCCGCGTTGGCGGGGCCCTCCCACATGCCGTTCATGGCGTCCATTTTCGTCCGCAGGAGTTCCACATGCTTCCGGGTCTGCTCCAGCGCCGCCCGCAGGCGGCGGATATCGCTGTTAAGCTGAGCCGTGCTGACCTCCACCAGGTTCACCGCCGCCATGGCCTACCCTCCTTCTCCGTCCCGCCGGGGGATGGAAACCCGCATTCCGAACAGCGCTTCCGGGTGGGGAACCATCTCCAGGGGAGCCGGAACTGTCTCCAGGGCCCGCCGGGCCGGTTCCGCCGGAACCCCGATGGCTTCATGGACTTCGCCGTCCATATTCCGCAGCTCCGTCCGGGTATACAGCTCCGAAACCTGCTCCAGGACCCGTGCGCACTGCCGCAGTTTCGCCTGCTGCTCCGTGCCCTTCTGCCGGACCCGCCGGAGGCTGTGGATCACGTCTCCGAAGCCGCTCATCGTTCCCAGCTGCCGGATCACGCCCCCCAGCTCCGCCACATCCTGGCACAGCTCCCGATACGCGCCGTCAAGTTCCTCCCGCTGAGCCCCCAGGGCGGCGGGCATAACCCGAAAATAATTCACCGCGCCCGCCTCCTTTTTTAATTGATAATGGATAATTGACAATTGATAATGAGTATCAACATGGGACACATTATCCATTATCCATTATCAATTATCAATTCTTCTGGGCTTCGCTTCCTGAACTGTAGCCTCATCATAGCACGGCCCCCGTCCCGATGGCGCGAAAGGGGACGAACGGTCCGGTTCCGGGGACGAATGACCACTTTACAGCAAAATCAGGCTCTGCCCGTTCTTCACGCCGCTGGTGCCCAGAATTTCCTCGGGCAGAAGCTGGCGTTCCAGGTCCTGGCTGTAGAGGCGCAGCTCCTGGCCCCTCTGCCAGCACTGGCAGCGCTCCTTCTGGCAGATCACCGCCGCAATCTCCTGGATCAGCACCTCCACGGAGGCCGTCTCCTCCAGCTCGAAATCGTATCGCCCGCACAGGGCGGGCACCTTTACCTCTATCAACAGCATCGCCATCAAGCCTCCCATTCCAATTCCGCCGCCAGCTCCCGCCGCCGGGAGGGTGTGTCCAGCGCTGCGTGTATTCCGTCCCGATCCTGCCGGAGGACTGCGCCTGCAAGGGCGTCCTCCGCCCAGATCCAGCGGCTGTGCCCCTCCGGCGTCCAGCGGTCTATCACGCCCCGCACCTGGGGCAGATCCATCCAGCGGGCCGGCGGGTCTTCCAATAGCACGGCCTGCCCTTCCCACGCCGCCAGACAGGCTTGCAGAGCCGGGTCGTCCGGGAGGGAGGCCAGAAGGGCCTCCGGCATGGGGCTGGACGGGAACAGACAGTCCTCCGTCAGGCGGGGCAGGGCGTCCGCCTCCGCCTGGCTCAAGCGCACCCGCCTCTCCGGAAGATGCTCCAGAAGGACAGGGGGCCTTCCCCCATACAGCGTCAGCGCGAAGGGGTCGGGCCGCTTCCCGAAGACCATGTAGACCCGCGAAGCGTCCTTGATCCCCAGCAGCAGGCCGCTCAGCTCCTGATCCATCACCAGCCGTTCCCCCTGACAGCGGAGCCGCCCCGCCTCCAGCAGAGACAGGGAAACCGCCTGCCAGCTCTCCGGTTCCTCCACCGGCGGCACGCCCATCACGGCCCGCCCGTCGATCAGTGACAGCAGCAGACGCAATTGGGGCCCGTCCAGATAATACGCAAGCTCAAACACTTCCACTTCCCTGCTCCTTGAAACTCCGCTTATACCCCCGGGACAGCGGCACCGACAGCCCGTCCCACAGCAGGATCAGGTTTTCGGCAAAGCGCACCCGGTCGATTTTCTCCATGTTGACAATAAAGCTCCTGTGACAGCGCTGAAAGCCCTCCGGAAGCGTCTCCGCCAAGGCTTCCAGGGTCCCGGAAAACCCGATTTCCTCCCCCCGGAGGCGGGCGTACAGCTTTTTCCCCCGGCTCTCGAAGTAATAGAGCTGTTCCCAGGGAATCCGCTGCCGCTCGCCCCGGCGCTCGATGGTAAAGCTGCCCTCGCCGCTGCCGCAGATGGACCGGAGCATCTCGCAGGCGACGCGGTCCACCTCCGACGGCCCCAGAGGCCGCAGGATCAGGGACGAGGGCGCGATGTCCGGCCTCAGAAAGGCCAGGGGCGACGTGGACCCGGAGGCCAGGATCAGCAAAAACGCGTCCCGGCTGCAGGTTCGGACCTCGGGCAGAACGGACAGCGCCCCCTCCTGGCTTACGTCCCAGGCGATGGCCTCCGCCCGCCCCGCCCGAAGGCGGTCCACGGCCTGCTGGACGTTCTGGAACACCTGGCAGTCCAGGGCCTGGTCCGTGAGGTACGCGGCCCGCTCATGGAGGGCCTGAAGGAGCTGCCGCCCCTCCTCCCGCCGGGGTGTGAACAACACGCAAGACGCCATGGCCCGTCATCCCTTCGCCAGGGGCAGGACCACCCGCCCGTAAGGCCCGCCGTCCCTGGGGGGCACCAGGCCGATGCCCGGTTTTTCCGGCGTGCTCTGCTTGTCGTAGGGCATTCCGGAGAAGTCCAGCACCTGCTGGCTGGAGGCGTTTCCGCCCAGGAGGACGCCGCTCTGCTCTCCGGTGAAATAGTCGTACAGGGGCCCCTCCATGGCGGCGCGGCTCTTGTCCTCCACGTCGATGGCGGCGGCGAAGAAGATCTGGTGCAGGAAGCCCCGGCCGATCAGGTTCTCCAGCGCGCCGTGGAGGTTCAGCTCCTGCCCCTTGGCGCTGTAGACCAGCTCCGTGAAGTCCGCCAGATCGGCGATCACCACCAGCCAGGTTTCCTCCCGGCACATCCGCTCATACTGGGCGTCTTCCTCCAGGCCCTGTTCTATCAGCGCTTTCTTGATGCCGTGGCGGTCCCGGAAGATGGGGGCCAGCTGCCCCACAAAGCCGACGATTTCCTCCAGCGTCGCATAGTAGTCCGCGCCGGCAGCGGCGGCATCGTTTTTGAGGGTGGTCTTTCCCTTGGGCTCCAGCACGGCGATCCGCGCCCCCTTGGCCGCCGCGGAGCGCATCAGCAGGCGCAGGACGTTGGTCTTCCCGCTGCGCCGCCGCCCCGCCACGGTATAGCAGAACATCCGGCTCAAATCGAGGCTGTAGACCTCCGCCGTCTCGGAGACGTAGCCCAGAGGCAGGGCCTTGGGGTCCGCCAGGGCGGCGGCGAAGCCGGGGTGGGCGGCAAGGTCCGCCCAGACCGGATTCTCCGGAATGAAGGGCACCTGACGGGCGACAGAGCCGCTCCAGGCGGCGTTCAGCTCCCGGCAGCGGGTGCGGATCTGCTCCATGCGCCCGTAGTCCTCCCCGCCCGCCAGGGCCAGAGCGGTCTGGTACTCCAGCACCGCGCTGTTGACGCTCACTAGGCCCCGCCCGGGAACGCCGGACTCCGGCGTCAGTCCCGGCTGGAGGCAGCGGAGGGCGTCGCTGTACTGGTAGACGTCGGACAGCTCCAGGCTGAGGGTGGTCCGCAGGTTGTCCGCCAGGCGGCTGAAAATCTCGGTGATCCCGAAGCTGGCCCCCGTGATGAAGAACCAGAGGCCGAAGCTGGCCCCCTCCCGGGTCAGGCGCACAAGCTCCTCGTCGTAGATCTCCCCCGTCTTCTCACGGAAGTTGGCGATGCCGTCGATGAGTACCACCACAGCCGGGTACTCCGGCCCGTGGACCATGACGTACTGGGCGAAGCTGCCCCCCTGGAAGGCCCGCTTCCGTTCCTCCACCATCCGGCGCAGGAGGTAGAACAGCTTCCCCACCCGGTCCAGGCAGTTCTCGTTGAGGACGCCGCCCACGTGGGCCTCTCCCTCGAAGGGGCCGCAGGCGTGGTTGCTGAAATCCAAGATGTAGAGGTTGAGGTACTCCGGCGTGTAGCGGTGGATCAGGGAGTAGGCCAACGTCTGGACGAAGGTGCTCTTTCCGGTGCCGGAGGCCCCCAGGAGGCCGTGGCTTCCCCCCTGGCTGAAATTGATCTCGATGGGCATCTGGGCCTGATTGGCGGGGTCGTCCCCCCAGCCAATGGGCGCGGACAGCTCCCATTTCTTCCCCAGAACAGGCCACTGCCCGTCCCGGAACGCGTTCTCCTTCCAGCCCTCCACGTCCTCCAGGGCCATGGACTCCGGCAGGGGGGCCAGCCACAGGGGCGGCAGGGGCTTGTAGCCCAGCTCCTTCGCCTGAGCGGCCAAATACTCCACCACGGCGTCCAGCTGGGTCTTCTCCTTCTGCTCCGGCAGGCGCAGGCGCTGCTCCGCCGCCCGGGCGGCGACCCATGCCCCCCGCTGGGGCTGTCCCTGGGCCAGGCGGGCCAGACGGACCAGGTTCCCCAGGAGGCGGCGGTTGTACTCGCTGTCCCCGTAGGCCACGCCCCGCTTCTCAAAGCAGCGGTACAGGGCGTCATAGAGGGCGGTCCCGCCCCCCTGCTCCGCTTTCAGGGCGGGCTGGGCGGTCCAGACCTCGTCCAGGCAGTCCAGCAGCAGGTCCAGCCAGGCGTGCAGGCGCTGCTCCTTCCGCTGGCGCTTGACGTAGTTCCCCACCAGGGCGGTCTTCCCCGTGTTTCCCAGCATCCGGGCCAGGACCTGGCGGCTTCCGGCGCTCTCCTCATCGTAGGCTGCGCCGCTCCAGCCGGACTGGAACTGCTCGTAGACCTCATCGCTGCCCACTTGCAGGAAGCCCCGGCCAGCCTGGGTGAGGTAGGCCGCGTCGGGCTTGTGAAGCATGTCCAGGCTGTCCTGGCGGTCCTGGACCCGGAGGCAGAGGCGGAACTTGGAGTTGCTCCAGATGTTGTCGTCCACGGTGCCGCTGGGCTTCTGGGTGGCCAGGATCAAATGGACCCCCAGGCTCCGGCCCACCTGGGCCACGCTGATCAGCTCCTGCATGAAGTCGGACTGCTCCCGTTTCAGCTCGGCAAACTCGTCGATGATGATGAACAGATGGGGCACCGGCGTGGTCACCTCCCCGTTCTTGAACAGGGCGGTGTACAGATTGATGTTGTTGACTCCGTTCTCGTTAAAGATCCGCTGGCGGCGCATGTTTTCGCTCTTGATGGACACCATGGCCCGGTGGACTTGGCTTCCGGAGAGATTGGAGATAGAGCCCAGCATGTGGGGCAGGCCCTGGAAGAGATTCGCCATGCCGCCGCCCTTGTAGTCGATGATGAAGAGGCCCACGTCGTAGGGGCTGAAATTCATGGTGAGGGAGAGGATGTAGGTCTGGAGGGTTTCGGACTTGCCGGAGCCGGTGGTGCCGGCCACCAGACCGTGGGGGCCGTGGTACTTCTCGTGGACGTCCAGCCAGCAGGGCTGTCCGCCGCTCTTCTGGCCGATGAGGGCCCGCATGTTCTCATAGGTCCGGCTGCGCTTCCAGCGCTCTTCCACGTGAAAATCCTCCAGCCGTTCCGCGCCGTACATCTCGAAGAAGGTGATGGCGTTGGGGATCTCCCCGCCTACCTCGATCTCGCTGACCTCGATGTTGGCCAGGCTCCGGGCGAAGCGCTCCAGGGTTTCCCGGTCCACCAGATCCGGCTGGATGGGGCTGGGGGCCTCCTCTGCGGCCCGGGTGTGGTAGAGCCTGAGAGCGCCGCCGCTGCTGGCGATCACGCACTCGCAGGCGTTGGGAAGGTCCTCGGCGCGGTCGGCCAGGATTAAGGTAGTAATGCCGTAGTTGTGCTTCGGGTCCAGGAGGAACTTGGCGATGGGCTCGTTCTCCAGAATGGCGCTGTCCTCCAGGACCAGGATATACCAGGGCTTCACCGGCGGCTGGTTGGGGTCCCTGTGGTCCACTTCGCCCCGGGCGCGTAAAACGCTCATGAGCTGGTAAAACAGGTCGCTGGCCTCGGCCTTGTTGGCGGCGACATAGCGGGCTCTGCGGCCCTCGGGCCACACGTGGGGGAGCCAGCGGCAGAAGGCCCAGTTCCGCTCGTCGTCCCCCTGGTCCTCCCGGAAGACGAAAGCCAGCTTCACGTCCGTGTAGCAGTTCTGGGCGGTGATCTGGGCCGTCAGGGTATAGAGAATATCCCGGGCCCCGGCCCGGTCCGGACCGCCCACCAGACCCACGATCCGCTCCTCCCGCAGGTCGATATTCACGGGCACGTCATGGAGGGTCTTGAAATTCTCCCGGATCATGGAGGGCTTGGTTTTCAGGGAGTCCTCGACGAGGTCGAAGCGGGGGGCGGGGACCTTGATGTCCACCTGGAAGGGCTGGTCGCCGGACCCCAGACGGTAGCGGAGGAAGTCGGCGTGGTGGATGTTCCGCTCCCACAGGTGCTCCCCGCTCTGGGCCAGGCACTGGGGGGCCGGGGGGTAGGTCTGGCGCAGGACGGCGGTGTTGTGCTCGTATTTCTTCCGGATTTCCTCCGTGGTCCGGACCAGGTAGTCGCTGTAGGCGGTGAAGCGGTGGGCCTCCGCCTTTTTGGCCTGGCCCCGGCTGTAGCGGAGGTTCACCACGGCCCAGGTGGCCCCGATGATGGCGGAGAGCAGGGCTGTGATGATGCCGGTGTACATAAAGGCGCTGTTGCTGCCGGCCCCCACGACGGCCATGCCGCTGCCCACCAGCATGGGCAGGGCCATGGTGAGGGCGGGGCCGATGACCATGAACAGGGGCTGCTCCGCCAGCTTCTGTGGGGCGGGAGGCGCTTCGATGGTCACTTCTTCCGTGATGAGCCGCCCGCCGCTGCGGGGGGAGCGGTGGTAGGACAGCTTCGCTGCCGGTTCCGCAGGCGCGGGGGCCTCCTCCGGCGGGCTGGGGACCAGCTGTTTTGTGTCCACGCGGAGGTTCTCATGGGGCCGGACGGCCAGGGTGTCCCCCAGGGCCACCATGCTCAGGCCCCAGATGTCCACCCGGTCCCCGAAGCGCAGGGCGACCTCGCCGTGAATCCGGAGGTCGTTGACGAAGACGCCGTTCCGGCTCACGTCCCGGAGGCTGAGCTGCCGCCCCTGGCGGGTGATCACGGCGTGGGGGTCGGAGATATACTGCCGCCCCTGGCGGGAGAAGGAATACTGGAGTCCGCAGTCCGGCGCGGTGCCCACCGTCACGCTCCCTCCGGGCAGGGCGTATTTCTCGTAGCTCCGGAAGCGCTTGTCGGAGACGCTGACGAGGATGGCCAGGGCGGGCCGTCCCTGGAGGGCGCAGGAGATGTACTGCCCGTTTTCCAGGGCCATGCCCACCGCATCGTCCCCGCCGCAGCGGAGCGCCAGGTCCTCCTGCTCCATGAAGCTCCACACGCCGTCGGTGTTCTCCAAGGCCAGGGACAGGTCCCTGGGCAGTCCGAAGACCTCCCGGCGGATGGCCAGGGACGTCTCCACGTTCCGGGCCGGGGGGAGGACGAACTCTTTATAAGCGTGTTCGCTGTAGACAGAAAGTACCACATTCATATCAGACCACGCACCCTTTCTCGTTTAAACGCATCAAAAACGCGGAAAATCTTCCCGTTTCAGATAAACTCCACCAGGAACACCCCCGCCTGGGTTTCCACCTTATCCCCCGAGCGGAGGCACACCGCCTTGTCCGTCAGGTACGCCCTCTGCTTCCCCCGGATCAGGCGGCACTCCCCGCCCTTCCCGCAGAAGCGGACGTAGACCTCCCCCTGGTAGGGGAAGATCTCGCAGTCCACCTTGTTCCGCCCCCGCTCCCGGAAGACGGCGGCGCGGCCATATTCCTCGCCGAGGAAGAGGGTGTCGCCCCGCTGAAAGAGGTATTCTTTAGATGTGGTTTCCGCCAGCTCCGTCAGGCGGAGCATGGCCCCGCCCTCCCGCCGCGCCCCGGCGCTGTAGCGGACCTCCACGGGGGCCTGGGCCTGGGGGGACCTGCGGGGTCCGTTGGAGAGGGCGCGGTCCAGGGCGTCCTCTTTCAGCTTGCGGTCCACCTGCTCGCGGTTCAGCTTCGCCCGCTTGGCGCGGGTTCGCCAGAACAGCAGGCCCGCCCCAGCCAGGAGCAGTGCCGCGGCTGACAGGATGGGGAGAAGGATGGTTTGCATCTGGTTGTCCTCCAGTGTTGGGTGAGTCTGCGGGGGTGGGGCGGAATTGCGATTTTTATGTAAACTGATGGGGATCGATGGCGGGATTCAGGAAATTATAGTAAATTTTATCATTACGGGTGGGGGTTGTCAAGACATGGGATGGGGCTTTTCGGATCTGCCGCCAAAGCGGTATACGGAAGCAAATCTGTGGTTTTAATTGACAATCCGGCAGGAAATACGCTATGATAAAAACACATGGACCCCATATTGAACGAAAGGCGGATGGAACAATGGTGAATTTCGACATGGAAAACCTGGCGAGGGGCGCGAAGGAGGGCCTGAAAAAGGCGGAAAAGCTGGGGGCCAGCCCGGCGAGGCCGCGAAGGGGATTCTCCAGGGCCTGAAAAACGTGGAGAAAGCCCCGGAGCAGGTCATCGAAGCCCTGCGGAAGCTGCTCGCCGAGGCGAAGAAGCTGGCCGCTTCCTCCAGCATCAAAAACGAGGGCTTAGATGCCTGCATCCGAAAGGCGGAGGCTCTTCTGGCAAGCGGCGACGTGTCCGCGGAGGCCGCGGTGAAGCTGAGCGCCGAGCTGGGCGCGCTGATCAAAGGAGGGTTCGCAGAAGCGCCGGAGCAGCCCTCCGGCGGCAAGGCCGCGCCCGCACCGGCGGCACGGACCGCTGAACCGAAGTCCGCCAAGGCCCCCGAAGCCCCCAAGGGCAAGACGGTGGAGTTCTCCGACGTGGACCCCAACGCCTATTATTACGACGCAGTGCAGTGGGCGGTGAGCAAAGGCATCACCTCCGGCACCACGGAGACGACTTTCAGCCCCGACAAGACCTGCACCCGCGCCCAGACCATCACCTTCCTCTGGCGTGCGGCTGGTTCTCCCGCCCCCAAGGGCGGCGAAAACCCCTTCGCGGACGTGAAGGAAGAGTCCCACTACTATAACGCGGTGCTCTGGGCCGCGGAGCGGGGCATCGTCTCCGGCAGCGCCTTCAAGCCGGACGACGCCGTCACCAGGGCCCAGGCGGCTACTTTCCTCTTCCGGAACGCCGGTTCTCCTGCCGTCAAGGGCGGGGCCTCCTTCACGGACGTGCCCGCCGACGCGTACTACGCCCAGGCTGTGGCCTGGGCCGCGGAGAAGGGCGTCACCCCCGGCACCAAGGACAACACCTTCCGCCCCGACGCCGCCTGCACCCGCGGGCAGATCGTGACCTTCCTGTACCGGGCGCAGAAGTGACGCGGGCCTCCCGCCGCGGCGTACTACACATAAATAATATAGAAGAACGCCTCCCTGGCCTCGGGAGGCGTTCTTTTTTTGCGCGCAGATTCTATTTTGCAGGATGCCGCCGCACCGGCCCCCGCTTCCAGATAGACGGCGCGAACAGCAGCAGCATCGGGAACACCTCCAGCCGCCCCACCAGCATATCAAAGGACAGCAGGATCTTGGAGGCCCAGGAGAACTGCGAAAAATTCCCCATTGGCCCCACCACCTCCAGGCCCGGCCCGATGTTGTTCATACAGGAGGTCACGGCGGTGAAGGTGGTCACCAAATCCAGGCGTTCCAGGGAGATCAGGAGGGCGGAAAACGTGAAGATGATCAGATAGACCGTCAGGAACAGGTGGACGCTGCGGACCTGGCGGTCCGTGAGGGGCTTGCCCTCGAAGCGGATGGGGACCACCGCGTTGGGGTGGAGCATCTTGCGCATGTCCCCCCAGGAGGTCTTTGCCAGAATCACAAAGCGGGCAACCTTGATGCCGCCGCCAGTGGACCCGGCGCAGGCCCCCATGAACATGAGGATCACCAGGATCGTTTTCGAGAAGGAGGGCCAGAGGTTGAAGTCCGCCGTGGCGTAGCCCGTGGTGGTGACGATGGTGGACACCTGGAAGAAGGCGTGGCGGAGGCTGGTGGCCGCGGAGCCGTAGATCTGATAGATGTTCCAGGCAATCGCCAGCACGGCGGCAGTGACGATCAGAAGGTAGGCCCGCAGTTCTTCGGAGCGGAAGACCTCGCGGAAGCGGCGGATCATCAGGAAATAATACAGGTTGAAATTTACGCCGAAGAGCAGCATGAAAATGCCGATTACGATGTCGAAATAGGCGTTGTCGTAGGCCCCGACGCTGAGGTTGCGGCAACTGAAGCCGCCGGTGCCCGCGGAGCCGAAGGAGTGGATGCAGGCGTCGAACAGGGGCATCCCCCCCAGGACCAGGAGCACGATCTCCACCAGGGTCATGACCAGGTAGATCCCATAGAGAATCTTCGCCGTGTCGCTCATGCGGCTCACCAGCTTCCCCACCGTGGGGCCGGGCATCTCCGCCCGGAGGAGGTGCATCCCGTGGCCGTCGGTCATGGGCAGCACCGCCATCACGAACACCAGAACTCCCATGCCCCCCACCCAGTGGGTGAAGCTGCGCCAGAAGAGGCCGCTGTAGGTCAGGGATTCCACCTCCGTGAGGATGGTGGCCCCGGTGGTGGTGAAGCCGGAAACCGTCTCGAAGACGGCGTTGATGTAATGGGGGATATCTCCGGAGACCACGAAGGGAATCGCGCCGAACAGCGACATGCCCACCCAGGCCAGGGCCACCACGGCGAAGCCGTCCCGGGCATAGAGGGCGGTCTGGCGGGGCTTGCGGCAGAACAGGAGGCCCGCCAGCACCAGGGCCGCCATGGCCGCCAGGAAGGGCGTGGTGCTCTCCCCGTAGATCACTGCCACCAGCATGGGAAGCAGCAGCAGGACGGCCTCCGTCCAGAGAATCCGGCTGATGACATAGCCGATCATTTGATAGTTCAAGTGGCCCCTCCTTTACCGCAGAATGTCGTGGATGTCCTGGAGGGTGGTGTCGGTGGTGACGACGATCACGTCGTCGTGGGCATAGAGGGCGTCCATGCCGGAGGGGATCACGATCCGCCCGTTCTGCCGGACGATGCCCGCCAGGAGGAGGCCGTTGCGCAGCTTCAGGTCCTTCAGGGGTACCCCGATGAAGGGCGCGTCCGCCGGGACCCCGAACTCCAGGGCCTCCACTTCGCCGTCCACCAGCCGGTGGAGGGTCTTGATCTTCGCGCCGGAGGCGCTCTCCATGGCGCGGACGTACTGCACGATCAGCTCCGTGGTAGTGGAGCTGGCGGAGACCACGCTGTCAATCATGCTCTCGTTGGACACCAGGTCCACCAGGGCCTTGCGGTTGATTTTCGCGATCACCTTGCAGTCCCCGGACTCCTTCGCGGCGCAGATGGACATCAGGATATTAGCTTCGTCGATGCCAGTGATAGCGACGAAAGCGTCGGTCTGACCGATGCCCTCCTCGTGGAGCAGGTCGGTGTCCGTGCCGTCCCCCACAATCACCAGGGCCTTGGGAAGCTGTTCCGCCATCTGGATGCAGCGGGTCTCGTCCCGGTCGATGATTTTCACGGACATGCCCATCCCCAGGAGCTCGGAGGCCAGGTAGTAGCAGATCTTGCTGGCCCCTACGATCATGACGGAGGACGCCTTGTTCCGGAAGACCCCCAGGTGCCGGAAGAACTGGGCCAGCTGTTCCGGCGACGAGGTGAGGTAGATCTTGTCCCCGCTCCGGAGGACGAAGTCGCCGGAGGGGATGATCGTCTCGTCTTTCCGGGCCACGGCGCAGATCAGCACCCGGACCCGGACGTTCCGGTACAGGTCCACCAGGGGCAGGCCGTCCAGGGCGGAGTCCGCCGGGAGGCGGTACTCCACCAGCTCCAGCCGCCCCTTGGAAAAGGACTCCACCTTCATCGCCGCCGGGAAGCGCAGGACACGGGCGATCTCCCGCGCCGCCGCCCGCTCGGGGTTGATGGCCATGGAGAGGCCCAGCTCCCCCCGCATAAAGCGGAGCTGGCGTTCGTACTCCGGGTTCCGGATCCGGGCGATGGTGTGCCGGACCCCCAGCTTTTTCGCCACGAGGCAGGCCAGGATATTCAGCTCGTCGCTGGAGGTGGCGGCGATGAGCAGTTCCGCCTTGTCCACCTCCGCCTCCTGCTGGACGCTGTAGCCCGCCCCGTTGCCGCACACGGCCATAACGTCGTATACATTGATGATGTTGTCGATCAGGCGGGCATCCTGGTCGATGACGGTCACCTTGTGCCCGTCGGCGGAGAGCTGCTGGGTCAAAGCACGTCCCACTTTCCCCACGCCCACAATGACTATTTTCATCGGTTCCTCCCATCCCGGGGCCCAGGCCCCAGGCTCTTTTACTGGAAATCCCTCCAATTATATAAGAAGTTCCGGAAAAAGGGAAGCCTTTTTGGTGAATTTTTTGATTGACAGGAAGTCCTTCCCTGTGTACAATAAGCTCAATTATTTTAATTAAAATTTTTTAGCTAAAATAATTACGATTTCGACAAACGAAAACCAACAAAAACGATAAAAGGAGTACATGAACATGGAATTCAACGCTGTAAAGGACATTATTGTGGAGACTCTCGGCTGCGACGAGGAGAAGGTCACTCTGGAAGCCAGCCTGTCCGACGACCTGGGCGCGGACTCTCTGGCCGCCGTGGAACTGGTCATGGCCCTGGAAGAGGCCAGCGGCATCAAGATCGACGACGCCGACGTGGCGGAGCTCAAGACCGTCGCGGACATCATGAACTACCTCGAGAGCCACAAGTAAGACGGCGCACCCCGCGGGGGGCCTCCGGCGGGTTACTTTTTCTCGAGAGAAAAAGTAACCAAAAAGAGCTTTAACGCGACGCGAATCCGGTGGTTGTTTTGGCCTTTGCGCCGGAATGGGTGCAAGCGCGTGGGACTTTCCATTGGCATGGAAAGCCCCACGGGGTTCCCCGTAGGGGCGGACCTGCGTGTCCGCCCGTCCCCCGCAAGCTCCAGAGCCGCGATCGGCGCACCCCGCTTCCGCGAGGAGATGTGAGAGCGAAGCGGCTCACATGTATACAGACCCCGCGCATTCCTGCGCACCTGGATCTTTCTGCATCCCCGTGCGCTCCCCTGCCCCCTGAACAGATAAAATTTCACTTTGTCTACAAAACCCCCGTAGGAACCAGCCCCCGCAGCTGCCCCGCTGCCCATAGAACACCCTGCCGTAGGGGCGGGCCTCCGCGCCCGCCCTTCCACCATAGCCAACGCACCTCTTTCGATCCACACACGATACCCACCCACCCCATCCCACCACCGCCCAGCCTGCCAACCCCAGACCAGGCACATGAGGAGACTTCTATGACAAATCAGGAAATTTTCGAGTTAATGGCTCGTTTCGATAACAGCTCCCTCCACCTCCTGGAGCTCACGCGGGACGGCTTTTCTATTAAAATGGAACGCGCCGCCCCCGCCGCTGCCGCTGCTCTGACGCCCCCCGCCGTGCCCGCCCCAGGCGCACCCGCGCCCGTACCCGCACCCGAGGCGGATCAAGGCCCTGTTATCACCGCACCCCTGGTGGGCACCTTCTACGCCGCTCCCGCCCCGGACCAGGACCCCTTCGTCACCCCCGGCGCGCAGGTCAAGAAGGGCGACACCGTCTGCCTCCTGGAGGCCATGAAGACCATGATCGAGGTCCCCGCCCCCTGCGACTGCATCATCGAAACCGTGCTCAAAGCCAACGGCGAGCTTGCCGCCTTCGGCGAAGCGCTGATGCGCTATAAGCCATGCTGAGGCGGGTGCTGATTGCCAACCGGGGGGAGATCGCCCTTCGGATTCTCCGCGCCTGCCGGGAGCTGGGGATCGAAACCGTGGCCGTCTACTCCGAGGCCGACGCCGAGGCGCTCCATGTCCAGCTTGCGGGTCAGGCGGTCTGCGTCGGCGGGGCCCGCGCCGCGGACAGCTACCTGAACCAGCAGGCCCTTCTCACCGCCGCCAAGGGCACCGGCTGCGACGCCATCCACCCCGGCTACGGCTTCCTATCCGAGAATGCGGACTTCGCCGACGCCTGCGCCGACGCTGGCCTCGCCTTCATCGGCCCCTCCGGCGACGCCATCCGCAAGGCCGGATCGAAGTCCGCCGCGCGGGACCTGATGCGGGCCGCCAACGTCCCCGTGACGCCGGGTTCCAACGGGCCTGTCACCAGCGTGGAGGAGGCCCTGGCCGCGGCGGAGGCCGTGGGCTATCCCGTCCTGCTGAAAGCCTCCGCAGGCGGCGGCGGGCGGGGCATCCGCCGCTGTGACGCCCCCCAGGACCTTCCCAGCGCTTACGCCGGGGCCAAGGCCGAGGCGGACGCCTGCTTCGGAAACGGGGAGCTGTATCTGGAAAAGCTGGTCCTGGCCCCCCGCCATGTGGAGGTGCAGATCCTGGCGGACCGCCACGGGCAAACCGTCCACCTGGGGGACCGTGACTGCTCCGTTCAGCGCCGGAACCAGAAGCTGATCGAGGAGGCCCCCGCCCCCGGTCTGAGCGCGGAACTGCGGGAGGCCATGGGCCAGGCCGCTGTCCGCGCCGCCGAGGCTGTGGGCTACGAGGGCGCGGGCACCGTGGAATTCCTTCTGGACGGCGAGAAGTTCTACTTCATGGAGATGAACACCCGCATTCAGGTGGAGCACGGCGTCACGGAGCTGGTGACGGGTATCGACCTGGTGCGCCAGCAGCTTCGGATTGCCTCCGGCCTGGCCCTGGACTTCCGGCAGTCCAACGTGAAGATCCAGGGCTGCGCCATGGAGTGCCGCGTGAACGCGGAGGACCCCGCCGCGGACTTCCAGCCCTGTCCCGGGAAGGTGGGCTTCCTCCACTTCCCCGGCGGCGCGGGGGTCCGGGTGGACTCCTGCCTCTACAACGGCTGCGCCATGTCCCCCTACTACGACTCCCTGGCGGCGAAAATCCTGGTCCACGGGGCCTCCCGCCTGGAGGCCATTCGGAAAATGCGCCGCTGCCTGGAGGAATTCACCTTAGAGGGCTTCCCCACCAACGCGGAGCTCTCCTATGAAATTTTCTACCATCCCACCTTCGTCCGGGGCCGCTGCACCACGGCCTTTCTGGACCAGAATCTTCCGTCCCTTCTGGATTTCCACCGCCGCGCGCGGGAAAGGGAGGCTGAAACATGAACAGCGTATTTGCCAAGCGCCGCGCCCGCCTGCTGGCCATGAAGGCCATTCGGGACAACTATGTCCCGGAGGAAAAGCTCATGACCTGCCCCCGCTGCGGCAAAGAGCACGAGCGGAAAACCGTGGCCCAGAACCTGTCGGTCTGCCCTGAGTGCGGCTACCACTGGCCCCTGGGGGCCTACTACCGCCTCAGCACCATCTTAGATCCCGGCTCCTTCCGGGAGCTGAACGGGAAGCTCCCCGCGGCGGACCCCCTGTCCTTCCCCGGCTACCGGGAGAAGCAGCGGGCCGCCCAGAGGAAGACCGGCCTCACCGAGGCCGCCGTCACCGCCACCGGGACCATCGGCGGGGCCAAGTGCGTGGCGGGCGTCCTGGACAGCCGCTTCATGATGGGCAGCATGAGCGCGGCGGTGGGGGAGAAAATCACCCTCGCCATTGAGTACGCCGCGAAGAACAAGCTGCCCCTGATTCTCTTCTGCGCCAGCGGCGGGGCCCGGATGCAGGAGGGCATTCTCTCCCTCATGCAGATGGCGAAGACCAGCGCGGCGCTGGCCCGCTTTTCGGACAAGGGCCTGCTGTATATCTCCGTCCTGACGGACCCCACCACCGGCGGCGTCACCGCCAGCTTCGCGTCCCTGGGGGACATCATCTTAGCGGAACCCGGCGCGCTGATCGGCTTCGCCGGACCCCGGGTGATCCAGCAGACCATCGGCGAAACCCTCCCCGAGGGCTTCCAGCGAGCGGAGTACCAGGAGGAGCACGGCTTTGTGGACGCCGTGGTCCCCCGCGCCCAGCTGCGGGACACCCTGATCCGGCTTTTGAAGCTCCACGAGAAGGGAGGCCGGAGCGCATGAGCGAACGCACTGCCGCGGAGCGGGTTGCCCTGGCCCGGCACCCCCAGCGGCCCAATATCACCGACTACATCAGCGGCCTGTTCACCGACTTCTTCGAGCAGAAGGGCGACCGCCTCTGCCGGGAGGACCCGGCCATCTTAGGCGGCATCGCCCGCTACCACGGGAGGCCCGTCACCGTCATCGGCACCCGAAAGGGGAAGACGGCGGAGGAGAGTCTTCGCTGCAACTTCGGAATGCCCAGCCCCGAGGGCTACCGCAAGGCCCTGCGCCTGATGAAGCAGGCCGAAAAATTCCGCCGCCCCGTGATCACCTTCATCGACACCTCCGGGGCCTACCCCGGCCTGGAGGCCGAGGCGCGGGGCCAGGGGGAGGCCATCGCCCGGAACCTCTTCGAGATGAGCCGCCTGACGGTCCCCGTCATTGCCGTGATCACCGGAGAGGGCAACAGCGGCGGGGCCCTGGCGTTGGGCGTTGCTGACCGGGTGCTGATGATGGAGAACGCCGTCTATGCGATTCTCTCCCCCGAGGGCTTCGCGTCCATCCTCTGGCGGGACGCCTCCCGCCATGAGGCCGCCTGCGAGCTGATGAAGCTGACCGCCAAGGACCTCCTGGCCCAGGGCGTCATCGACGACATCATCCCCGAGCCGGACGGCGGGGCCCACGAGGCCCCCTCCCTGGCCATCCGGGAGGTGGATCGGGCCGTCAGCCGCCACCTGGCGGCGCTGCAAAAAGAAAACTGGCTGGCCCCGGCCCGGTACAAAAAGTTCCGGAAAATGGGCGCGCCTGCCAAGGAGGACCCATGAACGGAATCAGACTGTGCGGGGTGGGAAAGGCCGTCCCGTCGAAAATCGTGAGCAACGCGGACTTTGCCGCCCGGATGGACACCAGCGACGAGTGGATCTCCAGCCGCACCGGCATCCTCCGCCGCCGCCACTGCGGGGAGGGGGAGACCATCTCCGGCCTCATTGCCCAGGCGGCCCGGGAGGCGTTGGACGCCTCCGGCGTAAAAGCGGAGCAGATCGGCGCGTGCATCGTGGCCACGGCCACGGCGGAAACCCTGGTTCCCTCCGCCGCCTGCACCCTCCAGAAGGACCTGGGCCTCCCCGAGAACATCCCCTGCTTTGACCTGAACGCCGCCTGCACCGGCTTCCTCTTCGCCCTCCACACCATGGAGTGCCTTCTGAACGCATCCCCCCGGAAGTACGGCTTGGTGGTGGGCGCGGAAAACCTGAGCCGGGTGATCGACTGGTCCGACCGGAGCACCTGCATCCTCTTCGGGGACGGCGCTGGGGCCGCGGTGGTGGAGTGCGCGGAGGGCTGTCCCTCCATCTCCGCCGTCATGGGCTGCCACGGCAGCAGGGAACTGCTGTACCTCCCCGGCGCGGAGTCCGGTGTCCACAGCTACCTCTCCATGGAGGGCACGAAGGTGTTCAAGTTCGCCGTGGAGGCGGTGCCCTGGTGCATCGGGCAGGTGCTGGAGAGAACGGGGAAAACCGTGGACGACATTGACTTTTTTGTCTTCCACCAGGCCAACGCCCGGATCATCGACCTGGCGGCGCGGAAGTTCCGCATCCCGCCGGAGAAGTATTACAAGAACATCGCCGAGTACGGCAACACATCCGCGGCCAGCATTCCGCTGGTCCTCAGCGAGCTCAGCGAGCAGGGCCGGATCGGCTCTGGCAGCAGGATTCTGGCCGTGGGCTTCGGCGGCGGTCTGACCTGGGGCGGATGCCTGATTGAGTTCGCCTAGGGAGGAAAAGAGAAGGATATGAAAAAGCTGAACGAAATCCTGGGGACGGAGTTCCCCATCATCCAGGGCGGCATGGCGAATATTGCCACGGGCGAGTTTGCCGCCGCCTGCTCCAACGCCGGGGCCCTGGGCATGATCGCCACAGGGGCCTGGGACGCAGACCGCGTCCGTGAGGAGATCCGGAAGGCGAAGGAGCTGACCGGCGGGAAGAAGCCCTTCGGCGTGAATCTGATGCTGATGAACCCCTGCGCGGACGATATCGCCCAGGTGATCCTGGACGAGCACATCCATGTGGTCACCACCGGCGCTGGGAACCCCGGCAAGTACATCCCCGCCTGGAAGGACGCGGGCGTGAAGGTCATCCCCGTGGTGGCGGCGGCGGTGCTGGCCAAGCGCCTCACCCGCTACAATGTGGACGCTTTCATCGCCGAGGGCACGGAGTCCGGCGGGCACGTGGGGGAGATGACCACCATGGCGTTGGTCCCCCAGGTGATTGACGCCGTAGGGGACGTGCCCGTCGTCGCGGCGGGCGGCATCGCCGGAGGCAGGCAGATGGCCGCGGCCCTGGCCCTGGGGGCCTGCGGCGTCCAGGTGGGCACCTGCCTTCTGGCCAGCGTCGAGTGCCCCGTCCACGAGAACTACAAGCAGGCCGTCCTGAAAGCCAAGGACAGCGACACCACCGTCACAGGCCGCACCATCGGCGGACCTGTGCGGGTTCTGAAAAACAAGATGGCCCGGGAATACCTGGCCCTGGAGAAGCGGAACGCCACCCTGGAAGAGCTGGAAACCGTCACCGTCGGGGGCCTCCGCCGCGCCGTCCTGGAGGGCGACGTGGAGCACGGCAGCGTCATGATGGGCCAGGTGGCCGGGATGCTCCACGAGATCAAGCCCGTCCGGCAGATTTTTGAAGAGCTGTGGGCCGGAGGAAAGGCCGTTCTGGATACGGTGAACCAAGAATGGGCGTGAAAATCGGCGCGAAATTCCTGGAGGTCCCCATTCTTCAAGGCGGCATGGGCATCGGCGTGAGCCTGGAACGCCTGGCGGGAAGCGTCGCCGCCTGCGGCGGCATGGGCACCCTCTCGGCGGCCTTCTGCGGCTTCCGGGAGTCGGATTTTGACACGGCCCCCCGCTCCGCCAACCTCCGCGCCCTCACCCGGCAGGTCCGGCGGGCCAAGGAGATCGCCGGAGGCGCGGGGCTGGTGGCCGCCAACGTGATGGTGGCCGCGGCCCAGTACGCCGACAGCGTGAAGACCGCCCTTCGGGCGGGGGTGGACGCGGTGGTCTGCGGCGCGGGCCTGCCCCGGGACCTCCCCGCCCTGGCGGAGGAAGCGGAGAGCAACGCCGCCATTGCCCCCGTGGCCAGCAGCGGGCGTTCCGCCGCCCTGATCTGCAAGCTCTGGGACCGGCACTACCGCCGCGTTCCGGACTTCGTGGTCCTGGAGGGCCCCCTGGCGGGAGGGCACCTGGGCTTTTCCCCCGAGGAGGCCCGGGAGGCCCAGGCGGGCTGTCCCAAGCCGCTGTCCGGGCTTCTGGCGGAGGTGCTGGAGGCCCTGGCCCCGTACCGGGACAAGTACGGGCGGGACATCCCCGTCTTTGTGGCCGGAGGCGTGAAGGACGGCGCGGAAATGGGCCGCTACATGGCCCAGGGTGCGGCGGGGGCCCAGTTCGCCACCCGCTTCATTGCCACGGAGGAGTGCGACGCCGCCCCCGGCTTCAAGCAGGCCCTTCTGGACGCGCGGCAGGAGGACATTACCATCGTGCAAAGCCCGGTAGGGATGCCGGGACGGGCCCTGCGCAGCCCCCTCATTGAGCGGGTGGAGGCCGGGACCCAGCCGAAAATCGCCCGCTGCAACCGCTGCCTCTCGGCCTGCGACTGCAAAACGGCCCCTTACTGCATTTCCAAGGCCCTCATCGCCGCCGTCAACGGCGACTGGGAGAACGGCCTTTTCTTCTGCGGGGCCAACGCGGGGGACGTGAACGCCCTCTCCACGGTCAGGGCGCAGATGGATCAAATCATGAACGAATGGAGGGCCGCGCTATGACGCTCGGTTTCTTATACGCGGGACAGGGGAGCCAGCACCCCGGCATGGGGGCGGACCTGTACGAGGCTTACCCCGCGTTCCGCGCCGTGTTCGACGCCGCCTGCGGGGCGGTGGACTTCGACCTGAAACAGACCTGCTTTCAGGACCCCAACGGGATTCTGAATCAGACCCGGTACACCCAGCCCTGCATGGTGGCCTTCGCCGCCGCCCTGACGGCGGTGCTGGCGGAGAAGGGGATCACCCCCGCCGCCGTGTCCGGCCTGAGCCTGGGGGAGTATTCCGCTTTGCACGCCGCGGGCGCCTTTGACGCCGAGACGGCGGTGAAGCTGGTGGCGTTCCGGGGCAAAGCCATGGAGGAAGCCGCCCAGGGGCATGACAGCGCCATGATGGCCGTGCTGAACCTGGACGAAGAGGCTTTGCAAGGGGCCTGCAAGGAGGCGGCGGACCTGGGCGTCGTGGTGATTGCGAACTACAACTGCCCCGGCCAGCTCGTCATCGGCGGCGACCGCGCCGCGGTGGAGAAAGCCGCGGCTATCGCCAAGGAGAAGGGCGCGCGGCGCTGCCTGCCTCTGAAAGTCAGCGGCCCCTTCCACACACCCCTCATGGCCCCCGCGGGCCAGGCCCTGCATGACTATTTCAAGAATGTAACCTTCCAGGAGCCGCAGATTCCCGTCTTCTTCAACTGCCTGGGCAACATCGCCGCGGGTCCCAAGACCGATATTCCCCAGCTCCTGGTCCGCCAGGTCCAGAGCAGCGTCTACATGGAACAGTGCATCCGGAACATGGCCGCAGGTCCCATTGGCGTGGATCTGCTGGTGGAGATCGGACCCGGCAAGGCCCTCAGCGGCTTTGCCAAGAAGATTGTACCGGACACGCCGGTCGTGACCGTGGAAACCTCGGCGGACGTGGAAAGCCTGCGGGAAAATATGGAGAAGGAAGCCGCCAAAAAGGATGCGGAACGGGAGGACAGGACCCGCGCCGCCGTCGAAAAGGCGCAGAAGGAGAACACGCTATGAACTTTGCAGGAAAGACCGCCGTCGTCACCGGCGGAAGCCGCGGCATCGGGCGGGCCGTGTGCCTGGAGCTGGCGAAGGGCGGCGCCAACGTGGTCCTGTGCTACGCCGGAAACGACGCCGCCGCTCAGAAGACGGCAGAGGCCGTGGAAGCCGCGGGCGGCAAAGCGTTGGCCCTCCGCTGCGATGTCTCTGACGCTGCCCAGGTCCAGTCCCTGATTGACACGGCGGTGGACCGTTTCGGCCGGGTGGACATCCTGGTGAACAACGCCGGGATTACCCGGGACAATCTGCTCATGCGCATGAGCGAGGCGGACTTCGACGCCGTGATCAGCGCCAACCTCAAGGGCGCGTTCCTGTGCATGAAGAGCGTCAGCCGCCTGATGCTGAAACAGCGCTGCGGCAGAATCGTGAACCTGAGCAGCGTCGTGGGCCTCCGGGGCAACGCGGGGCAGGTGAACTACGCCGCCAGCAAGGCGGGCGTTATCGGCATGACGAAATCCCTGGCAAAGGAGCTTGCCGCCCGGGGCGTCACCGTCAACGCGGTGGCTCCCGGCTTCATTGAGACCGATATGACCGCGGCTATGTCCGACGGCGCGAAAGCCGCCGCGCAGTCCACCATCCCTATGGGACGCCTGGGTACGCCCGAGGATGTGGCGAGGGCCATTGCGTTCCTTGCCAGCGACGAGGCGGGGTATATCACCGGCCAGGTCCTGGCGGTTGATGGGGGCATGGCGGTGTAGTTACTTTTTCTTATAAGAAAAAGTAACCAAAAAGAATTTTTTAGATCCGCTCTGTAGCCTGGTGTTCGCTTTGGCCTGGACGCCCGGTAACGGAAGAAATGAGGTTGAATTTTTATGGAACGACGCAGAGTGGTTATCACTGGTTTGGGGGCGGTTACGCCCCTGGGGCTGACGGCTCCGGAGAGCTGGCAGGCCGTGCGGGACGGCGTGTGCGGTATTGGGCCCATTACGCGCTATGACCCCGCGGGGCTGAAAGTCCAGCTGGCCGCGGAGGTGAAGGGCTTCGACCCCGACGCCCTCTTCGGCAGGCAGGAGGCAAAGCGCATGGGACGCTTTACCCAGTTCGCCCTGGCAGCCTCCCGGGAGGCCCTGGCCGACGCGGGCTTCCGCAGCGAAGACGCCGACCCCCGCCGCTGCGGCGTGATTGTCTCCAGCGGCATCGGCGGCATCTCCATCACCGAGGAGGAGCACGACCGGGGCCTGGCCCGGGGCTGGGACCGCGTCTCCCCCTTCTTCATCCCCACCGGGATCTGCAACATGGGCGCGGGCCGTGTGGCCATCGACGCGGGCTTCCAGGGCATGTGTACCTGCCCCGTCACCGCCTGCGCCGGAGGTACCAACGCCGTGGGCGACGCCTTCCGCTACATCCGGGACGGCTACGCCGAGGTCATGCTCTGCGGCGGCGCGGAGGCGGCTCTGACCCCCCTGGCCGTGGGCGGCTTCACATCGATGAAGGCCCTCTCCCAGAGCACGGACCCCAGCCGTGCCTCCATCCCCTTTGACGCGGAGCGGAACGGCTTCGTCATGGGCGAGGGCGCGGGCATCCTCCTTCTGGAGGAGCTGGACCACGCCCTGGCCCGAAACGCGAAAATCTACGCCGAGATCACCGGCTACGGCGTCACCTGCGACGCCTACCACATGACGGCCCCCCGCCCCGACGGCAGCGGCGGTGCGGAGGCCATGGCCCAGGCCCTCCGGGACGGCAATGCGAAGCCGGAGGATGTCGGCTACATCAATGCCCACGGCACCTCCACCCATCTGAACGACGCGGGCGAAACCGCCGCCATCAAGACCGTCTTCGGCGACCACGCCAAAACCCTGGCGGTGAGCTCCACCAAGTCCATGACGGGCCACATGCTGGGCGCGGCGGGGGCGGTCGAGGCGATTTTCACCGCCCTGGCCCTCCGCGACGGCTTCCTCCCCGCCACTATCAACTACCAGGTCCCGGACCCGGAGTGCGACCTGGACGTAGTGCCCAACCAGGGCCGCGCGGAGGATGTCAGGTACGCGCTGTCCAACTCCCTGGGCTTTGGCGGGCATAACGGGAGTATTCTATTCAGGAAATGGGAGGCGTAACCATGGGAATGCAGTATGATTCTGATCAAATTGCGAAGATCCTGCCCCACCGGTATCCGTTCGCGCTGGTAGACCGGATTGTGGACGGCGAAGAGGGCCAGTGGGCGAAGGGGATCAAGTGCGTGACGGTGAACGAGCCCTTTTTCCAGGGCCACTTCCCCCAGAAGCACATGATGCCCGGCGTTCTGATGATCGAGGCCATGGCCCAGGTAGGGGGCGTAGCGATTCTGTCCCTCCCGGAGAACGAGGGCAAGCTGGCCGTCCTGGGCCGCGTAAAGGATGCCCGCTTCAAGCGTCAGGTCACCCCCGGCGACGTCCTGGAGATCGAGTGCCATCTGACAAAGCGCCGGGGCCCCATCGGCGTAGGAGAATGCACAGCAAAGGTGAACGGAGAAGAAGCATCCACAGCAGAGATAACGTTTGCGATCATATAAATGATCTGCCAGGGTCTAGGGAGGCGCACGCCTCCCTGGTGGGAGTCCAGAGGGCAAAGCCCTCTGGCCGCCGGAGGCACAAAAAACCACAAAAAACGACAGTTGCCCTTTTTCTGCGGGTTTGCTATAATTACGTAGGGAGGGGATTCGGGTATGAGACTGGAACAGGCTTTTTTTAAAGTGTATACGAAATTCAAGCTGCATTTTTATCAGGAGATTTTCCGGCGTTTCCAGGACCGGGAGGCGAGTTTGACGACGGTGGAGACTTTTTGTATGGAGTCGATTCAGGCTTTGGGGAGTCCGACTGTGAATGAATTCGCTAACTTTATGTGTATCTCGTCGCCGAACGCGGCCTATAAGGTGAACAGTCTGGTGAAGAAGGGGTACATCCGGAAGGTGCAGTCGCCGGACGACCGGCGGGAGTACCATCTGGAGCTGACGCAGAAGTATATCGACTACTACAATGTGTCCAGCGACTATCTGAAAACGGTCATGGAACGGGTTTCGGCGCGGTTCAGTCCGGAGGACTGCGCGAAGCTGGAGGAAATGCTTGTGATTGTAGGGCGGGAGCTGATGCCGGAGGTGCGTCTGCCCGGGGAACCGGGAGAGCCCGCCTCCGGAGACGCTTCCGGCCAAGGGGCATAAAAAAGCCATGGGGCGGAACTGCTTCTGCCCCATGGCTTTTTATCAGGCCGCTTTACTTGCGGTTTTCCTTCTGATTGCGCTCGTTCTGGCCGTTCTGCTGATTCTGGCTGCGCTCGTTCTGGCTGCGGTTCTGGTTGTTCTGATTGTTCTCACGATTGTTCTGCATCAAGGACACCTCCTCTCGACTCTCAATGAGCACAGCCCTATTGTGGCCCCTGACGCGGAAAATATGCGCAGGTGAAAAATTTTTTTTGACGGAGGTGCGGGATGTCCGGTAAAAGCGGGGCGTGCGGAATGACGTGGCGGGAGGAGCGGCTTTGGGCAGAGGTCCGGGCTCTGGGGTACCCGTATGATGATTTTACGGCCCTGGACCAGTGCGGGGACGCGCTGGGGGAGCGGGTGCTGCTGGCGGTGCTGGAGTGGGCGTGCTATGGTCAGAACGTGCAGGGGATCGAGATGGGGCGCGGGAAGCTGGCGGAGGCGCCCAGGGCGTGGCTGGCGGCGCATATCGTTAGTACGGTGCGGCGCGGGTTCGAGTACGGGGACGATTGGAACTTCCGGCGTCTGCTGGAGGCGGCGGAGCGGACGGTCCCGGAGGCGCTGGGGGAACTGCTGGCGCTGAATAAGGGGAGCGGGGCCCCGGATATTCTGGATGTGTTGGGGGATTATTTGGGGTGATTCCGGGGGCTGGAATGGGGCGGCTTATTTTTTGAAAATGGGGCTTGAATTTTGGGTCGGGGTGTTGTATAATACGGTAGGTATGCCGGTGTGATGGAATTGGTAGACGTAGCGGATTCAAAATCCGCCGCTGGCGACAGCGTGTGGGTTCGAGTCCCACCACCGGCACCAAACCCATATAATCCGAACCTGTTTCCGATAGGAGATGGGTTCGGATTATTGGTTTTCTTTGAGGGATTTGAGCGCACCCATTTCAAAAACGGGCTGGAGCGGAAGGCGACCTCCAAGCCGAGAGGGCCGCGAAAAAAGAAATAGACAGGGCCAGGGCGGGCGCAACCGTTTTTATGGTGCGTCCGCCCTGATTATGTTCAGCTGTTCTGCTTGGTCTCCTGCCGCTTCTTCCACTCCGCAAATTCTCGCTGACCTTCCATGCTCTCGTAGAAAGCGAGAATGTCGGGCAGGATGCAGCGGGCAATGGCCTCAATCTGGTGCTGGGGAATGCCGGTGTTATTGATAGGGTCCTTTTTTGCCAAATATCGTCCTCCATATTCTTTGTTCAGAATGATGAAGGTGCATCTTCCTTGCCTTTCGTGTACTTTGAAAACTGTCAGCTATGTTTGGCTCGTCGGATAGCTTGTCCCCCTCTCTCAAATGGAAAATTGTATATTGCCGCAACGAAAACCGCAAGCGCAGGCGGTTCTCTCATCCATGTGAATAGTGTACCGGATTGCGGACACCCCGTCAAGGGGAAGAAAGTCGAACCGCAATAGAAAAAGTAAGGGGTCAAAACCCTCGTACCACGGGCGTTCCAGCGGCCAAATTTGACGCTGCCGTATGATTTCCTTCGAAGGCTCAAAAACGGGAGTTACTTTTTCTGCTGCTCTGGGCCAAAGGTACATCTGCTTTTAATTTCTATCTGTTGATTTTGATAAAGCGAATTATTCAGCAGCTCCGCATTATCGCCAACAAACGCTTTTGCGGCCTCCTGATCGTCCTGGAGCAGCCACAGAAACCATGCGGTCACATAGCCGTCCGCTGAATACAGCATCTTTCCGTGGTCCATGCCAGGACGGAGGGCCGTGATCGTGTCCGCTGGGATGACGTCGGATAGCTCCCTCACACCCTCCGGAGTGATCACGTCATTCTCCGACGCAGCCAGAATCAGGGTAGGAACGGACATTTTGCCGGGGTCGTAGTTCAGCCCGATTGCAACAGCCACATCCAGCTGGGTGGGTGACAGGCTGACAGCGCAGGTGAACATAGTTCCGTGGGGCTGTTCGCTGACAGCGTTGAATACGGCCACGCTGCCCTGAGAGTGACCGGAAATTCCGATGTGTTTGGTGTCCACCTTCTGATAAAATACGCTGTCCTGGTCGCTGTTCTGCTCCAGCAGCCAGACCAGAGTGGCCTCGGCAGAGGCTCCGGTGCAGGTACTGGGGTCCTCATTGCCCAGTACGATAAAGCCCCAGGAGGCCAGGTGCTTGAACAGCGCCTTGTACCTGGAAGCGCCCACCCCTGTTCCGTTGGCGAACACCACCACGGGCCAGGGAGCCTCTCCCTGCTCCAATTCGGCGGGGTAGAACGCCTCAAATTTTTTCCAATCCCCAGGGGCCTCCACCTCGGTGTACTTCACTTCATGAGCGCCCATGGACAAGTATTTGGTCTCAATCTCTCCGCCCGTCTCCACGGTTTTTGTGTAGTTCTTGGGGCACATTGGGGCGGTAAACATACAGAATATGAAAAAAGCGATCAGGGCGATGAGGATCAGCAGGACGAGTCCCACAACTTTTAGGGTTTTCAATACCAGCCTCATAATATCTCAAACCTCATTTCACTGGCATATATTTGTCCAGATATTCCTCAACGGCCTCCATCCACTGCTTGTAGAGCGCATGGTCGTTCTGTAATCCGTGGCCGGAGTGGGGCATCTCAAAATATTTGGAGTCCACACCGTTTTCTTCCAGCGCCGCCTTCAGCCGAAGGGATGCCTTGAAAGGCTGCACCCGGTCATAAGTTCCATAGGCGACAACGGTGGGCGGGGCATCCGGCGTGATCCACTCAGAGGCGGAAATGGGGTTCATTTTCTCCAGATAGGAGCCGTCCTTGATTTCCTCCACCGAAAGCATCTCGCCCAGCATGGCACTGAAAATGCCCGCCGCCCCCTGATAGCTCTCCTCTGTCTCCCGGTCAAAACCGTAGTTGTCCCAGTCCTCCCGGCGGAAACAGGACGGCCCCACCGCGCCGAAGGTCATTTTCACGGGAACAGGGGACTGACCGGCATCCCGATAGGTATAGATCATAGCCAAGGCATGACCCGCCGAGCCGCCGGAGATAGCCATGCTGTCAATATGGTAGCCCTCCTTTTCCGCCGCCTCGATCACCTTGGGGATGGCGTCCCTGATTTCCTCCGATTGGGTCAGCACGCTGGCGCCGTTGGTTGCGCCGCCCTCCAGCTCCGCGAACAGGGTGTAGTTGATGCCCGCCGCCACATAGCCCTTTTTGCACAGCCAGGAGAGCATCTCCACATCTCCGCTTTTGTCCCCAGAGGTGAAGCCCCCAGCGTGGAGGTAGACCACCAGACCGTAGCTCTCTTTCCCGCTGTCGGCAGGCAGATACAGGTCGAACTTGTTGGCATCTCCGTCCCCATAGGGCAAATCGACCATGAGTGTCCCCAGCTCGTCGTTCCACGCCACGCTATATTCCTTTGTCCACCTTGGCTGGATTGCGAATTTGGAAGCAACCCCGGCCCCAAACGCCAGAACGAAAACAAGGATACCCATCCAGATCGGCACAGTCCTCACCCTCTTTTCTTTTGCGGCCTTTCTCATAAGAAATTCCCTCCAAACAGAGTCCCGCCGATCAGCAGGTTGATAACGGCCCGTACCGCCAGCCACCCTAGGACAAAGGCCACTACAGCGATGATAAGCAATATCAACAGCCGTTTCTGCGTCAATGTCATGTGAAACTCCCTCCTTGACAGACTTTTTGTTGTATGCTATGATTTGTAACAACCGTAACAGCGGCACAAGTGTAACAGCGGAAAATAATCTTGTCAATGGGGGCAGTAAAAATGGAACAAAAGCCGAAAGTGGAGTGCAATACTGCCCGCCGAGGCTATCAGCAAAACGGGCAAACCTGCTCAATACCCCATACTCCCTCCCACGCTAACCCCAGTTATAAGAAGCTGCAATTCAACCGTTATGCGGACGACTTTGTGGCGGGCATCATTGGTTCCTGCAAGGACGCGGAGCGGGTAAAGGCAGATATCCGGGATTTCCTTGCAACCCCTAAAGCTCACCCCGTCTGAGGAAAAGACCAAAATCACCCATTCCAGTGAGATGATTGATTACCTGGGATACCAGTTCACAGTGCACCGGAGCAGGGACACAAAACGGGAAAGTGGCGCTGTATGTGCCCCGCGATAAATGGGCTCAGAAGCTGAAAGAGTATCAGGCATTCAAAATCGTTGCGGGCAACGATGGCAAAGAGCGGCGGAAGCCGCTTCACCGAGGGAAACTTATGCACAAGGACACAATTGCAATCATTAGCCAATTCAACGCAGAGATACAGTGCCTGTATAACTATTATTTTATGGCGGAAAATGCATCAGTGCTCAATAATTTCGCGTCCATCATGAAAGGGAACTTCCTGAAAACACTGGCCGCCACAGGCAACACCTCCTGCAATAAAATCCGCAAAAAGTATGAACAGGACGGAGTAATTTCCATCCCTATGCGACCCAAAGCGGTCCAAAGCGTTGCGAGTTCTGCCATGATGGTTTTACAAAGAAATCGACCCTGCCTTCCCTGAACGCCGACATACTCTCGCAATATGTGAAATATGCCAAGCCCAACAGTCGCAAGACGGCTGAAAGCTGGCGTTTGCGAGCTGTGCGGAGCGGAAACCAAGGAAATTCATATGCACTATGTACGACGGTTGAAGGATTTGACGGGCAAGGACGATTTGGAGACGAAAATGATGCAAATGCGGCGCAAGTCTATCGCGCTGTGTCCAGAGTGCTACGTAAAAACCAAACATGATAAATAATTCCCTGATTTATAGACAAATGGAGGGCCGAATACGCCGAGAGGTGTACGTCCGGTTCGGGAGGAGGTATCGCTGAGACTGCCCGCGAAAGCGGGTATGGCGCGGCGGTGCCTACTTTATGAAAACGGAGGTAAAGTGACCATGGCGACTAACAACACCTGGACAATGGCGTTCCAGATCTCGGAGGACAAATCGGAACCTTCTGATTTGGTCTCATATCAGCACCTTCTATAAATCAGTACCTTAATAGAGATATTGTGATAGGTCAGCATTTTCTTTACAGAAAAGTGCTGATTTTATTTTGCTGCTCTTTCAGTCGGCGCAGGTTACATATGGCCGTGAGTGAATCCTTTTGAGGATTCCACTTCAGCTTGACATTTTTATGCCGTTCTTCCTCGAGAATGGAAAGCGCAGCAACTTCCCGCTCTGTGGTTATATCCAGGTATCGCATTGTAGTGTCCAACTGCTCGTGCCCAAGAAGAAATGATATCTGCACAATATTTATTTCATCCTCCAGCCAGTGGGTTGTTTTTGCATGGCGGAACTGGTGTGCATGGAGATCCAGCGGAACATTTGAACATTTCTCATGAGCAGAAACTGCGTACTTTTTCAGCATTTTTCGTATGGCAGCCTGTGATGTCTTGCCTTTCGGCCCAGTATTACGCGAATAGAATACATACGCATCGACAGTATAGTTCATGCCATGAAATATACGGTTATACTGCTCTAAATGGTCAGTTGCTTTTGGGGGAAGATATAGAGTGCGAACCTTATCGCCCTTTCCAACAATGTAGACAAAAGGCTTCGGTGAGTCAAGGTAAAGGCTGCTGATTTTCATGGAAGGAATTTCATCTAACCGTGCCGCAGTTCTATATGGGACCGTTAGGAATGTCAAGTCACGAATACCTGTTTTCGTACGCTGATCAGGTTCGGCTAAGATGGCTGTTACAGCATCCTCATAAGGCCGTTTACCTTCTTCTTCGTGATTTTTCGGAGCAACACGTTGTCTGCATCAGACTTTAAATAAAGGTATTTCGCTTCTCTGGATGCAAGGTACTTTATGAAAGTCCGAAGTGACGAAAGTCTGTTGTTGCAGGTTTCTGGACTGCACCCGCGTTTCGAGGACAACCATTCCAACCAATCTTCAATCATTATCAGCTCAAAACATTTTTTGGAAAAAAACAGATGCGCTGATACCACAGAAATCTTCAAGATATCCAATGTATAGAGTTAATGCGGTTTCATAGCTGTGCAAGGTGTTCTCGCTGTTCGTCAGCTGCGAGGGTGCATAGTCGCACAGAAAAGAAGAAATATATTTGGCAATATCGATTGCCTCCTGGTTTACCTTACTCATACGGTAATACCTCCGGGACAATTTTGTCAAAACCTGCACTGCTCTCCTTGTCAAGGATATCCGCCATAACTGGCGAAAGAGAGTAGTAGTATTTTGTACTTTCCAAGGACGTATGGCCCATGCTTTTACTCAGGTAGAGGAGTTTGTCATGAAAATTAAAACCTTTATTGGTCCATGCGTTGATGTTCATAATCGCATAATTATGCCGGAAGTCATAAGGGACAGCTTTCGCTGTGCTGATGCTGTCCCACACTTTATGAAATTCATACTCCAGCATAGATGCCAACAGAGGACCTCCTCCCTTGCCGGGGAAGAAGATGTTCCGATTCAGAAATACACGCTGGGCAACTCGGTCATATGAGATGAGTATGTTTACAACATCGCTGTTCAAAGCCACATCATGCTGCATATCGCCTTTCGTTTCACGAATATTTATAACAGCGTTCTCTAAGTCTACATCTGAGGAGCGAAGCAGGCGAGCCTCGGTAGTCCGCATTCCGCTGCTGTAAAGGAGCCAAACAGTACTGCGACCGTAAGTGCCCTAAAAGCCTTCGCCTGATCGGGTGCGGTTTGGATGTGCCTGTCACATTCATTGAAAAATACGTGCAGTTCATCTTCGCTGAAAGGATGAGGAACATGATTTCCTTTGGAGTATGATGGCATCTCCGCACCTCTGGTGATGCTGAATCCCACCGTGGGGCCCGACGCCCACGGCGTCCCGTCCCCCGCGACCACCAATCCCCCTGGAGATTGCGCCCCCCTGCCAGGGCGGACAATGTACTTTCTCAAATCATCCCGGATAATACCAGTGCCGCCGAACAGACATCCAAGCCTATTTCGAGAGGGAGGAGTGGCAAAGGGAATACGCCGGGTGGAAAGCAGAAACAGGCAGGAAAAAACCGAATAAAAATGGAGAGTGAGAATGCTTAGATCATTCCCACTCTCCATAAATTATTTATCCGGATATATTTGTTTTATGGAAAGTTCATCTTTGAGATAAAC
>JAAVZX010000016.1 GCA_022791875.1 Oscillibacter sp.
CTTCGCGGTATCCAAAAAGCAGAGGGGGAATTGTCATTGACATTTTTAGCGTTTAATATGAAACGTGCTCTGAATATTGTAGGGATAAAGAATCTGATGGCAGCCTTGGGATGAGGGCTGTTATTTTTTAGTCCGCGAGGGTGTAGCTCCGGCAGCAATGCCGGATATTTTTTGCGTGAGCATAAAAGTCGGGGGTTGGGGGCTCCCCAGACTGTTGTCTTTTGACACAGTCTGGGGGATATCCCCAGGGGTGCCCTGCATTTCCCCCCTTCCCAGCCAGGCAGAAATATGCTATACTGTCAGCAACCGACAAAAGGAGGCACAATGCTATGCCTGAATTCGCAAAACGCATGAAAAATATGGAGAAGTCCGCCGCCGTCATCGCCGGACTCTTCCAGAACGGCACCGACCCCGACATCATCTCCTTCGGCATCGGCGCGCCCGCCCGGGAGGCCCTGCCCATCGACCTGGTGCGGGAGATCGCCGCCGACGTGTTCACCGACGGCAAGCGGGGCGCGGAGGCCCTGCAATACGCCAAGCCCCAGGGCCTGCAGGACCTGCGGGAGGTGGTGGCGGAGCAGCTTCTGGCCCCCAAGGGCGTCCCGGCCCGGGCGGAGGATATTCTGATCGTCAGCGGCGGCATGGAGTGCATGAACCTCATCTGCCAGGTCTTCATCGACCCCGGCGACACCATCCTCGTGGAGGCCCCCACCTTCGTCCACAGCGTGGAAACCTTCGACATGTTCCAGGCCAACTGCGCGGCCGTGGAGACCGACGAGGACGGGATCGTGCTGGAAGACCTGGAAGAGAAAATCCGCCGCCTGCACCCGAAAATGGTCTACGTGGTCCCCACCTTCCAGAACCCCAGCGGCAAGACCCTCTCTCTGGAGCGCCGGAAGCGGGTGGCGGAGCTGGGCAGCCAATACGACGTGGTGATCCTGGAGGACGACCCCTATCGGGACCTGCGCTACAGCGGCGAAGAGCTGCCCCCCATCAAGTCCTTCGACCGAACCGGACACACCGTTCTGGCCAACAGCTTCTCCAAGATTTTCTCCCCCGGCTCCCGCCTGGGCTACATCTACGCCGCCCAGGACATCATCCAGAAGCTCCTGGACGCCAAGTCCGCCACCAACTCCCACGCACCCGCCATCTCCCAGGTCCTGTGCGCGGAGTTCTTCAAGCGCGGGTACTTTGAGAGCCACCTCCGGCGGATTCGGGAGATCCACCGGGAGCGCCGGGACGTGATGATGGAATGCCTGGAGAAATTTTTCCCGGAGGGGACGAAGTGGGTGTACCCCGACGGCGGGCTGTTCACCTGGGTGGAGCTGCCGGGAAACATCAACACCACGGAGCTTTTGAAGGAGGCCGTGGCGCACAAGGTTTCCTTCGTGGCCGGAGAGGGCTTCTTCACCGAGGGCGGCGGCAAGGGGCAGAACTGTATGCGCCTGGGCTTCAGCGCCGTGCCGCCGGAGAAGATCCGGATCGGCATGGAGCGCCTTGGCAGGCTGATTCAATCGAAGCTGGGCTGAGGGCCCGGGGTGCCCGGAGCGCGAAGGGTGCATTCCCTGGGGTGCCCGGATCGCGAAGAACGGGACGCCGAGGGCGGCGTCCCCTACGGTCTGCATCCCCATAAGGAGAAACCGTAGGGGCCGGCGCCCTCGCCGGCCCGTCTTTCGCGCCTGCCAGGGGTGTGGGGGTGCATCCGAAAATTTGTTGCTCTTGCCAAACGGCGCGGTTTGTGCTATAGTGTTTTTGTATATTTTTCTGTTTTCCTGTCGGATGGAAAGGAGGAAGTTTATGACCCGCATCAGCAAGGAAAACTATTACCTGGACATTGCCGAGACCGTCCTGGCCCGATCCACCTGCCTGCGGCGGCTGTACGGGGCCATCATCGTGACGAACGACGAGATCATCTCCACCGGCTACAACGGCGCCCCCCGGGGCCGCGCCAACTGCGTGGACATGGGCTTCTGCTCCCGGGAAGCCCTCCAGGTCCCCCGGGGCGAGCGCTACGAGCTGTGCCGCAGCGTCCACGCCGAGGCCAACGCCATCATCTCCGCCTCCCGCCGGGACATGGTAGGCGGCACCCTCTATCTGGTAGGCCGCGACGCCCAGACCGGCGAACTCCTCTCCGACGCCACCTCCTGCTCCATGTGCCGCCGCCTGGTGATCAACGCGGGCCTGGAGCGGGTTGTCATCCGGCGTACCCGCACGGAGTTCGACATCGTCCCCGTCTCCGCCTGGATTGCGGAGGACGACGCCCCCGCGCCCAAGTAGGCCCAGAGGGCCCCACCAGCAGCGATCCGGCGGAGTCCGGAGGAAGCCGTTCCCTCCGGCGGCGCACCACAGAAAGGGATGAACCAGATGAAAGCGGGCCTTGTCACCTTCTACCACATTCACCACTACGGCGCGCAGCTCCAGGCCGCCGCCACCCAGAGGGCGGTGGAGTCCATGGGCTGGGAGTGCGAGATTGCGGACTACTTTGTGAATCAGGACAACCGTCTGTTCCGCCCCCCCGTATCCCCCGGCACGGCGGCGGCGGACGCCCATACGGCGCTGCACCTGGCCCCTCTCCGGAGGCGGCAGCAGCGCTTTGAGGACTTTGCCCGGCGCTTCCTGCGGATCAGCCCCCGGCGCTTTGCCTCCATGGAGGAACTGGCCTCCTCCGCTCCCGCCTACGACGTGCTCATCTCCGGAAGCGACCAGATCTGGAACCCAAAAATCTTTCCCGACGGCCGGTTTGACCCCGTCTTCTTCGGCGCGTTTTCCCGGAGCCGCAAAATCGCCTACGCCCCCTCCTTCGGTATCCCCCGCATCCCGGAGGAAATGGAGCCCGAACTGCGGGGCTACCTGTCCGCCTTCTCCCACCTCTCCGTCCGGGAGGAACAGGGCCGGGACATCATTCGCCAGCTTCTGGGCCGGGAGGTCCCCGTGGTCCTGGACCCCACCCTGCTCCTGACCGCGGAGCAGTGGTCCGCCATGGCCGCGCCCGGAGAGGAGGACCAGGGGCCCTATATCCTCTGCTACTGCGTCAGCCGCCCCGGGGCCCTGGTCCCCTATATCCGCCGCCTGGCGGAGGAGACGGGCCTCCCCGTGGTCCAGCTCTGCGGAGCCCGCCGCCGGGTCCACCCCAAGGCCCGCCTGGTCCTGGACGCGGGACCCGCCGAGTTCCTCCGCCTCTTCCGGAACGCCGCCTTCGTCTGCACCAACTCCTTCCACGGCACCGTCTTCTCCCTCCAGTTCCACCGCCCCTTCTTCTCCGCCGTGGCCCCCGCGGAGCTGGCGGAGCCGGAGCGCTCCCGGACCTTCAGCCTCCTGTCCCGCCTGGGCCTCACGGAGCGCATCACCGGAAAGGGCGACACCGCCTCTTTAGACGCCCCCATCGACTGGCCCTCCGTCCAGGCCCGCCTGGACGCCGCCCGGGAGGCGTCCCTGGCCTACCTGCAGGCCGCCCTGGAAAACCGCCCCTATCAGGCCCCCCAAAAGCCCGCCGGAGGCACCCCGCGTAAAGACGCCCTCCCCCTCCTGGCAAGCCGCGCCCGCTGTACGGGCTGCACCGCCTGCCAAAACATCTGCCCCAAAGGGGCCATCTCCATGGCCCGGGACCTGGAGGGCTTTCTTTACCCCGCCGTAGACCCCGACGCCTGCGTCCGCTGCGGGCGCTGCACCGCCGTGTGCTCCGCCCTCCACCCGCGGGAGACGGGCGGGCACCTCCCCGCCGCCTTCGCCGCCTGGAACACCGACCCCGGCGTCCGCCGGGACTCCACCTCCGGCGGGGCCTTCTCCGCCCTGGCCGATTACGTTCTCGAAAGCAACGGCGTTGTCTTCGGCGCGGCCATGGACGGACGCCAGCGCCTGCACCACATCGCCTGCTTCTGCAAGGAGGACCTGTGGCGCCTGCGGGGGGCCAAATACGTCCAGAGCGACCTGGGGGAGATCTATAAGGAGGTCCGGAAGTGCCTGGAGAGCCGCCTGGTCCTCTTCTCCGGCACCCCCTGCCAGGTGGACGGGCTCTACAGCTTCCTGGGCGGACGGCCCGAGCGGCTCATCACCTGCGACCTGGTGTGCCAGGGGGTCCCCTCCCCCGGCGTGTGGGAGGACACCGTGGCTTGGATCGAGGCACGGCAGGGCCGGGAGATCCAGGCCGTCCGCTTCCGCAACAAGGTCAGCGGCTGGAAGGACAGCCACTTCACCGTGGTTTTCGCCGGCGGCGCGGTCCGGTCCGCCCCCCTCTTCCAGACGGAGTACGGCCGCGCCTTCGGACGCGCCCTCTTCCTGCGCCCCTGCTGCTACCGCTGCCCCTACGCCAGCCTCAGCCGCCCCGGCGACTTCACCCTGGGGGACTTCTGGGGCCTGGACCCCTCCGAGCTCCCCGAGCAGCAGCAAAAGGGCGTCAGCCTCCTTCTGGTGAACACCGCCCACGGGAGCCATATCTTCGACCAGCTCCCCCTCCGCCGCCAGCCCTTCCCCGTGGAGCGGGCCGTGGCGGGAAACCCCCGCCTGGCCTCCCCCATCGCCCGGCCCCAGGATCGGGGGGCCTTCTTCGCCGCCTACGCCCTGGAGCCCTTCGGGGAGGTCATGCACAGGTTCTGCGCCGTCCCGCCCCTGCCCGTTCGCGCCGCGGGGAAGCTCCTGTCCCCCGAGCTGAAGGAAAAACTGCGAAATCTCCGCCGGAAGCGGTGAAGTGTTGCAAATGCCATGGGTATTCCCACGCATTTCTGGTAAAATCAGGGACACAGCAGGAGAATACCGGACGAAAGGGCCGTGCAAGCTAAGGCAGTCCGGCCTGCGAGGCCAAAAAAGGAGGATGTTCGACTATGAAGAAGTACGAGTGCAAGCCCTGCGGCTATATCTACGACGAGGCCGCCGGCGACCCCGATAACGGCGTCGCTCCCGGTACCAAATGGGAAAACCTGCCCGAGGATTGGGTCTGCCCCATCTGCGGCATGGGCAAGGACGAGTTTGAGGAAGTCTGACCCGTCCGGCGCGAACATGGAAAGAGCAGCCGCCGCGGCTTTGCGGCGCTGCTCTTTTTGCGTTCCGGTTACGGCTGTTGGTAGATTGCTTTCAAGAGCAAGCGCCCCGCGTCCGTTCTGAACAGCACCTTCTCCGCGTTCCGGACGTTCTCCGGCGGATAGCCGGACTCGTCCGCGTTCACCAGGTAGTCCGCCTCCAGAAGGATCTGCCAGTCCAGGCTGTCTACGCCCTCGATGGTGTGGTGGCGGGCCACCAGGTACGACACCCGCCGCCGAATCTCCTCCGGAAGCCCGGAGTCCTCTAGAAAAGCGTCCACCAGGGGGCCGCTCTCCTTCTCCTGCAATTTCCCGTTGGTGTTCCCGTACTTCTCCCGGCACAGCGGGCAGGCAATATCGTGGACAATCGCGGCGATTTCCACTGTTTTCTGCACCTCCGGCGGCACTTTTTCCAGCTCCGCGATGGTCTTCGCATAGCCGTAGACCTTGAGAAAGTGGCAGATGTCGTGCCGGTTCCCCCGGGCCTGGGCGATCATGTCCATCATGATTTCGGAGACGCTTTTTTCCCCTTCATGCTTCATATTCTCTCCCCCCTGCGTCCGTGTCAGGCGCTGGTGCAGGGGCGGGCCTTCGCGCCCGCCCGTCCCTAGTGCCCGCCGCACCCATGATCGGAGCAGGTATGCCCCTCCCCATGGTGCTCATGGTGGTCGCAATGCACATCCGCGTCATAGGCCAGCGCCCCCTTGAGCAGCGCCTCCACGGCCTCATCCGCCCCGCCGGACACCCCGCCATACAGCCGAATCCCCGCTGCCGACAGCGCCGCTTGGGCGCCGCCGCCGATGCCGCCGCAGATCAGCGTGTCCACATTCAGCGCCGTCAGGATTCCCGCCAGCGCGCCGTGCCCGCTGCCGTTCGTGCCTGCCACCTGGGAGGACACCACCCGGCCCTCCTCCACGTCGTAAATTTTGAACTGTTCCGTCCGGCCAAAATGCTGGAAAATCTGGCCATCCTCATAAGTCACTGCAGTTCTCACAGTTCCTGCCTCCTTTTGAAATATCTACTATTATAGGGGCGCCCGCGCCGCCTGTCAACACAGTAATTGCAGAATCTGGCCCTTCGGCCTGCTCCCCACGGCCTGGTTCACAATCTGCCCGTCCTTCATCACCACCAGGGTCGGGAAGCAGGTAATCCCGAAGCGGCTGGTCAGCTCCGGCTGCTCGTCCACGTTGATTTTCCCCACCTTGATGTCCGGCCGTTCCTCCGCCACTTCCTCCACCGCGGGGGCCATCATCCGGCACGGGCCGCACCACTCCGCCCAGAAATCCAGCAGTACCGGCTTCTCGGACCGGATCACTTCCTCGTAAAAATTCTCCTTGTTGATATGAATCGCAGACATAATACAATCCTCCGTTTCTCCCGCCCCGTTCATGGACGGAGCGCTGCCTGATGGGCCTAGTATACCCCAAAGCGTCCACCCCTTCCGTGAGAAAATCACGCTCTCTATTATATAAACAGCAGGCCGCTCATGCCGGGTTGACATGAACGGCCTGCCGGTTATTTACGCCAGGTGCTTTTGCAGCGCGGCGCGGACTGCGCCGGGTCCCGCCAGCTCTTCCTTGAAGATGGCCTCGATTTTGTCCGCCAGGGGAGTGGCGGTCAGGTCCAGGCCGAAGATGTTGGCGTTGGCCAGGATGGGGCGGAGCTGGGTGGTGCAGGAGCCTGGATCGTTCCAGCGGATGTCCTTCAGCTGCTCTTGCAGGTAGTTCTTCAGCGGGTCGGCGCTGACTTCCATGGGCCGTCCCTCGTCGTCCACCCCCAGGAGGTAGCGCAGCCAGCCCGCCAGGGCTAGGGGGATGCTCACCAGCTCGTTCAGGTCCCGCCCCTGGGCGATCCAGCTCTTGATCGTCTCGCCGAAGCGGATCGCAACCTTCTGGGAGGTATCGGTGGCAATGCGCTGGGGGGCGTCGGGCATGAAGGGGTTCGGAAGGCGCTGGGTGACCACCTCGTCGATGAAGTCTTTAGGCTCCAGGATACCCGGGTGGGTCACCACCGGGAGGCCCTCTGTGTAGCCCAGGCGGCGGATCAGGGACACGATATCCGGATCCTGCATCTCGTCCGCAATCTTCGTGTAGCCCAGAAGACAGCCGTTGACGCTCATGGCCGTGTGCAGCGGGTTCAGGCAGGTGGTCACCTTCATGCGCTCGGTCTTGTTCACCGTCTCGCGGTCGCAGAAGTACACGCCGGCCTTCTCCAGAGGCGGACGCCCATTAGGGAATTTGTCCTCGATCACCAGGTACTGGGGCCGCTCCGCGTTGACGAAAGCGGCAGTGTACCCGCCCTTGGCGGTCACAATCGTCTCCATGCCCTCGATGCCGTCAGCCTCCAGGCTCTCCTGGACCTCTTTGGATGGCCTGGGGGTTATCTTGTCGATCATGCTCCAGGGGAAGGAGACTTTTTCCTCATCATCCAGCCAAGCGGGGAACGCCGGGTCCGCAAGGCCCCTGTCCGCCCAGGCGCGGGCAATCTCAGACACGCTGCCGTGGAGGACTTCGCCGTTGTGGCTGCAATTGTCCAGGCTGCACAGGGCAATGGGGGCCCCGCCCGCCTGCCAGCGCCAGTAGAGGAACTTGGTCAGGGTCGCCATGGCGTGCTTCGTGTTGTGGGGCCCCTCCTTCATGTCGGCCTCGGCGGCGGGGAGATACGCGCCGTCGGGCTGGCGGAGGGAATAGCCCTTTTCCGTGATGGTAAAGGTCAGCATCTGCAAGCCGGGGTCGGTGAAAATCTCCTTGAAGCGGGCCATGGCGGAGGCGTCGGCGCTGTCGGCCTTGAGGCCCTCGGCAATGCTGCCCACGATTTCCCGGGACGTGGTGGCGTCGGGGTTCAGGACCACGGAGATGCAGAGGTTGTCATAGGGCGTGTACACGGTGTCGATGATGGCGGGGTCGTGGGTGTTGACCATGATGATGCCCTTATTGGAAAGGCCCTCGTTCAAAAGGCGCTGGGCCAGGACGGCGATGAAGGCGCGGAAGATGTTCCCGGTGCCGAAGTGGACCCAGGTGGGGGCGGCCTTGGCGGCCTCCGCGGCGGCGGCTACGTCGTACTGGGGCAGGGCCACATGGGCGGCGCTCCAGCCCGCCTTGTCGGAGAGTGAGGCACGGTTCAGTTTCATGGTGAGGCCCCCGTTTCAGTAGGCCATTTCGGGGTGGCCGTTCTCGCGGCAGATGGCCTCCCAGAGCCCGTTGAGATAGGTGGCCCCCAGGGCGCGGTCATAGAGGCCGTAGCCGGGGCGTCCCGTCTCGTCCCAGATCATGCGGCCATGGTCGGGGCGGACGTAGGTGTCAGGGCAGGTGTCGAAGATGGCCTTCATGATGGCGTACATGTCCAGGTCGCCGGTGCTGGAGAGGTGGGCCGCCTCGCGGAACTTGTGGTGTCCCAGGTATTTCACGTTGCGGACGTGCATGGCGGCGATGCGGTTCATGCCGCCGAAGTGGCGGATGATGGCGGGGATGTCGTTGTCGGGGTTGGAGCCCAGGGAGCCGGTGCAGAGGCAGAGGCTGTTGGCGGGGGAGTCGTGGAGGCCCACCATGATGTCGTAATCGGCCTGGCTGTGGGTGATGCGGGGAAGCCCGAAGATGGGCCAGGCGGGGTCGTCGGGGTGGCAGGCCATGCGGACGCCCACTTCCTCGCAGACGGGAACCACGGCGTCAAGGAAATATTTGAAATTTTCCCGGAGCTTCGTTTGATCGATGTCCTTATAGATGGCCAGGGTGGTTTCCAGCTCCGCAAGGCGCTCCGGCTCCCAGCCGGGGAGGGACATGCCGTGGCAGTCCTCCAGGGTCTTCTTCACCAGGTCCACTGGGGTCATTTCGCCCAGCTCTTTTTCGTCGAAGTAGAGGGAGTTGGACCCGTCCTCGGGAATGAGGCGGGCCAGGTCGGTGCGCAGCCAGTCGAAGACGGGCATGAAGTTGTAGATGATAACCTTCACGCCCACTTTAGCCAGGTTCCGGATAGTTTCGCAGTAATTTTCGATATATTTATCCCGGCTGGGCAGGCCCATTTTGATATCCTCGTGAACGTTGACGCTCTCGATGACCTCGCACTCCAGCCCCGCGGCGTGAACGTGGTCCACGTAAGCCTTGCATTCCTCGTAGGTCCAGACCTCCCCAGCCGCCTTCTCGTCCAGAAGCCCCATCAGCCCGCTCATGCCGGGAATCTGATGAATCTGCTTCAGCGTAATCGGGTCCCGCCCCTCGCCATACCAGCGAAACGTCATTTTCATAGTTCTGCTCCTTCTTTCAAAATAAGATATGCAATATAAGAAAGGGTGATCTGCCAGGGTCCAGGGAGGCGCACGCCTCCCTGGTGGGAGTCCAGAGGGCAAAGCCCTCTGGCCGCCGGAGGCGGGAAGCCCCGCTGGCAGCCCCCCGTCCCCCGTCTCTCGTCCCCCGTTAGTCTGCCACTTTTACGATCACTTTCATGTAATCGCCGGGGTTCTTTTCGTTGTCGATGATGGTTTCGGGGGCTTCGTCGAGGGTGATTACTTTTGTTACGGTGTCCATGAGTTTGACGCGGCCGCTTTGGAGAAGGTCGAGGGCTTCCTCGAATTCTCCGGCGCTGGTGCGGGCGCCGCGGATGTCGATTTCCTTGCGGGTGATCATGTCCGTGGGGAGGCTGGTTTCCGCTTTGGGCCAGCCGGTGAAGGTGATGCGGCCCGCGTGGCAGACCAGGTCCAGGCTCTGGCGGATCATGACGTTCGCGCCGCTGCACTCCATGACCAGCTGCGCGCCCTCGCCGCCGGTGAGTTCGCGGACCTTCGCAATGGGGTCCTCTTCCTTGCTGTTGATGGTGTACTCCACGCCCATCTTCTTGGCGAAGTCCAGGCGCTCCTGTACCAGGTCGATGATGATGGCGTGCGCACCGTATGCCTCGGCCACCATGCCCGCATAGAGGCCGATGGGACCAGCGCCGATGATGGCGCAGTATTCGCCCTCGGTGAGCCCGCCGCGGTGGACGCCGTGAAGGGCAATCGTCAGGGGCTCCGCCAGAGCGCCCATCTCGTAGCTCATGCCGTCAGGCAGCTTGTCCAGAAGGGCTGCGGGGTGGCAGAAATACTCGCACATGCCGCCGTCTACGTGGACGCCCAGGACGTGGAGGTCCGTGCAGCAGTTGGTGCGTCCGATGGAGCAGGCGTAGCAGTGTCCGCAGTAGATGTACGGGTCCACGCAGACGCGGTCGCCGGGCTTGAGGCCCTTGGGGTTCAGGGCGGGATCGGAGGGGATGCTGACAACCTCGCCGCTGAGCTCGTGCCCGATGACGCGGGGATAGCTGACAAGGCCGTTTGTGCCGCGGAACGCGCCGATGTCGCTGCCGCAGACGGCGGCGGCGTGGATCTTGATGAGGGCCTCCCCCTCCTTGGGCTCGGGCATGGGACGGTCTACGCAGGCGACTTCTCTGGGCTTCGCGAATTGGATAGCTTTCATAATGCAGTTCCCCTTTACCAAAATTTGCGCAGACTGAACGTCATACGTCTTATGTCAGTTATTATAAAGTGTTCAGCAGGAAAATCCATACATTTTTCCACCAAAGATTTGGAATAAAACTGTGCAGAAACCCGAAGGAGACGGGACTTGCGGAGGAGCGGCGGGTGTGGTAGAATGGAACAAACGCTCTGAGGTGCAGACGGAAGGAGAATTTTTTTATGGATTACGAAATCATAGCAAAAAAGGCGGAAATCCCGGATTACGACAGGTCGGCGATCTGTGTGCAGTACATTCAGGATCTGGAGGTTGATATCACGGAGGCGCGGATTCAGGCGCTTCTGGCAGCGATTCCGGACGGGGTGGATGAGTGTTTGTTCCTGGACCCGGACGGGGAGGGGGACTTTATGGAAGTGCTGAGCGACGAGGGGTGGCTGGCCCTAGGCTGCTGCTTCGACGACGGCGCAGAGTGCTACTATTCGTACAACCCGGCGTATGCGGATTCGAGGGAGCTGACGGGCCTGCGCAGCGGCGGTCAGTCGCCTATCGAGAAGCGCCTGGCGCTGACGGATATGGCGGCGGGCGTCGCGGCGGTGGAGTATTTCATCCGGACGGGGAAGCTGTATCCGGGGATTGAGTGGGCGAGGCAGGCGTGAGGCTACGGGGGGCCTCCGGCGGCTTACTTTTCTTGAAAGAAAAGTAAGCAAAAGAACTTTAATACCGCGCGGTGGTGCTGGAGAGTGTTAGGGCTTGTCACACGGTAACGGGGTGCCTGCGTGTGGGGCATACCTTGCCGGTATGCCCCACGGGTTTTCTGACGTAAAAAATGTGTGGGACCTTCTATGAACATAGAAGGTCCCACATGCAAAGCAGCACGTTACCGTGTGACAGGCTCTAACGCCCACCAGAGCGTAGAGCGGTATTAAAGCTCTTTTCGCTTCCTTTTCTCTCGAGAAAAGGAAGCCGCCGGAGGCCGGAAGCCCGGCTGGCAGCCCCCCGTAAAACGTTCAGACCTTCCCCGCCAGCACGAGCATGAGGAAGCCGAAGGTGGCCAGCAGGGCCAGGGAGAAGAGCAGGAAGCCGGCTTTGGAGCCTGTGTCGGGGGTTGTGGTGCGGGATTCGGGGGCTAGTTTGGCTTTGCGGAGGGCGGTTACGACGGGTTTGTAGAGGATGAGAGTGAGGGCCATGTTGAGGCCGCCTTTGATGAGGTTGAAGGGGAGGAAGACTTTGGGGAGCATTTCGACGATTTGGTCGCGGGTGACGTTGGGCATGTAGAGGGGGGTGAGCATGTAGTTCCAGAGGAGCATGGTGACGATGAGGACGGCTACGCCTGTGGTGAGGCCGATGACGGCGCCTCTGCGGGTGTGGATGCGCTTGTAGATAAAGGCGGCGGGGCAGGCGAAGGAGCAGGCGGCCAGGCAGTTCATGATGCAGCCGATGATGCTTGTCTCGCTGACGGTGAACATTTCGATGACGGCGACGATGATGGCAATCAGGGCGGCGGAGAGGGGGCCGAACAGGAGTCCGCCGATGGCGATGACGGTGCCCTTGATCTCCATTTGCAGGAAGCCCGCGATTTTCGGGAGGACGTTGCTGATGAGCATGGCGAGATAGGTAAGGGCGGTGAGCATCGCCAGGGAGGTGATGGTCCTTGCGTTGAGGGCGGACTTTTCGGGCCTTGCAGTGAGGCCGCTGGTGTACTGGGACATAAAAATGCACTCCTTTACCGTACTTGAAACACCCTGGAATGCTTTGGCCTCTCCAAGGTGAACAAGCGGTAAGGAGCGCGCGAAAAGCGCACGGCTGTACCGCACTCATCTTCTTCCATCCAGACTGTCACTGTTGGTCCCGGAGTTGCGCCGGGTCGGCGGACGCCGAGGCGTCCGGTCGCGGACTGTACCGCCAGTGGGGAATCGCACCCCGCCCTGAAGACAAAGTATTCTGTTGTGCTTCCTTCCTTAGTATATGCTATGGTTGGGGAAATTGCAAGAGGGAATTTTGCGGGTTACTGAATATGCTCCGCGGTTATGCTCAGGTCTGTTTCGCAGTCGCTGTAAATCAGATACAGGCCGCGGCGGGTACGTTCGTCGAAGTGAAATTCTATGTCCTGATATTTCAGAATCAGGGGCCTGCCGCCAGCTTTCATGGTGGATACTGTATCCGGTTCGCCGAAGGCTGCGGTTACTGCCTCCTGTGACATTCCGAATTTCAGAGGCGTTATATCCTGGTATTTAATCGCTTTATCCCGCCAGATGCTGAACAATTTTTGCTCGTTTTCGTTCACGAAACCACCCCTTGTGTGTCAATTATATCACTGCCGGTTTCCGGAATCAATCAAATTTATTTAACCGAGGTAACTGCAATGAACAAACAGGAAACATACGAATACCTGACAGAACACGGCGTCCAATACGAGGTCACCGAGCACCAGGCTGTGTTCAACATGGCGGAGCTGGACTCCGTTGAACTGCCGTACCCGGACCGGGACGCGAAAAACCTGTTCGTCCGGGATGACAAGAAACGCAATTTCTACCTGATTACTGTCAAAGGCGATAAGCGGGTGGATTTGAAGGCGTTCCGGAAGGCCCAGGGCCTCCGTGCGCTGTCCTTCGCGTCGGCGGAAGACCTGATGGCGCTTATGAAGCTGGTTCCGGGGGCGGTGACGCCCCTGGGGCTGCTGAACGACGATGAGCGGAGGGTCATATTTTACATGGATGCGAGCTTCCGCAGCGGGCTGGTGGGGGTGCATCCGAATGATAACACCGCTACGGTCTGGATGACGGCGGAGGAGCTGGCGCGGATCGTGAGGGAGCATGGGAATGAAGTGCGATGGGTGGAGATTGAGGGGTGATGGTTTCCTGTAGAAGAAGGGCCTCCAGATTTCTGGAGGCCCTTTGCTGTGGGGTCAGACTATGGGATTGCGAGGGAAACCTCAGTTCAGCTCTTCCTTCTTCCGGGGCCTGGTGATGTGCAGGGCGCACAGGCCAGCCGCGGAGGTGAGGCAGAGGGCGGTCCAGAGGGCGGAAGCGGTGTTGTCGCCCGTCTCCGGGGTGACGTCCGCCAGAGGCACTTCCTCCTCCGGGACGTAGACATACTCTTCCTCCTCGGGGTCCCAGGTTTTCACGTAGGTCAGAGGCACATCCTCGTCCACCACGGTCACTTCCTCAGGTGCGCCGGGGATGTTGGGGTCGGGAAGCTCCGGAACTCTCGGGGGCGTTCCGGGAGGATTCCGCGGGGGATTGCCCGGGGGCGGGGGTGCCGTCGGGGTGTTCGTGATGGTGACGACGTTGCCGTCCTGGGTCTTGCTGCTGGTGTAGCCGTCGGGGACGCCGACTTCGTCCGCTGTCCAGGTTTCAGAGGCGTCCAGGCCGGTCCACTCGTGGCGCCAGTTGTTGGCGTCGCTGAGGGTGGCGTAGCCCTGGATGCCCTGGCTGTTGCTCAGGGATACCAGAATGCTTCCGGGACGGGCGGGGCTGTTGTCGTCGTTCCAGACTTTGATCACTTCCAGGGTGGTGGTTATGGTCTGGGTATCGTAGGTGTTGGTGATGGTAACTTCGGCCGTCTTCTTCGCTTCGACGTTCGCAGTCACAACACCGCTGCCGGTGGCAGTCCAGTTGTAGCCGCTGATGGAAGCGTCGTCCTCTTTTACCGTGTACACACCAGGCGTCAGGCCCGTCAGGGTCTGCGCCCACCCGTTCGCGCCGGAAATCTTCACGATCTGGGAGTAATCGTTGGGGCCGGTTACAGTGAAGCAGTACTCCTTGCTCTGCGCTTCGCTGCCGCCGCCGGATACTACCTTCTTGATGGTCAGCTTTCCGCCTTCGTAGGTGTTGGTGAACTCGGGGGAAGAAACCGGTGTCTTGTTTTCTGCTTCGACACGGTCTATCTTAGCTTCCAGCTTGCCATCTTTTAGGAGCGCCTTGATGGTGACAGTCCACTCCGTTGAATCGAAGGTCCAGCCATCTGCATCCTTGCTGGTTTCCTTGACAGTGAACTTGTAGATGCCCTCTTCGCTGAATTTGATAGCGTCAAACACGCCGGAGGCTTCCTTGCCAGAGCCAAAGTCGCTGCTGCCCAGGGTCAGTGTGGTGTTTTCAGGCATCACAAAGCCTTCTTGTTTGAGTTCGGGATCAACGCTCAGCTCAAACTGGAAGGTGGGAATCTCCTTGGGCGTATCGCCGGAGATCAGCTTCTTCACAGGAATGGGCACCTTGCTGGGCTCGTAGTTCGTGAAGGTCACGGTGTTCTCGCCATAGCAAAGGGTGCCAGTGGCTGTGAGTCCGGCATCACCCGGTGTGCCCATCGCGTTTTCAACGCTCCAGTTCGGGTTCCAGCTGCCTTTTTCCTCTGTGACGGTGAAGGTTCCGCCGATTTTCGCGTCTGCCAGATCGGTTGCCCAGGCAAGGGTAATCGATCCTGTAGTCGTGCCGTCCTTCGGAATGGTCAGTTCCCTCTTGAGTTCCGCCATCTTCGGATTGCCATTCTCGTCAAGATCTGTGGTGGTGTACTTGATGGTGAACTTAAAGGTCTGTCCCGCCAGGCTTTCCCCGTCGATTTTCTTTACCAGAATCAGACTGGGCGCGTTCACCTGGTTGGTCAGCGAGCCTTGTGCCACATCGATCTTGCTGCCATCCGAGGTAATAGTGTTTTCACACGTGGCCTCAAGACCTAGTTCGCCTTTGCCAACAGACTTCACAGTGTACTTACCCGCTTCAAGGTTCTTGATGATGACAGACCGCTTATCCTTGATGATAACAGCAGGCTTCCCCTCTGCGGAGGAACTGTCCCCACTGTCATACACAATGGCGCCAGCTTCCATCGATCCATTTTCGTCAGGAGCGGTTGTCGTGTCAGAATCGGTTTTCTCAAGCCACTCAGCTTTCGCAACAGGAACCTCTTCGCCATTCTTAAACACTTGAACGGTGATGGAAGTAATCTTCCCCAGTTCCTCATCCGTCAGGGAGTTGCCGTTGAAGGTCCAATCCATGGGAATCGTGTCGACCCGTTCCGCTGTGCCTGTGGCTTCGACCGATCCGTCGCCCTCTCTGATAGGAGGTGTGACAAGCTGAATAATGCCGCCGTTGGCCTCGCCCCATACGTCGCCTGTTACACGGATTTCCTCAACGACCTGGTACTCCAAAGGCTCGCCATCCAGTTGCTTCAGCAGCTTGGTAAACGGACGATCCATTTCCCAGAAGTTGTCTTCACCCGGCTTCAGGAGGCGGTTGTCTACCAGCTCCCATTTCTCTGTGCCTACAACGCGCCGGTAGAGCTGAAGGGTGATGCTCGTGATCTCTTTCCGCAGTTCAGCAAGCTCATTCTCGTTCATGGGCTCGCCTTTTTCGTTCAGCCAGTTCTTGTGAACGATCACGTCAAAGAAATCATTGAGGTTAGGGTCTTTGCCGATGTGAACTTCGCCGTTGGTGCCAATTCCGCCGCCGCTGCCCTTGGAGATGTTGCCAGAAATGATGACGCTGCACTTTGACGCCGCATCACTAATAACAGCCGGGTCTGCCCCAGAGTAGAATCCGGCGTCATTATGGCCCTTATAGCTATAGACAATGTCAGAGGCATCCTGATAAATTATCGGCTCTTTGGTTTCCCAGCTGTGCCACTTATACAGAGCGCCGCCCATCATATACTTGGACAGGTCAAAGTGGACCCCTCCGCCATGGCCGCTACCAGGTACTGTGCCAATGATTGGAATGCGGTTGATATAAACGTCATAGGCTTCTTTTCCAGCACCGGTATTACCCGCGATGACTCCACCATCGTCCAGCTTCACCGAGACATTGGCAGAGGGGCATCCTGCGATTCCGCCGCCATTGAGTCCGGCTTCGTTGCCAGTAATGGCTGCGTTCTCCAGGTACAGCTTGCCATCTTGCTTGGTCATCCCAGTGCCGCCATTGACATAGATGCCGCCGCCAGCATAGTAAATTTGAGCGTTGCTTGCGGTGGAGAATCCTCCTGTTGCTGTGTTGCCAATGATACTGCCGCAGCTGATGGTGGCTTCGCACATCTCCTGGATGAAGATGCCGCCGCCCTGCTTGGCCGTGTTGCCGGAAATTGTGCCATTGGTCATGAACAGCTTCGGACCGCCATAGGAAACATAAGCATTGGTTTCATTGCCCAGCGCGATACCGCCGCCAACACCCTCAGCAACCGTATTGTTCGCGATAGTGCCGCCGGACATATTCATCGTGCTGGAACCAGCCAGGAACACGCCGCCGCCGGCAGGGGCGCTGTTGACTTTGCTGCTGCTGCCGTAGCTGTAGGGAAAGCGTCCGCCGTAGCCGGTATTGTTGGAGATATCGCCGCCGCTGAGGCTGAACGTACCCTTGCTGAAAACGCCAGCACCAGTGCGGGCGCTGTTGCCGGTGATGGAGCCGCCGGTCATGTTCAGCGTGCCGCTGTTGTAGACCGCGCCGCCATCGATTCCAGAGCCGTTGTTGGGACCGTAGATAACGGTGTTCACGCCGCCCTTGATCTCGGTGCCTGCCTCAATATTGAGGGTGCCCCGGTTCTCAATCAGCGGGCTTGTACGGGTGATGTCCTTGCCGTCGATAACAACGTTGCTCAGCGTCAGACTGCCGGTCACCTTGACCAGCGTGTCCTTGCAGGTGGGGAAGGATTCCAGCCGATAACCCTCATCCAGGCTCCACGTCTCATTGCCGCTGACCGTGACAGTCCCCAGCACATGGATAACCTTGATGTTGTTGTTCAGAAGTTCCTTCGCCCGTGCAAACGTCTTGACAGCCGTACTCAGCGTGTCGCCGTTTTGGGTGTCGTCGCCGTTCACACCGTCCAGCAGTATATAGTTGCCGCCGCCAACCACCGTCTTGTGCAGGACGATGTTGCCGTCCACATTCTCAACGGTTGTCAGGAACTTGTAGTCCTTGCCGTCGGTGTGCTTGTTGCTCATGCTGGTGGTCCAGGTTGTATTGGAGGCATAGCTGCCGCCGCCATAAATCAGAACCTGGTCATCAAACTTCTGCGTGGGGTTTTGCAGCGCATAAATCGAAATAAGTCCGGTGCTGTCTTTGCCAGTCTCTTCGTCATACGATTTGGCGCTGCCAAGAGCGGGACTGATTTCAATCTTATCCGCAGAGAAATTCTCACCCGCTTTTATGATGGGAGTGGTTCTGGGCGAATCGTACATGTTAGTGCCCTGAGACAGTGTCAGAGTACCGACATGGCCGTTCAGCGCCGCGGTAGATCTGGCTGTGCGCGGATTCAGAATCAGATTGTCTACCGTGCCATTCAACACAAAACTGGTTTCAAGAGGAATACCAGAAGAGTTTGTCAGGGACGCTTCCAATTTTTCCACATGGGCATCTTTGCCGACGGTGACAGCCCCCCCATACAGAGCTGTCTGCACCAGCTTCACATTTCCGTTGATGTTGATTTGACTCTTGCAGTTCTTGTCGTTTTTGTCGTAGATAGGAGCCTGACCAAAGGAGAGGCTTCCGCCAGACACAACAACATTCCCGTCAATGTTCAAGGTGCCGCCCATCATATAGATCTTCTTGTTGAGCGTACCGGTTCCGGAGAGAGTCAGCGTATTATCCTTATCCACGCTGAAGCTGTTCGAGATGCCTACACCATAAATTTTGGTGTTGTTCAGGTGGAGGGTAACACTGGCAGGATGGGCTCCGCTTGTGACGCCATAGTACGTACTAAGGGGAATATAGCCCTCTGCCACCTCTACAGTCACATTCTCACCGGTTTCCCGGCTCTGCTTCCGTGCGGCTTCGAAAGCCTCATCCAAGGTCTTGTACTTGGTCTCATTGATGCTGGCTGCGTACTCAGGAGCAGGTGTTGCGACCCAAGTACCGCCTTGTGTCAGCTCATTCTCTATCACTGTACGGGTAAGATCCGACCAGGCATAGCTGCTGAAATCAACGTCTCCGTCCGTCATATCTTTAGCCGCCAGGATGCTGATTGTAGCGCGAGAGTCAACATAGAGGTCATGGGCATTGGTCTTCTCGCTCTTGTTGTTGTACACCGCGCCGGAGGTCATGGTGAAGGTTGTCGTTTTGCCACTTGCGCCGTTCACAGAAATACCGCCTGCTGGACCGCTGGAGTTGGTGCCGGAGGTCTGGTTTTCTTTAACAACGGTGTCCGTCACGGTTGTATTGGTTTCTTCCTTCACATAGAGTGCGCCCGCGGCAGTGTAGGTTGTGGCGTTGTTTTGAGTAAACAGACAGCCGTTAATTGTCACTGCCCCCTTGCTCTTATTATAGAGCGCACCAGCAGTGTAGCCCTTGTTGCCAGTGAACGTACAGTCAGTGAAGCTCGCGTTTCCGCTCTCCAAGTAGACTGGAGCAATAGCAGAAGAGTAGCTGGCGTCATTGTTCAGGAACTGGCAGTTGGTAAAGGACATTTCTGTGGCCTTGGGGAAGTAGATACGGCCATTGGAATCATGGAATGTGCAATCTTTAGCCGTAAAGGTTCCTGCAAGGCCGGAGTAGATTGCATTGGTCGTGTTCGCAGCAGCTTTGTTAACTACGTCCACATTCTCCAGATCCAGATTGATGGGGCCTGTGCCATAGTTGGCATAGATTACGCTGGCGATTCCACTGGCAGTCGAGCTGATCTCCGAGTTTTTGATCGTCACATTCTCGATCTTTCCAGTGAGAGCAATCGCATTGCCATTACCGTTGCTGGCCACATTACCGCTGATGGTCGCTCCATCAATAGTAAGACTGCCGCTGCTTACCAGAATGCCGCCGCCGCTGGGCGCACCGCCTCCGGTAGTGTTGTCCAGCACCTTACTGTTGGTTACGGTAACATCGCAGTTTTCGGCATAGATACCGCCGCCCTTGCTGCTTGATTTGTTCTCAGATACAGTGCAGTCTATCAGAGTCAGACTTCCGTTATAGGCATAGACGCCGCCGCCTAAACCACCCTGGCCGCCTTGATAACCAGGAGTAGTGCCTTTCTTTCCGCAACCCTTATTGTCCTTGATTTCGCAGTTCTCCAGGGTCACGTCCGCACTATTCACCAGCAGGCCCTTGCCGTCCTGGTTCGTCCGATCGCCGTAATCGCCACCGGTAATGATACCGTTCTGGATGGTTACAGTGCCGCCCATGACAGTGAACACGTTCTTGCCCACCACGCCGCTGTGCAGCACATGCCCCTTCATATCCAGGGTATAGCTCGCGCCGTTGGAGACAATGTTTTCGTTCACATCAGCGAACAGGGTAATCACGGTGCCGGCCTGGTCTGCGGGAACGGCGTCAATGGCGGCCTGCAGGGTATCATACCATGCGTCGCCCATCTTTGCCGCGCCGCCGACTCCCTCGCCCTCCACCGTCCGGGTCTGGGTCGCCAGGATGCCCTCGGGGATGCTGTCCACGGGCGCGCTGTTCCCATCGGCGGTCATAGCCGCGTCGACGTAGGCGGCGTACTCCACGGTGTAGATAACGCCCTCCTGGGCCTCCAGATACTGCCCGTCCTCGGGTTCCAGCTCGGTGCCGTCAGCCGTCTTCACGGAGGACACAGCGATCTGGACCACCCAGTTGCCGCAGCGGGCCGGTGTGGCGCTCACGCCATCCAGCAGGTCCACGCGGCCGTCCACGAGCCCGTTCTCCGGGACGTTGATGGTGATATTGGTATCCGGCTCGCAGATCCATCCGCCGTCTTCACCCTCGGTACAGTCCTTCGTGTGGTGATGCTCCTCCAGCCCGCATTGAAGCTCGGGAACTGGGGACCGCGGCGGGTCCTCGTCGGTGATTTCCTCTCCGGCGCCGATGCTCTCTTCGGTCTTGTTTTCGCCGGCTTCGCCAGAAGTTCCTTTGTCCTCTCCGGGCTGGGTCACGGACTCGCCGCCCTCTTCGGGCTGAGTCGAAGGTTCGCCGCCCTCTTCGGGCTGGGTTGTGGGTTCGCCGCCCTCTTCAGGCTGAGTCGAGGGTTCGCCGCCCTCTTCAGGCTGAGTCGAGGGTTCGCCGCCCTCTTCGGGCTGGGTTGTGGGTTCATCTCCGGGACCTTCGGGCTGGGCGCCGGGTCCGCCCTCGGGCACATCGGCGCCGTCAGGATCCTCGGGATCAACCAGGAAGCCAGGGTCTTCGCCCTCTCCGGGATCGCCGTTCAGGTCCGGCCCGATATACTCGGGCTGTTCATAGGGGTTGCCGAAATCGTCCTTTTCTGTACTAGAGCCATCGTTGACGGGAAAATCGCCGGGGAGGTTAACGGGGATGTTGACTTCCTCCTCTTCCTCCTCTTTGTCCACCATGGCATAGCACTCGCCGGTGTGGACGTGCTCGGGAATATCGCAGTAAGGCGTGCAGATCCAGCCCTCGGAGTTGTGGACATGGTTCCCGCCTCCGACAGGATCAGGGCTGTCGTCTGCCGCCAGCACGGTCAGCTGAAGCATACTCAGGCACATCACCAGAGCCAGGAACAGCGCAAACCCGCGTCTGAGCTTGGCCTTCCACATGTTCATAAATTCTCTTCCTTTCTTTGCAGATACATTCGGATGCAAAGTTATCCGGCAGCCGGGCTGGCATAGCGCGCGGACGCGCCTTAGCCCCCTCATTTAGCTTTGCGTCCCACCGTTTCCGGTGGTTTGCTGAAATGCGGCCCGGCGAACATAGCGGCTTGCGCCGCCGCAGTCCCGTAGCTTTGCGTCCCATCGTTTCCAATGGTTTGCCAAAAGCGCCCCTGTCCGTGCTTCCCGCCCTGCCGCAAGGGGCTTACGGCAGGGCCGTCCTGTTCGGGGGAGTTTCGCTTTTCATAACGCGCCCTCCTTTCCGTGGCCTTCCTGCACCTTATAACATATGTATCCGCTCCCGGCCGCGTTCATGCTTCGGACGCGCCGTCCGGCCGGCCCGGAGCGGGACCGCGTGCCTGTCTGAAACTCCAGCTTTTGTAAAAACCTATACGTATTGACAACAAACCCTTCATCACCTTTCTGGATTAACATATCACAGAATATCAGCGTTTTCAAGAGCTTGCGGGTAAATTTTTCAAACTTGTGATATCTTACAAAAACGTATACCTTTCTGCAAGGACAGTCCCAGGGCAAGGCGGCTGAAACCGCTGTGCAACCCGCGGGGCGGCGGAGAGAACATCTGCAGAAACCGCGTTTTTTCCGGCCCGGGACCCCAAAGATGAACGCCCAAGCAGAAGGGCGGCCCCTTTGGTCCCTATAAATGCAGAAACAATGCGGAGAAGGAGGTGCGAAAGGCATGAAGACCCCGCCGGACAGGACAGCCCTGCCGTAAGCCCCGGCGGCAGGGCGGGGAGCACGCGTGGGGCGCTTTTGGCAAACCATTGGAAACGATGGGACGCAAAGCTAAATGAGGGGGCTAAGGCGCGTCTGCGCGCTATGCCAGCCCGGCTGCCGGATAACTTTGCATCCGAATGTATCTGCAAAGAAAGGAAGAGAATTTATGAACATGTGGAAGGCCAAGCTCAGACGCGGGTTTGCGCTGTTCCTGGCTCTGGTGATGTGCGTGAGCCTGCTCCAGCTGACCGCTTTGGCGGCGGACGGCGGGGAAGAGGCTCCCGAAGAGACCGGCGTCTCCGAACACGTCCACAACGCCGAGGGCTGGATCTGCACCCCGTGCTGCGGCATCCCCGCGCACACCCACTCCAGCGCCTGCTACCGCATGGTAGACGACGGCGCAGAGTCCTCCCCCACGCCTCTGCCCGATGAAATCCCCGTCGACGACGGCACCAGCACCGAGGTGGACGACAACGGCGACCCCTACCAGGGGAATCCGGGAATCACCATTGCTGACGGGGAAGGCAATGCCGTCGATTACATCCCGCCCGCCAGCGGCGAAGACGGGGATCAGGACGGCGGCTTCCTGGTCGGCCCCGAGGAACCCGGCAGCGGGGATCAGACTGAAGAAGGCGAAGAGCCCTCCGATCCCGCCGCACTTCCCCAGGCCCTGAACGAGGGCGAAGAGGAGCCCGATCCCGCCGGGGCCGGCGTCCCTTCGACCCAGGAGCTTGAAGGCGAGCCTGTTCCCCTGGCGATGGTTCCGATGCTGATCTGTGGCCAGCAGGAGCACCAGCACACAGATGCCTGCGGCTGGGACTGTGAGCCGAACACCGATATCAAGCTCCATGTTCCGGAAGACGCGCTTGTCACCGGGCGGGTAGACCTTCTCGAGGGCGTGAGCGCAAAGCCAGCCAAGTGCGGCGATTGGGACGTTCAAATCAAGGTTGTCTCCGTCACCGCCAAGCCCGCGGCGGAGTCTGCGGAACCCGCGGAGTCCCGCGAGGTTGAACCCGAGGACGGCCGGTGGCTGGATACCGAGGATGGCTGGGTCTATACCGTGGAGTACGCGGCCTACGTGGAAACCGCGGCGACCTACGCCCTCCAGGGAGATTCCGATACCCATATCCTGACAACCGGAAGCCGGACTTTGGAAACGGAAGTGGTCCAAGACACGGCGCGGATTGGCGAGACGTGGTACTCCAGCCTGCAGAAGGCCGTGGACGCGGCGAATGCGGGCGATACCATCGAGCTGTTCGAGGATGTCAGGGAGGATATCTCCTCCACGGACAAGAGCTACACGCTGGACATGAGAGGCCATACTGTCACGGGTACTGGAACAACACACGTATTTACCATCAAGAACCCCAATGGGGGAACCGTGACGCTGAAAAACGGCACGATTACTGGCGGTAAGGCAGTTGTTGGCGGCGGTATCTTTGCATATGGCATCAGCAAAAGCAAAAATAGCCTTGTTCTGAATGTGGAGAATTGTACGATTACTGGCAATACGGCTTCCGGCGGCTACGGCGGCGGTGTATCGCTGGGATATAAAAACGAAACGTCTGTAACAAATGCGACATCATATTCAAATGGCACAGTTGTCAGCGGCACGTGGAAGGATGTTCAGATTGTAGGAAATACCGGCAATGGTGCATATATCCTTGGCGGAAATACTTATTCCGGCGGTGGAGTTAAAATAGTCCCTTACGGTGACCTGCAATTTGAGAATGTAACAATCAGCGGCAATACCACATCTCTTGGTTCAAAAGCTGGCGCGGCTGGTCTGGATGCCTGCAATACAACCTTTACCATGAAGAACAGCGAGATCAGCAATAATGTCGGCGGCTCTGCCGACGGCGTTTACATCAATGGCTATGCTGTCGTGAAACTGAGTTCTGGAGTGGTACTCAAGAATAACAAAGGAACCTCCAACTCTTCTTTCGAGACGATGGCGGGCGGTTTGAGCTGGACTGGTGGCGACGTCACAATTGACGGCGCTGTAATCAAGAATAACACCACTTCTAGCGGCAATTATGCTGGTATCTATTTAAAAGGGCTCATGTACCATTCCTTTAACATGACCTCCGGCGCAATTTATGATAATGGAACCAGCGACAGCAGTCTTGATGTGTATGTTGTTACAGGAAAGAGTGTAAAATCTGTCAAAATCATCGCGGCAAACAAAATGGCAGATCCTGATGTATACAGCGACTATTTTGCCGAATATGGATACGTCTGGAGAAAAGGCTCTGGATCAAGTGCGACCAATATTGATACTGCACTGTCTCATGGAGCAAAGCAAACATTTAGCTATAAAGCGGTAGCAACAACTACACCTCCCGCAGTTGCCAAAATCGGCGAGACTGAGTATACAACACTCGGAAGCGTTGTAGAGGCGGCTGGAGCGGATGACACCGTTGTATTGGCGGTCACCGGCGACACAACATCCATCAATTCTACGAAGGACACCCAGACCATCGAGCTCAGCAAAGCCGTCACCTTCGATCTCGCAAATGGCGGCTTCAAGGCCGCGGCCACGGATCTGTTTGATCTAAAGGAAGACGGCAGCCTGACCCTCACCGGCGGCGGCACCCTCCAGGGCAGCGTCCTTGTGAACGGCGGCAGTCTGACGCTGAACGATCAGACGAATGTGTCCGATGCTAACTCCATCACCCTCAACAAGGGCGCCGTCACTCTGTTCGGCGGACACGGGACCCTGAATGTCACCTTGGCCCAGGGCATATTCCTGACGGCGGCGGAGGACTTCACCGGAAAGCTCTCGATTACCCTGGATCAGGCAACCCTGAAAGAGCTGAACGGAGCCGCCCTGCGTGACGATGTTGTTCTGGTAAAGGGCCTGACGGCGGAGGCGGCGAAAGCGCTTGTCTCTGGTGTATCCGTGAAGGGCCTGAACGAGGGCAGCAACACCGCGGTTGTGGTAAATGAGGTGGGAGAGATCGTTCTGCGCAAGAGCGACAATCCCGGCGTCTACCTGGGCGGCGTTCTGGGCAATGACGAAAACAGCGGCCTGAGCTCCAAAGACCCTGTCGCCTCCTTTGAGAAGGCACTGGAAATTGCGGATGCTTACAGCTATGACAAGATTTTCATCGTCGGTGCGGTGAGCGTCACCGGCGATGAAGCCTGGGATACCGGCAGGGTGGTTGCGCTGCTTCCCGTATGCGCATCCGCTTCGCTAGACATTCTTTTATCAGCAGCAGTCGTTCTGATTCCTCTACTTCTGCACGTTTCCCCATTTCCCTCCTGCCTTTCTTTATTTCCCTGTCTGCCATATGGGGAGCATATCAGTCTGACGCTGACGAACCTTGTAATCGACGGCGGCGGCAAAATCAGCGATCGCGACAGCTTCCACCCCACGATTGAAGGACAGGTCACTGCCACGCAGAGCATGATTCGGGTAAATGGCGGCGCTCTGACCATCGGGGACGGCGCCGTGCTGCAAAACAACATGTTCTACAAAAACAGCGAGCTGGCCAACGGCGGCGCTGTGACCAACAACGGCGGAAGCGTCTGTCTGGATGGCGGCGAGATTTGTTATAACTCCTCCATACACGGCGGCGGTATTTATAACAATGGCGGCAGTCTGGAGATCATCAGCGGCTCAATCCACGATAACACTGCGGAAAGTACTGGCGCTTCCGGCGGCGGCGTGGTCGTTATGTCGGGCAGAGCCGTCATGACCGGCGGCGAGATTTACGACAATACCGCAAAGGGAACAAACGCCTCCGGCGGCGGTATCTCCATTGGCTCGGTCAATCACCTTCTGGTGAAAGGCTCTCCTGTTTTTGAGATGAACGGCGGAACAATTCGCGGCAACGTCTCCTACGGTGTTGGCGGCGGCGTCTCTGCCTATCATGGAGAAACGACCATTACCGAGGGCGATATTATCGGAAACAGCGCCCAGGGCAACCGTCACTACTTTATGGAGCCTGACTCTGCCTTTGCAGGCGGCGGTCTGTATATCCACAAAGGCGCTGTCGGCAAGCTCAGCAATGTTGAAGTAACCGGCAATAAGACCATCAGCGGCACGACAATCTCCTCCTGCGCGATTTCCTGCTGCTATGATTCGGATGTTACCATCACCGCAGACGACGGAATGATCATTCATGGGAACCAACGCGATACACTGTGCATCGAAAACAAGCCTTACGGTGTGCTGTTCAATCCCGACTCGGTTTACGGACCCAAGATCAGCATTTCCAGGTATACGCTGGGCGGCGGTCTGTTCAACTGGGAACATAGCGGGAACATGCTGTCGTACAATGATCTGAACCGCACCGTATCTCCTTCCAGCGGTATCTTTATCGGAAAAGCCCACGTGAGCAGCGAAGACATCCAGCGCGCACAGGGGGCGGTAAAAGTACGGATTGCCGACAACACAGCGGGCAGCAAGACAGTTGGCCCCACTCCCGGCGCGGGCATCGGCTGCAACGGCAACCTGATCATCGGCTCCGGCTCTCAGAGCTTTGAGCTGAGCAAGACGGTTGTGGGCAAGGAGAACGACAGCAGCGAGTATACCTTCCAGATCGCCCTGTCCCGCTTGGACGGCGCGTCCATCTATGGCGAGAGCAAGGTCAACAACAGCGATGTTGACGGTGCGATGGGCGCAGGAACCGTATACGGCGTTTTGAAGCGGGCCGACGAATCTTCGGAAAACGTTCAGCTGCCTCTCGTTGGAATGGAAGTGAGCGGCAAAACAGCGGAGGGAATTCTGGCTGTTCTGAAAAACGGAGAGAGCCTCACTCTGACGGATCTGCCCTACGGAACCCTGTACACGGTGACGGAAACGGACTCCAACGGCGCGGCAGTCAAGTGGAACGTGCCCGGAGAAAACGAGAAGACCGGCGCAAGCGTCTCTGGTGAAATTACGTCCGTCTTTACCACGGTCTCCTGCGTCAATGATTACACGGCCAGCCTGAAAATTACCAAGACGGTCGAGGGCGGACCGGATAATGTTGGCGCCTCGAAGGAGTTCAAATTCATCGTAACTGCTCCCAACGCCGATGAGAACGGGACCTACCCTGTCACTGACAACAACAATGCCGCAAGCACGGTAACCTTTGTCAATGGCAAGGCGGAAATCAGCATTACCGGCAGCGGAAGCAAGACCATCAGCGGCCTCAGAGCAGGCAGCTACAAGGAGACTGAAGACGCGGCCTCTGCCTCTGTCGAGGGCTACAACTGGTCGCATTCCATCGACAAGGACCCTGTAGACGTGCAGGCCGGAGGGGTTACGGAGGTTACTGTCAGGAACACCTATAAAGCGCCGGAGCCGGAAACGGTCAGCCTGAGCGTTGACAAGGTCTGGAACGACGAAGGCAGCAGCGCGAACCGGCCGGGCAGCATTCTGGTGGCTCTGCGCAATGGCAGCGGACTCTAGGAGTATGTGACCCTTAATGAGGACAATGGATGGCACCATGAGTGGACCGGACTGTCCGCAGACGAAACCTGGACGGTGGACGAAGTGGGTGTGCCTGGTTATACCAGCGTCAAGACCCAGGACGGCAGTGTCGTGACTATCACCAACACACCGACCACGCCGCCTCCGGACAATCCCCCGCCCCCGGGCAATCCCCCGCGGAATCCTCCCGGAACGCCCCCGAGAGTTCCGGAGCTTCCCGACCCCAACATCCCTGGCGCGCCTGAGGAAGTGACCGTGGTGGACGAGGATGTGCCTCTGACCTACGTGAAAACCTGGGACCCCGAGGAGGAAGAGTATGTTTACGTCCCGGAGGAGGAAGTGCCTCTGGCGGACGTCACCCCGGAGACGGGCGACAACACCGCTTCCGCCCTCTGGACCGCCCTCTGCCTCACCTCCGCGGCTGGCCTGTGCGCCCTGCACATCACCAGGCCCCGAAAGAAGGAAGAGCTGAACTGAACGCACAACCCCTGACGAAGGGCCTCCAGCTTTCTGGAGGCCCTTTTTTACGGGGGACGAGGGACGGGGGGCCTCCGGCGTCCAGGGGCTTTGCCCCCAGACTGTGTCAAAAGACAACAGTCTGGGGAGCCCCCAACCCCCGACTTTTATGCTCACGCAAAAAATATCCGGCATTGCTGCCGGAGCTACGCCCTCGCGGACTAAAAAATAACAGCCCTCATCCCA
>JAAVZX010000017.1 GCA_022791875.1 Oscillibacter sp.
TTTCAGAATTTCTTTTCCGATGCTCTCGCTCGTTCCATCCCATTTCCTCTCGCCAGCCAGCGCCGTGCCGGACAGCTTTGTTAGATTACCAAATCTTTCGCGCTTTGTCAACCCCTTTCTTCAATTTTTTTCGACTTTTTTCAAAAATCCCCATTCCATGGAAAAACGGGCCCCGCACCGAGGCCCGTTTTCTCCCACGTATTAAATAAGGTATCCCGCGCCCTCACGGCTCCGCCCGGACCTCCACGACCACGGTTTCCGCCGCGTCCTCCTTCATTTCCGTGCCGCCGTTCAGTCCCAGCGCCGCCAGAAGGGCCGCGTACTCATCCCGCGTCAGCTCGTAGCGCCGGACGCCCGTCTCTTCTTCTAATACGGTGCACCCGTCCAGCAGGCCCCCCGCTTCCTCCTCCGTCAGCGTCAGCGCTACTTCGTATTTTCTCATAGCATTTTCCTGGTTTTCATCCAATTCCGTCTCATTTTCAGGAACTTCCGGCGCAGATTCAGATGCGGAGGGCATTTCCGCAGGCATCATGAGCATCGGCGCAGCCGCACCGCCCGCCGTACCCTGAACCGCCGCAGGCGGCTCCGCCGTACCCTGCACTTCCGCGGACGACTTCGCCGCCCCGCCCCCGCTGGCGCCGCCGGTCTTACTCATACGCGGCTCCGCCGCCTCCGCCGGGGCCTGGCTGTACCCGGCCTCGTCTTCCTCTACCACAGCCGCGTCCTCCATTGGCGTACATTCTTTATCCGCACTATAGTCCGCTGGCGGTTCCTCTCCCGCAGGCACATCCGTCCCGCCCGCAGATGCAGGCGCAGGTGCGTCCACCACGCTGCTGCTGGACACCGCGGTCTTACCGTTGTCCATGCCGCCCCCCGCTCCGGGCACGCTCTTGAGCACAATCACCAGCGCACAGCACGCCGCCAGCGGGGCCAGTACCCGCGCCCAGCGCCGGCAGGATATCACTTTTTTACCCCTCTCCGCCGGAGCCGACGCCCGCACACGGGCCATCACGTCCTCGCAGAAGCCCTCCGGGACCTCCGTTTCCTCCACGCCGGGAAACGCCGCCCGCATCATCAGCGCGTCGTCCACATACGCCTGACACCCCGGGCATACGTCCAAATGCTCCTGGACCCGGATCATTTCCTCTGCCGGGAGTTCGCCGTCCACGTACAAATCCAGCAGGGCCGCGTATTCCGCACAGTATTTCATTTGCAGCCCTCCTTCCTTGTCTCTTTAGACGCAGGCGGCGCAGAAAAGTTCCCGCGTTCCGATAAAAAATTCCGAAGCCGCTTCCGCCCCCGGCTGATTCGGGACTTCACCGTCCCCGCGTCCAGTCCCAGCGCCGCCCCGATTTCCTCGTAGTGCAGCTGATGCACCTCCCGCAGCACCAGAACGGACCGGTACTCCGGCGGCAGCGCCTGCAAACCCGCCTCGATTTCCTCACGCAGTTCCCGGCGCTCCACCTCTTCCTGGGGCGTAGAGCGCCCCGCAGGGAGGTCCAGATTCAGCGACTCATCGTCCAGCGACAGGGTCCCGCCCCGCCGCTTCTCCCGCCGCAGCAAATCCACGCAGGCATTGGAGGCCAGTCGATACAGCCATGTTGAAAAGCTGCTCTCCCCCCGGAAATTCCTCAATCCCTGCCACGCGGCCAGAAACGCCTCCTGCGCCGCCTCGGCGGCGTCCTCGGGGTTCCCGCACATCCGCCCCGTCAGCGCCAGCACCCGTTTTTCATACAGCCGCACCAGCTCCGCAAAGGCGTCCTGGTCCCCTTGGCGGGCGGCGTCGATCCACGCCTGTTCGCCGTTCATGGAAGCCCCCCTTCCCGTCCGGGCGGGTCCGTCAGGTCCCTCTTGATCCCCTTCGTCACCCGGTACACGTCCTCCAGCGTGCTCATCTGCACAATCTGCTCCTTATAATAATTGGAGTGGGGCACGCCCTTGAGATACCAGCAGTAGTGCCTCCGGGCCTCCAGGACCGCAACCCGTTCCCCCTTTGCCGCCGCGGCCAGCTCAAACTGCCGCACAGCTGTGTCGCACCTCCGGGCCAGCGGCGGAAGCTCCGGGACCGCCCTTCCCTCCAGCACCGCCGCGGCCTGCTGGAAGAGCCATGGGTTCCCGAAGCAGCCGCGGCCAATCATGGCCATATCCGCCTTTGTGTGCTGCAAAATCCGCGCCGCGTCCTCGGGCTTCCAGATGTCGCCGTTGGCAATCACGGGAATCGAGACGGCCTCCTTCACGGCGCGGATGCAGTTCCAGTCGGCCTGACCGCCGTAGACCTGGGCGCGGGTGCGCCCGTGTACGGCCACGGCGGACGCCCCCGCCTGCTCCAGCACCCGGGCAAACTCCACGCAGTTGCAGCTCCCCATGTCCCAGCCCCGGCGGAACTTCGCCGTCACGGGCACGGGGACCGCCTTCACCACAGCCTCCATAATCCGCCCCGCCTTTTCCGGGTCCCGCATCAGGGCCGCGCCGTCGCCGTTGTTCACGATTTTACCCATCGGACAGCCCATGTTGATGTCGATGATATCCGCGCCGGTGTGCTCCAGGGCGATCTGCGCGGCCTCGGCCATGCAGGCGGAGTCGCTGCCGAAGATTTGGACAGCGGCGGGGTGCTCGCCGGGGAACTGCTGAATGAGGCGGAAGGTTTTCTGATCGTGGTAGCAGAGGGCCTTGGAAGAAATCAGCTCCGTGCAGGTGTAGCCAGCGCCCAGTTCGGCGCAGATCTGGCGGAAGGCCGCGTCGGTGACGCCTGCCATGGGGGCCAGGGCCAGCTTCGATTGAATTTCTACATTGCCTATGAACATGAGGGGAAACCTCTTTCTTTCTTGATCCGCTTTATCATAGCATGGATTTGGGGAAAAGTCTACCTTGCTGTTTGGTTTGGGGGCCTGTCACGTATTATAATGTAGGGGCGGACCTGCGTGTCTGCCCTGGCAGGGGGGATATGCCATGTTGTGGGGGCATATCAGGTGAGTGCGGTGGGCGCGAAGGACGGGCGGGCACGGAGGCCCGCCCCTACGGGGGTGCATTTCCAAAAGTGCCATAAAATATATGTGGGTCCTTCCATCCCATGGAAGGACCCACCTGCACCGCCCCCCCGTCACCGTGCGGTAAACCTTCGCGAATACCAATGTATAGAGCGGATCTAAAGCTCTTTTCGCTTCCTTTTCTCTCGAGAAAAGGAAGCCGCCGGAGGCCCCCCGTATGCAGGCACCAAAACAGGAAAGCAGGCAGCACCGGGGTTGGTACTGCCTGCTTTCCTGTATGATATAGAGAAAGGAGAGGGAAAATGGTGTGGGCTTTACAAGCGTTTCCCGCTTGTTGGGGTTATCATACCGTCCCGCTGTCCAAATGTCAACCGCTTTGTTTAATCCTTCACAATTTGTTTACAAGCAACCGATTGCCTCCTTTTTTATTCATCTTTTGTTCAACAATTATTTCCATTTCGCTCTTGACTTTCCCTCCTGAACATGATAATATTTAGCGCGCTAATATTTAGCATCATAAGCAATCGGCCCCTCGGGCCGGGAAGGAGGTATTGATTTGAACCTCAAAGACAAGGGCCTCGGGCCCCTCCTGGGCCACGTCTCCCAGCTCTCCAGAGCCTGTATGGACAGCCGGGTCTCCCGCTACGGCGTCACCCCCGTCCAGGCCCACGTCCTGCTCTACCTCAACTGCAAGGGCGGGCAGGCCCCCCAGAACGAGCTCACGGGCCTCCGGCGCGTCAAGCCCTCCACCATGAACGGCGTCCTGGACCGCCTGGAGGAGAAGGGCTTCGTCCGCCGGTCCGTCAGCGGGAGCGACGCCCGCTGCCGCCTCGTCACCCTCACGGAAAAGGGCGCGGAGCAGCAGGCCCTCTTCCAGCGGAGCTACCTGGACGTGGAGCAGACCATGGTCCGCGGGTTCTCCCCGGAGGAACAGGCCCAGCTCACGGCACTCCTGGAGCGCATCATCCACAACCTGGAGGAGGATCGAAATCCATGATCAAAAAACTATGGCCCCACGCCCGCCCCTACGGCGGCTGGATTCTGGCGGGCGTCGCGTGCAGCGCCGCGGACGCCGTCTTCCAGCTCCTGATCCCCCTGGTCATGAGCGACATCGTGGACGTGGGCATCAAAAACGGTGACCAGACCTACATCCTGCAAAAGGGCCTCCTGATGGTCCTCATGGCCATGGCGGCGCTGGCCTTCGGCCTGGGGGCGGCGGGCTGCTCCTCCATCGCGGGCATGGGCTTCGGCGCCAACGTCCGCAGGGCGGAGTACGACCACATCCAGACCTTCGCATTCCCCAACATCGAGCGCTTCTCCACCGCCTCCCTGGTCACCCGACTCACCAACGACGTGAACAACCTGCAGATGTCCCTCATGATGTCCATGCGCCTCATGGTCCGCGCCCCGGTGATGCTGGTCTCCGCCCTCTTCCTCTCCATCCACATCAGCCGCCAGCTCAGCAGCGTCTTCCTGGTGGCCCTGCCCCTGCTCCTGCTGGTGGTGGTCCCCATCTTCATCCGGGTGGGCCCCATGTTCCGCTCCCTCCAGGACAAAACCGACGCCCTGAACCTGGTGGTCCAGGAAAACCTGACGGGTATCCGGGTGGTGAAATCCTTCGTCCGCGAAGAGCGCGAACGCGAAAAATTCACCCGCCGCAACGAGGACCTGAAGGACGCGTCCCTGCGGGCCTTCGGCGCGGTGGTGGTCAACATGCCGGTGATGATGCTCATCGTCTACGGCACCATCATTGCCGTCATGTGGTTCGGCGGGCAGATGGTCTTCGCCGGGACCCTGGAGCCGGGAAAGCTCACCACTTACTTCACCTATATTACGGAAATCATGATGTCCCTCATGATGGTCTCCATGATTTTCATGATGCTCACCCGGACGGTGGCCTGCGCGCGGCGCATCGTGGAAGTGCTGGACGAAGTCCCCGCCATCCGTGACGAGACGGCGGACCCCGATTTGGAGGTCCCCGACGGCAGCATCGACTTCCAAAACGTCTCTTTCAAATACAACCAGTCGAACCCAGAGAACATTCTACAGAACGTAAACCTCCACATCGCCTCCGGCATGACCGTCGGCATCCTCGGCGGCACCGGCAGCGGCAAGACCTCCCTGGTCTCCCTCATCCCCCGCCTTTACGAGGCCGGCGAAGGAACCGTCTCAGTCGGCGGACGCCCTGTGGCGGACTACACCATGGAGCACCTTCGGGACGCCGTGAGCATGGTCCTGCAAAAGAATACTCTCTTCTCCGGCACCATCCGTGAAAACCTGCTCTGGGGCAATCCCAACGCCACGGAGGAACAGCTCTGGGCGGCGTGCCGCGCCGCCTGCGCCGACGAATTCCTGGAGCGGATGCCCGGCGGTCTGGACGCCGATCTGGGCCAGGGGGGCGTGAACGTCTCCGGCGGGCAGAAGCAGCGCCTGTGCATCGCGCGGGCCATCCTGAAACAGCCCAAGGTCCTGATTCTCGACGACTCCACCAGCGCCGTGGACACCGCCACGGACGCGAAAATCCGCCAGGCCTTCGCCAGCGAATTGAAGGACGCCACCAAAATCATCATCGCCCAGCGCGTCGCCTCCGTCTGCGAGGCGGACCTGATTCTGGTGATGGACGGCGGGCGCGTCGCCGCCCAGGGGACCCATCAGGAGCTGATGGAATCCTGCGCCATCTACAGAGAGGTCTACCAATCCCAACAGGAAGGAGCGAGTCTCGATGCCTAGACATCCCAAGCGCGGCCCCGGCGGACCGGGAGGCCCCGGCGGCTTCCGCAAGCCCAAAAACCTCCGCGGAACCCTCCGCAAGCTCATGCGCTACCTGGGGCGCTACAAGCTCCACCTGGGGCTGGTCGTGGTCCTGCTGATCGCCAGCTCCGCCTGCACCGTAGGCGGCTCCTATCTGATCAAGCCCCTGATCAACGATTATATTTTACCCGGCGACTTCCGCGGCCTCGCGAAGATGCTGGTCCTCATGGCGGCGGTCTACGTCACCGGCGCGGCCTGTTCCTTCGGCTATGCCCGGGTGATGGTCCACGTCTCCCAGAACTGCGTGGCGAAAATCCGCGGCGAGCTCTTCGACAAGATGCAGACCCTGCCCCTGAAATTCTTCGACGGCCACACCCACGGCGAGCTCATGAGCCGCTACACCAACGACATTGAAACCGTCTCCGAAGCCCTGAACAACAGCTTCGCCAGCCTCATCTCCTGCACCCTGAACTTCACCGGCACCATCGCCATGATGCTGGTCCTCAGCCCGCCCCTGACCCTGATCACCTTCGCCGTGCTGGGGGTGATGCTCCTGGTGGTCCGGAGCATCGGGTCCCGGAGCCACCTCTGTTTTTCCCGGCAGCAGAAGACCCTGGGGGCTGTCAACGGTTACATTGAGGAGATGACCGAGGGCCAGAAGGTCATTAAGGTGTTCAACCACGAGCAGGCGGCGAAGGAGGGCTTCTACGCCCGGAATGAGGAATATTTCCGCGCGGCGGTTCAGGCCCAGATGTTTGCGGGCATGATGATGCCCGCCATGGGGAACCTGAGCTATATCAACTATGCGATTACCTGCTGTCTGGGGGCCATGGCCGCCATCAGCAGCGGCGGGGCCTTCCAATTGGGGGACCTGGCGGCGTTTCTCCAGTACACCCGGCAGGTATCCCAGCCCGTGAACCAGATTTCCCAGCAGGTGAACACGATTCTCTCCGCCGCCGCGGGCGCGGAGCGCATTTTTGAGATTATGGAGATGGAGCCGGAGGCGGACAGCGGGAAGGTGCGTCTGGTCCGCGCCAGGGCGGACGCCGCGGGCAACGTCACCCGCGTCCACGAGGACACCAACGCCTGGGCCTGGATGGCCCCCGACGGCTCCCTGACGCCCCTTCGGGGCGACGTGCGCTTCCACAACGTCGTTTTCGGCTACGAGAAGGATCATATTATTCTCCACGACATCAGCCTCTTTGCGAAGCCGGGCCAAAAAATCGCCTTTGTAGGCTCCACCGGCGCGGGAAAGACCACCATCACCAGCCTCATCAACCGTTTCTACGAGCTGCAAAGCGGCTCCATCACCTACGACGGCATCGACATCCGTGATATCGAAAAAGATTCCCTCCGCCGCTCCCTGGGCGTAGTCCTCCAGGACACCCACCTCTTCACCGGCACAGTGGCCGACAACATCCGCTACGGCCGCTTAGAAGCCACAGACGAAGAAGTAAAAGCCGCCGCCCAGCTGGCCGGCGCAGACGCCTTCATCCGCCACCTCCCCCAAGGCTACGACACCATCCTCTCCGGCGACGGCGGCAACCTCAGCCAGGGCGAGCGCCAACTCCTGAACATCGCCAGAGCCGCCTGCGCCAACCCCCCGGTCCTGATTCTCGACGAAGCCACCAGCTCCATCGACACCCGCACAGAAAAAATCATCGAACGCGGTATGGACCGCCTCATGGCAGGCCGCACCGTCTTCGTCATCGCCCACCGCCTCTCAACCGTCCGCAACGCCAAAGCCATCATCGTCCTGGAACAGGGCGAAATCATCGAGCGCGGCGACCACGAGAGCCTTTTGCAGGAACGCGGGCGGTATTACCAGCTTTATACCGGGCAGGCGGAGCTGGCGTAGGGGCCTCCGGCGGGTTACTTTTTCTTGAAAGAAAAAGTAACCAAAAAGAACTTTTTAATACCGCTCTGTGGTGCAGAGGGCGCGAAAGCCTGTCACACGGTAACGTAGAAACTGCAAGCTGGGCCTTCCATGGGATGGAAGGCCCAGCACATTTTTTTTGCAGGCATTGCTTAGTAAATCTGATATGGCTTTAGCAAATCAAAGCGGAAGACTACGCCTGTCCCGGGCTCATCAGAGGGATACGCATATCCGTCCTTTATCTCCAGCGGGTGGGTGGTATAGTCCTCAATGGGAAAGCTGTGAATCTCCAGATAGCCGCTGTTGCTCACGCCTGAAAGCAGGCTGACATGCAGCTCCTGCATTCCGTGCGTAGAGACGGGGACTTCCTTCGCAAAGCTCAGAGCCGCCACCTTCAGCCAGCCGGTGATTCCGCCAATATTGGAGGCGTCCGGCTGGGGAAAATCACAGTGGCCATATGTAAACATATGCGCAAATTCATAAACGGTATGGAAGTTCTCTCCTGCCGCAATTGCCATGCGCCCCTGCTGGGCAACCTGACGGTATCCGGCGAGATTATCCGGATTGCAGGGCTCCTCCAGCCACATGACATCGTACTTTTTCAGCTGTTCGCAGGCCCGTACCGCATATTCCGGCGTCCACTTATAGTTGGCGTCCGCCATAAACAGCCGTTCCGGACCAATCAGCTCCCGCACAGCCCTCACCCGCGCAATATCCTCGGCCAGCGTATCCTTGCCCAGCTTTATTTTGACCGCCGTATGGCCCTGATCCAGATAGTTCTGAACGTTCTGGAGCAGCCGTTCCTCCGTAAAGTCCAGATCAATCCCTCCGGCATAGGCCCGTGCCCGTCCGGTTCCGCCGCCAATCAGCCGCCACAGCGGCATCCCGGCCTTTTTGCACTTGATGTCCCACAGCGCGATATCCACCGCAGAGATAGCGAAGGAGTCGATTCCGCCCCGGCCAACGTAGTGCAGCTTTTTGTAGAGGGAGGCCCAAATCCGTTCTGTCAAATCCGCGTCCTGTCCAATCAAATCCTCCCGGATATCGCTTTCAATCAACTGCCAGACAGCCCTTCCCCCGACGCCGCCGGTGTAAGTATAACCATACCCCTCATAGCCGTCCCGCGTCCTGATTTCCACCACATTCAATTCAAAATGCGTGTGCTTTCCGTGCATAGCGTCGCCCAAGGTTTCCCTCAGCGGCACCCGGAAAAGCATGTTGTTCACCTCGGAAATAATACTGCCCATACTCAGTCCTCCCTCTCATGTGTCCTGTAATCACTTCCGCCGCGCTCCGGAGCGTCTTTGAAGAGAGACAGCCCCAGCACGGCATAGTCTGGCAGACCGCTTAAAAGCCTCCTGTAATTTTCGACAGAATCCTCCAGATGCTTCTCAATCGCCTGATACAGCTGCCTCTGGTCCTGAACGGCAAAAGCCCGAAGAATGCGCTCATGGTCTGAGATAGTCTTCTCATACCATTCCGGCGAGACAGCAGAGATATAGCGGGCCCGCATACTCTGACTGCTGAGCTTATGAAAATAAGAAATCATGTGCCCGTTTCCGGCGTATTCCATAATACGGAGGTGAAACATGCTGTCCATAGCGAAGTTTTTCTCCAGATTCTTTTCAGCGATGCTCTGAATCAAGGCCGCGTGGATTTCCCCAAGTTCCCGGCTTTGATCCGAAGTCAGCCCGCCGCGTTTAAGAATCAGCTGAGCGGCTTTGCATTCGATGGCCTCACGTGCCTCATAGATTTCCCGGATATCGGAGACAGAGAGCCTGCTGACCTTCATTTTCCGGTTTGCCGCCGCCTCCACCAGCCCTTCCTGTTCCAGCCGGAGCAGCGCCAGGCGGATAGGCGTACGGCTCATGTGCATCTGCTGGGAGAGGCAGTAATCAGAAACAGGCTCCCCAGGAACCAGACGGAACTGCTGTATATCATCCCGCAGACGCAGGTATGCCTTTTCCGCCAGATTGCCTTTTTCACTTTCCATTGGCTTCCAGCTCTTCTCTGCTTTGTTATAACGCGGACTGTTGGGATTATATCTCCAGCCACAGCGTTTTCAATTTTGTATACAAATTTGTTGACAATATCGTATCTTACTTATCACTAAAAAACAATGCGTTTTTTTCCCAAAATCATACAGCGAATTTTTCTGTTTTGAACATAGGGTGACAGGACAGCGCAATTGGGGAAGTTCCATACGCACCATTCTCTTCTGGATTCTCCCCGAAATTGTGGCCAAACCAATTTCTCCTGTTTTTAGAAAATCCTCCCGCGAATTTCGAGATATGCCTTGTTTTATTTTTGTCAATGATGTATAATAACAGAATCCCAATTCAGTTCCATGGGCAGCAAGGATTTGTAAATTGGATGAAGGTGGTGCAATATGGCAAAAAAAGGAAACGCAAAGACTGACAAAAAAAGTAAAGCTCCGGTGAAATCGGCGGTTACAGAGCACGAGGTTCTGGAGCCCGAAAAGGCCAGCGTGAACCAGGCCGCGGAAGAAATCAAAACGGAAGCCCCCAAGGCTGTGGAAGAAGCGGTCGAAACGCTCCCGCAGGCCGGGCCCGCAGAGGTTCAGGAAGCACAGCCGGAAGCGGCGCACGCGGAAGCTGCTGAAGAGATTGCCCCCGCAGCAGAGCCTGTAGAAGCCCCCGCACCGGAAGAACCCCCGGCAGAAGAACCCGCAGAAGCCCCCGCACCGGAGGAAGCCCCGGCAGAGGAACCCGCAGAAGCCTCCGCACCGGAGGAAGCTCCGGCAGAAGAACCCGCAGAAGCCCCCGCACCGGAACAGACCTGGACCTCCCCCAGAAGAAGCGTCGCGTTCATCGGCTCCGAGTGCTACCCGTTCGTGAAGACCGGCGGTCTGGGTGACGTGATGTACGCGCTCCCCAAGGCCCTGGTGAAGCAGAACTGCGACGTGAAGGTCATCCTCCCCCGCTACAAGTGCATCCCCTGGGAGTACCAGCAGAAGATGATCTACCGCGGCTCCTTCGGGATGGACCTCTGTGCCGACGGCCGCTCCTACTACGTGGGCATCATGGAGTACGTCTGGGACGGCGTGGTGTACGACTTCATCGACAACGAGGAGTTCTTCAGCACCGGAAATCCCTATACCAACCTGATTGACGACATCCCCAAATACTGCTACTTCGCCAAAGCGGCCCTGGCGGCGCTGAACTACATGGACTGGGTCCCCGATATCATCCACTGCCACGACTGGCAGGCGGCTCTGGTCCCCGTCTACCTGCGGACCCTCTTCGTCGACACGAAGCTCACCACCGCCAAGACGGTTCTGACCATCCACAACCTCCGCTTCCAGGGAATCTACAACATTCCCACCATCCGCTACTGGTCCGGCCTGCCGGATTACGTCTTCAACATGGACGCCCTGAAAACGGGCTGGACCGACGCGAACATGCTCAAGGGCGGGCTCACCTACGCAAACATCATCACCACCGTGAGCCAGACCTACGCGGGCGAAATCCAGAGCGAATACTACGGCGAAACCCTGGACGCCCACCTGCGCTACCACTCCGGCAAGCTGCGGGGCATCGTCAACGGCATCGACTACGACATCTGGAACCCGGAAACCGACGCCTGCCTCCCCGCGGGCTACAACATTACGAATGTGCTGGAGAAGAAGCGGGAGAACAAACGGAAGCTCCAGGAGGAGCTGGGCCTGGTCCAGGACGACGGCAAATTTGTGATCGGCCTGATTTCCCGCCTGACGAACCAGAAGGGCCTGGATCTGGTCAACGCCATCCTGCCCCAGGTGGTGGACGACTACACGCAGGTTGTAGTGCTGGGCAGCGGAGACAAGATGTATGAGGACTCCTTCCGCTGGTACGAGAACGCCTACAAGGGCCGTGTCTGCGCAAACATCATGTACGACGAAGCGCGTTCCCACCGGATCTACGCAGGCGCGGACGCCCTGCTGGTTCCCTCCCAGTTCGAGCCCTGCGGCCTGACCCAGCTGATCGCCATGCACTACGGCACGATTCCAATCGTCCGTGAAACCGGCGGTCTGAAGGACACGGTAGAGCCCTATAACATGGCCATCAACTCCGGAAACGGCTTCACCTTCGACCGTTACGACGCCGGACTGCTGCTGGACGCCATCAACCGGGCGAAAGCGTTCTACTTCGACCAGCGCATGTATTGGGACCAGATGGTCCTGCGGGACATGGAAAAGGACCTGTCCTGGGAGAACTCCGCGAAGCAGTACAAGGATTTGTATCTGAGTCTGACCTGATAAATCCCCTGTAGGGGCGGACCTGTGTGTCCGCCCCTCCTTCGCGCCCACCGCACCCACAAAGCCCCTGAAAGCCCCTGCCAGGGCGGACACGCAGGTCCGCCCCTACGCAAATATGCAGCAGAACCCGCCCATTCCCCCTCATTGCGCTTGACAATAAGGGGGCATTTTTTTATTATAATAGGAGCGGTTCAAAGGGGCATGGCCCAGCCCAGGCCCCACGCCTGCAAATCCATCCAAATAAGGAGGCCGTCATGAAACGTTCAGCCGGTATCTTACTGCCGATATTTTCCCTGCCGTCCCGGTACGGCATCGGGTCCCTGGGGGCGGAGGCCCGTGCCTTCGCCGACTTCCTCCACGCCGCGGGCCAGTCCTGGTGGCAGATTCTGCCCGTAGGCCCCGCGGGGGCCGGGGACTCCCCCTACGCCAGTTTTTCCACCTTCGCCGGAAACGCCTGGTTCATCGACCTGGATCTCCTGGCGGAAAAGGGCCTCCTGGAGCCCGCGGAGCTGGAGTGGGCGCGGCTTCCGGAGGGGGACAGGATTGACTACCCCGCCGTCCGGGAGAAGCGGGACCGGCTTCTGCGCCTGGCCTTTTCCCGCGTGGAGGGCCAGGAGGCCGCGGAGGCACGGGCCTTTACGGAGCGGAATCCCTGGGTGAAGGAATACGCTCTTTACTGCGCCGCCAAGGAGCACTTCGGCAATACGCCCTGGTACGAGTGGCCGGACGAGGGCCTGCGCCAGCACGAGGCTGGGGCCGTGGAGCGCTGGCGGGCGGAGCTGGCGGAGGACGCGGCGTACCACACCTGCGTGCAGCACTGGTTCTTCTCCCAGTGGGAGGATTTGAAGACTTATGTAAACAGCCTGGGCATCGGTCTCATCGGGGACCTGCCCATCTACGTGTCCCTGGACTCGGCGGACGTGTGGAGCGAGCGGCGGGAGTTCCTGCTGGACCGTGAGGGGAAGCCGGAGAAAGTGGCGGGGGTTCCGCCGGACTACTTCTCCGAGGACGGCCAGCTCTGGGGGAACCCCCTCTACGACTGGGAGGCCATGAAGGCCAACGGCTTCGGCTGGTGGATTCGCCGGGTGGAGGGGGCGTCCCAGCTCTTCGACGCCATCCGGATCGACCACTTCCGGGGTCTGGAGAGCTACTGGGCGGTGCCCGCCGGTTCGGAGACGGCGAAGACGGGGGCCTGGGAGAAGGGGCCCGGAATGGACCTGCTGGGCGTGCTGAAGTCCTGGTTCCCGCGGATTACGTACATAGCCGAAGACCTGGGCATTCTTACCGAGGAGGTCCACGCCCTGCGGGAGGCGTCGGGCCTGCCCGGGATGCGGGTGCTGGAGTTCGCCTTCTCCGGCCCCGACAACGCCTACCTGCCCCATAATTTCCCCCGGAACTGCGTCTGCTACACCGGCACCCACGACAACGACACCGCCGCGGGCTGGTACGCCAACGCGGAGGACAGGGAGAAAGCCTTTGCGGAGCAGTACCTGGGCGTATCTGGCCCGGAGGTGCGGACGGCCCTGCTGCGCTGCGGCCAGCGGAGCGTGGCGGAGCTGTTCGTGGCGCAGATGCAGGACTACCTGGGACTGGGCAGCGAGAGCCGTCTGAACGTGCCGGGCATCGCCCTGGGGAACTGGCGCTGGCGCCTGGGCCCCGGCCAGGCCAGCGAGGCCCTGGCAGCGGAAATCCGGGCCATGACGGAGGTATATGGCCGCTGCGAGCCCCTCCCGGAGGCCCCGAAGGCTGAGCCGGAGGACAGGGATGAGAATACGAACGGGATTGAACCGCAGGAATAATACGGATTGGATGCACATGCGTACCTGCTCCGGAGCCGGGTCCCCGGCTCCGGGGCAGGCGGGTTCAGAGGGCGTGAAAGCAGCGCGAAAAAAATGTAAAAAGGGGCTTGACATTTGCGTCCTTTTTGATATAATAGCACATAGTCAAAATAAGGAACGCCCGCCCCGCGGAAGCAGGGAGGGGACCTTTATAGAGGGTGGGAGCCAAGTCCCACAAGATGGAGAAGTCGCCTAGTTGGTCGAGGGCGCATGATTGGAAATCATGTAGGCCCCTAAAGGGTCTCGAGGGTTCGAATCCCTCCTTCTCCGCCAAATGAATCGGCCTTGATTTTCGATCTGTTTTGTCGAGATTCAAGGCTGGTTTTTCGCTTAAATCCAAATAAATCAAGGTCTTTGTAAAACTGGTTATTTCGGTTGAAATCATAAAAAACGTAAAAAGTGAAACTGATACATTCAGTCGCACGAATGATTTCAAGCATGTGCTCTGCTTTTTACGCGCTTCATTAAGGCGTCAAGCTCGGCTGGCAAATATTTGCGTCAAGGCGCCTGGATTGTGCGGTAGTCTTGAAACCATCGACAAAACGTGCTGATTGGAACATGGACATCTTGAGAGACAGAAGATACAGATTCCCCATCTTTGTGTCTCTTAGCGACCTCATAATTGAGAGCCTATGGATATTGGTCGGGTACGAAAACACCTCATTTCGCAATATAGCGTTGCCGGTTATATCAGCATACAAATAAAACGCAGAGTCAATTGGGTTCTATCATTTGAAGACAGTCTCCTTTGGTTCCATCTTATGAAAAAACTTTTGTGCCTCGCCCGGAAATAGAACTCGGGAAAATCATTTACTTTCGTTTCTCTCCGTGTTATACTCATGTTAGAAAATTATGTAGAAAGCGGGGGCATATATGGCAGACTTAGATTTTATTCTTCAAGGCTTATCCACGACAGAAGATCATTTCGCATCTACACATCGTGTTTTTTCTTTGCCCAATGTGACTGCCGGCATGATTGCTTCTGCCTTTATGAACGCGGCCGGAGCAAGTATCATTGCAGAAATGCTGGCGCCGTTTTCTGATCGCATAAAGGTGTTCGTAGGTGTCCGGAATGATGTGACGACTCTACAGGCAATCCAAACGCTTGTCAGCAACGGCATCTGTCCCATTCTGGTTGATACGGCAACACAGGCTTTTATATTCCATCCCAAAGTATATTTAACTCGCAATGCTGAACAGGCCTGTCTGATCGTTGGCAGCGCAAATGCGACAACAGGGGGATTGATCAGAAATATTGAAGCCAGTCTATATGCGGAATTGAATATGCACGACCCAAATGAGGAAAACATCACAGACAAGATACTGAATTCATTTGAAGAATTGCTTTCAGAATTTCCTGAAAATGTATTTCAAATCTCTCCTGAAACTGATCTGGACACATTTGTGACGCAGGGAATATTAATTGACCAAAATAATACACAGTATCGCACCCGAATGAGGGCAACCGGTTTCACACGGACGGATTTCCGCAGGAGAATGCGGCTGCGTACAAGAACCCTTCCAGGAATAACCCGTACCGTGCGGCAGAATACCGAAAGAGTCCAAATCCAAGGCACTCCAACAGGAATCGTCACGATAAGAAATGATCGGCTTCTTTGGAAAAGCCGCGGCCTGACCCGGCGCGATCTGAATATCCCCACGGCGGCAGGAACGAATCCAACAGGTTCTATGTTGTTCAAAAAGGGAGACGAAACACAGGACATAGATCCGCGGAGTTATTTCAAACGAACTGTATTTGCCAACGAAAATTGGATACATGATACAGCCCCAGCGACCGCTCACATGGAGCGTTGTTCGTGCAGATTTAACATAATCATTAAAGGCGTCGACTACGGGGTCCACGAGCTGCGGCTCTCCCACAATTCAAGAACAGACACCCGGGCATATGAACAGCACAATAGCATGACGCAAATCCATTGGGGCACAACCGTTAAACGGTTAATTGCGCATGAGGATCTGCTGGGCTGCATTCTTACGCTTTATGCTCCGCAAGAAGGAAGCAATGTCTATACCTTGATATTTGACGACGATGAATAACAAATGATGCTGCCCTAAACCGGCAGCATCATTTTATTATCTATCCAGGGCAATTCGTTGACGGCGCATCTGCAATCTAAAAAGTGCTTTTCTCAAAACAGCAATGTCAGCCATGTCTATGTCAGAAATATTCGAAAACAAGAATGCATCTTGTTTTTCTAAAAGAGTCCTTCCCTCCATCTGCCGGACGTCTCTGTTCAGCTCATCAATATTTTGCCCCACACCTCCCATATACGGCACCGCTAAGCGTTCAATTTCAGAGGGAACCAGCTCCAGAACCCCGCCGCCATAAAAACGGCCTTCAAGCTCCGCGCTCAGAGCGGTAACGGAATTCAAAAAACAGACCACAAGCGCTGCGGCGTCAACATCCGGAGCTGGCGTAATGCGATAAGCGGTATCCGTTGTATATGCGTTCATCCTGTTCAATATCAATCTGGGCATTCCATTGCTCCGCTTAAGCATACTCACAGGAGTGGAGAACACGGAAGGCACTTTATACCAGGGACTTCTGATCCGGCACTTGTAACGTGCCGGAATATTTTGAGCAATGCCAATTGCTAAATACTCCCCATATATATCGCCATCCTGCTCACTGTCAAAGTATAAAAAGTTGCTTGGGTATCCCTTCTCTCTGTTTTCATTGTGCTGATTATGATCATAAATAATTCCTGGACAATGCTCGCTGCGGCCAAACATCGGATGGGCCTTTGCGGATAAAGAATACTGCTGAACAACTGCATCAGATACCAGAAAGAATTTGTTGGCTCCGGTTACAATACCCACGTCTACATTGGCAAGTTCACGGAACGCAAACATTACATCAGATGTACATACTCTTTTGTAAGCGGCGAATTCTTCTCTGGACAAGAGCGCATACGTCCACTTTTCAGGCAGTAAATGTCCAGGAATATATTCCGCCTGTTCAAAAAGTTCATACGGGTTGCCCTTTGCAAACTCAACTCCCCTTGTGCGAATAATACCAACGTGGGACTCCTCGCTGGGGGTGCCCTTCTTCCGGGCCATAAGCAGCATAGCACCCTGCAGGGTGTTATCAAACCAAAGATCCTCTGGATCAATCAGAAGTATTTTACTGCATGATGACAATAAATATTTTCGAAGGCCCTGCGCATATAGCACATGAAGGATTTCCGATGGAATGACCATTCCGATCACGCCGCCCGGAACAAGAAACTCTATAGAACTGACCACAAAGGGAATCCACAAATTTGTGTGTTTGGTAAACTTCATCTCCAGCAAGTCAAATATCTTCTGGGCATTTGCCTGCTGCTCTTTTTCAAGATACTGGTATCTTACAAAAGGAGGATTGCCCACAACCGCATCAAATTTTTGCGGTGACTTAGATTGTATATTATCAATTGCCCACGCGAGAAAATCTTGATGATGTAAAGACAGTCCGGCGTTCGACGCAAATGATTTCCTGCGGCATGTATCAACAGCAGAAGAGTCAATGTCATAACCGAGTAACTCTAATTTTTTCACGGGCAATTCTCTTATGACGGCATCAAAAAACACACCATCTCCACAACTGGGTTCAAGAACAGATCGAACTCCATAGCATTTTATCCAACGCGCGACAAAGTCCGCTATCCAATCCGGTGTATAATAACTGCCTTTCAGCTTTTTCTCATCTTCATTTGCTTTGAAATTCATATGATTCACCAGTACCTTCTCTGTGGTTATTACGAATTTCCGCAATATCGCTAAGCTCACAGTTTAGCGCGATACATATTTTTTCAAGGACTTGTGTTGTCACAGTTTCGTTTCGCCCTAATTTAGCAACAGAAGATGCGCTGATACCGGACAATTTTTGAAGATCTTTTTTCTTCATATCTCTATCAATCAACAGTTTCCATAGCTTTTTATAGCTGACAGCCATATAATCACCTCATAGACCATAATACCATATTCGCTCCAAGAACGCAACATAATCTCTGCGTTTTCAGAGAGAAAATGCGAGAACGAATATGTTATTTTCTTTTTGGATAGTGTCCTCCCTTCGGCAGGCCCTTCCGGAACCCGAACAGCCGGAGCCGGTGAAAAGAACTGCGCCTCCGCCGGTGAACCGGAAAAGAAACACCGTTCGGACACCGTCAGAACCGGACCCGATGGACGCGCATTACGATGGCTATTATGACGGCGTGCCGCCCATCGACGCGGACCGGGTGGAGGAACGGGTTGGCTCGGCTCTGATCAAGCGCATTACTTGGGTCATCCCGGACTTTCTGTACCGTCGGAATGAATTTGGCGAGCCGCAGTTTTCCGAAATCCAGTGGCATACAGATCGCAGGCCCATCGGTTATCACAGCCTCACAGCGTTCCTGGTCCGCCGGAAAGCGCCAAAACATCGCAAGCATATCCAGCAACTCCTGAAACGGTACGGCTACGATGACCTGGATGTCAGCACCAGTGATAAGACGAAAGAAAACACCGCGGAAAAGTGGCCGAGTGGCTGGATGAGGCTCCGTACTCGGCGCTGCGGATTCTGGAAAAGCTGCAGGAGATGGGGTTCAACGGGGGCTACAGCACCGTGAATGCGTATGTGAGCAGCCGGAAGATGGACTTGAACGAGAAAGCAGCGGTGCGGTTTGAGAAGATGCCAGGAAAGCAGGGGCAGATGGACTGGGGATTCTTCGAGGATCATCTGGTGTATGAGGACGGAAGTTGGAAGAAGTCGTACTGTTTCCTCATGATTCTGGGATATTCGCGGATACGGTACATCGAATTTGTAACGGATATGAGCACAAATCCCCCCTTTCGGTGCCATCAGAATGCGTTTCGGTTCTTTGGGAGGATACCGTGAAAAAATCCTTTGCGATAGCATGAAACAGGTGGTCATAAAACGGCTTTTAATGCAAGAGGACTCCACACCGAACCGGCAGTTTGAGAACTTTGCGGGCTTCTGCGGGATAATTTCATGGTGGGGACCAACCTGGCAGACCTGAATGGACAGGCCCTGGCTTGGTGTAATAAGGTGAACGGGAAGGTTCACACCACCACAAACGAAATTCCTTTCGAAAGATTGAAAAAAGGGCTGAGCCTCCTCTCCCGTGAGTACATCATCGACAAGATCAACCCGATGCGGGTACAAAAAGACTGCCTCATCTCTTACGCCGGAAATCAGTACTTCGTGCCAGCGGAATACGTCGGCAAAGATGTGGCAGCCGCGGCCCTCGACAGCATACTGGCAGCATATTACGAGGGGAAGCAGATGGCTCTGCACCGAATATCGTACCAAAGAAAGGATATGGTTGTCAATCCACAGCACTCCAGAAGACACACTAAAACAGACAATGGACAGGGAAAATATTCTGCTGGAACAAGTAAAAGTGATCGATTTCCCCTTGAAACCGTCTGACTCATCCAGGTATGACGAGGTGCTGTATGAATGAATTTACCATGGACAGGCTGCGGGAAAACCTGGAAGCTTTGAAGATGAAGAGCACCCAGGAGGTTCTGGACAATTACCTGGAGCGGGCGGTGGCGGAGAACCTCAACATTGTGGACGTTTTGGATCATATCTGGAGCTGATGACAAAGAGGCCCCAAAACAGGTAAAATATGGTATAATTAGAGTTGAGAAGGGGCGGGGATATGCAGTTAAAATATCATTCGGTAACGATAGAGGACCTAAGTGGCGTCGTCAATAAAAGTGTGATATAATAGTCCTCAAAATAAGAAGGAGGGCAGGAAAATGGCAGGCGAACAGCAGCGGCACGACATAAGCGATAAAGCATGGGAGAGAATCAGACCGTACACCATCGGCGAAAA
>JAAVZX010000018.1 GCA_022791875.1 Oscillibacter sp.
AGAGGTGGTAGAAGTCGTAGGACTGCATAATCATATAGTTGAACTCCAGGAAGCTGAGCCCCTTCTCCATCCGCTGCTTGTAGCACTCCGCCCGCAGCATATTGTTCACGGAGAAGCAGGCTCCTACCTCCCGCAAAAGCTCCACGTAGTTCAGATCCATCAGCCAGTCCGCGTTGTTCAGCATCAGGGCCCTGCCCTCGCCGAAGTCGATGAACTTCTCCATCTGCTTTTTGAAGCAGTCCGCGTTGTGCTGGATCGTCTCGGGGGTCAGCATCTGGCGCATATCGCTCCGCCCGGAGGGGTCGCCTACCATGGTGGTGCCGCCGCCGATGAGAGCGATGGGGCGGTTCCCCGCCATTTGCAGGCGCTTCATCAGGCACAGGGCCATGAAGTGGCCCACGTGGAGGCTGTCGGCGGTGCAGTCAAAGCCGATGTAAAACGTGGCCTTTCCGCTGTTCACCAGCTCCCGGATCTGCTCCTCGTCCGTCACCTGGGCGATTAAGCCACGGGCTTTCAGTTCTTCGTAGATTTGCATACTTTCGTACTCCTTTTCCGGCCTCATGGCCTGTTCAATGCAGGGCAAAGCAAGAGCGGCGCCGAATACGGGCACCGCCTTTGCCGGGTTTTCATCACTCCGCTTTTTTCAGACGCTCGATTTCGATGGAGTGGACTTTCACGACTGCTTCCAGAACATCGACGCGGGCTTCCACCCGCTCGTGTTCCTCCCTCCGGACCACCTTCTGCTCCAGGGCGTCCATCTTCTCCGCAAGGAGGTTGCACTGCGGCATGAAAAGGCTTTCCATCATGGCCATCATCCGGGACTCGGACGCGCGGATTTTCTCGTCCATCATTTCTCCCATTCTGACTTCGGACGCCTGAATCTTCTCGTCCATCATTTCCGTCAAAGTTCCCGTCAAGGTTTCTGTCATTCTCACTTCGGACGCGCTGATTCTCTGATCAACCAAATTTTCAATCGCCTGCAAATCTTTTTCATCGAGCATATTTTACCACCTCGAATCCATTATACGGTGCCAGTATTCGCTTGTCAAGGTGCCTGCCCACCCCGCCGGGCAGGGGATGAAAAAACGCCTCCTGTCCCGGCTGGGACAGAGGGCGAAGCGTTCGCGGTACCACCTCTGTTCACGCCGCCCTCGCGGGCGGACGCCTCATGCCGTGCGCTGGCACGGCTGCGCGGTAACGGGCGCTCCCGGTACGCGCCTACTGGGGGCGGCTTCCTCGTACAAAGCCTCCCGTTCGGGCGACGGCTCCAAGGCGTATTCACCACCTGCCCCTCTCCCCCTTCCACCTTCCGGGGGTTCTCTTTGCAGCGGCTGCGGCGGCTACTGGTCCTCTTCCTCGCTGTGTCTGCTGGCATTCTATCAGACGGGAGGCCCTTTGTCAACCAAAATCGTGGCGGCTCCCGCCGTCCAGGCCGAGGGACTCGTACACGCTCACAATCTCTTCGATTTTCCGGAAGCAGGCGGGGTCGTCCAGGGCTTCGTTGTCCAGGACAACGCGGATTTCACGGAGGGCCCGGGCGGCGGCGTCACGGCACATGGCTTCTGCCAGCGCGCGGGCGTCCTCCCCGCTGAACAGAATCAGCGGGCCGCTGGTTTTGATGAAGTTTTCTACGAAGGACTCTGAAAATTCCATATGATGCCTCCACATTTATAGTTATGAACCATATTTTACACTCATAGCAGTGCTAAAGTCAAGGTAAAATACGCTATATAAACGTAGAGGCTCTATGAAGAAGATTAACTATTACGACAACAAAAACATTATCCACAGCCGCCTCCGCTATTTCCGGAAAAAACTCCGACTGACGCAGGAACAGGTGGTAGCCAGATTGCAGACTATGAACGTCAACATCGACCAGCAGGCCCTCAGCAAAATTGAAAACAATCTCCGCATTGTAACGGACTACGAGCTGGCTTGCCTCTGCCTCGCCCTCGGCGTCACGGAGGCTGAAATGCTTTCCGATTTTCACGAAAAATATCCGGAATAGCAGAGGGGGCAGTTGGTTATGCACGAAGCTATTTTTTACGATGATAAAAATGTAATCTATAAAAATCTGAAGTTTTATCGCAAAAAACGCGGCCTGACTCAGGACCAGCTTGCCGCAAGGATGCAGGTTATGAACGTCAATCTCGGCCAGCAGCTTATCAGTAAGATTGAACATAACCGCCGCTTTGTAACCGACTATGAGCTTGTCTGCTTCTGCCGCGCCCTTGGTGTTACGGAGGCTGAAATGCTTTCCGATTTTTACGAAAAATACCCGGAATAACGGACGGAGCCATTGGTTATGAACGAAGTCATTTTCTATAACGACAAAAACGTGATTTACAAAAACCTCCGGTATTTCCGCCAAAAACGCGGTCTGACCCAGGACCAGCTTGCCGCGAAAATGCAGGTCATGAACGTTAACCTGGACCAGCGGAGCATCAGCAGAATTGAACACGACCTCCGCTTCGTCACCGACTATGAACTGGCCTGCTTCTGCCTCGCCCTCGGCGTCACGGAGGCCGAAATGCTCTCCGACTTCCACGAAAAATACCCCGAATAAGAAGGACCGCCCTCCCGGGCGGTCCTCTTCTCTCATCTGCCGCAGGCGCAGCAGCATTCCTCGTAATTCTCCGGCATCCGGACCGTGTTGGGCGGGAAAAACTCGCCCACAGGGAACGCAATGTTCCGGAAAATGCCGCAGGGGTCCTCGCTTCCGGCGGTGCCGCAGGAGCACTCCTTGTCGGGCATGCAGTAGTCGTACACGGGGATCAGGAGCTGGGAGTCCCGCTCCAGGCGCACGATGGAGAACTGGCCCAGGGTCACGTAGATCCGGCGGCTGTCGTCGCCGCTGGAGAGCTCGCCGTCGAAGCAGCTGTTCACGAAGGACGGCACCTCGCACAGGTCGCAGTCGCAGTCCCGCTTCCCGCAGCAGTCCAGGACCCGGGCGTCCAGCACGATGGGGTCCACCGCCTCCACCGGCGTCCTCATTTGGGCAGGGATAAGTCCCGGATGCGGATTTCCGCCAGGCCGTCTTCGTGGATTATGACGCGCTCTATCAGGCGGCGGAGGTCCCCGTTCGCGGCGGTTTCCAGGGACAGGAGGCGGCGGGCCTCCAGAAGGTCCCGGGCCTTTTCCGCGGGGGTGCTCCGGCGGCGGGGGCGGCGGCGGTTTGCCTCGGCGACGGCGTTTTTCAGAAAGGCCGTCTGGTCCGGGATGGCGGCGGCGAGCCAGTCCCGGAGGGCTTCGTACAGGGCCGGTTCCTCCAGCTTTACCCGGTTTCCGCAGGCTGAGGCCGTGCGCTGGTCGTTGGTGGCGCACTTCCAGTAGACGCGGGTGGCGCGGTACGTGTACTGCTTGCGGCAGAAGGATTTGCCACAGGAGGCGCATTGGATGAGGGTGCTGAACGCGTGCCTGCCGCTGTAGCGCGTTTGGGGATTCGGAGCGCCGTATTGGGTGCGGCGCAGGGTTAGAAGGGCCTGGGCTTTTTCGTACAGCGCGGGGGGAATGATGGCCCATTCCGGGCGGGGGTGGTGGCAGCGCTGCTCCGGGGGGACCGGTGCGCGCTTTCCCGTCAGGTAGTCCTGGACCTCGCATTTGTTGTTGACGTAGTCGCCGCAGTAGATGGAGTTTTCCAGGACCCGGCGGACCCCGCGGGGCGTCCAGGCGCAGCCGGTTTTGGTGCGGCGGTTTTCGGCGTTCAGGCGCTGGCTGATGGTCCGGCATCCCAGGCCCTCCTGGGCGTACAGGCGGTAGATTTCGCGGACCGTCTCCGCCTCCTGGGGGTTGATGGCCAGATGGAACGCGTCGATGCGGTCATAGCCGAATACCTGAGAGGGGACCCGGCCTTTTTGGGCGTTCAGCTTTTTGCCGAATTTCACACGCTTGCTGAGGTTCGCGCTCTCTTCTTGGGCCAAGGCGCTGAAAAGCGTCAGGACAAATTCGGATTCCCCAAGGCTGTCCATGTTGGCGGTGAGGAACAGGGTGTTGACCCCCAGGCGTTTCAGGCGGCGGATGCTTTGCAGGAAGTCTACGGTATTCCGGGCAAAGCGGGACACGTCTTTGACCGCCACCAGCTCAAACAGGCCCTTTTCCGCGTCCCGCATCAGGCGGGCAAAGGCGTCCCGCCGCCGCAGGCTCACACCGGAGGTCCCCGCGTCAGCGTAGATTTCCACGAGCTGGTGCCCGCTCCGCTGGGCGTACTCCTGGAAAAAGGCTTTCTGGTTCTCCAGGCTGTCCAGCTGTTCCGCCTTGCCCGTGGACACGCGGCAGTACGCCGCCATTTTCATCGCGGCCCGCCTCCCTCCGAAGCGTCTTTCTCAAGGTCCAGCTCCATCAGCTTTTCCACAATCAGCTCCCGCAGAAGCGCCTCTACCGCCCCCGCCTCGTTCGGGTCCACAATCTCAAACCTACATCTGCACGCCATCTCCTCCATCGTCTCCGCCTCCTATCGAAAGATATCCTACTCTATTGGCGGAAAACCTGTCTTATGTGCATCTTTTTTTCTCCGTGATATTGACTTTTCTCCCAAAAATCAGTATGATTTTATGGCATATTCAATCACCAGGCCCACGTATTGTCGGTAGCCTCTGCCAGCCTCCGGCGGCCAGGGGCTTTGCCCCTGGACCCTGGCAGATCGGGCCTGCTTAAAGGAGCTTTTCTATGATCACGCTTGACCAGTTCAAAACTGCGCGCTCCGTCCTGCGGGGCATCATCCATGACACCAATCTCATTCATTCACCCGCCCTCTCCCGGGTGTCCGGAAACCGCGTCTACCTTAAACCTGAAAATATGCAGGTGACCGGCGCTTACAAAATCCGGGGCGCTTACTACAAAATCAGCACCCTCACCCAGGAGCAGCGGGACCGCGGGCTGATTACTGCTTCCGCCGGGAACCATGCCCAGGGCGTGGCTTACGCCGCCCAGACGGCGGGCGTTCCCGCCACCATCGTCATGCCTACCACTACCCCTCTGGTGAAGGTCAACAATACCAAAGAATACGGGGCCGAAGTCGTCCTTCACGGAGAGGTCTTCGACGACGCCGCGGAACTTGCCGCCCGCCTCGCCGAGGAGCGGGGCCTGACTTACGTACACCCCTTCAACGACCTGGATATCGCCGTGGGGCAGGGAACCATCGCCTATGAGATTTTCCAGGACCTGCCGGACGTGGACCTGATTCTGGTGCCCATCGGCGGCGGCGGGCTGTGCGCGGGCGTGTCCACGCTGGCGAAGCTGCTGAACCCCAACGTGAAAGTCATCGGCGTGGAGCCGGAGGGGGCCGCGTCCATGACGGCCAGCCTGGAGGCGGGGCATGTGGTGACTCTGCCCAGCGCTAACACCATCGCCGACGGCACCGCCGTGAAGACGCCGGGGGACCTGGTGTTCCCCTATGTGCGGGATAATACGGACGGGGTGCTTACAATTCCGGACCACGAGCTTGTGGAGGCGTTTCTGGACATCATGGAGCGGCACAAGATGATCGTGGAGAACTCAGGGCTGCTGACGGTGGCGGCGCTGAAGCATCTGGACTGCCGGGACAAGAACGTGGTGTGCATCCTCTCGGGCGGAAATATGGATGTGATTACCATGTCCTCTCTGGTGCAGCACGGCCTGATTGGACGGGGACGCATTTTCACCTTCTCGGTGCTTCTTCCGGACCGTCCCGGCGAGCTGCGGAACGTGGCCGACATCCTGGCCAGCAACAACGGAAACATCATCAAGCTGGAGCACAACCAATTCGTAAACATCAACCGCCAATCGGGCGTAGAGCTGAAAGTGACCCTGGAAGCCTTCGGCCACGAGCACAAGGACACCCTTCTCTCCGCCATGCGCCAAGCCGGCTACACCGTAAACCTCGTCTCCACCCCGGATTTCTACACCTGAGCAAAACCTATAAATCAACGCAGGCCCCCACAAAAAAGCCCGATCTGCCAGGGTCCAGGGAGGCGCGTGCCTCCCTGGCGGAGAATCCAAGGAGGCAGAGCCTCCTTGGCCGCCGGAGGCCCCCCGTCCCTCGTCCCCCGTCTGCACCGCACCTATTTGGCGTCACCGGTTTCCACTACCGCGATGGGCAGGTTGGAGCGGCTCATGAGTTGGAGGTCGGGTTCGCCGGTGCGGAGTTCGGAGGAGAAGATTTTGGCGTTGCCCTCGCTGCCGAAGAGGATGGCGCGTTTGTCGAAGACGCAGAGGCCCTCGACGGTGATGGGGGCGGGGCAGCTGAGGTAAGCCTGGAGGGTGACGGAGTAGAAGAAGCGCATGTCGACCGTGTAGAAGCCGCGGTTGAAGCTGACGGGTTCTACGTCGACGTAGACGTACAGGAGCTTCGCTGTGCCGCCCTTGACTGAGAGGGCGCGGTTGATGACGTCTACGTATTGCAGCTTGGGGTAGAAGCGAAGGTCCTCGATGCAGTCTTTATCTCGGCAGGAATCATAAATCTTCCTGGTATGGATGCAAACCGCCTCGCGGATGCCGCTGAGGTCCTCTGCGGGACCCGGCATGACTTTTTCGGGCATTGCAATACCTCCCTAAATAAGTAGCTGAACGAAGGGGTGGTTTCCCTTCAATCCAGTCTATGCGGCTGTCGGGAAGTGGTGCGGATTTTAAGAAAACGGAACGCTCAACGCGTTCCGTTTTCTTCTGCCTCCGGGAACCAGGTGAAAGATTTCCCCTGCCAGCCGGGCTTCCGGCCTGGTTCCCGCTTGCTATTCGTACCTCAGACTGCTGGTCTTCGGACTGATAATGCACACGTAGCTGCTGCCCTGCCCCAGGGCCAGCGACGATCCATCCTTCTTAGTATACGCAAAGGGCTGGTTCCGGTCCTCCCGGCTCCACTGGATGGGAACCGCCTTCCCGCCGCAGAAGTAGGTCCCTGCGCCGCTCCCGGTGGTACGGACCGTCAGCCGTCCCTCGCTGTCGCCGGAGATGACGGAGATGTTCGTCTCCAGCACCAGCACGTTCACCGCGCTCACCTGCTGCCCGTTCCCGCCGTCCACGTGGGGCTTTCCGTACTGGCCCACCAGGTAGCGGCCACTGGCCGCGTCGTAGTCGAAGGTGCCGGTCTTGTAGTTGGAGAAGCGCAGGGTCACGTGCTCCGCAGGCGCGCCCTCCCGGGGCGTACCGTCCTCCTGGAAGGTCTGCACGTACCAGTAGCCCTCCCGGTGCTCCGTCTCCAGACGGCTCTGGGAGAGGTAGTTCAGGATGTTTTCTCCGGAGGTCAGGAGGCTGTGCTCATAGCCGTTATTCCTCTTCCGCTCCGCGTCGCGCCAGAAAATCTTCGCGTCCTCGCCGCCCCGTACACCGTCCATGTGGTCCACCTTCCAGGAGCGCAGGTTGGAGTACGCCTGCTGGCTTCCGCCCGCGTGGACATAGAGTGCGTCGTGGCCCAGGGCCAGCTCCAGGTAATAGGGCCGCGCCGAGCGGACACTCCCCAGGTTCCCGATGCCCTCCACGGTCTGGTAGACGCCCAGCATCCGGGTGATGCCCCCCTCCACGGGGACCTCGTAGATGATATCCGCCTGGGAGATGCCGATCTGGGGCTGGGCGGCTTTGATGTTGTTCAGCATGACCGCGATGGGGCGGTTGTCCTCATACTCCGGCTCTATGGGCAGGCCCGTGAGGGGGTTGGTGCCTGCGGGCACGTAGGGCTCCGGAGCCGGGTCCGGCTCAGCCGGAGGGGGCGTCTCCGGGGTTTCCACGGGCTTTGGGGCCGGGTCCGGAGGCGCTTCCTCCTTCCCTCCGCAGCCCGCCAGAGACGCCAGGAGCGCCGCGCTCAGAAGCATTGCAAATATTCTCTTTTTCATCCCACCGCCGCCTTTCTCTGTAAGTCTTTCCCCTATGATACCAACGGCGGCGGGCAGCGTCAAGGCAAAATCCGTCAATTTTCCATTTTCGGTCTATCAATTTTCCGGCGGATGGAGTATAATAATAGTTACAGAGATTTTTCCGCCCGCGTTCCGGGGGAATATCATATCTTATGGAGGTGCTGTCATGCCTGGTCCCGGCTTCATCCGCGACAAGCTGGAGATAAAATTCCTGATTCTCTATATTGCCGCCCGCGTCATCGAGCCTGTGCCTTTCGATACCATCCTCGACCTCACCCTGTGCGACGACGCCATTGACTACTTCGACTTCTCCGAGTGCCTGGCGGACCTGGTGCGCACGAACCACCTGACCGTCTCCGGGGATGGCCTGTACGCCATCACGGAGAAGGGGCGGCGGAACAGCGAAATCTGCGCCTCCAGCCTCCCCTACTCGGTGCGCCTGCGCTGCGACCGGAACCTGACGGAGTGGAACCGGAAGTTGCGCCGGAAGAGCCAGGTCCGGACGGAGGTGGAGAAGCGGCCCAACGGCACTTATACGGTGAAGCTGTCCCTGGACGACGATTTGGGCAGCGTTATGGACCTGCGGCTGATGGTGGTGCGGGAGGACATGGGGAAGGCGCTGGCTGAGCGCTTCCGGCAGAATCCGGAGAAGATGTATAATGAGATGATCCATGTGTTGCTGGACGACGCGTAAGGGGGCGGCGGGATGTATACGGTGCTGTCAATTATCCTGATTGGCGTGGGGCTGCTGATGCTGGTTTCTCCCGAAACGTTCTATAATTTGACGGAGGGGTGGAAGCACAGCGGCGGCAGCGGGCCCTCCCGGTCCTATGTTTTCAGTACCCGGTTTGGGGGCGTGATGATGCTGGCGGTTGGTTCGCTGGGCATTGTGGGGTGGATTATGGGCTGGCTGTGAATGGTGGGGGTGTGCGGCTCCATGAGGCCGGTGGTTGCGAGGGACGGGACGCCGAGGGCGGCGTCCCCTACGGGGTGCGTCCACGGGGCATCCGTAGGGGCGAACCTGCGTGTTCGCCCTGGCAGGGGGTTCCAGCATCCCCCGAGGTATGGTGGTTGCGAAGGAAGGGCGGACACATAGGTCCGCCCCTACGGGAGGCATGTCAGGTGAAATGGGTGGTTGTTAAGGCATGGCAGTTGAGAATGCCATAAAATTATGTGGGGCCTTCTATACCAATAGAAGGTCCCACCCGCACGCCCCCCGTTACCGTGTGACAATCTAACGCACCCACCAGACTACAGAGCGGATCTAAAGCTCTTTTCGCTTCCTTTTCTCTCGAGAAAAGGAAGCCGCCGGAGGCCCCCCGTATGCAGGCACCAGCGAAAAAAGAAATCCCGGAACGATGTCCGGGATTTCATGCGTTTGCTTAGACCGCTCTGGTGACTTTGCCGGAACGCATACAACGTGTGCACACGTACACGTGGCGGGGAGTGCCGTTGACAATCGCCTTCACACGTTTCACGTTGGGCTTCCAGGGACGGTTGGAACGCCGGTGAGAGTGAGAAACCTGAATGCCAAAGGTCACGCCTTTGCCGCAATACTCACACTTAGCCATCCGCTGCACCTCCCTGCTGATACGTAATTCTGCGCCTACCTTCATAAGCACAGTTGTCATCATAACAGAATCCATCGAAAAATGCAAGAAGAATTTTCAAAAAATCCAAACTTTTTTCTCGAGCCAGAAATTGGAGAAGGTGTTGCGGTTTTGGCGGACATCATATATAATAAAGGAGCAATTTCGTGCCTGGCGGCTCCGCCGCCCCGCACCTGATAGATAGAACAGGTCCGGAGGCCCCCGTTCACCCCTCCCCCTTTCGCCTCCGGACCGGAAAAGTGAGGAATGTGCTATGCGGGAAAACGGCTTGAAGCTCAAAGAGTTCATCACCCAATTTGACCTTGAGGTCCTGAACGAGGGGGGCGACTTTGAAACCGCCCTTCTGACCGTCACGGACGTGAACCGTCCAGGACTCCAGTTCCACGAGTTCTACGACTACTTCGACCCCCGCCGCCTCCAGGTCATCGGCAAGGCGGAAATCACCTACTTGAAGAGCCTGACCGCCGCCCAGAGGCGCAAGTGCTTTGACGACCTCTTCATGTACGACATCCCGGCCCTGGTGATTTCCAGAGGGCTGGACTGCTTCCCCTGCTGTCTGGAGAGCGCCAAAGAGCATGAGCGCACCCTACTGCGCACCTCGGAGACCACCGCTGCTTTCACCAGCCGTGTGATAGACTGTCTGAACCGGGTCCTGGCCCCCTGCATCACCCGCCACGGCGTCCTTCTGGACATCTACGGCGAGGGCGTCATGATTACGGGCGACTCCGGCGTAGGCAAGAGCGAGGTGGCGATTGAGCTGATCATGCGGGGCCACCGCCTAGTGGCCGACGACGCCGTAGAGCTCCGCCGCATCTCCAACCAGCTCACAGGCACCGCCCCGGAGCTGATCCGCAATTACATTGAGCTCCGCGGCATCGGCGTCATAGACGTCCGCCAGCTCTTCGGCGTCCGCGCCATCAAAAACGAGTCCCAGCTGGACATCGTGGTCCACTTCGAGCCCTGGGACAGCAGCAAATTCTACGACCGCCTCGGCATCGAGGACCACTACACCGACATCCTCGACGTCCAGGTCCCCATCGTCACCATCCCCGTCCGCCCCGGCCGCAACCTCGCCAGCATCGTCGAAGTTGCCGCCATGAACAACCGCCACCGCAAATTCGGCTACAACGCCGCCGCGGAGCTGGCGCGGAAGGTCGACCTGCAGGCTGAGGGGAAGCTGTAGATGTCTGCCTACGGGGGACGGGGGGCCTCCGGCGGCCAGGGGCTTTGCCCCTGGACCCCACCAGGGAGGCAGGCGCCTCCCTGGACCCTGGCAGATCATTTTTTCTTTGGTCGCTGTTGCTTATCTTTAGATGGGAGGTCCTTTTGTGGATTGGGTGCTTGAGTTTGATCGGGGGGTCGGTGAACGGCTTCCGGATTTGTGCTTGATGAACGATGAGCCGATGGGGCGGCATACCTCTTTTCGGATCGGGGGGCCTGCGCGGCGGATGGCTTTTCCTCGCTCCGTCGCGGAGCTGCGGACCCTGCTTGAAGTCGCGCGGGTCTGCAGCGCTGAGGTCCTCGTTATCGGGAATGGGACGAATCTGCTTGCGCCCGATGAGGGGTTGGATCGGCTTGTGATCGACCTCTCTCAGGGGCTGAACCGCGTTGAGTGCGGGGCTGAGCCTGGGACTGTTCTCGCTGAGGCGGGGGCCTCCCTGGCGCGGGCCGCTGACTTCGCCTGTAAACAGGGGCTTACGGGGCTGGAGTTCGCTCACGGGATTCCCGGCACCGTCGGCGGCGGCGTGTGCATGAACGCGGGGGCCTACGGCGGCGAAATCAGGCAGGTGCTGGACGGGGCCGCAGTGCTCTTTCCCGGTGGGGAGCCGCAGGTTCTGCCTCCGAAGGTCCTGCGCCTCTCCTACCGCCACAGTCTTTTGACGGAGCGCCCGGAGGGCGTGGTGCTATACGCGGTCTTCCGGCTCTCGCCGGGGGACCCGGAGGTGATCCGCGCCAATATGCGGGAGCTAATGGAGCGCCGCAAGGCCACTCAGCCTTTGGAGTGGCCCAGCGCGGGCAGTACCTTCAAGCGCCCGGAGGGCTATTTTGCCGGAACCCTCATTGACCAATGCGGCCTGAAGGGCCTGACCATCGGCGGCGCGCAGGTTTCGGAGAAACACGCAGGCTTCCTGATTAACCGCGGCGGCGCCACCTCCGCGGACATGAAAGCCCTGATTGCGGAGGTCCAAAAACGCGTCTACGCAGAAAAAGGCGTCCATCTCGAACCCGAAGTACGCATCCTGTAAAAGTGGTGCATCATCTTTCAGCAGCCGCCGCACCCCCAAAAGAACCAGTATGGAGGAGTCCAGGGGGAAACGTTCCCCCTGGTGGGGTCCAGGGGCAAAGCCCCTGGCCGCCGGAGGCACAAAAAACAAGGAGGGTCTATGGAGATTCTAATCATATCAGGTCTTTCAGGAGCGGGAAAAAGCAAAGCCGCCTCCTTCCTGGAGGACGTTGGTTTTTATATCGTGGACAATATGCCCGCGGCGATGATTCTGAAATTTGCGGAGTTCTGCGCCGGAGGAAACGGGCGCTATGACCGCGTGGCGCTGGTCTACGACGTGCGCACCGCCAATTCCTCCACGGAGCTTTTCGACGTGCTGGACACGCTGAAAGCGATGGACGGAGTCTGCCGGATGCTCTTCCTGGAGGCCACGGCGGAAACGGTCATCAAGCGCTACAAGGAGACGCGGCGGCGGCATCCCCTGCGGGACAGCTCCGATTCTCTCGAGGCCGCTGTGCGTCGTGAGCGGGAGGTCATGGAGCCCGTGAAAAAGCGGGCCGACTTCGTCATCGACACCTCCTACCTCTCCACCGCCCAGCTCCGCGCCGAACTCTTATCCCTTTTCGGCGGCGAGAGCGCCCAGGGTGGGATGCCCGTCAACGTCACCTCCTTCGGCTTCAAATACGGCCTCCCCCTGGAGGCCGACCTGGTCTTCGACGTGCGCTTCATGCCCAACCCCTTCTACATCGAAGACCTGCGCCACCAGACGGGCCTGGACAAGCCGGTTTCCGACTACGTCTTCTCCTTCCCCCAGACCCTGGACTTCCTGAAACGTCTGGAGAGCCTTCTCTCCCTCTGCCTGCCCCTCTACGCTGAGGAGGGCAAGACCAGCCTCTCCATCGCCGTCGGCTGCACAGGCGGGCACCACCGCTCCGTAGCCGTCGCCCACGCCCTGACGGACTTCGTTCGTGCCCAGGGCTACCCGGTCCTGGAGAATCACCGGGACATGAACCGGGAAAGCTGAGGCGCGTATGGAACAGCAGACGCCTTACCGCATCCCACGCAGCCGCGGCCCGAAAATCGCCGTCATCGGCGGGGGACACGGACTCTCCAACATGCTCCGCGGCCTGAAACAGTACACGGAGAACATTTCCGCCATTGTCACCGTCGCCGACGACGGCGGCGGCTCCGGCGCGCTTCGCCAGGACCTGGGCATCCCGGCCCCGGGGGACATCCGCAACTGCATGGAAGCCCTGGCCAACACGGAGCCTCTCATGAGCCAGCTCATGAGCTACCGTTTCCAGGAGGGCACCCTGGCAGGCCAGAGCTTCGGCAATCTGCTTTTAGCCGCTCTGAACGGCATTTCCCCCACCTTTGACACGGCGGTCCGCCGCATGAGCGAGGTCTTAGCCATCACAGGCCGCGTCCTCCCCGTGACCACCGCCGACGTACAGTTAGAAGCCCAGTTTGAGAATGGGGCCAGCGTCACCGGCGAGTCGAAGATTTTTTACTGCAAGAAGAAGGAGGACTGCCGCATCACCCGCGTCCGCCTTCTTCCGGAGCACCCGAAAGCCCTCCCGGAGGCCCTCGCCGCCATTCAGGAGGCCGACATGATTGTCTTGGGCCCAGGCAGTCTCTACACCAGCATCATCCCCAACCTCCTGGTAGACGGCATAGTGGAAGCCATCCAACAGTCCGAGGCCCTGAAAGTCTACGTCTGCAACGTCATGACCCAGGAGGGCGAGACAGAGCAGTACACCGCCGCGGACCACATAGCCGCCCTTTTCAAGCACTCCGCCGACCATCTCTTCGACCTCTGCCTGGTAAACGCCTCCCCCATCCCCAAGGACATCGCCGCCCGCTATGCCGAGGAAGGCGCAGAGATGATCCGTTACGATGCCGCCCGCTGTGCCGCCCTGGGCGTCGAACTCATCAGCCGCCCCATCGCCTCCGTCACCGGCGGCTACGTCCGCCACCACCCCGACCACCTCGCCCGCGAACTCATCCTCCTCCACGCGGAGCGAAGCGTCCGCATCGCCAAGAGCCGCTTCGACCTCCGGGGAGATACATACCAGGTTGAGCGGAAACGTTAGTGCCTGCCATACGGGGGACGGGAGACGGGGGGGCCTCCGGCGGCCAGAGGGCTTTGCCCTCTGGACTCCCACCAGGGAGGCACGCGCCTCCCTGGACCCTGGCAGATCAGTCCTTTTTGTACCTTTTGCTTCTATTTCGACCATTGCTGTAAGAGAGGTTCCCTTGCATGTCTTTTTCCTTCGATACTAAAAATGAATTGTGCCGGCTGCCTGTGCAGAAGCTATGCTGCGCGCGGGCGGAGGCTTACGGTATTTTGCTTTACTGCCATACATTCAGTTCTTCGGAGGTGCGGATTATCACCGAAAACCTGAACTTCGCGGCGCGGCTTCCCAGGCTCTTTCAGAGGGCTTTCTCCCTCCGCTTCGACCGCCAGCCCGACGCCGTGCTCCTGGATAATCCCTCCGGAGAGGGGGCTTCCTCCGTCGGGAAGCTCACCTTCCAAATCACCCAGCGCAAAAAGCTGGACCATATCATCAACCTCCTGGGCTACGACCCCCGCCAGAACCTGGCCCTCCACATCAACTTCGCCATGGTGGAGGAACCCTGCTGCCGCGCCGCCTTCCTCCGCGGCTGCTTCTTCGCCGGAGGCAGCATGACCGAGCCCTCCAAGCGCTACCACCTGGAACTCACCGGCTCCCACCTCCAGGCCAGCCGCGAACTGGAAGCCCTTCTCCGCGAGTGCGGCTTCCCCCCCAAAAACGTCTCCCGCAACGGAAGCTGCGTCACCTACTTCAAGCAGAGCGACCAGATCGCCGACTTCCTCACCCTCATCGGGGCCCCCTCCGCCTCCGTCGCCATCATGTCCACCAAGCTGGAAAAGGACCTCCGCAACAGCGTCAACCGCCGCCTCAACTGCGACAGCGCCAACCTGGACAAAGCCGTGGAAGCCGCCCAGATCCAACTGGATGCCATCCGAAAGCTCCAGGCCGCGGGGATGCTCCAGCAGCTTCCGGACAAGCTCCAGCAGACCGCAGGCCTCCGCCTGGAGTCCCCTGAGCTCACCCTTTCCGAGCTGGCGGAGGAGTTCGACCCCCCCGTAACCAAATCCTGCCTGAACCACCGCCTCCGCAAGCTGGTGGACCTGGCGAAAAAGCTGTAAACCGTAGTACTATATACGGTTATACAGTTATAACTGCGCATATGGTATGAGGAGTTGAATTGAATGAATAATGATATAATTTTTCTTCAAAACAGTTGTCTAATGGCGTATATGGAAAAGCATAAATTAGATACTTTTAGTGCATCTAAAGTGTTTCAGGCGTATAACATATTTGGGTATATACGAGAGCATTTTGAGTACCTGCACTTAATGGGGGTAGAGTATATAGTACAACACTTGGATAGCATAATAGGAGAAAAATAAGGTGTTAAGTACATTATGTGATTATAGATAAGATAAATGTATAAAGGAGAAAAAACTATGGATCGCTGTGCAATTGCTTACAAGCTCCACCACGAGGGCTATAACTGTGCCCAGGCCGTGGTCGGCGCGTTTGAGGACCGGATCGGACTGCCCCAGGGGGCCGTGCTCACCGCCGCAGGCGGCTTCGGCGGCGGGCTGGGCGGAAGCCACGAGGAAATGTGCGGCGCGGTCAGCGGCGGCGTCATGGCCCTGAGCCTCCTGGCCCCCTACACCGGTGAACGTGCCGAGGTCAAGCGCCGGGTCTACGCCCTCTGCAAGGATTTCCGCCGGCGCTTCGCCGCCGTCTTCGGCGTGACCCGCTGCGGCGACCTCCTGGCCGCCCGCCCCGGCGTCACGGACAAGACCCCCGCCGCACAGCGCCTGGGGCTGGACAAGCACTGCGACATTCTGATTGTCACGGCGGTGGAGCTGGTGGAGGCCATGCTGGAGGAAATCGCCCCCTGATTCCGCCCCGTCCCACACGAGACAAATAGACTGGAGGCTTCAACATGTCCTTTGTCCACCTGCACGTCCACACCGAGTACAGCCTCCTGGACGGCGCCTGCCGCATCCGGGACCTCCCCCGCATCGTGAAGGACCTGGGCCAGACCGCCTGCGCCATCACCGACCACGGCGTCATGTACGGCGCCGTGGAGTTCTACCGCGCCTGCAAGGACGCGGGCGTCAAGCCCATCATCGGCTGCGAGGTCTACGTCACCCCCCAGGGCCGCTCCCGCACCGACAAAATCCACGAGTTCGACTCCGAGAGCCGCCACCTGGTCCTTCTCTGCGAGAACGAGGAGGGCTACCACAACCTCTCCTACCTGGTTTCCATGGCCTGGGTGGAGGGCTTCTACATCCGTCCCCGGATCGACCTGGAACTTCTGCGGGAGCACAGCGGCGGACTGATTGCCCTCTCCGCCTGTTTGGCGGGCGAGATTCCCCGCCGCCTGCGGAACGGGGAGTACGACAACGCCAAGGCCTACGCCCTGGAGCTGTCGGAAATCTTCGGCCCGGACCGCTTTTACCTGGAGCTCCAGGACCACGGCATCCGGGATCAGGCCGTGGTGAACCAGGGCATTCTCCGCCTCCACCAGGAGACGGGCCTCCCCATGGTGTGCACCAATGACGCACACTACCTCCGCAAGGAGGACGCCGAGGCCCACGACGTTCTCCTCTGCATCCAGACCGGGAAGACCCTGGACGACGAGAACCGGATGCGCTACGAGCCCCGCAATTTTTATCTGCGCAGCGAAGCGGAGATGTCGGCCCTTTTCCAGGGCTACGAAGACGCGCTGGAGAACACGGTCAAAATTGCGGAGCGCTGCAACATGGACTTCACCTTCGGCAAGTACCACCTGCCGGAATTCCCTCTGCCCCCAGGCTTTGACAGCTTCACCTATCTGAAAAAGCTCTGCGACGAGGGCTACCGCGAACGCTACGGAGACAACGATTCCCACCGTGACCAGCTTGCCTACGAGCAGAACATGATCGAGAAAATGGGCTTCACAGACTACTTCCTGATCGTCTCCGACTTCGTGACCTACGCCAAGAGCGTAGGCATTCCAGTCGGCCCCGGACGGGGCAGCGCGGCTGGTTCCATCGTCAGCTACTGTCTCCACATCACGGACATCGACCCCGTCAAGTACAGCCTCTACTTCGAGCGCTTCCTGAACCCGGAGCGGGTCAGTATGCCCGATATCGACATGGACTTCGGCGACACCCGCCGCGGCGAGGTCATCGAATACGTCCGCCGCAAGTACGGAAACGACCGGGTTGCCCAGATTGTCACCTTCGGCACCATGGCGGCCCGGGCGGTGATCCGGGACGTGGGCCGGGTCATGGGCGTCCCCTACGCGGACGTGGACGCCATTGCCAAGCAGATTCCCCTCCGGGACGGAAACAAGGCCATCACCCTGGACCGCGCCCTGGTCCTCTCCAAGCCTCTCCGGGACCTCTACGAGGGCGACGCCTCCGTCCGCCGCCTGGTGGACACCGCCAAGATGCTGGAGGGGATGCCCCGCAACGCCTCCACCCACGCCGCCGGTGTGGTCATTACGAAAAATCCCGTCTACGAATACGTCCCCCTCTCGAAAAACGACGACATCGTCGTCTGCCAGTACGAGAAGGACACCCTGGAAAAGCTGGGCCTCCTGAAGATGGACTTCCTGGCCCTGCGGAACCTGACGGTTCTGGAGGACGCGGTGCAGCTCCTTCGGGAGCGCCAGCCGGACTTCCGCCTGGAGGACATTCCCGACGACGACCCGGAGACCTACGAAATGCTCTCCGCCGGAAAGACCTCCGGCGTCTTCCAAATGGAGTCCACGGGCATGACCGGCGTGTGCATCGGCCTCCGGCCCAGGAACGTGGAGGACATCACCGCCATCATTGCCCTCTACCGTCCCGGACCCATGGACTCCATTCCCCAGTTCCTGGAGTGCGCCCGGGACCCGAAGAAGGTCACCTACGACCACCCCCTTCTGGAGCCGATTCTCTCCATCACCTACGGCTGCATCGTCTACCAGGAGCAGGTGATTCAGATTTTCCAGACGCTGGCAGGCTACTCCCTGGGCCAGGCCGACATGGTGCGCCGCGCCATGAGCAAGAAGAAGGTGGCGGACATCGAGAAGGAGCGGGGCGCGTTCCTCCACGGCGACGCCGCCCGGAACATCCCCGGCTGTGTCGCCAACGGCATCCCGGAGGCCGTGGCCCAGAGGGTCTACGATAAAATCTACGACTTCGCCGAGTACGCCTTCAACAAGGCCCACGCCGTCTCCTACGCCGTAGTGGCCTACCAGACGGCCTACTTCAAGTGCCACTATACCCGGGAGTACATGGCGGCGCTGCTCACCTCCGTCCTGGGCAGCTCCGACAAAATCGCGGGCTACATCAACGAGTGCAAGGAGTGCGGCATTGCCCTTCTCCCGCCGGACATCAACCGTTCCACGGACTCCTTCACCGTCGAGGAGGGCGGCATCCGCTTCGGCTTAGTCGCCATCAAGAACATCGGCCGCGCCTTCATCCAGGCCGCTGTCCGCGAACGGGAGACAAACGGGCCCTTCACCTCCCTCCAGGACTTTTGCCGCCGCATGGCGGGCGGGGACGTCAACAAGCGGGCCCTGGAGAACCTGATCCGCTCCGGAGCCTTCGACTCCACCGGGGCCCGGCGCTCCCAGCTGATCCGGGTTTACGAGCGGGTCCTGGACGCCGCCTCCGCCCGGCAGCGCCAGAACCTGGACGGCCAGATCGACTTCTTCTCCATGAGCACCCCCTCCGGACCGCCCCCTATGACGGACCAGGCCCTGCCGGACATCCCCGAGTTCTCCCCCCAGGAGATGATGGCCATGGAGAAGGAGACCACGGGCCTCTACCTCTCCGGACACCCCATGGACGCGTACCGCGACACTATCCGCAGGCTTCGGGCGCCCTCCATCGGTTCCATCCTGGCCGACCTCTCCCAGGAGAACGGACCCACCGCTTTTTCCGACGGCCAGTTCCTTACGTTGGCGGGCGTCGTCACCTCCAGCAAGACCAAGACCACACGCAACAACTCCCTCATGGCCTACGTGGTCCTGGAGGACGACACCGCTTCCATTGAAATGCTCTGTTTCAGCAGGGTCCTGGACGTCTGCGGCTCCTACCTCCGCGAGGGCCAAGCCGTGGTCGTGAAGGGAAAGCTCTCCCTCCGGGACGAGAAGCCACCCCAGCTGATGTGCGACTCCGCCTATCCTCTGGAGTCGGCGAACGGCGTTCCTGCGCCGCCGCCTCCCCCTTCGGCCAAGCAGGGGAAGGTGCTCAGCGGGGAGACGCTTTTCCTGAAATTCCCCAGTATGGACGATCCGGCTGTGAAGCATATGAAGCTGGTTTTTACCATGTTTCCGGGGCCGACTCAGGTGAAAATGGTTATGGCGGATACACGGAAGGTTTATGGGACTCATGTGCTGCTTCACAGGGCTTTGGTCGCGGAGGCGAAGGAGGTTTTGGGAGATGAAAATGTGGTGGTTCAGTAGGTGCCTTGGTTGATTATGGTGCGCAGTAAGCCGGAGGGAAGCATCGAGCTTCCCTCCGGCTTTCCCAGGGCTTTGCCCTGGACCCACCGCCCTTTGAAAAGGGCGGCCCTAAACTTTATCTTTCCCTCACTACAGCCATTCCCGCTCCAGCAGCTCGTCCTTTTTAGCGCGCCCCATCAGCTCAGGCACCGCCTCCCGGACAGCTTTCCCGTGGTACAGGATTTCATAAGCGCAGCGGCAGATCGGCATCTCGATCCCCTCCCGCTCCGCCAGCTGATGCACGCTCTCCGCCGCGTAGTACCCTTCCACCACGGCCCCCACTTCTTCCATAGCCTCCTGCGGGCTCTTCCCCTGCCCGATCAGGATGCCGGCCCGGTTGTTCCGGGAGTGCATGGACGTACAGGTGACAATCAGGTCCCCCATCCCCGCCAGGCCCCCGAAGGTCCGCCGGGTCCCCCCAAGCTGCTCCCCCAGGCGGGTCAGCTCCGCCATGGCCCGGGTCATCAGCAGCGCCTTGGTATTGTCCTGGAACCCCAGCCCCGTGCAGATGCCGCAGCTCAAAGCCACCACGTTTTTCAGCGCCGCCGCCAGCTCCACGCCGATGATGTCGTAGCTGGTGTACACACGGAAGGAGTCGTTCATAAAGGCGTCCTGGACGAAGCGGGCCGCGTCCCGGTCCGGACACGCCGCCACGCAGCCGGTGGGGAGCCGAAGCCCCACTTCCTCTGCGTGGGAAGGGCCGGAAAGGGAGACGACTTTACACACATTCCGGGCCGTTTCCTGCAAAATCTGGCTCATGCGCAGGTTCGTGTCCCGCTCGATGCCCTTGGAGACGGTCACAAGTACGGACTCCGGCGTCAGGTATGGCGCGGCCTTTTTTCCCGTCTCCCGCACCGCGAAGGACGGCGCGGCGGACACCACCAGCGCCGCGCCTTTCAGGCAGTCCAGGTCCCCGGTGATCCCCAGGGCCTCCGGCAGGGGGACGCCTTTCAAAAGGGGGTTCTCCCGCGTCCGGGCCATGGCCTCCGCCTTTGCGGGATTGTGGGACCAGAGGGTCACATCGTGTCCGTTGTCGCAGAGCACCAGGGCCAGAGCCGTGCCCCAGCCCCCACTGCCTAATACCACCGCTTTCATGGCTTTTCCTCCTTTTTATGGTGCAGGCTGAATTTATTCTCATTCCCCTGCAAGAGCCGCCTGATGTTGGCCCGGTGCTTCCAGACCACCAGACCGCCGCAGAGGAACGCCAGGATGATGATGCTCCGATCCGGCTCCGCCGTGCCGGGGTGGAAGATCCAGGTAGCGAAGGGGAAGCTGGCCCCCGCCCACACGGAGCCCAGGGACACGTAGCGGGTCAGCACCACCAGGACCAGGAAGCCCCCCCAGACCACCAGAGCCACACGCCAGTCCACCATCAGCGCGATGGTCCCGCCGGACAGGATGCCCTTCCCGCCCTTGAACCCGAACATACACGGGAACATGTGCCCCAGCAGGCAGAACAGGGCGGACCAGTATTGAAACAGTACGGCCATATGGGCCGGGTCCGGCTGTACGGCGTTCATTCCGAAACCGGGCTGATAGTACCGGGACAGCCACGCGCCGATCAGTAGCGCCGCCACGGCTTTCAGCACATCGCAGAGAATGACCACCAGCGTCAGGAACCCGCCGAAGGTCCGGTAGAAATTGGTCAGACCCGCGTTGCCGCTCCCGTGGTTCCGCACGTCGTCCCGAAGGATGTACTTTGACACGATCACCGCCCCGTTGAAGCACCCACAGAAATAGGCGATCACCGCCGCGATAATGAACTGCATATGCTGTAACACAAACATCAGCATTGTTAACTTCCCCTTCGTTTCTTACGTAGAATAGCGGACAGCACCCGCGCCAAGAGGTACGCCCCCAGCGCCAGCCCCCCGCCCCAGGCCGTTCCCTCTGAAATCTTCAGAATCCACCAGCCGTTCACGCACCCCGCAAGCACGCTCAGCGCCAACGCCCCCAGGTCCCACAGCCCCGCCGCCAGGGTCCGGTGCTGGTCCCTCCCCGTCAGGCGGGACAGGACCACACCGCCGTGAAACCACCCCAGCAGGCCGGACGCCGCCATAGCGGGAGCCATGCTCAAAAAGAACCACACCCGGCTCAGAACAATCAGAGAAACGACCACCCACTCCAGCACATTCATGCGCTCACGGCTCCTTGTCCCCCTTCTGCCGGATGGAGATACGGATCGGCGTCCCCTCCAGGCCGAAGGTGCTGCGGATACAGTTCTCCAGGTAGCGCTGGTAGGAGAAGTGGAACAGGCGCGCGTCGTTGCAGAAAATCACGTAATGGGGGGGCTTGATCCCCACCTGGGTCATATAGTAGATTTTCAGGCGGCGACCCTTGTCCGTAGGCGGCTGGACCCGGATCTGGGCGTCGGAGAGCACGTCGTTGAGCATCCCGGTGGTAATGCGTGTGCTGGCCTGGTTGGACACGTAGTCGATCAGCTCAAAAAGCCGGTTCACCCGCTGCCCCGTCAGGGCGGAGATGAACAGCACCGGCGCGTAGGTCATGAAGGACAGGTCCCGCCGCACGTCTTCACGCATCCGGTCCATGGTCTTCCCGTCCTTCTCCACCAGGTCCCACTTGTTGACCACGATGATGCTGGCCTTCCCGGCCTCGTGGGCCATGCCGGCCACTTTGGTGTCCTGCTCCGTGACCCCCTCCGTGGCGTCGATCACGATCAGGCACACGTCCGCCCGCTCGATGGCCATAGCGGCCCGCAGGGCGCTGTAGCGCTCGATGTTTTCCTCCACACGCGACTTCTTACGCAGGCCCGCCGTGTCGATGAACACGAAACTGCCCTGTTCATTCTCGAAGCGGGAGTCGATAGCGTCCCGGGTAGTCCCCGCCACATCGGAGACAATCACCCGTTCCTCGCCAAGAATCCTGTTGACCAGAGACGACTTCCCGGCGTTCGGCTTCCCGATGACAGCCACGTGAATGGCGTCGTCCTTCTCCTCCTCGTCCTCCACAGGCGGGAAATGCTCGATACAGGCGTCCAGCAAGTCCCCGGTCCCGTGTCCATGGACGGCGGACACCGCAATAGGGTCCCCCATCCCCAGGTTATAGAACTCGTAGAAGTCCGCAGGCGGCTCCCCGGTAGAGTCCATCTTATTCACCGCCAGCACGACCGGCTTCCCGCTCCGCAGGAGCATACTGGCGACCTCCTGGTCCGAGGCCGTCAGCCCCGTCCGGATATCCGTCAGAAACACGATCACGGTAGCCGTGTCGATAGCGATCTGCGCCTGTTCCCGCATAAACTCCAGAATCTGACTATCCGCCCGCGGCTCAATCCCCCCGGTATCCACCAGCGTAAACGCCCGCCCATTCCAATCAGACTCCCCATAAATACGGTCCCGCGTCACCCCAGGCGTATCCTCCACAATCGACAGCCGCTTCCCAATCAACTTATTAAACAGCATAGACTTCCCCACATTGGGCCGTCCCACAATCGCAATAATAGGCTTTGCCATAAAAAATACCCTCCATTCTCACTCGCTATTATAACCAAGAACCCCCCAATGCGCAAGGAAAATCTTTCCCTCCGTGGTGCTTGCCTACGGAGGACGAGGGACGGGGGACGGGGGACGGGGGGCCTCCGGCGGCCAGAGGGCTTTGCCCTCTGGACTCCCGCCAGGGAGGCGTGCGCCTCCCTGGACCCTGGCAGATCAGTCTTTTTTTGTTGGATTCTGCTTTTTGTTGGCTTTATCTCTTTTTTCTGCCCTGGGCATAGTAAAAACGGGGGATTTCCTATGATGAAAATCCTCCGTTTTTATATGTGCTGTCCTTATTTTCTGCGGCAGTAGCCCACTGTGCTCACTGCCAGCGATATCGCAAACAGGGCCGCAACTGACAGGAAAATCAGGGGAATCCAGGCGTGGCCTGTCAGCGGAATCATCAGATCGGGGACGGCCCACTTTCCGTCCTCGAAATTCTTCACGAAGAAAAACAGCGGGAAAATCAGCGCAATGCTGGTATACTGGGACGCCTGGAAGCCAAACCAGTAGTAAAACGGCAGGCTCAGCGCCGTCCACGACAGCGGAATCGCCAGCGACAGAAACACCGACAGCCCCAGCGCATCCGGAAGAAACGTCCGGTACGCCGCGAAGGTCGCCAGGTTCAGCACAACGCTCAGCAGCAGGCTCACCATCACCGTCAGCAGCACCGCCGCGTACTTCCCCGCAACCACCTGCCCGCATTTTACCGGCAGTGTCCGCTGGTACTTCCCCCACTCCACCTTCTCCTCCTTCTCATACACCACCACATTCTGGCACCCCACCAGCATCGCCGCCATGATGGACGCCAGCATCCCCCCGTAAACGTTCTGATTCCAAATCAGAATCCCCAGCGCCGCCGCGGCAATCAAAAACATCCGAATATCCAGGCTCCTGAAAAACAGGCACATATCCTTATAAATTATTCCTCGCATGTCTCTTCCCCCTTGATGTAAAACAGCATAATATCCTCCAGGGACGCCGGGTCCGCCACAGCCTTCGGGTACTTCTTCCCCGCCGCCCGCCGGTCCCGTACCAGGTACTCCGTGCTCACACTCGTTTCCCGCCGCACAATCACGTCCTCCGGCTCCACCTCCGTGCCCTTCCCGCAGCGCAGGATTCCGTACTGGTCCAGTAGCACGTCCTTCTCTTCCTCGAAGATAATCCGCCCCTGGTGGATCAGGACCACGTAGTCGGCAATTTTCTGGATGTCCGACGTGATGTGGGACGAGAAAAAGACAGCGTGGTCCTCGTCCTGGATGAAGTCCAGCAGGATATCGAGAATTTCGTCACGGATCACCGGGTCCAGGCCCGCCGTGGCCTCGTCCAAGATCAGCAGCTTCGGGCGGTGGGACAGCGCCCCGGCTATGGCCAGCTTCATCTTCATGCCCTTCGAGTAGGACTTGATCCGCTGGCGCTCCGGCAGGCTGAAGCGCTTCAAATATTCCTGGAAGAGCCCGCCGTCCCAGGCGGGGTAGATGCCGGAGAAAATCTTCGCCACGTCCCGGGCCGTGAAGACCTCCGGGAAGTTGCAGGCGTCGAAGACCACGCCTACGTCGCTCCGCACAGCGGGGTCCGTGTGGTCCCGGCCCAGGATTTCCACGGCTCCGCCGTCCTTTTTCAGCTCGTTCAGAATCAGGTTGATCGTGGTGCTCTTGCCCGCTCCATTTTCGCCGATAAAGCCCACAATTCTGCCCTTCGGCACCTGGAAGGACACGTTGTCCAGGGTGAAGCCGTCAAAGCGCTTGCACAGATCCCGGACGGAAATACTGTTGTCCATAGTCAATCTCCTTCTTCGTAAAATAGGGCCAGGATGCCCGTGAGGCGCTCCAGGGAGATGCCGTGGGCGCGGCCGATTTCCGCGGCCCTTTGCAGAAGTTCCTCCGCGATGCGGAGCTGTTCTTCCCGGATGAACTCGCGGTTCTGGGCGGCGACGAAGCTGCCCTTGCCGGAGACGGTTTCGATGAAGCCGTCCCGGGTCAGGTCTTCGTAGGCCCTCTGGACGGTGATGACGCTGATATGCAGGTCCCTGGCCAGGGCCCGCATGGAGGGCAGGGCGTCGCCTGCGGCTAAGGTGCCGTCCATGATCTGGCTCTTGATCTGCTGGCAGATCTGTTCGTAGATGGGTTTTCCGCTGCTGTTGCTGATGAGGATTTTTATAGGGTTTTCCCTCCTCTCCTGCGAACCGGGCACGCGGCGCCATGCGTGTCGTTTGTACTGTATGTACTGGTTCGTTAAGTACACTATAGACGCTTTGGGCGCGTTTGTCAATAGGGATTTTTGATTTTTGTGGGTGCATCCTCCGGGGACTGGTGGGCGCGGGGGACGGGACGCCGAGGGCGGCGTCCCCTACGGATACGTCTACCGGGGTTCCACCTGTAGGGGACGCCCCCTTGGGCGTCCCGTCCTCCGCAAGCATGGCAATCGCGAAGGACGGGGGTGCGTTTCCAAAAGTATCATAAAATATGTGTGGGGCCTTCTATGCCAATAGAAGGCCCCACCTGTACGCCCCCCGTTACCGTGCGGGATGCTATCGCAACTGCCAGAGTATAGAGCGGATCTAAAGTTCTTTTGCTTACTTTTCTTTCAAGAAAAGTAAGCCGCCGGAGGCCCCCCGCCTGCCGGAGGCCCCCCGCCTGCCGGAGGCCCCCCGTATGCAGGCACCGAGAAACGAAAAAGAGGGAAGCAAGGTGCTTCCCCCTTTTCAAGGCTGGTGGATTATTGGGACACGACGGACTTCACAACTTTGACTTCCCGGCCGTTGTAAGTACCGCACTCGCGGCACATTCTATGAGGCAGGTGCAGCGCACCACACTTCGGGCACACGACCAGATTCGGCGTTTCGAGCTTCCAGGTGGAGCTGCGCCGCTTGTCCCGTCTTGCCTTCGATACTTTCCCCTTGGGTACTGCCATTATGACACCTCCTTAATCATACAAAAGGCACGGGTGACCGTCCCTTCCTTGTTTTATTTGTTCTCCAAAAGTTTTGCCAGGGCCGCCAGCCGGGGGTCCGGCTCCTTTTTGCAGGAGCAGGGTCCGAGGTTCAAATCCGCGCCGCACCGGGGGCACAGCCCTTTGCAATCCTCTGAACACAGGGTTTTCGTGTCCATCCCGAGAATAAAGGCCGTCCGGGCCAAATCGCCTGCGTCCACGCCGCCGTTCTCCAGAAGGACGATGCTGTCGTTGTCCTCGCTCTGGACTTTCTCTGCCAGCATACAGCTGAAAGGGACCTCCTTCTCCAGGAGGAACGGCTTCCCGCAGCGGTCGCAGACCGCGTCCAAGGTAGTGCGGGCGGACAGATCCAGCTCCAGGAGGCCGGCGGTGTTTCGGGCGCTGCCCTCCACCTCCACCGGGCGGCTGATGGGATGCCGGCCGTCGAACTCCAGGTCGGAGAGGACTAGGGTGAAGCGGAACGAGAGCGATTTTCCGGGGTTGTGCAGAATAGGTCTAATATCTACAAACATGGCTTACCTCACAATGACACATCTGGTATTATAAGTGATGCTTCCGCCGTTGTCAAATGATTTTTTCATTTTTCTGGCGGATTTCCGGATTTTCTTTTCTTTGGAACGCCGCTGGCGGAGGTGAGTCCCTAAAATACGGAAATTTAACTGCCATCGGCCAGTCTTCTTTTCTCCTTCTCCGCCTCTTCCGGATTCCACCATGCCAGAACCTTGATTAGTCTGTCGCGGGCAGCGTCAGAACTCCCCCACCAATCCCATTCCGATTCCTCCATCCGCTTCAGCACAGCCGGTTTGTAAACTTTTTGCATCCGGAAATTCTTTACATGCTTACTTCTGATCACGATTTCTACGTACCGGCGGGAATGCCGCGGCGTACCGATCACAACAATCTTTTCGTGGCCCATACCGCCATAGACCAAATTGATATATACCTTCGCATTCGGGCGAAACTGTTTATTTCCGTAACGTGTTTCATGCTCTTCACCATAGTCGTGAGCATCAACAATATTGCCAACAAGGCACCATTGCCATTTCATTTGAGTTGTTTCCATACAGAGGCTTGCGCCCTCCCCTCCGTCGTGATACAATAGCCCCGATTTCCCAACCTTCGAGAAAGAGAGGCACACGCCCATGCGCATCATGGCCATCGACTACGGAGACGCCAACACCGGCATCGCTGTCTCCGATCCCACCGGCTTCATCGCCGGCTTCACCACTGTTATCCGCGCCTACACCCCCGAGAAAGCTGCCGCCCAGATCGCCGCCCTGGCGGAGGAGCACGCCGCGGAGGAGCTGGTTCTGGGGCATCCCCTCAACATGGACGGCACCCTCGGCGAGCGCGCCGAAAAGGCGGAGGCGCTGGCTGTCATCCTCCGGGAGTACACGGGCCTCCCTGTCGTCCTCTGGGACGAGCGGCGCACTACCATCGATGCCCATCAAATTCTCTTCAACGCCGGGAAGAACGGCAAAAAGCGGAAAAAAATTGTGGACGCTGTGGCGGCTTCTCTGATTCTGGAGGGCTACCTAACCTACAGGCGGGGGCACTGACGGGGCGCTCCGCGGGGACGGGCCCTCCCCGCCCCTGAAAACGCCAGAAATTTCCATAGTTTTTTGCGCAATTCCGCCGCCGCTTTGCGCAAATCTCACAAACTTTACAGTCTGTACATGAATTACCCCTTACATAAATCCTGGCAAATGTGGTAAACTAAGGGTACGGAGCGGTGCCGGCAGAACGGAAAACGCCTTCCGGTTCCCGGTTCCGCCCGCTCAAGAAGGAGGGCACCCTTATGTTTCACCCAGGAGATATCGTCGTGTACGGCGCCGCGGGCGTCTGCCGCGTACAGGAGGTGGCCAAACCCAACCTCACCGGCGCGGACAGGAACAAGGAATACTATATCCTTGCCCCCCTCCATCAGGACGGCGTCATCTACACGCCCGTGGACAACCAGAAGGTCCCCATGCGCCCCGTGATTTCCGCCGACGAGGCCGAGGCGCTCATCGACCTCATCCCTTCCATCCAGGCCAACATCTGCCGCGCTCCCTCCGTACAGGCCCAGGCCCAGCGCTACCAGTCCGCCATGCGCAGCAGCGACTGCCGGGACCTGGTGGAGGTGGTGAAGTCCATCTACGCCAAGCGCAGGCAGGCGGAGTCCCAGCGCCGCCGCCTGGGCATGACGGACGAGCGCTATATGAAGCAGGCCGAGCGTCTTCTTTACGGCGAGCTGTCCGTTGCCCTGGGCATCCCCTTCGAGGACGTGCAGGGCTATATTGCCAGCCGGGTGGGCGGGAGCGCCCCCGCCGGGTCCGCCAACGCGTAGCAGAGAGCAGAGAGCAGATATTTTCCGTAAAACCGCCCCGAGGGGCGGCTTTTTTTGCCCGGGGACCTCACCACTCCGCCAAATCCTTGGTAATCCGGCCCGTCATGCCCCAGATGGCGCGGCCCTGCCAGTGCCAGACAGGGATTTCCACCTTCCCGTCCGCCCAGGGGTAGTCCCGTCCGATGCCGATGGTCTCGTAGGGAAAATCCTCCGGCACCTGGGGGACCAGGGCGTAGGTCCAGACCTGGGGCGGCGTCTCCCGCAGGTAGGCCAGGGGGACCGTGAACGCCTCCGCCACCTCCGCCGGGGAGGGGCGCATGGCGGCGAAGCCTGCCGGGGACACCACGCCTAAGAACGGATGCAGAAGGAAGCCCCGCTGATTGCAGATGAAATCCATGGGCCCCAGGATATCTACCTCGTTTCTGGGAATTGCCAGCTCCTCCTCCGTCTCCCGCAGGGCGCAGTCCTCCGCCGTCTCCCCAGGCTCCCGCAGTCCGCCGGGGAAGCACACCTCGCCCCCCTGCCGCAGGCCCTTTGCCCGGACCTCGTACAGCACGTGGAGCGCCCCGTCCCGCTCCACCAGCGGGCAGAGGACCGCGTAGCTCCGCCGCGCCCCCAGAAGGCCCGGTTCCCGGCCCTGGAAGCGGGCGGCCAACTTTGCCAGCCCGTCCATCACAGCAGCATGGCCAGGGCCTGGCGGCGGTTCTCGATGTCCACCACGGGCAGGCTCGGGGCATACTCGCCGTCCAGGGACCAGGGGAGCGTGTCCTCCGTCTCCAGGTGGATGCGGGAGACGTGGCGGAAGACCAGGCCCTGGCTGTCGTACTCCTGGTTCAGGAGGGCGTGGACCAGGCCCTGCAAATCCGCGGCGCTCTGGGGGTTCGGGATCAGAAGCATCTCGAAGAGGCCGTCGTCCAGCACCACCCGCTCCGGGTCCAGCTTCATCAGACCCCCGATGGACGTGGAGTTGCACACCGCCCCGAAGAGGTATTCCCCGTCCAGGGCCTCGCCGTCGGCGCTCAGGCGCACCTGGTACGGGCGCAGGCTGTTCAGGTCCTTCATGCCCTCCAGGATGTAGGCCAGGTGGCCCAGGGCATTTTTCGCCGACTGAGGCGCGGCGTAAGAACTGCGTGTAAAAGCCCCGAAGGAGGCCACGTAGATGAAATGCCGCTGGTTCCAGCGCCCCACGTCCAGGCTCCGGGGCACGTTCCGCGCCACCTCCGCCGCGGCCCGGGCCGGGTCCCGGGAGATCCGCAGGCTGGACGCGAAGTCGTTCGTGCTCCCCTGGGCCAGGTAGCCCAGAAGGGGGCGTTCCTCCAGCTCCATCAGGCCCGACGCCACCTCGTTCAGCGTCCCGTCTCCCCCTACCGCGACCACCAGATCGTAGTGCTTCCCCTCTCGGGCCGCTGTCTCCGTACCGTCTCCCGGCCCCGCCGTCTGGTACACCGATATCAGATACCCCGCCTCAGACAAAATACGCACCGCGTCAAACAGCGGGCCCCGGGATTTTCTGCGGCCTGCTTTCGGGTTTACGATCATCAGCGCTTTTCTCTGTTTCATCTCAAGTGCCTCCTCTCGGGGCTTCACCCCGAACCCAGTGATTCCTTGCTTGTGTGCCTGCTTCTTCTTTGGGCTTGTTGTTAAAATGTAGTATAGCATTCAAAAATCAGGATTGCAATTCCCCTTGTGATGGCGTACAATATTTTTAACAAAGGACGGTGTGATTATGGATTATAAAGACAGATACATTTTCTTGGGATTTACCGCTTTTACCGCAGCCGCCGCCATTCTTCTCTTCTATGATACCCTTTTCGGCGGCGGGGCAGTCCTCGCCCTCATGAAGACCGTCCAGCCAATTCTTTACGGCGCTTTCATCGCCTATCTGCTGGCCCCCATCGTCAACTTCTTCGAGAGCCAGCTCTTCGCCGGGGCCGTCCGCCGCGCCAGGGCCAAGGGGTACCATTCCTCCGCCCTGGTCCGCACTGTCAGCATCATCATGTCCTGGATGGTCATCATCTTCTTTTTCTACCTCCTGGCCTCCGTCCTTCTGCCGGAGCTCTACAAGAGCATCTTGCAGCTCATCTCCAACGCGGACAACTACTACCGCACCGTCAGCGGCTGGATTTTCCATCTCCTGGAGACGAATCCCGCCATGGCCGACTGGGTTTCCTCCCAGATGTCCGTCTACTTCACCGACATCAACAGCTGGCTCCGGGGCGTCCTCCCCCAGGTCCAGTCCCTTATGACCACCGTTTCCGGCGGCGTCCTCACCCTCCTGAACTTCGTGAAGGACCTTCTGGTGGGCGTCATTGCCTCCATCTACCTCCTGGCCACCAAGGAGCAGTGCGCCGCCTACGGGCGCAAGCTGTCTTACAGCCTCTTCTCGCGGGAGCACGTGCAGTGGGTCCTCCGGGGCGTCCGGAAGATGGACAGTATTTTCTCCGGCTTTGTCCGCGGGAAGCTGCTGGACTCCATCATCATCGGGATTCTGTGCTTCGTCTGCTGCTCCATTCTCGACTTCCCCTACACGCCCCTGGTATCCGTGATTGTGGGCGTCACCAACATCATTCCCTTCTTCGGGCCCTTCCTCGGGGCGATTCCCAGTACCTTCCTGATCCTCCTGGTCTCCCCCATGAAGGCGCTGTACTTCGTCATTTTCGTCCTGGCCCTCCAGCAGCTGGACGGCAACGTGATCGGCCCCAAGATTCTCGGCGACAAGACGGGGCTCTCCAGCCTCTGGGTCATCGTGGCGATTCTGATTGGCGGAGGCTTCTTCGGAATCGTGGGCATGTTCTTCGGCGTGCCCGTGTGCGCCTGCCTCTACTCCGCGGCCAATTTCTTCCTGGATCTCCGCCTCCGGGAGAAGGGCCTGCCCCTGGACACAAAGTCCTACACCTCCGACCGTCCCGGCGGGGACGCTTCCACGAAAAAGCCGGAAAATTCGTGAAAGACCTTGCATTCCACCCTACCAGCTCTCCGGCGGCAGTTGATGGGGGCGTCCGTTACTTTTTCTTGAAAGAAAAAGTAACCAAAAAGAACTTTTTAACTCGACGCGAATCCGGTGCGCACTGTTGGCCTCTGCGCCTGAACCTGAATTGTCCCGAGGGATTTTTTTATGGAATTGAAATCGGTCTTTCAACGCTTTAGAAAAATGCACATCTGGCTCCTGGCTGATCTGGCCCTTTTGGCGCTCTTTATGCTTGTCCGCACCAACCGCACCCTCATGAACACTGTCGCAGACACCATAGTCGACCCCTTCCGCCGCGCCGCCGGACGCCTCTGCGCCCTCACTCCCATATCCGTTATGGAGGTCCTCACTGTCCTCCTGATTCTCGCCGCCGCGGCCTACACCGCGTGGAGCATCGCCGCCGTCGTCCGCGCTAAGGGACACCGTTGCCAGCGCGCCTACAGCGCCATTCTCTTCGCCGTCTGCGCCGGTCTCACCCTCTGGATCGGCTGCTGCCTCCTCTGGGGCATCAGCTACTGGACCGACAGCTTCCAGGACAAGTCCGGCCTCCGCGCCCGGCCCGTGGAACTGGAGGACCTGCAAGCCGTGACAAGCTGGTTCGCTTCACAGCTCACCGCCGCCGCGGACACGGTAGACCGCGACGAAAACGGCCTCTTCGCCGTCCCCCCCGAAGAAATCCTCGCCAACAGCGTCCACGCCTACGACGGCCTCACAGCCCAATACCCCTTTCTTGCCCTGGAGGACACAGGTGTAAAGGCCATGTACTTCTCACGCCTCATGAGTATGCTGGACCTCACCGGTGTCTACTGCGCCTTCACCGGAGAGTCCAACGTGAACACAGACAGCCCCGCCTGCCTTCTCCCCTCCACCGTCGCCCACGAGCTGGGCCACCAGCGCGGCTTCGCCTCGGAGCAGGAGTGCAACTTTCTGGCCGTCCTGGCTTCTACCACCTGCCCCGACCCCGCCTACGCCTACTCCGGCTGGCTCATGGGCTATATCTACCTGGGCAACGCCCTCTACTCCCAGAACCCCGACGCCTATTGGGCCATCCGCGACGCCCTTCCCGAGCCCGTCCGCATGGACCTGGCCTACAACAACGCCTACTGGGCCCAGTTCCAGGACACCGTCGTCCAGAAAACCTCCAACAAGATCCACGACGGCATCCTGAAAAGCTACGGCGACGACCGCGGCATTCAGTCCTACGGCACCGTCGTCGACCTCCTGGTCGCCTGCTACCGCCCCCTGGCGGACTAGCCCCCGATCACCATCCCCACCAGAATCCCCGCCACAGCGGCCACAGCTGGCGTCTTACTCTGCCAAAGCCCCGCCGCCTCCGGCAGCAGCTCCCCGAACACCACGTACAGCATCGCCCCGGCGGCGAAGCTCAGTGCGGCGGTCAGCGCTCCGGGACCCAGCGTCCCCAAGCAGTAGCCCAGCGCCGCCCCTGCTACCGTCGGCGCACCCGTCAGCGCCGCCATGCCCGCGGCCTTCCAGCGCTTCTCGCCTCCCGCCGCCAGCGGCGCGGCCACCGCCATGCCCTCCGGCACATTATGCAGTCCGATCACCGCCGCCATCGTCCACCCCTGACGTACCGCTTCTCCCCCCGCGAAGGACGCCCCGATCACCATGCCCTCCGGCACGTTGTGGACCGCAATCGCCGCCGCCATGACGGCACCAGCCAGCAGCAGCCCGCCCCCCGGGTACTCCCGCGCCAGCAGGGCGTTCAGGCCCGCCGTGGCCCCGCAGCCCAGCAGGACCCACGCCGTCACCGCGCCCAGCGCCCCCGGCGGAGCCGCCGCCTCCGTCAACAGCCCGAAGCACACCACCGACACCATCACCCCCGCGGCGAAGCTCAGCAGCAGGCTGGAACCCCGTCCCGACTCGTCACGCCGGAACGCGCACGCCAGCGCGCCCCCCGCTCCCGTCCCGCCGATTCCCGCCGCCGCCGTCACCAGCAGCGCCTCCCACAGGCTCATCCGCGCCCCTCCCCTCTTTCTTTCAGACTATTCCCCCTGCCACCTGTCCAGAACGTCCCAGTGGTGACTTCTGACAAAACCGTTCAATTTTTTTCTACCAATATTGAAAAAACTTTGTCTGATATTTACGAAACCAGCCCTTGTTTATTTCCCCGATAAATGTTATAGTGAGTTCAGCGGATCCCTATGCCAGCATCAGATTTAAGGAGGATGTTTTGCAATGAACGCCTATCTTAGCAGCGTGATCGAGCACGTCAGGTCCCGTCACGCCAATGAACCCGAGTTCGTCCAGACCGTCGAGGAGGTCCTCTCCTCCCTGGAGCCCGTCATCGAGAAGCACCCCGAGTACGAGAAGGCCGACCTCCTCACCCGCATGGTGGAACCCGAGCGCATGTTCACCTTCCGCGTCTGCTGGGAGGATGACAACGGCAATTGGCACACCAATATCGGCTACCGCTGCCAGTTCAACGGCGCCATCGGCCCCTACAAGGGCGGCCTCCGCTTCCAGAAGAACGTCTATCCCGGCATCATCAAGTTCCTGGGCTTCGAGCAGGTCTTCAAGAACAGCCTCACCGGCCTTCCCATCGGCGGCGGCAAGGGCGGCAGCGACTTCGACCCCGCCGGAAAGTCTGACGGCGAGATCATGCGCTTCTGCCAGAGCTTCATGCAGGCCCTCTACCGCTATATCGGGCCCGACGTGGACGTTCCCGCAGGCGACATGGGCGTCGGTGCCCGTGAGATCGGCTATATGTACGGCGAGTACCGCCGCCTGAAAGGCGCCTTTGAGAACGGCGTTCTCACCGGCAAGGGCTTCTCCTACGGCGGCTCCCTCATCCGTCCCGAGGCCACCGGCTACGGCGCGGTCTATTATCTCGAGAACGTCCTCAAGCACGAGGGCGAGGACATCAAGGGCAAGACCATCGCCTGCGCGGGCTTCGGCAACGTCACCTGGGGCATCTGCAAGAAGGCCACCCAGCTGGGCGCGAAGGTCGTCACCCTCTCCGGCCCCGACGGCTATATCTATGATCCCGACGGTGTCACTACCGACGAGAAGATTGCCTATCTCGTCGAGATGCGTAGCAGCGGCCGCAACCGCGTTCAGGACTATGCCGACAAGTTCGGCGTCCAGTTCTTCCCCGGCGAGAAGCCCTGGGGCGTCAAGGCCGACGTCGTCATGCCCTCCGCCATGCAGAACGACGTTCACATGGATCAGGCCAAGCAGATCGCCGCCAACGGCGTCAAGTATTATATCGAAGTCGCCAACATGCCCACCACCAACGACGCCCTCCGCTTCCTCATGGACCAGCCCGGCATGATCGTCGCCCCCTCCAAGGCCGTCAACGCCGGCGGCGTCGCCACCTCCGCCCTCGAAATGGCCCAGAACAGCGAGCGCCTCGTCTGGACCGAGGAAGAAGTCGACAAGCAGCTCCACCAGATCATGGACACCATCTACAACATGAGCGTCGCCGCCGCCGAACAGTACGACCTCGGCTACAACCTCGTCGCTGGCGCTAACATCGCTGGCTTCCAGAGGGTCGCTGATGCTATGATGGCACAGGGCATCTTCTAACATTGTGCCTCCGGCGGCTTCCTTTTCTCGAGAGAAAAGGAAGCGAAAAGAGCTTTAACTCGACGCGAATCCGGTGGGGGTTGTGGCCTCTGCTTCTGTAGTGTGATTGTGCGTGAAGGACGATGATACGTTGTATCATCGTCCTTCAGATTTTTTTATTCGCCTGCGATTAGTGCGCCGCCTGGGAGTTCCCTGGCTCCGGCGGGACCGTTTGAACGGGGGCCTGCTTCTTCTGTTCTCGACGGTTCCGCTTGGGGTTCCGCCGGGACCGCCGCAGGCTGTGTTCCCTCTACGAAGAAGTATGCTCCCGGCTTTTCCTCTTCATCAACGATTACTCCGGACTGCGCCGTCTCTCCCAGCGCCGCCCGGAGATACGCCGCCACATCGTCCAGCGTCTCCGCCCCCGCGATATTCGGATAGACGCTCCGCTCAAACATCAAGTTCTCCCCTGTATCTAAAAACAGAAGCCGCAGGCCCTCGTCAAAATACATATCCGCCAGGTCGATATAAGCGAAAAAACCGTCCTCTGTTTTCCAGCCCGCCTCCGGATTAGTCCAGAGCGGCATGAAAATCGCATCGCTTCCGATTTTCAAATAGCCTAGATTTTCCGAAATTGCCGGCATTCTGCCAGGAAATCCCGTGTAGAGGATACTATAAATTTCACCCTCGGTCAAATTTCCGCGAATGGAGTCTGTAACCTCTACAGATGCTATCGTATAGAACGCCCTGTAATCGTGGGATTCTATCTGTGCATACCGTAGGTTCTGGACCGTTCCCCGAAAAATTACCTCGGCCCCGCCCAAAAGATCTTCCGCAGTCTCATCCCCCAATCGCAGAAGACCGGGACTGGGAGACGCCTCCGCACCTGTTTCCGGAATCTCAACAGTACCTTCCCATTGCAGTTCCGCAATTTCTACGCCCCAGGACAGATTCGGCGACGGTTTTGTGGTGCCGTCGGAACTGTAGTCGTTTCCGTCCAGCCCTCCCGCCGTAAACGTACCGCCGGAATCCCCGCCGCCTCCGGCGGACTCCCTCGAAGTGTCCAGCGGGTTAAAGCTGCCGATAATATAACGCCATTCGATTTCTTTTCCCATCCAGTTTCCCGCCGCGCATACGCTCACAATCAGCGCCAGGCACGCCGCCGCTGCGGCCATCTGCCGCCAGGGCTTCGTCAGCCTTACCAGCCGCTTCACCTCCGCCGCCTCCTGGATCTGTTCCTCCCGGACTTCCCCCACGGCGCGGAATAAATCTTCACGCTTCATACGTCATACCCTTCCTTCCGCAAATGCGCCCCCAGGCCCTTCCGCGCCCGGTGCAGAATCGCCTTAATCTTCGACTGGGAGTACCCGGTCCGCTCCGCGATCTCCGCCACGCTGTCACAGTACCAATAGCGCCGCAGGAACACCGTCCGCACCGCCGGGGAAACCTCCGCCAGGTAGGCGGAAATCGCCTCCCCCAGCTGCCGCAGGTCCAGCGCCTCCTCCGTGGACGCTCCGCCCACGCACTCCGCCAGCTCTTCCAGCACCGCCTCGAAGCCGCTGTCCCGGCACTGGGCGCGGTTGTAGTCGTAGCGGTCCAGGGCGGTGTTCCGGGCGATGCGGCCCAGGAAGGGCGGGAGGCTCTTCGGCCGCTGGGGCGGCATGGCGTTCCAGGCCCCCAGCCACGTGTCGCTCAGGCATTCCTCCGCGTCCCGCCCGTCCCCGAGAATCCGCCGGATCACATTTTTACAGTACCCGCCATATTTCTCCGCTGTCCGCGCGATAGCCTCCTCGGACCGCGCCCAGTACAGCGCAATGATGTTGGCATCCTCCATAAACTGGGTCCCCTCCTTCTGAAAGCCGCTTTCACTTATATAGTCGGAATCCGCGGCCCCCAGGTTGCGCCTCCGGCGGTTTTTTTTCGTAGGGGCGGGCCTCCGCGCCCGCCCTCCGCAGGCACCGTACAGCCGTCACAGCAAACCGGTTGACGCCCAGGGCCTGCGGTGGTAAAATCAGGCTTATCATTTGAAATATAAAGGGGTGCGGGCCATGTTCTATTTTGTGAGGCACGGCGAGCCCGATTATTCGGAGCGGAACACGAAAATATATCAGGGCTTCGGGGCCCATCTGGCAGGCTTATCGGAAAAGGCATCCGCCAGATAAAGAAAACCGCCGGGGACCCCAGGCTGAAAAACGCTGATATCATCCTGAGTTCCCCCCTACGCAAGGGCCTTGCAGACCGCCTCCATCCTTTCAAAGGAACTGGCGCTTGACATCGCGGTCGAGACGGATCTGCACGAATGGCTGGCCAATAAAAACTACATCTACGAAAGCGACGAGGCGGCGGAAAAAGCATACGAAGAATACGGGCGCTTTCACGGTGCGTACCCCGATGGACAAGAAATGACATAGGAGTCCTCCGCCGCCGTCAAGCGCCGCGCCCTCGGGGTACTGCGCAGATACGCCTCCTATGAGAAGGTAATTGTCGCCTGCCACGGGATGCTCATACAGGCCGTAACAGGCGGCGGGCACCCTGGCTTCGGGGAAATCGCAGAATTTGACATATAACAGGAATGGACGGGCCTCTCCCCGTCCATTCAGCTTTCCCATTCCAGCACGCTTCCCGGATCGTCCAGCGTCCAAAGGACCAACGACTCCGGCGTGGTCTCACAGGCAACACCCGCGGCATAGCCGGGAAATGTCTCCAGCGGGTAATAAAAACTGCTGTCCTGCAAGGCATCGGCGGCATGGAGGCGCGTTATGATTCCCTCTCCGGTCCGCTTGCCCTGGGCCTCCCAGCGGACCCAGTTCCGGAAAAATTCCTCCTCTGTTCCCGACGGGGCGTAGCGCTCCAGCATTCCCTTGTCCACGGGGCGGACGCGCTGGATATCCACGCCGATTGGGCGGTCTGAGATTCCCGCCAGCACGGCGCCGCCGGTGTGGCTGAGGTTGAAATGCACAGTGGGGTGCTGAGGGAAATAGGGCTTGCCGGACGGGGTGAGGGCTATTTCGGGAAGCGTCTGCCAGCCGCAGAAATCATTGACAAGCGAGAGCAGCAGGGTGTAGGCGCAAAGGGGTTCGCGGCGCTTTTCGGCGGACTGCATTTTGAGCAGGCGGGCGCGGCGGGCGGGGGGGAGGATTGGGAGTATGGCAGTTTCCTCTGCGGGGGTCAGGGGGCGGTTCAGGAGGGCGGCGCGGAGGCGGGTGGGCATGGGGGATCACCTCTTTTTTGCAGTTGATATGTTAGCATTATAGCCTTTGGAGGGCGGGGTGTAAAGAGTGCGTTTTCAGGGCGGCGGGGTGGGCGCGGGGGACGGGACGCCGAGGGCGGCGTCCCCTACAGGTGCATTTTCGGTAGAAATTCCGTGATAACCGCCGCACGTCCAATAGAAGCAGAGGGTCCACAAATGGGTAATCTGGCGGGGTCCAGGGGAAACCGTTTCCCCTGGTGGGGTCCAGGGGCAAAGCCCCTGGCCGCCGGAGGCCCCCCGTCCCTCGTAATCAGATTTCGCAAAATTTTTTGGGAGAAAAAGAGCAATTTTTATTTTTATGGCGTATATAAAAAACAGCAGGATCAATTTTCTGGTATGATGCCTGCGCATTTTGGCTAAACTGACCGAAAGGAGGGGGTCTTTTGCCTTTTCCCCAGGACTTCCTGGACGAGCTTACCGCCCGAAACGACATCGTCGACGTGGTCAGCAGCTACGTCCAGCTCAGGCGCAAGGGCGCAAACCTCTTCGGACTCTGCCCCTTCCACAGCGAACACACACCCTCTTTCTCCGTCTCCCCGGACAAGCAGATCTACTACTGCTTCGGCTGCAAAAAGGGCGGAGGCACCATCAACTTCATCATGGAGGCCGAGCACCTCAGCTTCCCCGACGCCATCCACTTCCTGGCCAAGCGGGCCGGGATGGAGGTCCCCGAGGAAACCGGCGACCGAGACGCCCGCCAGAGGCGCGCCCGCCTCCTGGACCTCAACCGGGACGCCGCGCGCTTCTACTACCAGCTCCTTCAGCAGCCCGAGGGCCGCGCCGTCCAGGACTACCTGAACCGGCGCCAGATCCGGAAGGCCACCGCCGTCAACTTCGGCATGGGGGCCTCTCTGGACGAGTGGGACGTGCTCATGAGCGCCATGACCAAAAAGGGCTACACCAAATCCGAGCTCCTGGACGCGGGGCTGGTGGTCCAGAAGAAAAAAGGCGGGCTCTACGACAAGTTCCGCAACCGCCTGATGCTCCCCGTCATCGACACCCGGGGGGACGTGGTGGCCTTCGGGAGCCGGGCCCTGGACCAGTCCGAGCCGAAATACATGAACTCACCGGAAACCCCCGTCTACAGCAAGCGCCGCGTCCTCTACGGCCTGAATCTGGCGAAGAAAAGCAAGCGCCCCAACATCATCCTCTGCGAGGGCAACCTGGACATCGTGACCCTCCATCAGGCGGGCTTCGACAACGCCGTCGCCTCCATGGGCACCGCCCTCACCCAGGAGCAGCTCCGACTCCTCTCCCGCTTCACCAAGGAGCTGATCCTCTGCTACGACAACGACAACGCCGGGAAGGTGGCCACGGAACGGGCCTTACAGCTTCTGAACGGCTCCGAGTTCTCCGTGAAGGTCCTCCAGCTCCCCCAGCGGAAGACGGAGGACGGGAAGCTGGTCAAGCAGGACCCGGACGACTTCATCAAGAACCACGGCCCGGGGGCTTTCGAGAGCCTTCTGGGCGGGAGCGAGAACGGCGTGGAGTTCCGCATGGCCCAGGTGGCCGGGAAGTACGGCCTGGAGAGCGACGAGGCCCGGGTGGCCTACAGCCGGGAGGTCAGCGCCCTCCTGGCCACCCTCCCCGGCGCGGTGGAGCGGGAGATCTACGCCGCCCGGGCCGCGGACCTGGCCCGCATCTCCAAGGACGCCCTGATGCTGGAGGTGGAGCGCTGCCGGAAGCAGCAGACGAACCGGGAGAGCCGCGCCGAGCTGCGGCGGAGCCTCAACCCCACCGCCCAGTCCCAGCCCCAGGAGCGCTCCCTCCACTATGAGAACGTCCGCTCTGCCCTGGCGGAGGAGGGCCTCATCCGGCTCATGCTCCTGGACGACACCCTCTTCCCCAAGGAGCCCCCCCTGGCGCTCGAGGATTTTTCCTCCCCCCTTCTGGGGAAGGTCTTCTTCCTCCTCTGGCAGGCCAGGGCGGAGGGCCGGCCCGTGTCCCTGCCCCCCCTGGCGGGGGAGCTGTCCCCGGAGGAGATGAGCCACATCACCTCCTTCTGCCAGCGCCTGGAGTCCGCCAGCAGCGGCGGGCAGGCTCTGGCGGATTACATAGGCGTCATAAAATCGGAAGTCAGGAAGCGCAGCGCCAGCGGCCTGGACCCCCTGTTGGCGGCAATCGAAAAACACAAAGATAAAAAGGGAGAAAAGCAGAATGTCTAAAAAACAGGAATTGACCCCCAAAGAGCTGGAACAGCAGGCGGACGCCCTTCTTGCCGCCGCCGACGCCGCGGAGAAGGCCCAAGCCGGAGAGAGCGCCGTACCCGAGGAATCCGCCGAGGCCAAAAAGGCCGACGTGCCCCGCCTGGACGACAAACAGGTGGCGGCTCTGCCCGCAGCCGCCTGGCTCATGCACAGCGAGAAGCTCCGGGAGCTTCTGGCCAAGGGCGTCAAGAAGCACAAGCTGGAATCCACCGAGCTCATGGAGGTCGTGGACGATCTGAACCTGGAGAGCGAGCAGATGGACCAGCTGTATGACTCCCTGGAGGCCCTGAGCATCGACATCAGCGCCGACGAGAGCCTGCTTCTCACCGAGATAACCGACGACGGCCCCGCCGCCGGGGAGCTGGAGAAGGTGGAGGAAGAGGAGCAGGTGGACCCCAACGCCCTGGCCAACAGCTTCTCCATCGACGACCCCGTCCGGATGTACCTCAAGGAGATCGGCAAGGTGCCCCTGCTGACCCCCGACGAGGAGGTGAACCTGGCCCAGGCCATGTCCGCGGGCAACGAGGCCGCCCAGAAGATGGCGGAAATCCGCCTGGTGCAGGAGACCCGCAAGGTCCTGGACCGCCTCTCCTACGCCCTCCGCCAGCTCACCGCGGACCCCGATCACGCCCCCTCCTTCGCGGAAATCGCCGAGCAGCTCAACCTTACCGTCAACCGGGCCCGCCGGGTCATGCGCATCATTCAGGACGCCGCCGCGCCGGACTCCGTTCCCCGGCAGGCCGAGGCCACCCTCTGCGATCTGGGCTGGCAGACGGATCATATTCCCACCCTGGAGGAAGTCGCCGGGCACGCCGGACTGCCTCTGGACAAGGCCCGCAAGGGCCTCCAGGACCCCATGCACAGAATCCTGAAAATCACCCAGGAGCCCCCCGCTTCCTTCACGCCCAGCACGGAGGAAAAGGCCCCCGCGCCGCCCCTTTCCCTCAATGCGGCGGCGGAGCGCTTCGACTGCCCGCCGGAGGAAATTCTGGACGCCGCACAGGCGTTTCTGGAGTTCCTGCGGGAGTCCGTGTTCCCCGAGCCGGTGGTGAATCCGGAGGAGGAGGCCGTCTGGAAGAAGGACTACCGCGCCGGTGAGCGGGCGAAACAGAAGCTGGCGGAGGCCAACCTGCGCCTGGTGGTCTCCATCGCGAAGCGCTACGTGGGCCGCGGGATGCTCTTCCTGGACCTGATTCAGGAGGGCAACCTGGGCCTCATTAAGGCGGTGGAGAAGTTCGACTACACGAAGGGCTACAAGTTCTCCACCTACGCCACCTGGTGGATCCGCCAGGCCATCACCCGGGCCATCGCCGACCAGGCCAGGACCATCCGCATTCCCGTCCACATGGTGGAGACGATCAACAAGGTCATCCGCGTCAGCCGCCAGCTCCTCCAGGAGCTGGGCCACGACCCCTCCCCCAACGAGATTGCCGCGGAGATGAACATGCCTGTGGACAAGGTGCGGGAGATCATGAAGATTGCCCAGGAGCCCGTCTCCCTGGAGACGCCCATCGGCGAGGAAGAGGACTCCCACCTGGGCGATTTCATCCCCGACGAGGGCGCGTCTGAGCCCTCGGAGGCCGCGTCCTTCACCCTTTTGAAGGAACAGCTCATGGACGTCCTCTCCACCCTCACCCCCCGGGAGGAAAAAGTTCTGAAACTCCGCTTTGGCATTGAAGATGGCCGCACCCGGACCCTGGAGGAAGTCGGAAAGGAATTCAACGTCACCCGGGAGCGCATCCGCCAGATCGAGGCCAAGGCACTGCGGAAGCTGCGTCATCCTTCCCGGAGCAAAAAGCTGAAAGATTTCCTGAACTAAAGCCTGGCAGGGGCTCCGCCCCTGGACCCCGCCAGGGCTCTGCCCTGGACCCGCCAGAGGGAACGGTTCCCTCTGGACTCCGCCAGATCAGCCGTTGTCCGGCTCTCTGCGGTGAAAAAAGCGCCTGCTCTTTTGCAGGCGCTTTGCTTTTTGGCAAATCCTATTTTATGGGGCTGTATTTTCTATGCTTTCACCTGCTATTGGGGGCCGCTAAATTTCTCAGTATCAAAATAGTATCACAAAAGGCGGGGAAATGCAGCATATTCCCCGCCTTATTCTATTTCCTCTTGTCTATCATAATAGGTTTGCTCCAAAAGGATTCGCAGGGCTTCTGTATCTGCCATATAGCTTTCATCATTGAGAAAAATACCATTTTCATCAAGTTCAAGCAATAACTGCCTGCCTCCCGTAAATCCCAGTGTCAATAAATAATAATCACCTAAATGGTCTATCTGGTAGCCGGGGCTGGTACGCTCTATTTCATTAAGTGCTGATATAATATCTAATATACGTTCATGGTCTGTTATCGAATAACAGGGTATATCTTGCGGATAAACATTAAAAGTAATCATGCGCACTTCTTTACCATCAAGCGGAAAATCACTTTTGTTTCTGTTTGCAAACCAGAAGACAGAGATGAAGAAAATGATCGCACCAAATAGTACAATCCCCATTTTCTTCTCATTCATCAGCATACCACCCCAATGTCATTTATTATCATTCTCACTTGTCGCCGCTGGCTCTGGGGTGGGCTTTCTGGTATACGTCCTTGAGCTGGCGCTGTATGACGTGGGCGTAAACCTGGGTGGAGGAAATGTCCGCGTGGCCCAGCATCTCCTGGATGGAGCGCATGTCCGCGCCGTTTTCCAGGAGGTGCGCCGCGAAGGAGTGGCGCAGGGTGTGGGGCGTCAGCTCCTTTTCGATGCCCGCCCGCTCCTTGTACTGTTTCAGCAGCTTCCAGAAGCCCTGACGGCTCATCCGCTCCCCGCTCATGTTCACAAACACGGCCTCTTCCCCGTCGTCCGCTATCAGGCGCGGGCGCACGTTCCACAGGTAGTCCAGCAGCGCCTTCACCGCCTCCGGATACAGCGGGATAATCCGCTCCTTCCCCTTGCTCCGGCAGCGGAGGACCCCCGCCGCCAGGTTCAGATCGTCCAGCTCCAGGGACACCAGCTCGCTGACCCGGATGCCCGTGGCGTACAGCAGCTCCAGCATCGCGTGGTCCCGCCGGCCCTTGGCGTCCACACAGCGGGGCTGCTCCAGAAGCAGCTCCACTTCCTTCGACGTCAGGATTTCCGGGTACTTCCGCTCCGCCTTTGCCGCCGCAACGCCCGCCGCCGGGTTGGCCTCCACCTCGCCGACAGACATCAGATAGTTGTAAAACGACTTCACCGCCGCCAGGAAGCGCGTCACCGACGCCGCCGACTTCCCCTTCCCCAGCATCCAGTCCATGCACCCGCACACCATCTCTTTTGTGGCCTCCCGCAGGGCGCAGTCCTGACTGTCCAGGTACTCCGAAAACTGCGTCACATCCCGGAGATAGGAGGAAACCGTATTGGGGGACGCGTGGCGCTCCCCGGATAAGTAGGCGCTGTAATTTGCCAGATCGTTCATGATCCGCTCCCTCTCCGCAGCATAGATTCAAGCGCCCCGCCCGGCGCTTCAGGCACACATATGGTTACGGCACCAGCTCTTCCAGCAGGCGCTGCAAAAAATAAGGACACAGCAGCAGTTCCGCGCAGATCCCCGCCCCCAGAACCGCCGCCGCGCCCCACAGGCGCGTCCAGCAGGCCCGATCGCAGACCACCGCTCCAGCGGAGCGCCGCCCCCGTCCAAAGGACAGGCTCATCAGGGCCCCGGAGGCCCGCCAGGAGGGCGCCGCCAGAAGGAAATAGCACGGCAGCGTCACCGCGCAGCGCAGTCCGAACACCGCCAGGGCCAGCAGGACCCCCTTCGGCCCGAAAGCCGCCGTGAAGCAGCACACGGAAAAGGACAGGAAAAAGCCGAAGGCCCCCGTCAGACAGGGGATCAGCACCACGCCGATGGACGAAAAGCCCAGCAGGAACGCCGCCAGCGGATAGCGGACATACAGCACCGCCGCCGACACCGCGGCCCTAGGGGACGCCTCGCCGCCCAGCTCCAGGAAGCCCCGCAGGTAGCGCTCCAGCTCCTCTCCGGCGGCCTCCGGCACCCGGGCCGCGAAAACCTGTCCCAAAATAACACCCGCCAAAAAGAACAGTGCCAGGAGCAGCAGCCCCAGCGGCGGCTGTTCCCAGTGCAGTCCTTGTCTCTTCCCCTTCAAAGCGCCTCACCTCACTGCATCCTATGAGCGGGGCGGGCGGTTTATACATGTCCCCCGGTTCCTCCGTGACTGACACGTGTAAGGGCCTCTCCTGTCCTTCGGATATGGCGTTTCCCCCAGGGGCGCAGCGGTTCCAGACTTTGGAAATTTCCGTTTCTGTCCCCCGCGGGGGGCGAGGCGGCGGAGAGAAACCCTCCAGTTATTTAATATAGAGCAAAACTCCGTATTTTTCAAGGAATTTACGGGAAAAAAACCTTTTTTGGGAGTTTTGTCAATGTCTCCGCCCTACAATGTTATGTAAACTCCGCCGTTCCTCCTGCGCTTCCCGGGTCTTCTGAAAGCGGAAAAACCTTATCTGGGGGCTTCCGGGAGAGGCGTGCCCCATATCTGCCGCCTCTCCCGCCCCCGCCTCCGGTCCGGCGCTCCGAGGACGGACGTTCCGCCTCCGCCGCAATTTTGTGAATTTTCACAATAGGGTTTATTGTCTGCCGCCGGCTGTTGACTATTTCCTTTTTCTCTTTCCCCGCCCCTTTCCGCTGAGCAGGCCCGCCAGAATGCCCCCGCCCAGGGCGCACAGGAGCAGAATGCCTCCGTGTCCCGCCCAGGCGATCCCGTCCTTCCAGCACGCCAGGCCCACGATCACCAGCACCGCCGCGAAGGATACGCCCGTCACGATCCCCCCGGCCCGCAGGGCCGACTGCTTAATCGCCAGCAGGCCCCCGCACAGCGCCGCCAGAACGCACAGAACCGCCGCCAGCGGGAAGCGGCTGGCCTCGGACACCGTGCCCTTCGTCATCAGCAGCGCCGCCAACAGCAGCCCCGCCAGGTACAGCCCCAGGCACGCCGCCCCGCCCATGAGGAAGCCCTGCCACGGGGCCGCCTGTTTCCGACTCTTTGCCATAGTAAAAAATCCTCCCTCGTCACATGCTCTTGAGTGGAGCATATTCCGAGGGAGGGGCGCTTTATGCCGGGTTTTCAGGAAAAACATTCCGCGGGAGCGGGGGACGGGCTCACTTCTCCTCGTCCCCGGAGGACTCGGGAAGGGCTTCCTTCTCCTCCTTTTTCTTCTCCTTCCTCGTCTCGGGCATGTCGCTGTTCTGGACGCCGGTGGAGCTCACGGACCACTTGGTCAGCTCCATCCGCACCCGATCCTCGCTGGTTTCGATCACGATGGTGTTCTCCGTCACCGCCACGATCTTGCCCACAATGCCGCCGATGGTGGTGATCACGTCGCCCTTTTTCAGGCTGTCCCGCATGGCCTGGGTCTTTTTCTTCTGCTTGTTGTCCCGCATATAGTAAAACACCATCATGCCGACCAGGACAATCATCATGGCTATATAGCCCTGTTCCATCTGCAAATTCTCCTTCCGTTTGTTTCCTCTGGAATGCCAGAATGAGACTATTATACCAAACAGTGCTCTTTTTGCAAGCATTTTCTGCCCGTATTTTATTTTTCTTCCGCCCTCTCCCGCTCCCGCCGTTTTCCGTTTCCGGCCTATCCCTTGTCTCCCAGGGCGTTCCGCCCTCCCGCCTCTCCGGCGCTCCGAAAAAATTCCCCTGAAAATTCCGGCGCTTTTTCCCGTATTCCCCCTTCCGGCAAAACATTTTGCCGGGCGATATGTTAAACTCTTAACGAAATGACGAAATATCCTCCGGGAATTTGTACGAAGTGTAAAAAAGAAAGGGGCTGGTGGATTCTGGCACAATTTGGACTTGATTCTTGAGGGGAAAACTTTTATAATAAACTTTGTGAGTAGAATGGCAAAGTAGGGTCCCAATCCGGATTGGGACCGGATTTCCCCCTTTACTCAGCCCAAGCGGATTCACCCGGCCGAAAGGCCCCATTAAATGAAACAACAGGAGGAATTATCATGAAGGTTGCAATTTTTGGCGCAGGTACGATGGGCAGCGGCATTGCCCAGGTCTTCGCGGCCAAGGGCCACACCGCCCTGATGTATGCCAGCTCCGTCGCGTCTGCCCAGAAGCACAAGGATAAGCTCGCCGCCTCCCTCCAGAAGCGGGTCGAGAAGGGCAAGATGGCCCAGGAGGCCGTGGACGCCCTGCTGGCCAACGTCCTGGTGGAGGAGAAGTCCGCCTGCGCCGACGCCGACCTCGTCATCGAGTGCGTCAAGGAGGACATGGGCACCAAGAAGGAGCTGCTCAATGAGCTGGACGCCATCTGCAAGCCCGAGGCCATCTTCGCCTCCAACACCTCCTCCCTCTCCATCACCGAGATGGGCCTGGGCCTCAAGCACCCCGTCATCGGTATGCACTTCTTCAACCCCGTCCCCAGCATGAAGCTGGTGGAGATCATCCGCGGCGCCAACACCACCCAGGAGACCTTCGACTTCATCTACAAGCTCTCCCAGGAGATCGGCAAGGACCCCGTGGAAGTCGCCGAGGCCCCCGGCTTCGTCGTTAACAAGATCCTCATCCCCATGATCAACGAGGCCGCGGGCCTGGTTGAGACCGGCGTCGCCTCCGTGGAGGACATCGACAAGGCCATGAAGCTGGGCGCGAACCATCCCATGGGCCCCCTGGCTCTGGGCGACTTCATCGGCCTAGACGTGTGCCTGGCCATCATGAACACCCTCTACAGCGAGACGGGCGACTCCAAGTACCGCCCCGCCCTGCTGCTCAAGAAGATGGTCCGCGGCGGCCTCCTGGGCAAGAAGACCGGCAAGGGCTTCTACGATTACAGCAAGTAACTGATTAAAAGGAGTAAAATGGCAATGGATTTTCATCTGACGAATGAACAGCTGATGCTCCGCAAGATGTACCGTGAGTTTGCCGAGAACGAGGTCAAACCCCTGGCGGAGGAAGTCGACGAAACCGAAGAGTTCCCCATGGAAACCGTCAAGAAGATGGCCAAGCTGGGGATGCTGGGCATCTATTTCCCCAAGGAGTACGGCGGCGCCGGCGGCGACGTGCTGAGCTACGCCATGTGCGTCGAAGAGCTGGCGAAGGTCTGCGGCACCACCGCGGTGATCGTCTCCGCCCACACCTCCCTGTGCTGCGCCCCCATCTTTGAGAACGGCACCGAGGAACAGAAGCGGAAGTACCTCCCCGACCTGCTCTCCGGCAGGAAGCTGGGCGCCTTCGGCCTCACCGAGCCCAACGCGGGCACCGACGCCTCCGGCCAGCAGACCATCGCCGTCCTGGAGGGCGACCACTACGTCTTGAACGGCTCCAAGTGCTTCATCACCAACGGCAACGTGGCCGACACCTTCGTCGTCTTCGCCATGACCGACAAGTCCAAGGGCAACCACGGCATCTCCG
>JAAVZX010000019.1 GCA_022791875.1 Oscillibacter sp.
CCCAGCTACACATACTATTCCTCCACAATGGGGATCTCCCGGTTCATGATGGGCATGATGCAGGTTTTGCCCTAAAGATGCTTGTACCGCTAGTCCTCCGGGTTCTCGGCCACGCCGGTGTCGCCCATCATGGTTTCGGGACGGGTGGTGGCAACTACCAGGTCGCCGGAGCCGTCGGCCAGAGGGTAGCGGATGTGCCAGAGGTGTCCGGGCTTGTCCTGGTACTCCACCTCGGCGTCGCTGAGGGCGGTGATGCAGTGGGGGCACCAGTTGATGATGCGGCTTCCCTTGTAGATCAGGCCCTTGTCGTAGAGCTCGCAGAAGGTCTCCCGGACGGCCTTGGAGAGGCCCGCGTCCATGGTGAAGCGGGAGCGGGACCAGTCACAGGAGACGCCCAGCTTCTTCTGCTGCTGGACGATGCGGCTCCCGTACTTCTCCTTCCACTTCCAGACCCGCTGGAGGAACTTCTCACGGCCCAGGTCATAGCGGCTCAGGCCCTCGTTGACCCGCAGGTCCTCCTCCACCTTCACCTGAGTGGAGATTCCCGCGTGGTCCACGCCGGGGACCCAGAGGGCGGCGTAGCCCTGCATCCGCTTGAAGCGGGTGAGGATGTCCTGGAGGGTGGAGTCCATGGCGTGGCCCATGTGGAGCTGTCCGGTGACGTTGGGCGGGGGCATGACGATGGAAAAGGGCTTTTTCGCGGGGTCCGGACTGCTGGAGAAGCAGCCGTTCTGCTCCCACATCTCGTAGATGCGGCCCTCCACCTGCTGGGGTTCGTAGACCTTGGGTAATTCTTTGTTCATTCGTAACGCTCCTGTCTGATGAATTGGTTTATTTTTGTATATGGCTTTGAACGAAGGCTTCCAGCTCTTTGCCCTCGGGGCTCACCGGAAGGACCGGCCTGCCCGTCTGGGCAATCCAGAAGGCCGGAAGCGCCTCTGGGTCGCCGCGGGTAAAATTGTGATGGGGAAGCATATAGTACGCATTCTTCCCCAGGTCCACATAGAAGTGGCTCTCGTCCGCCCAGAGGTTTTTGACGGCGGAGAGGTCGTAGTGGTGGTCCACGCCGGGGCCGTGGGCGTCGAAGCCCTTTTCGGAGATAATGAAGAGGTCCCGTTCACCGATTTTCTGGAATTTTCTGTAGGACCCCTGGACCCAGTAGGGGTAAACGGGCTGATCGGCGGAGCCGCGGTTCCGGTAGGCCGACCAGGCCCCCGCCAGAACCAGAAGGGTACACAGCAGCACATATACATGCGTTCCCGCTATCGGGCCAAGCTCGTGGTGAAGCCAGAATACTCCGGCAAAGCCCAGCAAGCCCAGGACCAGGGCGGCAATACTGTTCCGCTTGGCCTCCGCGCGGGTCATCATCTTCGGGGGAATCCGCCCCCCTTTCTTCTGGACAAAGGCTTTCCAGTAAGCGTAAAAATCGTCTATGGTGTAGTCCATCCGGATTTCAAACTCGTTTTCCATTCCCTCTCCCCTCCCCGGCTCAGCGCAGATACCGGACCGGACCGTGCAGACGCTGCTCTATAAAAGCGCGAAAATCATCCGGGGTGCCCTGGGTGAATCCGGCCATGCTCAGGATGACGCAGTGGATCTTATCCAGGGCCAGAACGAAGTAGCCTGGAAGCTCGTAGGCGTTCTGGACCAGATCATAGCTGTAGACGGAGCGGACGCCCGCCTTTTCGGCCTGAAAGGCGTCTTCGGTGAAGAAGCAGCGGCGGGGGCCGTCGTCGCCCTGGAGCTGCCGCCGGATGCGTGCGGCAATCATGGAGCGGTAAAACAGCCCCTGGAGCACGCCCATGGGTCCCAGCACCAGGGTCATGCCCGTGACGATGTGTCCGGAGAAGTCCAGCCGCCGGAGCCGCCACAGGAGCAGGATGCCCGCGATGCAGCACCACCCGCCCGCGATCAGAAGGACCCAGCGGCGGATGCGGGTCCGGCGGGAGGTCTTGATCTGCACGTCCGCCAGGGCGTACAGGGCTTCCTTGTCGTACAGGGTCGTGTTTTCAAAAACCATGCTGTTCCTCCAAAAGAAAAACGCCCAAAGCCGTTAAGGCTCAGGGCGGACGAAAATCCGTGGTACCACCTGAATTCGCACGGGGGACCGTGCGCACTCGTTTTCCCGGTAACGGCGGGAGGCCGCCGGGGCCTACTGCTGCTTCGGCCTCGGTGCTCGGGGACGACTTCGCCGCCGCTTCACGAGAGCTTCCACCAACCGCTCCCTCTCTTGGCATCCGCGCAACGGGTACTGCTTCCCTTCTTTGCAGTTCTGCAATATACCGTGCCATTATAATATACAGATGGGCCGTTGTCAAGGCTGAAAGCGACGCGTCAGTTCTCTTTACAATTAAAAGCCTCCCATCCCTTGCCGTGTCCGGCGCACAAGCCCGCCTCACCCACCAGTTTCGCGTCGAGTTAAAGCTCTTTTTGCCTACTTTTTCTCTCGAGAAAAAGTAGGAGCACCCCTAGCTCAAACGCAGAATCTCCTTCTTCAACCGGGAAATGATCCGCTTTTCCAGCCGCGAGATGTATGACTGTGAGATCCCGAGTTTGTCTGCCACCTCCTTCTGGGTCTGCTCCCGGCAGCCGCCGAGGCCGAAGCGGAGGGTGATGATCTCCTTTTCGCGGGGGGACAGGGTGTTGATGGCTGTGGCCAGAAGGGTGCGGTCTACGTCTTCTTCGATGGGGCGCATGACGATGTCTTCGTCGGTGCCCAGGACGTCGGACAGGAGAAGCTCGTTGCCGTCCCAGTCGGTGTTCAGGGGTTCGTCGAAGGAGACTTCGCCTTTGCGGTTCGCGTTTTTGCGGAGGTACATCAGAATTTCGTTTTCGATGCAGCGAGAGGCGTAGGTCGCCAGCTTGATGTTCTTGTCTGTGCGGTACGTGCCCACCGCCTTGATGAGGCCGATTGTGCCGATGGAGATCAGGTCTTCAATGTTGATGCCCGTGTTCTCGAAACGCCTGGCTATGTAGACTACAAGACGCAGATTGTGTTCAATCAGCTCCTGCCTGGCTGCTTCGTCCATGTTCGCCAGAAGCTCCGCTTCCCGTTCTCTCGGGAGGGGCGGCGGAAGAATGTCGCTGCCCCCGATGTAGTGAACGCCTTCCTCCGCCAGCAGTCCCAAGCGGACCAACAGACGCCGTATAGTTTCCAAAACGTCCATGACTTCCTCCTTTTCCAACTGATCCGCCCCACAGGGCCGTGTACCCCGTCCCCAGCGCCGTAGGCGACAGCGCCGCCGTCAGGCCGGGAAAGCGCTCTCCGGCTATTTCCGTCCAGTCCGTCCGCACCGTCAGGAGCAGTCCCCCGGACGTCCCCACAGCGTGATACGGCGTCAGCCGCGGCCTCAGCCACGGGGCCGCGTCCCGCAGCGGTTCCAGAAGTTCCTCCGGGGACTTCAAGCTCTCCGCCGACAGAAGCGCCCGCACCTCCCTGGGCAGCGCCCCGTCCAGCCCGCCGGGTGCCGTCACCAGCACCGCCCGCCCCCCAGGCTCCCGCAGCCCGTTCCCGCTGTCATAGAGCGCGGTCAGCGCCGCCGTCCGCCCATTCAGGCACACCCGCACCGGAAGCAGTTCCCCACGCACCCCATGCCGCGCCGCCGCCCGGAACACCAGCGACAAAACCAGATAGGCCCCCGCCGCCGTCAAAAGCAGCTCCCGCCCATCCACATTCGTATAAAAAATCCCATTCACCACCGGCACCGCCCGCCCCGCCAGCAGTCCCAGCCCCAGCACGCACCCCGCCATCCCGCACGCCAGCGCAAACAGCAGCACCGTCATCCGGACCAGCCGTTCCTCCCCCCCAAACGCCATCAGCGCCATCAGCACCCCCGCCGCCACCTTCACCGGCGTCTCCGCCAAAAACCCGCACCCCGGCAAAAACACCGCCGCCGCATAAGCCCCGCCCGCCACCGCCGCCGCCGCATACCGCCACCGCCGCAGAGGCACACCCGCCAGACGCGCCGCCGAAAGAAGCAGTACGTAATCCATCAGGCCGTTCAGCACAAACACACTGTCTATGTAGATGACCATCATGCCGCTGCTCCTTCCTTGCAATGGTGCCTGCCTACGGGGGACGATGGACGGGGGGCCTCCGGCGGCCAGGGGCTTTGCCCCTGGACCCCACCAGAGGGGCACGCGCCCCTCTGGACTCCGGCAGATCAGTTTTTCCTTCGGCTCTCTATTATAGGGCAGGCCCTTTGGAAAAAACGTCGGATTGTGTGCTGGGGTGCGAAAAACGATGCCGTGGGCGCGGCACCGTTTACGATTTGCTGGATTGCTGCTCCAGCGACTTGAATAGATTGGCAGAGAGTGCGCCGACTGCGCAGATGAGCAGGCCCGTCGGAATTAGAACGATATGCACCGCGGTGCTGAATCGGTCAAACAGGAAGCCGTAGACGATCTGCCCTAACGGCTGGGCGCATAGCGTGATGGTGGACGTGTAGGCCATCACCTTGCCAATCAGATGGTTCGGCGTCCTTTGCTGGATGATCGAAACCGCAAAAATTGAGAAAATGCTGATCACTATCTCCATGCCGCAGAAAGATATGACATTGACAATATACCGCGCCAGCGGATCAGCCGGAACAATAAATGCAATCCCCGCAGGCACAGCAAAAATCCCCAAACTCCCCAGCATAATCGAAAGCCTGCAAATCCTAATCCGCCCCGTAAGCACCCCTGCGGCGATACTCCCCAGAATCGCCGCAACCGCCAAAGCGCTCTCCGCCGCCCCATAATACTCCGCCCCAAGCCCCAGTACATTCCGTACCAGAAACGGAAGCCCGACCACCGTAATCCCCATCACAAAAAACCTCGAAACCGCCGTCAGAAACAGCATCTTCGAGACGACTGCTTGTTCCCTGAAAATATACCGCATACTCTCCGCAAAATCCCGCCGCACAACCGAAGCCACACTCCCCCCATCCTCTGGCGCATGGCGCTCCAACCGTATAAAGCACTCAAACCCCGCCGTCACGAAAAAGCAGACCGTGCTGGCAAGCATAACAGACCGCAGCCCTAGCGCCGCATAGCATACACCCCCCAGCACCGGTGCAGTCAAGTAAGAGAGAGACGCCGCTTGATTCACGACCGCGTTCCCCCGCATAATGTTGTCCCCCTCCAGCATAGAGGGGATGCACGCCTGCACCGTAGGTGTCTCAAACGCCCCCAAAACGGAGAGGACGATCATCAGCACACAGATCACAGCGATATCATTTTCCGCCCTCAGAAAGACCGCCGCGCACAGGACCGAAGCACCCGTCAAAGCGTCCAGCACGACCATAACAGTCCGCCGGTCCGCCCTGTCCGCGAGGATGCCACCCAAGGGCGAAAGCATGATCGTAGGAACCATAGCCGCCGACAAAATCCCCGCGAACACCGCCGCCGAACCGGTGGCGTCCAGCACATACATCGACAGCGCAAGCCGCAGTATAAAATTCCCGAACAGCGACGTAACCTGTCCCAGAATCAGCAGCACGAAATTTCTACAGAACAATTTTTGCATCATGCCTCCCTCCCCTCCCGGGAAACACCCGCCGCAAATTTTTCCGCATACTCCGCAAGCGCTCCGTCAAAAACCGGCAGGCCCATACAGGCCAGCACTTCCATCACAAACCGGTACTTCCGCCGCACATCCGCCTCCGCCCCCGGGAACACCTGCGGCAGAAGCCAGAAGTTCACAAGCGGCAAAAGCTCCGACAGCTCCCTGGCATACTCCGTCTTAATCGACCCGTCCCGCCTTCCTTCCTCCAGCAGTTCCTGCCACAGAGGCGTCAGCACCCGCCGGTTCTCATCCACCGCCGCCGCCAGAATCTGCGGGTCCTTCAAAATCGAAGCGGCTTGCAGGTTGATCCCATTGCGCGTCTCGTCCCCGGAGTTAAGCAGGAGTACGGCCCTGATTTTTTCCAGGCCGTTCAAATCCGTGCGCCCCCTGACAAGCTCGAACGGGTTATTCTCAAAAAACATCTGGTTCCCCAAGGCGTGCATAAGCGCTTCCTTGCTCTGAAAATAGCGGTAAAACACCCCTTTCGCGCCCCCGACGGCGTTCATAATGTCAGAAACAGAAGTTTCCGCGTACCCATTTGACACAAACAGCTCCTTCGCCGCGTCCAAAATTTCCTGTCTCCACGCCTCCGGCGTTTTCTTCCCAGGCCGCGCCATCTGTTTTGCACCTCCTAAAAAAAGATAGTTAATGACCGTTGGTCACTAACTATCTTACCACAGCTCTGCTTCAAATGCAACAGAAAAGACGGACAGGAAGTGTTCGCTCCCCGTCCGTCCTTATCCTATTCAGCTCATGTGTTGTTCCACAAGCCCTCGAACCAGTCTCCGCCAGGCTCCGTAGTGGTGGCCGGCGGATCAACCGACTCCGCCGGAGGCGTCACCGGCTCCGGGTCCGGCTCTGGCTCCGGCGCCACAGGCGGCGTCACCGGCTGAGACGTCGGACCGCCGCCGTAGCCCTCATGCGTCTCCCCGCCCTCGTTCGGGTCCGTCACCGCTGGCGGCGGCGTGGGTTCCTCCGGATTCACGATGGGCGTATTCGGGTCTGTGGGCTGCTCCGGATTCTCCGGATCGACGGGTCCTTCGGGGTTTTCGGGATCGACCAGCTCCCCGCCCACGTGGACCGGGCACCCGCCCGCCTCCTCCACGGCCTTTTGCAGGTTCGGAAGCAGGTATGCGTCGTCGGAGGCGTAAATGCCGGAGCCGTAGTCCTCCCGCTCATAGTCCAGGTAGGCCCGCTGGACGACGGATTCCTCCGGACAGGTCTCCCCGGCCAGGCACTCGCCCTCCGTGCAGTAGCCCACCATCGTGTGCATCGTGCAGTCCTCCGACGGCCCCGTGCCCGCGGCGATCTCAAAGGACACCGCGCGGCTTCCCCGCGGATCGGCGCGGCAGGCGTCCGTGCAGCGCATTCCGCTGTCCGCGCAGACCGTCACCCGCTCCAGGCCCGTGGCGGGCTTGTCGAAGTCGCGGTCCGGGAGATCCTCGTGGACCAGGGTCATGACCTTTTTCCACAGGTCCACGGCGGGGTTCGTGCTCCCGTTTACGTTGTAGCTGATTTTCGCGTTGTACTTGTAGCCGACCCAGACCGCGCCCACGTAGTACGGCGTGTAGCCCACGAAGTAGCGGTCAAAGTTGTCGTTGGTTGTACCGGTCTTTCCCGCCACCGTCATGCCGCTGATGCGGCCGGGACGGCCCGTGCCGTTCTGCACAGCGTTTTTCAGCATCTGGTTCATCAGGTACGCCGTGGTGTCCTTCATGGCCACGTGGCTCTCCCCTTCATTCTCCAGCACGGTCACTTCGTTTCCGCTGCTGTCGATCCGGGTCACACGCAGGTAGGTCCGGGGGGAGTTGTAGATGCCGCCGTTGGCAAAAGCCGCGTAGGCCGCCGCCATCTCCATGGTGTTCAGGCCGTAGGTCAGGCCCCCCAGGCCCAGGGACGACGAGTTCACGTCCTCCGGCACCAGATTCAGGTGCAGCTTTTCCGTGGCGAACAGGTACGCCTCCTCCGCGCCGATGGTCTCCAGGGCGTGGAGGGCGATGGTGTTCATGGAGATCCGGATGCCTTCGGTGACGCTGGACCAGCCGGAGTAGGTGTTGGGAGCGTTCTTCGGCCAGGGGTTGTTGTTCAGGAGCCGCAGGGGGTAGTTGTCGAAGGTGGTGGCGGGGCTGATGAGTCCCGCGTCCATGGCGGGGGCGTAGGCCGTCAGGGGCTTCATGGAGGAGCCCACCTGCCGCTTGTCCATGGCGTAGCTCATGATCAGGTTCCCCGTCTTCTCCCCGATATCACCCACCGTGGCCACCACGTTGCCCGTGGAGGGCTCGATGATGGTGATGCCGGACCGGATGGGCTGGCCGTCCCGGCTGGTCACATCCATGTTGCTCCGATCCTCATAGATGGACTCCGCCATGGACTGGATCTTGGGGTCCAGGGTAGTATAGATCCGGTAGCCGCCGTTGTAAAGGCGCGTCAGGGCCTCGTCGGGCTTGATGCCCAGGCTCTTTGCCAGGTCCTGGGACACGTCCCGCTTCACCTGGTCCACAAACCAGGAGTCCACCTCAATGCCGCCCGTGGCCTGCTCCACCAGCTCCTTTGCCGACGTGGAGCCGTCGGAGAACTGGAGCACCTCCGCCTTGGCGGCGGCGGCTTGGGCCTCCGTCAGGAAGGGCTGGCCCGTCCTGGGGTTGATGACCTTCGTCATCTTGTCCAGAATCCAGCCCTGGCGGCGCTTGTTGGCCTCCCGGGGCGTGGTGGTGGTGCCGTCCGTGCGCTTGATGGTGATGTTGTACATGGGACCGTACATGGAGGGGTTGTTGGTAATGGCGATCAGGCTGGCGCACTCCGCTACGCTCAGCTCGGAGACATCTTTATTGAAGTAGAACTGCGCCGCCGTCTGGACGCCGTAGCAGCCCTTCCCCAAATAGATGTTGTTCAGATACAGCTCCAGGATCTGCCACTTGTTGTAGTTTTCCTCGAACTTCAGGGCGCGAAAAATCTCCCGGACCTTCCGGTTGATGGTGGTTTCCTTGTTCTTGGTTATGTTCTTCAGCACCTGCTGGGTGATGGTGGAGCCGCCGGAGATGCTGCTGCCGTTGAAGAGGCTCAGCACCGCCTTGCCGGTCATTTTCCAGTCCACGCCCTTGTGCTCGAAGAAGCGCTCGTCCTCAATGGCCACCGCGGCCTGCCACAGGGCGTCGGGGATCTCGTCGAAGTCCACCAGCACCCGGTTCTCCACGCCGTGGACATTCTGGAACTCCACCCACTGGCCCGTCTCACGGTCCTGGTAGTAGATGAAGGAGCTGAGGTTCATGGTGTAGTCCTCAGCGCGGACCTCCAGGGACGGGGCCAGGGAGGTGTTCACGTACTTCATGAAAATGCCGAACATCATGGCGGCTGTGCAGATGCCGATCAGAAGCAGGGTCCACAGGGTCAGGAAGATGCCGCCCACGATCCGCAGGCCGGTGCTACGGCGGCGAGGCCTTCTCCGGCGGACGGGCTGTTCTGTAGACTGCGTTCTCTTTCCTTGCTCCAATATTTTGGCGCCTCCTTTTTTCTATGGTATGGGCCTCCGGGCCTGTCCCATAGGCCGGAAGCATTCACAAACGTTTTTCGCCAATTGTACCATTTTCTATTGTACCACTGTCTGTCAATATTGAAAATGTCGATTTTTCTCGAAAAAAAGTGTTCGTATCGCATTGTTTTCGGAAATTTGGGCAGGATAGCTTTCAGCAAACAGTCCAACTTTTTTACTTTTTTACTTTTTTACGATTTCCACTCTTGCATTTGTGCGGAATTTCGTGTACAATAGCGGTGAACAGTAAAGAGGCCCCAGGCCGAACCCAGGGGGTGCACCCCGCGCGCCTCCGCCCAAAGCCCTGGGCCGCAAGGATTTCCGCCCAGACGAAATCAGCGGCGGATCGGCCCGCCGCCCCGGATCGAGAGGAGGTCCCCCCAATGAGCGAGGATTTCGGCCCAACTTTTTTGACGGTTACAGATGAAGAGGGAAACGAAATTGTCCTGGAGTTCATCGACGCCCTGGAGTACAAAGGAACGATGTACCAGGCTTTCTTCCCGGCGGAAACCGAGGACGAAGAGGGCGAAATGGTGGACGCCGACAGCGGCCTGGTGATCCTGAAAGTGATTCACGAGGACGGCGAAGATCTCCTCTCCACCCTGGATTCCGACGAAGAACTGGAAGCCGTCTACGACCTCTTCATGGAGTCCCTTTACGAGGACGACTGATTCAAACACCCATCACAACAATTAAAAGAAGTACCCTGCGGGGTTCGTGATAGATCTTTTTTTAACCCACATTTCGTTATACGGGACGCCAGATCAATACGTGGTTCGCAGGCCTCCCGGCTGCCGTTCGCGGCTGGAAGTTGGAAGCGGTAAAGCGTGTCGGAGGCGACCCACCTGTGCTTAGGAAGGTGCAGGTTATAACGAGGTCTACACGGCTCACGCGGGGTGCTTTTTTGCTCTTTGTAGTTCCTGCCCTTACGGGGGCCTCCGGCGGCTTCCTTTTCTCGAGAGAAAAGGAAGCGAAAAGAGCTTTAACTCGACGCGAATCTGGTGGGCGTTTTGGCTTGTCACACGGTAACGGGGGAATTGCAGGTGGGACCTTCCATGGACATGGAAGGCCCCACAGGTTTTATTTTTCTGTGAGGGTGGTCTGCCCTTCCCTATGGCTCACAACAGGCTATCCCCAACAGCCGCTGGACCGTAGGGGCGGACCTGCGTGTCCGCCCTGCCTTCGCAACCTCCGCACCTCTGGGGATGCTGTAACCACCTGCCAGGGCGAACACATAGGTTCGCCCCTACGGGTGCGGTATTCATAGGGGACGCCGCCCTCGGCGTCCCATCCCCCGCACCCACAAGGATGCCCCCCCACCCACCCAGGTGGTTGACATGTACGCACCTCAACGCCCCTGGCACTCACTGAAAGAACCGATCTGCCAGGGTCCAGGGAGGCGCGCGCCTCCCTGGCGGAGAATCCAAGGAGGCAGAGCCTCCTTGGCCGCCGGAGGCCCCCCGTCCCCCGTCCCTCGTCCCCCGTTTGGCAGGCAGGAGGAAAAAAGTGAAAAATTTCTCTTGCACTATGGGGCGCTTTCCGGTATAATAGGAAAATGCGTAAAATGCAGGATACTGCATCTGATTACTATGATTACTCTGAGAGGACTGAAAGACAACATGAGCGCATCAAGAGAAAAACAGAACCGGCAGGCCAATGGGGCCGATCCCAAAACCGCACGTGAGGCACAGCAGCGGAAGGAAGAAAAACGCAGCAACTTTTTGTACGGCTTAATCGCCGTGGTCTTCCTGGCGGTCGTCATTATCTCCGTCGTGTGGCGGACCAATGTGATTCCCAGAATGGCTACCGCCGCTTCCATCGACGGCGAAAACTACAACGCCGCCGAAGTCTCCTACTACTACCAGAGCGCCTACCGCAACTTCGTCAGCAACTACTCCTACTTCGTCAGCTACCTGGGCCTCGACACCAGCATTTCCCTGAAAAACCAGGAGATGAACGAAACCGCTGTCTCCATGCTGGAAATCGAGGACCCCAAGGAGGGCATGACCTGGTACGACTACTTCATGGACCAGGCCCTTGAGAACATGGCCGTCATTCAGACCGGACTCAAGGCCGCGGCGGCTGAGAATTTCAGCTACCCCACCAGCGTCCAGGCCCAGTACGACGAGACGATGGAGTCCCTGCGTACCGCGGCGGCCAGCAGCGGCGCGTCCGTCTCCCAATACCTCTCCGCCAATTTCGGCGGCGGGATCACGGAGAAGGTCTACAGCGAGCAGCTTATGCGGATGCTCCAGTACAGCGCCTACGCCACCGCCTACACCGAGGGCCTCTCCTACTCCGACAGCGAGCTCACCGAGGCTTACAACGCGAACCGCAACACCTATGACCACGTGGCCTATGAGGTCGTGACCCTCTCCGGTGCGGCGGAGAGCACCACCGACGACGACGGCAACCCCGTCGATCCCACCGAAGAGGAAAGCGCCGCCGCCATGGAAGCCGCCCGCAATACCATGAACGCGCTGCTTGACGATTTCAAGGACGGCGGAAACCTGGAAACCCTGGCCGAGGCCAGCGAGGCTACCTACAGCGAGAACGAGAACGGCAACTATTCCGCCGGGAGCGTCCTCAGCGAGTGGCTCTACGACAGCGCCCGCAAGGACGGCGACGCCGCTGTCCTGGAGGACGGGACCGTTCTGTACGTGGCCGTGTTCCACAACCGCTTCCGGGACGAGTACGCCACCGTCAACGTCCGCCACATCCTGCTGAACAAGGCCGCGGCTACCCTTGGCGCCGAGGACGAGGGCTACGACGCCGAGCAGGAGCAGCTTACCGCCGACGCCCACGCCAAAGCCGAGGAAGTCCTGGCCCAGTGGCAGTCCGGCGATGCCACCGAGGACTCCTTCGCCGCCCTGGCCTTCACCGAGTCCGGCGACGGCGGCTCCCGCTTCAACGGGGGCCTCTATACCCGGGTCTACAAGGGCCAGATGTTGGAAACCTTCAACGACTGGTGTTTCGACGCCTCCCGCAAGCCCGGCGACACCGGCTTGGTTGACACCACCTACGGCACCCACGTGATGTACTACGTGGGCACGGACCTGCCCCGCTGGCAGGCTCAGGTCACCGAGGCCAAGGCCAACGAGGACTATATCGCCTGGGAAGAGGGCCGTATCGAGGGCATCACTCCCGAGCTTCACAATTTCGGCATGGGCTTTGTCGACTGATTCACCGCACTTTACGGGGCTGGCCGGAGGGCCAGCCCCTTCCCTTTTCATTCTACATAGAAAGAAGGCGGCCATTATGCTGACTGGTACGCTTGTCAATACCGCCACCGTCATGATCGGCTCTGTCATCGGGCTGTTTCTGGGGAACCTCCTGCCGGAGCGTTTGCGGGATACGGTCATGAAGGGCCTGGGGCTGTGTACCCTGTTCATTGGAGTCACCGGGATGCTGGACGGCGGGAACGCGCTCATTACGATTATCTCCGTCGCCGTAGGAGCGGTGATCGGGGAGCTGTGCGACCTGGACGGGCGGCTGAACCGCTTTGCCGATGGCCTGGAGGCGCGGTTCAAACGGGACGGCAAGGGGCCGTCCATTGCGGAGGGCTTCGTGACGGCGTCGCTGGTGTTCTGCGTGGGGGCTATGACCATTGTGGGGGCCCTGAACGACGGCCTGACGGGGAACCATGAAATGCTGTTCACCAAGGCAACGCTGGACTTTGTGTCCTCAATGATTTTCGCGTCGTCGCTGGGGATTGGGGTGCTCTTCGCGGCTGTGTCCGTGCTGGTGCTGGAGGGCGGGATCGCGTGCCTGGCCAGCCTGGTCGCCCCGGTCCTCCAGCAGAACGCCAGCACGATCCCGGAAATGACCGTGGTGGGCTCGGTGCTGATCATGGGCCTGGGCCTGAACATTCTGGGCATCACAAAGCTAAAGGTTATGAACTACCTGCCCGCAATTTTCCTCCCCATCCTCCTGTGTTTATTCATGTAGCGGCACGGAAAAGTTGGCAGGGTCCAGGGGGAAACATTTCCCCCTGGCGGGGTCCAGGGGCAGAGCCCCTGGAAAAAAACTGACGGGAGCCTAGCTCCCGTCAGTTTTTAAGCCCCCAGCAGCACCCTCCCATCCGGCAGAGCAAAATCACTTTCAGAAGGCTCTTCGATCAGCTCAAGGGACGGCGCCCCCATCCGATAAACCGTATTCCCATTCAGCAGCTTTTCCGCCGCAACCAGGAGCCCCGTGTCCACGTTGACCCAGTAGCGAAGAACGTACCCACGGTCCTCAGCCGTCTCCACATAGATGCAGTTCAGCCCTGAGAGCGTGCGGTAGTCCGCGGTCACGATGTGCTCGGTGGGAAGCTCCAGGATGTCCTCGTAGGTGGGGATGGACTGCTCCGCGTCGGCGGAGATGCCTCCGGCGGGCCCTTCGTAGACGGCGCTGTCCCCGTCGTACCAGATATAGGTGCGGTCCTCTCCGGTGATGGTGTGGCGGACGTGCCCGCTTCCGATGGTGCGGTCCGTGCGGGTCCAGGGGCCTGCGGTGGTCACGGCGGTTTCATAGATGCCGCTGCCTCCGGTCCAGAGCTGCTCCACCTTCACCGTGCGGCGGTACGCCTCCGGGCGGGCCAGACTGCCAATGGCGGCCTGAACGGTTCCCGGCGTGACCTCGATGACCGTGGGGCCTCTGACGGCGGAGGGATTGTCCTCCGGGGCCTGGCCCTGGGACTCGTCGGGGGGCGGCAGGGTGATGTGGGAGCTGCGGCGGAGGCTTCCGCTCATCATCAGTCCCACCACCAGCACCACCAGAACCACGAAGCCCCAGGTCACCCAGTCCAGCTTCCAGCGGGCCGCGGGCTCCTTCGGCGGCTGGGCGGATTTTTCAAGTCTCATAGTCCGCGGGGCGCTCCTCCCGCAGTCCGAAGCGCCACTCGATGGCGTCCGCAATCCGGCGGCAGGCGTGGCCGTCGCCGTAGGGGTTGACCGCGTGGGCCATTTTCTGATAGGCGCTCTTGTCCGTGATCAGCCGCTCCGCCATGGTCACGATGTCGTCTTGGACTACGCCCGCCAGTTTGACGGTCCCGGCGGCGACGGCCTCCGGGCGCTCCGTCTCCCGGCGGAGGACCAGAACGGGCTTGCCCAGGGCGGGGGCTTCCTCCTGGAGCCCGCCGGAGTCCGTCAGGACCAGGCAGCAGCGGGCCATGAGGTTGTGCATCTCCCCGGCGGGCAGGGGGTCGATCAGGTGGACGCGGGGCGCGCCCCGCAGGTACTGGTCCACGGACTCCCGCACCACGGGGCTCAGGTGGACGGGGTACACCAGCTCCACGTCCGGGTGGTCCTCCGCAATCTGGCGCAGAGCCAGCATGATGTTCTTCATGGGTTCGCCGTAGTTCTCCCGGCGGTGGCAGGTGACGAGAAGGACCTTCTTGTCCTTGTAGGGCAGGCGGTTCAGCTCGTCCGTCTCAAAGCAATAGTCCTCCCGGACGGTGGTTTTTAGGGCATCGATGACCGTGTTTCCGGTGACGAAGATGTTGTCTCCCGTATGGCCCTCACGGGCCAGATTTTCCCGGTTCCCCGCCGTGGGGCAGAAGAACAGGTCCGCGATACCGGACACCAGCACCCGGTTCATCTCCTCCGGAAAGGGCGAATACTTGTCGTAGGTCCGCAGGCCCGCCTCCACGTGGCCCACGGGGATCTGATGGTAGAAGGCCGAGAGGGCCCCGGCAAAGGTGGTGGACGTGTCGCCGTGGACCAGGATCAGATCCGGTTTCAGGGCGGCGATGGCCTCGTCCATGCCCAGGAGGCATTTGCTGGTGATGCCGGACAGCGTCTGGCGGGGGGTCATGATGTCCAGGTCCCAGTCCGGCTTGAGCCGGAAGACCTCCAGCACCGCGTCCAGCATCTGGCGGTGCTGGGCTGTGACACAGCAAAGACTCTCGATGCCGGGCCGGGTCCCCAGCTCCTTCACCAGCGGACACATTTTAATGGCCTCCGGCCGGGTGCCGAAGACGCTTAAAACACGCAGTTTTCCCATGGCTCACTCCTCCTTCTCCCCTTCCGGTGCCTCCTCCGTTCCGCTCCGGTGGCCGTGGTCCCGCAGCTCTTCCAATTCCTCCTGGAGCTCCGCCCGCACCTCCTTCGGGAACACCACCCGCGCCGCCACCGCCGCCACAATGCACAGCGCCGCGAAAAACAGAATCGCTTTCTGCTCCCCGCCCGTGGTCAGCACCACGGCGGACAGCCCCAGAATGGCCGAGATCACATACAGCGTCGCCACAGCCTGCTTCTGGTTCAGGCCCATATCGATGAGGCGGTGGTGGATGTGGCCCCGGTCGGGGTGCATGGGGCTCTGGCCGTGGGCGATGCGGCGGATGAAGGCAAAGGTGGTGTCGAAAATCGGCAGGCCCAGGATCAGAAACGGGACCGCGAAGGAGATCACCGCGTAGAACTTGAACAGGCCCTGAATGGACATGGTGGCCAGGATGTAGCCCAGGAAGGTGGCTCCCGTGTCCCCCATGAACATCTTTGCCGGGTTCAGGTTGTAGGGCATGAAGCCCACGCAGGCCCCCACCAGCGCCGCCATGACGATGGCGACCTGGGCCTCCGAGGCCAGAAGGGCGATCACCAGCATCGTCGTGGCCGAGATGGCCGACACGCCGTTGGCAAGGCCGTCCAGGCCGTCGATCAGGTTCACCGAGTTCGTGATGGCCACGATCCACAGCACAGTAAAGGGGATGGACAACGGCCCCAGGACCCAGTAGAGGTTGTCGGAAAAAATATTGAGGTTGGAAAACGCCTGGATCACCACGCCGTTCAGCGCCGGAATCAGCGCCGCCACAATCTGCACCACAAATTTCAGCATGGCGGGCAGGGCCATGATGTCGTCCACCACCCCCAGGACCACGATGATCACCGCCCCCATGAGGATGCTCTGCATCTGGGCGTTGCCCCGGATGTCCACCAGGAGCAGGATGCTCACCATGAAGCCGATGAAGATCGCCAGGCCCCCCAGGCGGGGAATGGGGACCTTGTGCATCCGGCGGGCGTCCTTGGGCACGTCCACCGCGCCGATCTTGTAGGCGAAGGTCTTTACCACGGGGGTCATCAAAAAGCTGACCGTCAGAGCCGCCAGGAGGGCCAGAACCACGCAGCCGATCAGCTGACTTTCAAATGCCATGGCGTTCCTCCGTCAGCGGGCCAGGAAGCCCACTTTTTTATAGACCTTGGACAGCGTGCGGTTGGCGACGTAAGCGGCCTTCTCCGCCCCGGCGCGGTACACGCCCTCCAGATAGGCTTTGTCCGCCAGAAGGCGCTCCGTCTCCTCCCGGATGGGGCGCAGGGTTTCCACAACCGCCTCGCCCACGGCGGGCTTGAAAACGCCGTAGCCCTTCCCGTCAAACTCCGCCTCAATTTCATCGAAGGTTTTCCCTGTGGCGGAGGCGTAAATCTGGATCAGATTAGACACGCCGGGCTTCTCCTCCGGGTCATAGCGGACGCAGCGCTCGGTGTCGCTGTCGGTCACAGACCGCTTGAACTTGCGCATAATGTCCTCGGGCTTCTCCAGAAGGAACACGCAGCCGTCAGGCTGGGACTTGGACATCTTGGACGCGGGTGCGCTGAGGCTCTTGATTCTGGCGCCCACCTTGGCGATGTAAGGCTCAGGAACCTTGAAAACGTCGCCGTAGATGCCGTTGAAGCGGTTGGCGATATCCCGGCAGATCTCCACATGCTGGCGCTGATCCTCTCCCACGGGCACCATGTCGGCCTGGTAGATCAGAATATCCGAGGCCATCAGAACCGGGTAGGTAAAAAGCCCCGCGTTGATATTGTCGGCGTTTTTGGCGGATTTATCCTTGAACTGGGTCATGCGGGACAGCTCCCCAAACATGGTGTAGCAGTTCAGCACCCAGGAGAGCTGGCTGTGGGCGGGGACATGGGACTGGATAAACAGCACGCACTTCTCCGGGTCCAGCCCGCAGGCGATATATTGGGCCAGGAGGGTCAGGGTCTGCCTGCGCAGGTCCGCCGGGTTCTGGCGCACCGTGATGGTGTGCAGGTCGGCCATAAAGAAGTAGCAGTCAAATTCTTCGATCATCTCCGGCCAGTGGCGCAGAGGCCCCAGGTAATTGCCCAGGTGGAGCCGTCCGGAGGGCTGGATGCCGCTGAGGATTCTCTTTTTTACAGTTGCGTTTTCCATAGTAACACCTCGTATAAGAGCCTGAGTACGTCCAGGCTTCCATCTAATTTTTACATTATAGCATGACCCGCGGGAAAGTTCAATCCGTTCTTTACAGCCCTGCGCGGTAGTGCTCCGCGTTGTCCAGCAGTTCCCCCGCGCTCTCCAGAAGCGCCTCCGTCACCTTAGCCCCCCCGGTAATCCGCGCCAGCTCCGCCTTTCTCCGCTCTCGATCCAGAAGTACCACCTGCGTATAAGTCCGCCCCTTCCGCTCCCCCTTCTCCACGGAGAAATGGGTATCCGCCATAGCCGCCAGCTGCGGCAGATGGGTCACGCAAAGGACCTGCTTCCTCCGGCTCACCTGGGCCAGCTTTTCCGCAACCTTCTGCGCCGCCCGCCCGGACACGCCCGTGTCCACCTCGTCGAACACCAGCGTTCCGATGGACTCCTGCTCCGCCAGCACGTTTTTCAGCGCCAGCATAATCCGGGCCAGCTCGCCGCCGGAGGCGATTTTCGCGATGGGCTTCAAGTCCTCCCCGGCGTTGGCGGACATGAGGAAGCGCACCACGTCGCAGCCGTCCGCCGCTGCCTCCTTTTCCTCGAAGGCGATGGAGAAGCGCACCCGGTTCATGTCCAGGTCCCGCAGTTCCTGCTGGATGCGGGCCTCCAGGTCCAGTGCCGCCTGCTTCCGGGCCGCGGTCAGGGCCGCGCCGGCTGTCCGCACCTCCGCCTCCGCCTTTTTCAGCTTCTTCTCCAGGAAAATCAGCGTGTCCTCCGCCGTCTCGATGGCGTCCAGCTCCTTCCGGCACTGGTCCAGGTAGTCCAGCATATCCTCCACCGTGGCTCCGTACTTCCTTTTCAGCCGGTAGAGCTGGTCGGCGCGGCTCTCCGCCGCGTCCAATTCCTCCGGGGAGAAGTCGAAGGAGCTCCGCAGGTCCCGCACCGTTTCCGCCAGGTCGTAGGCTTCGCTCTGCAGGGATTCCAGGCGTTCGTACACGTCGGAGATGCCCTCCAGGTCCTGGACCCCCGCCAGAGCGCCCGCCGCGCTTTGCAGGGCGCTGACGGCCCCCGCGCTGTCGTCGTCCCCGCTGAGGCAGTAGTCCGCCTCCGCCAGGGACGAGAGGTATTTTTCGCCGTTGCGCAGGAGGTTCCGGCGGGCGTTCAGCTCTTCTTCCTCGCCGGGTTCCAGCTCCGCCCGCTCCAGCTCGCCGATCTGGAACCGCAGGCTGTCCACCCGCCGCGCCTTCTCCGCCTCGTCCATTTGCAGGGCGTTCATTTCAGCCCGCAGTTTCGCCATTTGCTGGTAGATTTTCTGGTAAGCCCCCAGGGGTTCCTCCGTCCGCCCAAAGCGGTCCAGGTAGGCCCCGTGCTGTTCCTCGTCCAGGAGCTGGGCCCCGTCATGCTGCCCATGGATATTGAGCAGTTCCGCCCCAATCTGCCGCAGCTGAGCCACTGTCAAGGGCCTCCCATTGACACGGCACACGTTCTTCCCCTCCGCGGAAATCTCCCGCTGAAGCAGCAGATTCCCGTCCTCATCCGGCGCAAACCCGCTCTCCGCCAGCCCCGGAAGCTCCGCCGGAACATTGGAAAACTCCGCGCTGACGAACGCCTTCGACGCCCCCGTCCGGATCAAATCCCGGGACGTCCGCCCACCCAGCACAGCCCCCATCGCGTCAATCACGATAGACTTACCCGCGCCCGTCTCGCCTGTCAGCGCGTTGAACCCAGGGTGAAACTGGATATCCGCTTCTTCTATCACTGCAATGTTCTCAATATGCAGCAGCTCCAGCATCTTATCACACTGCCTCTCTAATTTGATAGTGCCTGCCATGCCTCCGGCGGCCAGGGGCTTTGCCCCTGGACCCCACCAGAGGGGCAGGCGCCCCTCTGGACTCCGGCAGATCGGCCCTTTTTAGGGGCTTTTTCTGGACTTGGCATGGGTGGTGTTTTTGGTAAATTGTGCATGGTCATTCTTTCCTTTGGTGCTTATCAATGGCGATAGCGTACCGGATGATGAGAATGCCCATAAGTAAAATGCCTGCCAGATACAGGCGGCGCAGCCATTCGTAACCTTTTGGAACGCAGAAGCACAGAACAGCCAGAATTATAAAGCCCGCCATAGGACCCCATTCCACAAAGGGCGCAAACGCGCCGTACAACTCCCGCCGGATGGCCTTTTTCCTCTCCGACAGTTCAACACAGCGCGGGGAAAAGGCTTTGTAAAAACACACGCCGCCGACGAAAATCCCGGAGGCCGCGCTGAGCGCGTTGGAACCCTGGCGGACAAACAGATGCCATGCCGTCATGCCCAGCATCAAAACGCCGCAGATCAGGAATTCCCTGTCATAAGCACGCTTCATTTTACTTCTTCTTCCGGCGCTTTTCAATCACGGACGAGTACCAGATGACCAGGACGCCCATAAGCAAAATCCCTGCGAGGTACAGCCAGAACAGCCACTTATACCCCTCCGGAATGCGCAGGCTCAGAACCATCAGCACAACAGCCACCACGGGAGGCCCCCATACCACGAAGGGCGCAAATCTGCCAAACAGCTCCCGCCGGATGGTCCGTTCCTCTTCCTCTCTTTCCACATAGCGGGGCGAAAAGGCCCGGTAAATATTCGTGCCGCCTATGACGCCCCACATGGCCGCAAGGAACCAGTTAGGACTGTTAACCATTGGGAAAACCAGATAAGAAACCGCCAGAACCAGAATCAGAATGCCGCAGACAAGGTACTCCATGCTGTAAGAACGTTTCACTTTACACCCCTTTCCTTTCAATGAAAGCCCCGGTTTCCTCCTACAAAATCTCCTTGATTTCCTCGCAGAACTCCGCGGCGGACTCCGTGTCCTTCATCACCAGAAAGGCCGTGTCGTCCCCCGCCAGGGAGCCCACGATATCCGTCTCCTCCATGTTGTCCAGAGCGGAGCAGGCCCCGTTGGCAAGCCCCGGCATGGTCTTGATCACCACGATGTTCTGGGCGTAGGCCACGCTGATGATGCTCTCCCGGAAGATGGTTTGCAGCTTCTCCGCGATATTGAGCTGGGACCGGTTTCCGGAGACAACGTACTTGTACTTCCCCCGCCCCAGAGGTTCCTTGATCAGGTGCAGCTCCTTGATGTCCCGGGAGATGGTGGCCTGGGTGCTGACGATGCCCCGCTGCTGGAGGCAGCTCAGAAGCTGCTCCTGGGTCTCCACGTTCTCCTGGGCAATGATATCCAAAATCATGGTCTGACGGTCGTTTTTCATCCTTCCAAGCCTCCAGGCAGCATTTTCTGGGCAAAGATTTCGCAAAAGCTCCGCTCCGACAGGCGCACCAGCCGGGTCACGTACTTCGATCGCCGCACCTGGATCTGGTCGTCCGCTTTCAGTGCGAAGGCGCGGCTCTCGTCCACGAAGAGGTACACCGGCTTCCGCCCGTTCCGCTCCAGCTCCACCGTCAGCACGTGTTCCGGGGAGAGGACGTAGGAGGAAAAGCGCATGTTGTGGATGCAGATGGGGCAGACCACCATGGCCTGGGCCACCGGCTCCACCACGGGGCCTCCCGCCGAGAGGGAGTAGGCCGTGGAGCCCGTGGGCGTGGCCACGATCACGCCGTCTCCGGCGATGTCCGCCAGGTGCCGCCCGTCGGAGGACAGTTTCAAGTGGATCACGTGGGAGATAGGGCCCTCCCGGATCACCGCGTCATTCAGGCCCAGATTCGTGTAGATCTGCCGCCCGTCCCGGAGGACGGACACGTCCAGCATCATCCGCTGTTCCGTCTCGAAGTTCCAGTCTTTCAGCTTCCGCAGGGTTTCCAGCTCCCCCGCCTCCAGCTCCGCCACGAAGCCCAGGCCCCCCATGTTGATCCCCAGCACGGGCATCTTGTGCAGCGCCGCCAGCTTCGCCAGGTGCAGGATGGTGCCGTCGCCGCCGAAGGTGATCAGCAGGTCCGCCCCCCGCAGCTCCTGGGGCAGGGGCTTCACGTCGTAGTCGGCGAACGCGCCCTCCTTCCGGTCCCGGAAGGGGGAGCAGACCACCGTCTGGAACCCGATGCCGTGGAGAATTTTCTCCGCCGTCCGGGTGGCCTTCATGCCCTGGTCCCGGTTGGGGTTCGGGCAGAGGATGATTTTCTTGGGATTCATGCGCTTCCCACCTCTTCCTTTAACGTCCGGTGGGATTCCTCCACCAGCGCTTTTAAGTCAAATGTGCAGGGGGCTTCCTCATGGTCCCCCAGAAAGCCCAGGTATTCGATGTTTCCCTCGGGGCCCCGGATAGGGGAATAGGTCAGCCCCAGGACGGAGAAATCCGCCGCGGCGGCGTGGTCCAGAAAGTGCTCCAGGACTTCCTGGTGGACGGCGGGGTCCCGGACCACGCCCTTCTTCCCCACCTTCTCCCGTCCCGCCTCAAACTGGGGCTTCACCAGGCAGACCACGTGTCCGCCCTCCCGCAGAAGCGTCCGCAGGGGGGGCAGAATCAGCTTGAGGGAGATGAAGCTCACGTCCACGGAGGCGAAATCCAGGGGTTCGGGAATCTGCTCTCTGGACAGGTAGCGGGCGTTGGTTTTCTCCAGACACACCACCCGTTCGTCAATCCGCAGCTTCCAGGCCAGCTGGCCCCGGCCCACGTCCACGGCGTAGACCTTTGCCGCACCGTTCTGGAGCATACAGTCTGTGAAGCCCCCCATGGACGCGCCGATATCGGCGCACACGCTGCCCGCCAGCGCAATGGGGAAGGTGCTCATGGCCTTCTCCAGCTTCAAGCCCCCGCGGCTCACGTAGCGCAGGCCCCCGCGGACCTCGAGCTCCGCCTCCGCCGGGACGGCGGTGCCGGGCTTGTCCACCCGCCTGCCCGCCACGTACACCTGGCCGCTCATGATCACCGCCTGGGCCCGCTGCCGCGTCTCCTCCAGGCCCCGCTCCACCAGAAGCAGGTCCAAACGCATCTTTTTAATCGCTCCCATGTGCCGCCTCCCGCACCGCCGCGGCCACCCCGGCGGCGTCCAATCCAAATGCGTGCTCCAGCTGGGGGACGCTGCCCTCCGGCGGGAACCTGTCGCCTAAGTTTTTCAGGATCAAATGCGCCGGGGCCTCCCCCCGCTCCGCCAGCAGGGCCGCGATTCTCTGCCCCACACAGCCGGCGCTGTACGCATCCTCCAGTATCAGTAATGTACCCGTATTTTTGAAAAAGCCATCCAACGTTTCCGTGTCCAGGGGGGCAATGCGGTTCAGCTTTAAAACCTCCGCCTCAATGCCCTCCTTGGCCAGCAGTGCCGCCGCCTCCAGGGCGGAGTTGATCAGGACGCCGTAGCTCAGCAAAGTCACGTCCTTCCCAGCCCGCAGGCGGATCAAGGGTGCGCCGGAGGCGTCCTCCCGGAAGAAGCCCTCGCCGCCCCGCGGGTAGCGCACCGCCACGGGGCCGGGAATGTCGAACAGGGCCTGACGCAGCATGTGCCGCAGTTCCGCAAAGCTGGAGGGGCACAGGACCGTGAAGCCCGGAATGGACGGCAGGAACAGGGCGTCGAAGCAGCCCTGGTGCGTCTCTCCGTCGGGGCCAACCAGACCCGCCCGGTCCACGCCCAGGACCACGTGCAGCTTTTCCAGGGCCGCGTCGTGGATCAGCATATCGTAGGCCCGCTGCAAAAACGTGGAGTAGACTGCGAAAACGGGGATCATCCCCTGGGCCGCAAGGCCCGCCGACATGGCGACGCCGTGGCCCTCCGCGATGCCCACGTCGAAAAAGCGCTCGGGAAACGCCTTCGCGAACTCCGTCAGGCCCGTGCCGTCCGCCATGGCGGCGGTGACGGCGCAGACCCGTCCGTCCTCTTCGGCGCAGTTGAGAAGCGTCCTGCCGAAGACGGCGGAAAAGTTCTCCCCGCCCTCCTTTTTCAGCAGGCCCGTTGCCGGGTCGAAGGGGCTGATGCCGTGAAACTTGTCCGGGTTCTGCTCTGCGAAGGAGTACCCCTTCCCCTTCACCGTGTTCACGTGGACCAGCACTGGACAGCGCAGGTCCCGCGCCCACTCCAGCACGTCGCACAGGCGGGGCAGGTCGTGGCCGTCGATGGGGCCCAGGTAGGTGAAGCCCATGTCCTCAAACAGGGTGCTCCCCGGCCAGAGGGTCCGTTTCAGCCAGGTCTTCATGCCGTGGTTGAAGCGGTACAGCGGGTTCCCCATGGGCCTGCGCCCGAAGAGGCTCCTGTACCACTTCTTAAAATGGTAGTAGGCGGGCTTGGAGCGGAGCTTCGCAAGGTGGGTGGGAATGGCCCCCACGTTGCGGTTGATGGACATTCCGTTATCGTTTAAGATCACAATCAGGGGTTCGCCGGAGGCTCCGGCGTTGTTCAGGCCCTCGTAGGCCAGCCCCCCCGTCAGCGCCCCGTCCCCCAGGAGGGCCAGGACGCTGTAGTCCCCCTTTTGCAGCGTCCGGGCGCGGGCCATGCCCAGGGCCACGGACACGGAGTTGGAGGCGTGTCCGGCGATAAAGGCGTCGTGGACACTCTCCTTGGGCTTGGGGAAGCCCGAGAGGCCCTGGAACTGCCGGAGCGTCGCGAAGAGCTCCCGCCGCCCCGTGAGGGCCTTGTGGACGTAGCACTGGTGCCCTACGTCGAAGACCAGGCGGTCCCGCTCCGTGTCGAAGACCCGGTGGAGGGCCACGGTCAGCTCCACGGCCCCCAGGTTGGAGGCCAGGTGCCCCCCCGTCCCGGAGACGCTCTGCACAAGAAACTCCCTCAGCTCCTGGCAGAGCTGGGGGAGCTGTCCGGCGGGCAGTGCCCGAAGGTCCGCCGGGGAATGGATCAACTCCAGCAGCATGACTCGTTCAAACGCTCCTCTCAACGGCTCAGATATGGAAGATATGGAGAATCCGCCCGGCCAGGTAGACCACCTTCGTGCTCCGGGAGATGGCGACGGTCTTCCCCAGGGCCTTCCCGCCGATGGTGAGGCCGGACACGAGGGCCGTCACGCCCACGGAGATCAGCACCGAGCGGAGGTTCAGGGCCCTCTGGAGCTGGGTGACGATAACCGCCCCCGTGGCGCCGCTGACGATGCCGCAGATGTCGCCCACCACGTCGTTGCAGACGCTGGAGACGCGCCCAGCGTTCCGCAGGAGCATGAGGGCCTCCTTGGCCCCCTTCTCCTTGTGGGCGGCCATGGCGTGGAAGGGCTTGGGGTCCGCCGCGGTGACGGAGACGCCGATGATGTCGAAAACAATGCCCAGGCCGATAAAAGCGGCCAACAGCAAAAGAGCGGTCGCCACGCCCGCGCCGTCCAGCATCGCCTCGGACGCCAGACTCAATACGCCGGACAGGGCCACCGCCATGAGAAAGACCGTTAAGGCCCAGCGATATTGGGCGGACGCTTTGCCTTTATCCTTTCCCTTGGAATTGTGTGCCTTTTTCAAGAAAAAACCTCCCCTGGCCTGTTGGGCCAGATGAATGTGAATGTACAGTGCATAAACGGAGCGTGCCGGAAGCCGCGGACGGGTTTTTCCGGGCGCGGCAGACATGGGCGCGGTTCCGCGGGTGCGGCGGACGCGAAGGACGGGCGGACACAGAGGTCCGCCCCTACAGGGTGTGTCAGGTGGATATGTGCATGTTGAGGGGTGCATCCCCATTGGTCTGGCATTCGCGAAGGACGGGCCGCCGAGGGCGGCGGCCCCTACGGTGTGCATCCCATGAAGCCTGGCAGTGGACGTGTACGCACCTCAACGCCCCTGGCAGTTACAGAAAGAAAGTGATCTGGCGGGGTCCAGGGGAAACCGTTTCCCCTGGCAGGAGTCCAGAGGGCAGCGCCCTCTGGCGGGGTCTGGGGCAGAGCCCCAGCGCAGGCACTACAGACAGAAGTATGTTGGTGCTAAGCGGCGGCGGCAGAAAAAGTAAATCTTACGGCTTAGGTACGGGTTGGATTTCCCCGCAGAGCGCCTCTCGTTGCCGATGGAGGCGGTTTCCCGTTCGGCCCTGCGGCACGGCGTCGCCTGTCCGCGCTACCCGACTGCCACTTAGTCCGCACTGCAATCCTTTTTCTGCCCCGCTGAAAGACAGCCTAGGTGATTTCCACCACAGTCCGTCCGTTTCTTTAGCCTCTTTTGCAGAACGGGTTTCAGGGGGCGATCACGGCACAGCCCTGGCCGGGGCCTTACCGCGTAGTTCCCTCATCCACCCGCCCCACGCAAGGCAGGCTACAGCTGCACACAGCGTTACCGCCCGAAGACGGATGCACCGCATTGCAGGTTCATCATCTGTTTCGTACACAGGCCGGAAATACCACGTCGGGAGTACGTCCATGCACAAGAACAGGTCTCCACGGAAACAGGGTCGGATTGACCATGCCATTGGAAAGCGCCCTGAGTCCGCAAGCATACCAAAGGGTACGCTTCCCCCCAGCACCCACCCAAAACTGGGCGTAATAAGCAGGCACCAGAGGTTTCATCGGTGTGCCCTTCAGAGGATTTTTAGGCCCTCCTTAGGAAACGGCAGATCTGACTAGAATACTGCGCCGCCGCCTAGCATTCCATAGTATACCACGCCATTCATAATTATGCAAGATATACCGTATGTTAATTTTTTGCGAAAGCCCTACTTCCGGAGCGCGCCGAGTTCCGCGGGGGTGAGATGCCGCCATTTTCCGACAGGCAGGCTTCCCAGATGCAGGCAGTGCTCCCGGACGCGCCGCAGGCGCGTCACGCGCAGGCCGCAGGCCGCGCACATGCGGCGGACCTGGCGGTTCTTCCCCTCGTGGATGACGACGGAGAGGACGGCGGCATCGCCGTCCTTACGTAAGAAAGCGGCCCGGGCGGGGCGGATGGGCTCACCCTCCAGGTCCGTGATCTGGGCCAGCCGCGCGGCGGCGGAGGCGGTGTCGCCCCGGACCCAGACGTAGTACTCCTTTTCGGCCTCATAGCTGGGGTGCAGAAGGCGCTGAGTCAAAGCGCCGTCGTTGGTCATCAGGAGCAGGCCCTCAGAATCCAGGTCCAGGCGTCCCACGGGGTACACCCGCGCCCCGCAGTCCCGCACCAGATCCGCCACGGTCCTCCGCCCCTTCTCGTCGGAGAGCGTGGACACGTAGCCGCGGGGCTTGTTCAGGAGCAAATACACCGGTTCGGATTTCGACGCCACGGGCTTTCCGTCCACCCGCACGTCGTCGCAGTCCAAATCCGCCCGCATCCCCAGCGTGGCCGTCTCCCCGTTTACCGTGACCCGGCCCGCTTGGATCAAGCTCTCCGCCGCCCTCCTGGAACAGATCCCCGCGGCGGAAAGAATCTTTTGCAGTCTGTCCATACGCCCCTCCGTCCGCTGCCAGGGGGAACCGCTTCCCCCTGGGTTCCCACAGCTGTCTAACCCGCCGGCCTGCCCTTCTCTCTGGGCTTCCACACGCTCAGCGCGGACGCCGCCTTGGGCGTAACCGTTTCGCCGCAGAGCAGATCCACCTGGCCTGCTTCCCGGCCGTTCACCAGAAAGACCGCCGCGCCCACCTTCGTACCCGCCAGCACCGGAGCGCTGAGCGCGCCGTCCAGGCGGATCTCCGTCTCCAACGTTTCCCCCTGCCCCAGGGGCCAGGAAAAGCTGTCCGCCGCAACCAGCGGAACCCGCTCCTTGAGCCCCCCCGGCACGGTCCCATAGTCCACTACCCGCCCCAGCACCGCCGGACGCGCCGCCGGGTACGCCGCGAAGCCGTACTCGTACAGGCTCTGGTGGTCCGCCCAGTCGTTCCCGTCCTGGAGGGTCACGGCCACCAGGCGCTGGCCGTTCCGCTCCGCGCAGCTCACCAGCGTCCGGCCCGCCGCGCGGGTGTACCCGGTTTTCAGGCCGATGCATCCGTCCATGTATTGCAGCAGCTTGTTGTGGTTCGTCATGGTCCGCCCGCCCACCGTGGCCGTTCGGGTGGAGGCGATCCGCATCAGCGTTTCGTCCGCCACCGCCGCGCAGGCCAGACGGGCCATGTCCCGCGCCGTGGAGTAGTGGCGCTCATGGTCCAGGCCGTGGGGGTTGGCGAAGGACGAATTGGTCATGCCGATCTGACGCGCCGTCGCGTTCATCATGGCCGCGAAGGCGTCCACCGAGCCGCCTATGTGTTCCGCGATGGCCGTCGCCGCGTCGTTGCCCGAGCACATCAGAAGGCCGTACAGAAGGGACTCCAGCGTCAGCTGTTCCCCCTCTTTCAGGTACATGGAGGAGCCCTCCGTGTACGCCGCCGCGTGGCTCACCGTCACCACGTCCGTGGGGTTTCCCTCCCGGATTGCCACCAGCGCCGTGAGAATCTTCGTCGTGCTGGCAATCAGCATCCGGGCGTCCGCGTTCTGTTCGTACAGCACCCGCCCGCTCTCCACGTCCATCAAGATCGCGGAGGTCGCGGACGTGCTCACCGCCTCCGCCCGCCCAGGCAGCAGGCACAGCGCCAGCATCCCCGCCGCCAGCAGGCGGCGCAGGAACCGTTTCGCCAAGGTTCATCACCTCAATTTGTCAGAAGTGATGTATAGTATACCCACCTGGCACGCGCTCAAAGCGTCTCGTCCGCTTTCTTCTTGTCTAAAAATTTTTCCACTTTCTCCAGAATGTCCGGAGCCATTTCCACGATCCGCTCCACCGCCGACACAGGCGGCATCGCCACCGGCAGGACCCGGGTAATGCCGTCCTTGATCACCAGGAACGCCACCGGATCGATCCGCACGCCCCCCGCGCCGCCGCCTCCGAAGCCATGGGGCTGAACTTTTCCGTAGTCCCCGCCGCCGGTGCCGAAGCCGATGTTCACACGGGAAATCGGGATCAGCGTCACGCCGTCGGGGGTGTTGATGGGCTGGCCTACGATGGTGTTGGTGTCTGCCATCTCGTGGATTTTCTCGATTGTGGAACGCATCAGGTCGTTTATTTGGTGTCTCTTCTCCGTTGTGTTATCCATTTCGCGCTTCCTTTCTCATGTCTGAAATAGAGTAGTAGCATTGGTTGACAGGCATCGCCGCCTCACGCGGCGGGGTCTTTCACAGGTTCAGCTTTTTCCGCCTCCGCGGCACGCTTTTTCAGGCGTTTCCGGAATTTCAGGAACCACCGCACCGCTGGGAAAGCGATCCCGAAGCCCACGGCGATCAGCGTCCCGATCCGGAACGTCACCCCCACCTCGCCCTCCACGGCAGGAGCAGCCGCCAGGAAGTCCACGCCCGTGTGGATGTACGGCTCAGGGATATCCACCAGCTTTTCCAGCACCGGCATCCCGTTCCAGACCGCGGCCTGGATCTCCCCATAGAGCTTCGCAGAAGCGGCAGGGTCCACCAGTCCCCCCAACACCACGGACAGCCGCAAAGGCCGAATCCGCACCCCCTTCCGCGTTCTCCCCAGAGCCCGCCGCAAAGGCGGAAACAGGGTCCGCACAGCGTCCTTCACATCCTCAAAGGTAAAGGGAAGTTTTTTCTTCTCCCCCCCCTCATCCGTCTTAGCCTCCACCTTTTTCTCAGGCTTAGCCTTCTTCTTTTTCTCCGCCTTACCGCCCTTCCTCTTCTTGACCTTAGCGGGCAGAATATGTACCCGCAGAACCCCAACCCGCACATCCAACCGAACCCCATCCCCGCCAAACGCCGCCCAGACGCCCACACGGGTCACGCACACCAACAAAATCAACGCAGCAATCACCAGCAGAATCCACAGCCAAAGCAACGTCTGCACCTCCCCTCTTTTCGGTAGTCTCTACCTGGTTTTTGTGCCTCCGGCGGGCGGGGGGCCTCCGGCGGCCAAAGGGCTTTGCCCTCTGGACTCCCACCAGGGAGGCACGCGCCTCCCTGGACCCTGGCAGATCAGTCCATTATTGTGGGCCTTCTTCCGTCATGCGTGCTTCCAGCGCTTCCGCCAGTTCTCCCGCTTCGCCCAGACCGAAGGCGGCGGCACCGCCGTTCAGCTCCGGCAGCGGCGGCAGATCGTCCAGGCTGCTCAGATGGAACGACCGTAGAAACTGGTTCGTCGTCCTATACAGTCTGGGCCGTCCCGGCACTTGCAGACGCCCGCACTCTTCGATCAGCTTCCTCTGAAGCAACAAACTCACCGTATAAGCGCTGTCCACGCCCCGGATCTGATCCACACGCGCCCGCGTAGCAGGCTGGTAATACGCAATAATCGCCAACGCCTCCAGCGCCGGAGGACTCAGCTTCGCAGGCTTACGGATCTCCAGCACGCTCCGGATCTGCTCCGCATACTCCGGCGCGGAGCACAGCTGCCAGCTGTCCTCGATATGCAGCAGGCGAATCCCCCGCCGCTCAAAAGCGTACCCATCCCCCAGCCTCTGCAAAGCCTTTTCCACGTCAGCACGCTTCGCCTCCAGCGCGGCGCACAGCCGTTCCGTCTCCACCGGCTCCCCGGAGGCGAACAGAACAGCCTCCGCCGCCGCCTCGATTTCACTGCGCGCCATAGGCGTCTTCCTCCTCCCGTTCCGGCGGCTCTTCCACACGGCGCACGCCGCACTCCACCTCCATTCCGCTTCCCGTCAGCTCAATCAGCCGCGTCCGGCACAGCTCCAGCACCGCCAGAAACGTAGCCACCAGCTCGCTCCGGCTCTGGTTCCCCCGGAACAGTGCCCGGAACGCCGTCACGCCCCGACCCGCCAGCCGTCCCAGGATTTCCCGCACCTTGTTCTCCACCGGGTACGGCTCATGCTGCACAATTTCCTGAAACGCGGCCCGCGGCGGCGGGAGGCGGCGCTCCATACGGTTTTGCAGTTCTTCCATAGCCGCCCGCAAATCCTCGCGCCTGTGATCGTAGACGAAAATTTTCCCCGACTGCCGCGACGCCGGCGTCCGCACAAAAATATTCCGTCCGAACTCCCCCATGGCGCTCAGGGCTTCCGCCGCCGTTTTAATCTGCGCGTAGCTCTCCCCCCGGCTCCGTTCCTCCAGGGACTGGATCAGCGCCGCCATCTCGTTTTTGGCTTCCTCGTCCTCGATAGACAAAAGCATCCGCGTCTTGAGGTACACCAGATGGGACGCCATAGCCGCGAACTCGCTGGCCACCTCCAGATCCATCCGCTGCCTCTGCTCCAGCCATTCCAGGTACTGGGCGCAGATCAGCGAGATCGAGATATCCTGAATTTCCATCCGGTTCTTCCCCAGCAGGAACAGAATCAGATCCAGCGGCCCCTCAAAGTCCTGCAATTCCTCCGACCGGACATGGACCACCTTTTCCAGCTTGAATACGGGATTTTCCAAAAAATACCTCCTGGTTCCCCCGCCGCACAGCGCTCAGAAGAACAGATAAAACATTGTCATGTACACCCACATAATCGCGCCGTTGATCAACCGGCTCGTCACCCCCAGATAAGACAGCGCCAGCAACACGACCATGCCATACCGCTCATACTGCATCAACCGGAAATAAGTCCGATCCGGCAAAAGCGCCCCCAGTACCTTAGCTCCGTCCAAAGGCGGAATCGGCAGCAGGTTAAACAGCCCCAGCCCGATAGACAGCGGCGCCAGCGTAAACACGCAGAACTCAAACACCCCATTGGCAATCGTACCAAAAGGCACAACCTCCGCAATAGCCCACCCCGCCGCCAGCGCCAGAAACGCCAGCACCAGATTAGACACCGGCCCCGCCAGCGCCGTAACCGCCATTCCCTGTTTCGGCTTCCGAAAATACCGCGGGTCCACCGGCACAGGCTTCGCCCACCCAAACCCCGCCACCAGCATCATCGCCAGCCCCAGCCAGTCAATATGCCGCAGCGGATTCAAACTCAGCCGGTGCATCGACCTCGCCGTCGGGTCCCCCAGCGCCAGCGCCGCCAGCCCGTGGCACGTCTCATGCACCGTCAGGCACAGCAGCACCGCCAGGACGCGGAACACAGTCTCACGCAAAAACTCTAGATCCATGCTTGATTGTTACCCCCTGCTTATGCCTCCGGCGGCCAGGGGCTTTTTCACACGGCCCCTGGACCCCACCAGGGAGGCAAGCGCCTCCCTGGACCCTGGCAGATCACTTTTTCCTTGTACCCTTTGCTACTATTTTAGATTTTCTATTCATTATAGCAGTTTCCATTGGGAAATACAAGAAAAATCCCTGCTTTGTTGCCGCCGGAATTTGACAGGCTGGAATTTTTATGCTAAACTCTCTTCTAAACTGGAATCCGCACCGCGGAGAAAGACAGGTGAAATTTATGAAAATTGATTGCATCAAGCAAAACGGAGTGGATTTCGCGGTGGTTTCCAGCGCTGATCTGATTTTGACGGACCCGCAGTCCGCCCTCGACCTGGCCATGTCCGTCCGGTACGAAACCGGCGCGGAGCGAATCGTCCTGAACAAGGAGGCCGTCTGCGAGGACTTCTTCATCCTCAGCACCGGACTGGCCGGAGAAATTCTCCAAAAATTCATCAACTACCACATTAAAGCCGCCATCTACGGCGACTTCTCCCGCTATACCAGCAAGCCCCTCAAAGATTTTATCTACGAGTCCAACAACGGACGCCACTTCTTCTTCACCGCCTCGAAAGAAGAAGCGCTTCAAAAACTGGCAGAGGCAAATTAACGCCGCCCCGCGGATTCCAGCCCCGCATTTCCCGGGAAATGCACCCCAACACATAAAAAGGACCGCCTGCGCCCACGCGCAGACGGTCTTTTTTGCTGCAAAGCGAAAGCCCTTGTCACTCTTCGTCCTGCAAGTCTTCCGCGGATTCTTCAACCTCCGGAGCTGGCAGGCCGCCGCCCTCGGCGTTCATCTGCATCTCCTGCCACTGGGCCTTGGTGATCAGCACCTTCCGGGGCTTAGACCCCACGAAGGGCCCCACGATTCCCCGGTCCTCCATCTGGTCCACCAGACGCCCCGCCCGGGAGTAATGCACCCGCAGGCGGCGCTGGAGCATGGACACAGACGCCTGCCCCATCTCCAGCACGATATCCACGGCGGCGGGGAACAGCTCGTCGCAGGACTCTTCCTCCGAATCGGGGCCTTTCTTCCCCTCGTCCTTCCCGCCCTTGGCATCCTTCACGGACTCCTCAATCTTCGCGATAACCTCATCGGAATACTGGGCCTCGCCGGTCTGCTTCACGAAGGCCACCACCTGCTCAATTTCCTCCGGAGTGATGAAGCAGCCCTGCACACGGGTGGGCTTGCCGCCGCCCAGGGGGGCATACAGCATATCGCCGCGGCCCACCAGCTTTTCCGCGCCGTTGTCGTCCAGGATGATCCGGGACTCCATGCCGGACGCCACCGCAAAAGCGATCCGGCTGGGGACATTGGCCTTCATCAGGCCGGTGATCACGTCGGCGGAGGGCCGCTGCGTGGCGATGACCAAATGCATTCCAGCGGCGCGGCCCATCTGGGCCACACGGCAGATGGAGTCCTCCACCTCTTTCCCCGCCACCAGCATCAAATCCGCCAGCTCGTCGATGACCACCACCACCACTGGCAGCGGCGTCAAATCCTCACGGCTCCGGGCCAGCTGGTTGTATTCCTCCAGTTTCTTCACGCCCGTCTCCTTGAAGGACGTGTAGCGCTTCATCATCTCGTAGACCGCCCATTGCAGCGCGCCCGCGGCCTTTTTCGGGTCTGTCACCACGGGGATCAGCAGATGGGGAATTCCGTTATACGGGGCCAGCTCCACCATTTTAGGGTCCACCATAATAAAGCGCACTTCCTCCGGCGTGGACTTGTACAGGAGGCTCACGATCAGAGAGTTGGTACACACGGACTTGCCGGAACCGGTGGTTCCTGCGATCAGCACATGAGGCAGGGTCCCAATGTCTCCAACAACGCTCTGGCCACTGATATCCTTTCCCAGTGCAAACGCCACCTGAGAATGGTGGTCCTGGAACGCCGGAGACTCAATCACGTCCCGGATCAGCACCGGCGTCACCTGCTTGTTGGGCACCTCGATGCCCACCACGGAAATCTTGTCAGGAATCGGCGCAATCCGCACGCCCGTAGCGCCCAGAGCCAGGGCAATATCGTCCGCCAGATTCGTGATCTTGGACAGCTTCACACCCCGGTTCAGCACGAATTCGTACCGGGTCACGGCGGGGCCGTGGATCACGTCTCCGGGCGTGGCGTCGACGTTGAAGCTGGCAAGGGTTTCCGCCAGGCGGCGGGAGTTGTTCCGCAGCTCCGCGCCAGCCTCCACGTGGTTTTCCGCGTGGTTCTTCCGAAGCAGCTCCACGGGAGGATATTGGTACTCCCCTTCCCCCGCGGCCAGCTTTTCTTCGATCTCTGAGGCAATGGCGGCGGTCTGGGCCGCGACCTCCTTCGCCGTGTCGGCTTTCCCGCCCCTGGAGAACAGGGGCAGATCCACCTTCGGCTTCTCCGCCGCAGGCTCCGGCTCCTGAACGGGCGGCTCTACCACAATTGGGGCCGGTTCCGGCGCAGGCACAGGCGAGACCGGCGGCTCCGGGGGGATAGCCGGGGGAATGGGTACGGAGACATGGGGCTTCTTCGGCGGAGGGGGCGGGGAAACGGACTCCTCCGCCGCAGGCGGCACAGGTTCGGGCTCCGGGTCCCGCATGTCCGCCAGAACCTGATCCGGCGTCCGCTGGTGGTCGGACTTGTGGCGGAAGAAGCTGGTGAAGCGGCCCGGCTCCTTGGCCGGAGGCGCGGCGCTCTCCGCCGTCTCGCCGTCCAGGGGGATGTCGATCCGGGGCTTCGCCCTGCGCTTCTGGGGGATGGCGGGCTGGGGGGCCTCCCACTCCTCCTCTTCATACATGGGCCGCTCCCGGTGCCGCTCCATCAGCGCCGCCAGCGCCAGCCGCGTGGCGATCAGCACCACCGTCACCAGCAAAACCGTGAACAGAATCACCGACGCCAGTTTCGAGAACACCGCCACGGACGCGTTGGCCAGCACGCCGGAGACAGCGCCGCCGGACTCCAGCGCCAGGCCGTCCTTCCAGATGCTTACCAGCATCTTGAAAAAGCCGGGGGCGTAAGTCTTCTCGCACAGCACCATGTGGGCCAGGGACCCGAACAGCACCGGCGTCAGCAGGGCGCAGGTTGTCCGGAGCTGGACGGGGCGTCCGTGGTGGAACAGCAGGATCAGGCCCGCCAGGAGCAGGCAGGGGCCCGCCAGCCAGTAGCCGTAGCCAAACAGGCCCTTGATCAGCTGGGCGAACCAGTCGATGAACAGGGCGTTGATGTGGAAATAGCTGACGAATACACACAGCGTCAGCACCAGCAGGACGCCCGCCCCGACCTCCCGCCGGACGGGCTGTTTCTGGGGAGGGCGCTTCGCGCCGCTTTTGGCGCGGGTCCCTCCGGAGGATGCGCTTCGCTTTCCTGATGTGGATTTCTTCTGTGAGGAAGCCACGGGTATGTACCTCCCAAAACTAATGGATTTTTAGAATTAAAGAAAGTTCAGACAATATCGGGTTTGCAGCAGCGGGGATCGAAAACTCACTTCTGCGTCAGAATCAGCGCCAGAGTCACCACGCCTGCCAGCCAGCAGTAATAAGCGAAGAAGCCGAACTTCCCCTTCTCCGCCACCAGCTTCAAGAGCCGGATGCACAGATACCCGACCACTGCCGCCACAGCGACGCCTACCAGGTAAACGGGCACTTCCTCCCAAATCACCCCGGACTCCAAAGCGTCCTTCAAGGTCAGCAGATTCGCCCCCAGAATCGCGGGAATGGACATCAGGAACGAAAAGCGCACCGCAAATTTCCGCTCCAGCCCGGTAAAGCACCCAACAGTGATGGTAGTGCCGGACCGTGAAATCCCGGGACAGGTAGCCACTGCCTGCCCGATGCCCACCAAAAAGGCGTCCAGCACCGTAGCGCTCCGCTCCGTCTTCCGCCCCCGCCGGACCCGATCGCTGGCAAAGAGCAGGCACCCGGTAGCCAGCAGCGCCCAAGCCACGAAGTACATGTTATCCCCAAGCCCCTCAATCTTGTCCTTCACAGGCAGCACTGCAAACAAGGGCAAGGTCCCGACAATGATCAGCACGATCAGCCGCCGTGCCGGAGGCACCGGCGCAGGAGTAGTCCCATGCACCAGATCCCCGACCCCAAGAAAGAACTCAACGATCATATCCCGAATATCTTCCCAATAAGCCACAAAAACCGCCAAAAGCGTCCCAAGATGCAGCAGCACATCAAAGAACTCAGGCACCGAAACCCCCGAGACATTCAAAAGATGCTCCGCAATCGCCAAATGCCCTGAACTGGAAACCGGCAAAAACTCAGTAACCCCCTGAATCACCCCAAGCACCACAGAAGAACCCAAAGTCAACCAATTCACTCCCCTTACTCTCAATATCACCGCAGGACAACACCCCGCAATTTAATCAGTATAACACAGACAAGCCATAAATTCCAGTAATATTTCCCTTTTGTAGCCTCGTGCGGCCTCCGGCGGGCGGGGGGCCTCCGGCGGCTTACTTTTCTTGAAAGAAAAGTAAGCAAAAGAACTTTAGATCCGCTCTATGCTCTGGTGGGCGCGAAAGTTTACCGCACGGTAACGGGGGTGCTGTGCGGGTGGAACCTTCCATTGGCATGGAAGGTTCCACGGGTTTATTTTTTCTGCGGGGATGGTCTTCCCTTCCCTGCGGCCCACAACAGGCCATTCCCTAACAACCACCGGACCACGATAAACGAATCCGTAGGGGACGCCGCCCTCGGCGTCCCGTCCCCCGCGCCCACCGCACCCACAAGGATGCACCCCCACCTCCCAGGTGGTTGATATGCACGCACCCCAACACCCCTGGCACTCACTGAAAGAACCGATCTGCCAGGGGCCAGGGAGGCGCGCGCCTCCCTGGCGGAGAATCCAAGGAGGCAGAGCCTCCTTGGCCGCCGGAGGCCCCCCGCCCGCCGGAGGCCGTATGCACCTTATGTAGTGCTGAAGGGTGAAGAAAGCAGGCGCGTGGGCGCCCGCTTTTGGGGGTTAGACGCGGCCTTTTTCGATGAAGTCGCAGATGCGGCCGAAGGTTTCGTCGCTTAGGTCGTGTTCTACTTTGCAGGCGTCTGCTACCGCCTGCGCCGGGGAGACGCCTAGGCGCTCGAAGAGCTTTGTGATCGTTTTGTGGCGGCTGTAGATTCTGGTCGCTATTTCCAGGCCGCTTTCGTTCAGGGTGATGGTGCCGTCGCCTGCCATTGAGATGTAGCCGCTTTCGCGGAGCTTCTTCATGGCGATGCTTACGCTGGGCTTTGAAAAGCCCAGACGGTTCACTATGTCGATTGAACGGACCTGGCCGATCTGCTCCTGTAAAATCAAGATCGACTCCAGATAATCCTCCGCCGATTCGTGTATCACCATATCCGCCGCCTCCTTTGCCTTGATTCGCAATATCTGGTATCATACCAAGTTTTTCGCTCAATTGCAAGAAGTTTCTGTGAACAATGGCCAGACCTACTGCGATTCCTGCATTTTTCCTCATAGAGCCGGAAGCTCCCAGCCGACGGCCAGAGCGCCGCGTCGGACGGTAATCTCCGCCTCGGGGGCTATGATGTGATTGCTGACGCCCAGGGGCATGTCCGGCGTCAGCACGGCGTCCCGCAGGGGATACTGGAAGCCTGTTTCATACACGCCCTCCGCCCTGTCCCCCAGGCAGAAGGCGGAAAACAGGCCCCATTCTACCGTTTTTCGGACCGTCAGGGATTCGTTTTCGATGACGGTCCAGATAAAGTCCTCGCCGTAGAGCCAGCCCCGTGCCCCGCGGCGGCGGAGAAACAGCAGGGTTTGCAGGTTCGCCAGGGTGTGGTCCAGGCGCTTGCCGCCGGTGCCGCCGTAAATATAAAAGGTATCAAACTTTTGCTCCAATGCGCTGCGGACAGCGGCCAGGGTGTCCGTGTCGTCCTTCTCCACCGGGAGGCGCACCACCTTGGCGCTCCCGCCCGGGGGCTCCATGGAGTCGAAGTCTCCCAGAAGCACGTCCGGTACAAGGCCCGCCGCCTGGCAGGCTATGGCCCCCGCGTCCGCGGCAATCACCAGGTCCTCCGGAGCGGGGCGCTCCCGCAGGCCGTAGAAGGTGCCTGCGGCAAAAATAAAGCAGCGTTTCATGGCAGTCTCCTTTGCGCTTGGTTTCGCTTCCTCTGATTATACATCATTTTTCAGAAAAGGCTATAGGCAAACGGAATTTTCTATCGTATTTTTGTTTCTCGAAAAAATTTTCGATTTTCTCTTGACAAAAACGAGAGTTCGAGTTATAATCACAGTCGAACAGCAATTCTAACTCAAAAGATAACCTTGCACAAGGAGGACTCTTGCTATGATGAACGGATGGACGCTCTTTTTCATCATCATCGGCCTCGCGGCGGCAACCGCCCAGCTCTTCCGCCTGGTGGACCTTATCGAGTACCCCCAGCGCCACCCTGTCTGGATGGCCGTCTGGGAGGCCCGCCCCCAGGGGCGGAACGGCTGGAAAGTGTTCTTCTCCAACCTGCTGGAGGATGTGCGATGGATGTTCTGGAGAAGCTGACCATTCTCACCGACGCCGCGAAGTATGACGCCGCCTGTACCTCCAGCGGCGGGAAGCGCACCGCGAAAAAAGGGTACATCGGCAACACCTCCACCGCCTCTGCGGGCTGCTGCCACACCTTTTCCGCCGACGGGCGCTGCGTCACGCTGCTGAAAGTGCTCCTGACCAACCGCTGTGTGTACGACTGCAAATACTGCGTGAACCGCCGGAGCAACGAGACGCGCCGCGCCGCCTTCACCCCGGAGGAATTGGCCGATTTGACCATCAGCTTCTACCGCAGGAACTATATCGAAGGTTTGTTCCTCTCCTCCGGCGTATACCGCAGTCCGGACTACACAACTGAACTGATGATCCGCACCCTGTCCCTCCTGCGGGAGCGCTGGCGCTTCAACGGATACATCCACGCCAAGGCGATTCCGGGCACTTCCCCGGAGCTGATCGAACGTCTGGGCTTTCTGGCGGACAGGCTCAGTGTGAATATCGAACTGCCGTCCGAAACGGGTCTGAACCGCCTCGCGCCGGACAAAACGAAGCGGGCGATTCTGACGCCCATGCGTCAGATTCAGAACCGGAACCACCAGAGCCGGGAGGAATTGGTGAAATTCCGCCACGCGCCCCGCTTTGCACCCGCAGGACAGAGCACGCAGCTGATCGTCGGCGCCACCCAGGACAGCGACTTTCATATCCTGCGCTTGACGCAAGGGCTGTATGATCAGTACCGGTTAAAACGCGTGTTTTACTCCGCTTACGTCCCAGTCGTCGAGCACGCCCTTCTCCCGGCGAAGGACGTAAAGCCGCCCCTCCTGCGGGAACACCGGCTCTACCAGGCAGATTGGCTCCTGCGCTTTTACGGCTTCCGCGCCGAGGAACTCCTGGACAGGGACCACCCGGACTTCGACACCCGCGTGGACCCCAAATGCAGCTGGGCCCTGGCCCACCTGGATTTCTTCCCGATAGAGGTCAACACCGCCGACTACGAAACCCTGCTCCGTGTTCCCGGCATCGGCGTCACCTCCGCCAAGCGCATCCTCTCAGCCCGCCGCGTCGGCCCCCTCCGCATCGAAAACCTGAAAAAACTGGGCGTCGTCATGAAACGCGCCCAGTATTTCCTGACCGCCTCCGGACAAATCGCCGAGGGCCTGCGTTTTACGCCCGATACACTTCTGCGCAGTCTGATTGCCGCTGAGAGGCCGCTGCTGCCGGAACAGGAGTGCGTGCAGTTGTCGCTGTTTGCGTAGGGGAGGCGCGTTCGTTACTTTTTCTCGAGAGAAAAAGTAACCAAAAAGAGCTTTAGATCCGCTCTTCGGCTGGGTGGGAGCCGAAGGCGTCTGCGACGGCAACCTGGATTTGCGAGGGTGTTTTTATGGATGTTATTTTTCATTATGACGGGAGTTTTTATGGGTTTTTGTGCTGTATTTTTGAGCGGTACAATTGGCGGGAGGAGCCTGCTGCGATTTTTTGCGGGGATGAGGACGCGTTTTCCCTGTTCGAGACGCGAGAGATAAAAACAGACCCGGACCACGCGGTCCGGGTTCTTAGAAAAGTCTCCGCCTGCTCCGGCGAGGCGGCTGCTTTGCTGCGCTGCGGCTTCCTCTCCTGCCTGCCGGAGAAGGAGGTCCGCCTGCTCCATCTCGTGGAAAAGCTGCTCCGCGAGGGCCCCGGCTTCCTCCGGGACCGCTCCGATGAAACCTATTACCCCGTGGCGCGGGCCGTCCAGCACCTTCACGGCGAGGTCCACCTTTTGAAAGGCTTCACCCGCTTCTCCGACCTGGGCGGCGTCCTGGGCGGCGAAATCGAGCCGAAGAACCGGGTCCTCCCCCTCCTGAAAAGCCACTTCTGCGCCCGCTACCGGAACGAATGCTTCTTCCTCTACGACCGCACCCACAAGGAAGCTCTTTTCTACGCCAACGGAAAAGCAGCCATCCGCCCCCTGGAGAGCTTTGAAATGGCCCCTCCGGACGATGCCGAGATCCACTACCGCACCCTCTGGAAACGCTTTTATGATACGATTGCGATTAAAGAAAGGTATAACCCCCGCCTCCGCATGAGCAACATGCCCAAACGCTACTGGTCCACCATGACCGAACTCCAGACTGGGTTGCCGTCGCAGAGGCCCAAGTAACCACCAGGCCGCAGAGCGAGTTAAAAAGTTCTTTTTTTGGTTACTTTTTTTCTTTCAAGAAAAAAAGTGACCTCACGTAAACGCGTCCCTCAGCCTCTTCAGCCCCCGCCGCTCCAGGCGGGAAACCTGGACCTGGGAGACGCCCAGGATTCTGGCGCACTGTTCCTGGGTGAGGCCCTTGAAGTAGCGGAGGAGGATGGTCATGCGTTCCTTTTCCGGGAGCTGGTCGATGGCTTCCCGGAGGGCGATGCGTTCGACCATGCTTTCCTCCGGGGCCTCGGTGCCCAGGGAGCCTTCCAGGGTTAGGCCGTCGGCGGTTTCCTGCTGGAGGGATTCGGGGGTGTCTGTGGCCAGGTCCGTCTGGGCGATTTCCTCCGGTTCCAGGCCGGTGGCCTCTGAGAGCTCCGAGAGGGCCGGTTCGCGGCCCAGCTCGTGGCGGAGGCGTTCCCGGACGCTGTACAGCATCTGGGCCCGCTCGCGGATGCTGCGGCCTACCTTTAACGTGCCGTCGTCCCGGAGGAAGCGGCGGATCTCCCCCGCTATCTTGGGGACCGCGTAGGTGGAAAAGCAGGTGCCGTACTCGAAGTCGAAGCCCTGCACCGCTTTCAGAAAACCCAGACAGCCCAGCTGGTACAGGTCGTCGGGCTCCACGCCGCGGCCGTAGTAGCGGCGGACTACGCTCCAGATCAAACCGTTATTCTCAATCACGGCCCGCTCGCAGGCGTCCCGGTCCCCCTGCTGGGCCGCCCGCAGGAGTTCCAGCGCCGCACTCATTTCCGGACCCGGGACGCCAGCTTCTTCTTCATCGTCACCGTCGTCCCCTTGTTCACCGCGGAGCGCACCGTCACCGTGTCCATGAAGCTCTCCATAATCGTAAATCCCATACCGCTGCGCTCCTCTCCCCCCGTGGTGTACATGGGCTGGCGGGCCCTGTCCACGTCCGGGATGCCCCGCCCGTGGTCCTTCACCGTCAGCTCCAGAACGTTCCCTGGACAGACCCGGACCCGGACCAGCACCTTCCCGATGGCGTCCGGGTAGCCGTGGACAATGGCGTTGGTGACCGCCTCGCTCACCGCCGTCTTGATGTCCTCCAGCTCGTTGAGGGTGGGGTCCATCTGGGCCGCAAAGCAGGCCACGGCGGAACGGGCGAAGCCCTCGTTGCTGCTGTGGCTGGGGAACTCGATGGCCGTTTCGTTGACTGCCTTGGTCTTCATTTATGTACGCCTCCTCACTTGATCGTCACCAGCCGGCTGATTCCGGCGGCGTCCAAAACGCGCTTGGCCTGGGGCGGGACGTTCCGGACCAGCAGGCCGCCCTCCAGGAGCTGCATGTGCTGCTGGGCCCGCAGAATCAGGGCGATGCCGGAGCTGTCCATGAAGGTGACGCCGCCGAGGTCCAGCACCAGATTCCGCGGCAGGGCCGCGTCCAGGGCCATCTCCAGCTCCCGGAGGGCGCTGCGCGCCCCGTGGTGGTCCAGCTCGCCGCTGACCTCCAGCAGGAGGTTGCGGTCCGCGCTTTTCGCGAGTATTTCCATGGTGGTCCCCCTCTTTTTCCGTTCTGGGTTGGGCCTGTCCCATTGGGCCGGGCTTCTTCTTATGGAAATCATACCATGTTCCGGAGCGTATTTTTGTCGAAAGCTACAACTCTGGAAGTAAATTTTGTTAATTTTTCTATTTTCCATCCCAGCGGTCCCCGCGCAGGTCTAAGCACTCCGCCCTCCGCATAGGATACAGCATCACAACCGAGAGGTGGACAACGATGACGACAAGAAACGAGGTGCTTGTGGAAGGGCGGGTCCAGACGGCGCCGGAGTGGTCCCACGAGAACCACGGCACGCAATTCTACCGCTTTTTTCTCCAGGTCCCCAGGCTTTCCGGCCAGATCGACCTGCTTCCCGTGCTGATCACGGACACGATGCTCGGCCTGGCGGAACCTGGAGCCAGCCTGCGGGTGCGGGGCCAGCTCCGCTCCTTCAACAACCGCAGCGGCGTGGGCAGCAAGCTGGTCCTGACGGTCTACGCCCAGGAGATCCAGCCGGGCCAGGAGGCGCTGTGCAACCAGATCACCCTCTCCGGCGCGCTGTGCAAGGAGCCGACGTTCCGCCGGACGCCCTTGGGCCGCAGCATCTGCGACCTGATGCTGGCCGCGCCCCGGCGCTACGGCCGGGCGGACTACCTGCCCGTAATTGCCTGGGGCCAGCTCGCCATCCGCGCCAGCAAGCTCCACACCGGCGACCCGCTGTCCCTGGAGGGCCGTGTCCAGAGCCGTACATACAACAAGGTCCTTCCCAGCGGCGAAACGGAGGAACGGACCGCATACGAGGTATCCATGATGCGCCTGCTGGAGGAATCCATCAGTAAAGCCCCCTAACCTTACAGCGCAAAAATTTTATTTAGGGGGCAAATTGCTCCAATTTGCCCCAGATAAAGTTTAGGGTCCAGCCCTTTTCAAAGGGCTGGTGGGGTCCAGGGGCAAAGCCCCTAGTGCAGGAAGCCGCAAAAACCAGGGAATTGCCGTAGATGGCTAATTCCCTGGTTTCAGTCTAATACGTACTATGTTCAGCCGTGGGGATTGTCAAAAATTTTCAGAATAGCCTCGAAGGGGTCGTCCTCCTTCACGTCCAGCTTCGGGATGTCCTTCTCCTCCAGGGGCATAGGCGCAGGGGGGGCACCGGTTGTTCCCTGGGCAGGCTGTGCAGGCTGGGCGGCGTCGGCGATTTTGGGGAGCTGGCCAGGGGCCTTCTCGAAGCCGGTGGCAATGACGGTGACGCGGACCTCGTCGTCCAGGTTTTCGTCGAAAATAGCGCCGAAAATCGTGTTTGCATCGGGGTGGACGGCCTTTTTCACCAGGTCCGCCGCCTGCTCCACTTCCTCCAGGGCGATGTCCATAGGAATGGTGAAGTTCAGCAGAACGCCCTTCGCGCCTTCGATGGAGGTCTCCAGCAGGGGGCTGGAAATGGCCATGCGGGCCGCCTCCTCCGTCTTGCCCTTGCCTGCGGCGCGGCCCACGCCCATGTGGGCCATGCCCGCGCCCTTCATGATGGCCGTCACGTCGGCGAAGTCCAGGTTGATGAAGCCCGTGTCCCGGATCAGGTCCGAAATGGACTGGACCGCCTGGCGCAGAACGTCGTCCGCAATCTCAAAGGCGTTGGCGAAGGTGATCTTCTGGTCCGTGGCGTGCTTGAGGCGCTCGTTGGGGATGATGACAAGGGAATCCACTTTCGTGCGCAGTTCCTCCACGCCGCCCTCCGCCTGCTGCATCCTGCGGCGCCCCTCAAAGCCGAAGGGCTTCGTGACCACGGCCACGGTGAGCACATCCAGCTCCTTGGCGATCTCCGCCACGATGGGGGCCGCGCCGGTGCCGGTGCCGCCGCCCATGCCGGCGGTGATGAACACCATGTCCGTGTCCTCCAGAGCCTTCGCAATCTGGTTGCGGCTCTCCTCGGCGCTCTTGCGGCCCACCTCCGGGTTGGAGCCTGCGCCCTGCCCGTGGGTCAGCTTCTCGCCAATCTGAATCTTGTACGTGGCGCTGGATACGTTCAGCGCCTGCTTATCTGTATTGATCGCAATGAACTCCACGCCCTTCGTGCCGGAGCGGACCATGCGGTTGACAACGTTGTTTCCGGCTCCGCCTACGCCGATGACCTTAATATTGACAACGGTATCAGGACCGGTTTCCAAGCCAAATGCCATAATGCTGCCTCCTGATCTTTTGTGGAAAAACGGACAGAGCCATTCTTTCCTGGGATTCCCTGCAAAGTAAGAGATCTTTACCCTATTGTAAGACACTTTTCCGCTTTGGTCAAGTGTTCATTCGGGTTTCGACGCAAATTCTCAAAAAAACAGGCCGTCTTCCGGGCCCCGCACCCGTTTTTATCCAGTTTCTTCCTGACCTGTCAACGGACGTTCGGGATGAAGTAAACATTTTCACTGTCCGAGAGCAGGTCGAAGGTCCCGGTCATGTTGCTCTGGATGGCGTCTTTGGAGAGGGCCTTTGTCAGCTTCTGGAGCTCCCAGTCGTAGTCCGCGCCGTAAGCCATGCGGACCGTGAAGCGCCCGCCGTAGTCCATGGAGAGGAAGCCCAGGTCGTCCAGGTGTACGGCGTCCACCTCGTCCAGGAGCTCCATGGACTCCAGGGCGGTGAGCAGGCCGATGAGGCTGGTCTGCTGGGCGCTGTACTCCGTGGCCAGGGCGATGGGGGTGCCCACGGAGGGGGCCAGAAGGGTGCAGCCGGTAATCGCGCCGTAGTCCACCGCGTCTCCGGACTCCGCCCGGCCCACCACCTTTCCGTGGGGGCTCACCAGCCACACGCCGTCCTCCTGGCTCACGGCCAGGGGCCGCCCGCACTCCGTCACGTCGATGATCAGCGTGTCCGGGAGGCGGCGGTAGGGGTGGACGTTTTCGATGTACGGAAGGGCCTCTACAATTCGGGCCGCTACGTCGTTCTTGTTCAGCAGATACAGGTTGTCGCCGGGCTTTACCCCCGCCGCCTCCCGAATTTCATCCTCTGTGTAGCGCAGCTCGCCGTTGACCTCGATGGTGTCCACCCGAAAAAACAAGGTCAGCGCCAGGATGATCGCCATGCAGATCAGCAATACGGACAACAGCTTATATAAAAAGCCGCTCCCTCCCCTTCTCCGCCTTCTGCTACTTCTCCGTCTTGCCATTTCCGCCGCTCCAGTTCTCTTTGTTTCTTTACGCCTCGCGGGCGATGTCCGCGCCCAGCGCCCCCAGGTCCCGGGCAATGTCCTCGTAGCCCCGGTCGATATGTCCGGTTTCCCGCACCTGGGTGGTTCCCTCCGCCGCCAGGGCCGCGACGCACAGCGCCGCACCGCCCCGGAGGTCCGTGCAGTACACCGGCGCGCCGTGAAGGGCCTCCACCCCCGTCACCACCGCCGTCCGGCCCGAGACGCGGATGCCGGCCCCCATCCGGGTCAGCTCGTCTACGTGGCGGTAGCGGTTCTCGAATATGTTCTCCTCGAAGACTGTGGCCCCCCGGCTCCTGAGCAGCGCCGCCATCAGGACCGCCTGGGCGTCGGTGGGGAAGCCGGGATAGGGGGCCGTCCGCACCGGGCGCACCGCGTTCAGGCGTTCCCGGCAGGCGCAGGCGATGCCCGCCCCGTCCGGGGACACGGTGCAGCCCGCCTCCCGCAGAACGGCGGTGACGGTGGACAGATGTGTCTCCCGCGCGCCCCGGAGGAAGACCTCGCCTCCCGCCGCCGCGCAGGCGCACAGGTATGTCGCCGCCACAATCCGGTCCGGCATCACTGTGTAGGCGCAGCCGTGGAGGGGCGCTTTCCCCTCGATGGTGATCGTCGAGGTCCCCGCGCCGGAGACCCGGGCCCCGCAGGCCTGCAGGAAGTTCTGCAGGTCCACGATCTCCGGCTCCCGGGCGGCGTTGGAGATGGACGTGACCCCCGACGCGCCGCAGGCGGCCAGCATCAGGTTTTCCGTCGCGCCTACGGAGGGAATGCCCAGCACCACCTCCCGCCCTTCCATGCGGGGGGCCTTGCAGTGGAGGACGCCGCCGCTTTCGCGGATCTCCGCCCCCAGGTCCCGCAGGCCCGAGAGGTGCAGGTCGATGGGCCGGGGGCCCAGCTCACAGCCGCCGGGGTAGCTCAGCTCCGCCTCCCCGCAGCGGGCCAGAATGGCCCCCAGGAAGATGGCGGAGGACCGCATCTCACGCATCAGTATATCAGAAATCCCCCAGGCATTCAAGCCGGATGTGGAGACGATCAGGCTGTCTCCCTCCCAGCGGGCCCCGCAGCCCAGGCCGCGCAGAATGCGGATGGACGCGTCCACGTCCCGCAGGCGGGGACAGGCCCGCAGCTCCACCTCGTCCTTCGTCAGCAGCGTCGCCGCCAGTATGGGGAGCACGCTGTTTTTCGCACCCTGCACGGTCACTTCGCCCTTCAGGCGGCCCCCGCCCTTTATCAAAAGCTGAGTCATACGCTTTTTCCCTCCGCTCCATGAATGGTGTCCCATCCTATGGGCAAAAGGGGCTTCTTGTTACCCCAGGATTTCCAGAATGGTCTGGTAAATCCGCTCTGAGGCGTCCCGGACCCCCAGGGAGGCCATGGATTTTTCCATTCCCGCCCGCCGCTCCCCGCTGTGGAGGATGCCGCAGGCCGCTTGAAACAGAGCCGCGCCGGAGGACACGGACTCCAGGAGCACCACCGCCCCGCCGGATTCCTCCAGGGCGCGGGCGTTCTTCTCCTGGTGGTTGTTCGTCACGTAGGGCGAGGGCACGATCAGCGCCGGGACTCCCAGGGCCGTCAGCTCGCTGATGGTGGACGCGCCCGCGCGGCAGATCACCAGGTCCGCGGCCCGCATCACGGGGGCCATGTCGTAGATATACTCCCGGAGCTGGAGGGCGGGGTGCTCCTCCAGCCGGACGCCCTTCTCTGCCAGGAGGCTCTGGACGAGGGCGTAGCCCTCCTTCCCTGCGCCGTGGATGTGGTGGAAGGGCTCTTTCGCCGACTCCAGGGCCAGGAAACCGGCCATCTGGCGGTTCATCCCCGAGGCCCCCAGAGACCCCCAGAAGGAGACGATCAAAGGCCGTCCGTCGTCCACCCCCAACTGGCGCTTCGCCTCCGCCTTGGATCGGGAGAAGAAGTCGCCCCGGACGGGGGTGCCCGTCACGATGACCTTTTCCGGGTGCCGGTAGTGCTTCCGGCAGGACTCGAAGCCCACCATAATGCGGTCCGCATAGGGCTCCAGCATTTCCGTCGTCAGGCCGGGAACCATGTTGGACTCGTGGACCGCCGTGGGGATTTTCAGCTTCGCGGCGGACTTCACGATGGGGTAGCTGGCGTAGCCGCCGGTGCCCACCACGGCGTCGGGCCGGAACTCCCGCAGGATGGCCCGGGCCTCGTGGGGGGACCGCAGGAGGTTCCCGGCGGAGATAAGGTTGTGCTCGATTTCACGGAGCCTGAAAGAGCGGTGGAAGCTGGAGATGTGGACGGTGCGGAAGGCGTAGCCCGCCTTGGGAATCAGGTCCTTTTCGAGGCCCCGTTCCGCGCCCACGAAGAGGAACTCCGTCTCCGGGTCCTTCTCGTGCATGAGCTGCGCCAGGGCAATCGCGGGGTTCACGTGCCCCGCCGTCCCGCCGCAGGTGAAGATTACGCGCCTGAGCTTTCTGATTGCCAAAATTGCATCACCTCCTGCCAGCCTGGCTGTACGTGAACGGCGGCTAACCTGCTTTGGTTGGGCGCATTTGCCGCGATACCGATAGGACCACGCCCATTTCCGCCAGCTGCATGGACAGGGCCGTGCCGCCGTAGCTGAAGAAGGGCAGCGAGATGCCGGTGGTCGGCAGCAGGCCCGTCACCACGCCGATGTTCAGGAACGTCTGCATCGCGATCAGCGTCGTGACGCCCACCACCAGCAGGCTTCCGAAGCGGTCCCGGGCGTGGAGCGCGATCCAGTAGCCCCGCAGAATCAGCGCCGCGAACAGCAGCATAATGAGCGTTGCGCCGATGAGTCCAAGTTCCTCGCAGATAATCGCGAAAATGAAGTCGTTGTGCTCCTCGGGCAGGTACAGGAACTTCTGACGGCTCTTTCCCAGGCCCACGCCCAGCAGGCCCCCGGAGCCTATCGTGATCATGCTCTGCCAGAGCTGGTAGCCCTTCCCCCGGGCGTCCTCCCAGGGTTTCAGCCAATACTGGATGCGGGATGTATTGTACCCTATCACGTACAGCATGAAGTACGCCCCGCCCGCCGCCATGCCCAGAACGCTGAACACGTAGCGCCACTTGATGCCGCCCACCAGCATCAGCACCGCCCCGGCGCCCGCGATCAGCAGCGCGCCGGACAGGTGCGGCTCCACGGCCACCAGGCCCGCCGTCACGGCCAGCCAGATCACGTAGGGCAGAATGCCATCTTTGAGCGTCAGCATTTTGTCTTTTTTGCGGGAAATACTGTCGGAGAAGTAGATGATAATGGCCATCTTTGCGATCTCCGAGGGCTGGAAGGAGAACAGATCGCCTACGCCCAGCCAGCGCGTGGCGTTGTTCCGCGTCACCGCCAGGGGGTTGCCGGGGATAATGACCAGGGCCAGCATAAAAATGGACACGTACAAAAGGATTTTCGCCGCGCCCCGGAAGCGCTGGTAGTTGATTTTCCCGATGAACAGCATGGCCGCAATGCCCATGATGTCGAAAATGCCCTGGCGGGTGAAGTAGAACAGCGGATTTTTGCTGCGCGTTTCAAGATACGCGGAGGGAAAACTGGCCGACAGCAGCATCACCAGCCCGATCGCCGCCAGCACCAGCACCAGCAGGCAGAAGGGCAGATCAATCGGCCCCTTCGCCAGCTCCCGGCTCTCTTCCTGCAACGCCTGCCGGTGCTCCCGGCGCTCCTGACGCGCCAGCGCCTCCTCCCGCGTCAGCGGCCTCCGCCGCGCCTTCCTCTGCGGCTGCGGCCCATAAGGCCGCGCAGGCGCACGCCCCGTCGCCGTCGACCGGTACGGCGGCGAACTGGTCCTGCGCTGCGCCGGGGGCCTCCGGCGGGCCGCTGATCCATTCTGTGGTGCCACGGCCTTGCCTCCTTTCGGTAGTCTGTGCTCAAGTTTTTTGTGCCTCCGGCGGCCAGGGGCTTTGCCCCTGGACCCCACCAGGGAGGCAGGCGCCTCCCTGGACCCTGGCAGATCAGTCTCTTTTTGTCGGACTTCTGCGGGGTTCGGTGCCTGCTTTTTTATTTGCTCTGGTGGGTATCAATAGCGGCCTTGGATGCCTAGCCAGGCCAGGATGCAGAATAGGAGCGTTACGCCGGAAAATACTGTTACCAGCTTTGCTTCGCTCCAGCCAGACAGCTCCAGGTGGTGGTGCAGGGGGGCCATCTTGAAGAAGCGCTTTCCGTGGGTCGCTTTGAAATAAGCTACCTGGATGATGTCGGACATGGTTTCCGCGATGTAGATGATACCGACGGGGATCAGAATCAGCGGCATATCCATCGCGAAGCCCAGCGCAGCTACCGCGCCGCCCAGGAACAGACTTCCCGTGTCGCCCATGAAAACCTTCGCGGGGTGGTGGTTGTAGAGGAAAAACGCCGCAAGGCCACCCGCCAGGGCCGCGGGGAACAGCGCCAGGGGCGTCAGACGCCATAGAGCCGCCGCCGCTGTGAAAAACGCCATCACTACGAAGGTCACGCCCGTCGCCTGGCCGTCGATGCCGTCTGTAAGGTTCACCGCATTTACACAGCCTACAATCACAAAGGCCGCGAAGATCAGGTACATAATCCAGTTGATCTCGATGCTCACATTCAGGAACGGCACGTACAGCAGGTTTGTCAGCAAACCCTCGTAGCGCATCAGGCTCAGGAACACCACCGCCGCCAGGAGCTGGAGCAGAAATTTCTGCTTGGCCGTGAGGCCCTCGTTCTGGTGCTGGCGGACCTTTCTGTAGTCGTCCACGAAGCCGATCAGGCCGAAAATCAAGGCAAACAGGTACACGTACAAGTGGGCAAAAACCCCATTCAGCATCTGGTTCCAGCCCAGGATAAACACCGTTACGCCGGAGCCGATGATGAACATGATGCCGCCCATGGTGGGCGTGCCCGCCTTTCCGGCGTGCCAGGCGGGGCCGTCCTTGCGGATCTCCTGGCCTGCTTTCAGCTTCCGAAGCTCGGCCAGGACGTAACGCCCGATGACCAGCGTCAGCAGGAAGCTCACGCCTGCCGCTATGGCAAGGGGCGTCAGAAATGCTTTTAACTCCATATCTCTCCCTCTCACTCTCTCCCGCGCCGCGGGCGCGTTTTCACCGTTCCTCTTTTGCGCTGCCGGACAAATAGTCCGCCACGATTTCCCGCTCGTCCATGTGGTGCTTCACGTGCCCGATTTCCTGGTACGTCTCGTGTCCCTTGCCGCAGAGGACAATCACGTCCCCCGCCTGGGCGTGGTCCATGGCCCAGTGGATCGCCTCGATCCGGTCCTCAATGACCGTGTAGGGCGTTGTGCCCTCCTTCATGCCGGTGAGGATGTCTTCTATGATCGCGCCGGGAGCCTCCATGCGGGGGTTGTCGGTGGTGACGATGGCGAAGTCTGCCAGATCCATGGCGATTTTCCCCATTTTCGGGCGCTTCCCCTTGTCACGGTCCCCGCCGCAGCCGAACAGGGCCACCGTCCGCCCCTTCGCGAAGCCTTTTACTGTGGTGAGTACGTTTTTCAGGCTGTCGGGGCTGTGGGCGTAGTCGATCAGGATGGTGTAGTCCTTCCCTGGGGTTGGGACCACCTCTACCCGCCCTTTTACGTGGGGCACCTCCGCCAGGGCGGCGACGCTCTCCTCCAGCGGTACCCCCAGCGCCAGGGCCGCGCCCAGTACGTCCAGGGTGTTGTATACCATGAAATGGCCTGGGATGTTTACTCGAATGGGCACCCGCTTCCCTTCGTGGACCGCCGTGAAAGACACGTGGTCCGCGGCTAACTGTATATCCTCTGCCCGCAGGTCCGCGGAGGCGTCTTCACCGTAGGTCAGAACTTTGCACGTTGCGTTTTTCATCAGGCGGGGCGTCCATGGGTCGGAGGCGTTTACGACGCCGGTGGCGCAGTTCCGGAACAGGAGCGACTTCGCGTCGCAGTAGGACTCCATGGTGCCGTGGAAATCCAGGTGGTCCTGGGTCAGGTTCGTGAAGACGCCGACGGCGTAGGGGACGCCGTAGACCCGGTCCAGAGACAGGGCGTGGGAGGATACCTCCATGACGACGTGGGTGCAGCCTGCGTCCCGCATCTGGGCGAAGAGTTTTTGCAGCTCGAAGGATTCCGGGGTGGTGCGCTCTGTGGGCAGGATTTCCTCTCCGATCATATTCTGGTTTGTGCCGATCAATCCCACTTTCTTTCCCGTCCGTTCCAGGACGGCTTTCAGGAGGTAGGTGGTTGTGGTTTTGCCGTTGGTTCCGGTGATGCCGATCATGGTCATGGCGTCTGCGGGATGATCGCAGAAATTCGCGCCGACGACCGCCAGGGCGCGCCGGGAGTCCTGGACCTGGATAAAGGGGATGTCGAGGCCGTCGGGGGGCGTCTGGCAGAGGACGGCGGCGGCCCCAGCGGCCACGGCCTGGGGGATGAATTTGTGGCCGTCCACGGCGAAGCCGGGCATGGCTACGAAGAGGTCGCCGGGCTTTACTTGGCGGGAGTCGTAGCAGACGCCGGAAACGACCAACTCCAGCGTTTCCGGCTGGGGCGGGAAGTCCAGGCCCTCCAGCAGTTTTCTCAGTTTCATGTGGAAAAATCCTCCCTTGGCGGGTTTTTCGTGGAGTAATGCGGGGTGCGTGGTCGTCTCCAGTGGTGCCCAGGTCGCGGGGGACGGGACGCCGAGGGCGGCGTCCCCTACGGTATGCACCCCAGTCAACCTTAGCGGTCACGAAAGCCGGATAAACATACCCTGCGGAACCTTCCATGCCCCATGGAAGGTTCCGCACGCAATTCCCCCGTTACCGTGCGGAAAATTTTAACACCCTCCAATGTATAGAGCGAAGATAAAGCTCTTTTCGCTTCCTTTTCTCTCGAGAAAAGGAAGCCGCCGGAGGCCCCCCGTAGGCATGGCACCTCAGTCCAGCACAGAGCTGTCGCCAAACCGTACCGTCACGACGCTGCCGGGTTCGAGTTCGGTGCCTGCTTCTTTGTCCTGGGAGATGGCGTGGACGTTTCCGGATTGGGTTGCGGTTGTTCCGGCGACGCGCATGATGAGGCCGGCGTTTGTGATGGTTTGGTTGGCGTCGGCGGCGGTTTTGCCTACTACGTTGGGGACGGTGCAGGTGGTGATCTCCTTTTCTGCGCCGAGGTAGAGGACGATTGTGGCGTTGTTGGGGACGATGGCTCCGCCTGCGGGGGTCTGGTCTGTTACGGTATCGCCGGTGCCGATGGTCTTGTAGGGGAAGCCGGCATTTTCCAGGCGGGCGGTGGCTTCCGCTGCGGTCTGGCCTACTACGTAGGGGACGGCGGCGTCCGCGCCCTCCAATTCCTCGGCGGAGTATTCGCGCTCAACGCCCAGGATGGGGAGAATCTCGCTCATGATCTGGCTGGCGGCGGGGGCGACCATCTGACCGCCGGAGGGCCAGGTGCCGGTGGTGCGGCTGGGGGTGTCCATGGTGATCAGCATGATATACTGGGGATCGTCCGCGGGGGCGAAGCACATGAAGGAGACTACGAGATCGCCTTTGGGGTTGTCTTCCGTGGCGGTGCCGGTCTTGTCGGCGGTGCCGGTTTTGCCGCCGATGCGGTAACCCGCTACCTGGCCGTTCTTGCCGGTGCCCGCCGCTACTACGTGCTCCAGGCACTCCCGTACCTTCGCCGACGTCTCCTCGCTGATGACCTGGCGGATGCACTCGGGCTCGTGCTGCTGGAGGATGTTGCCGTCGCTGTCCAGGACCTGCTCGACGATGTAGGGCTGGTAGAGATAGCCGCCGTTGACGCAGGCCGCCTGGGCGCGGATCAGCTCCAGGGGGGTGACGTTGAAGGTCTGGCCGAAGGAGTAGGAGGCCAGGGAGACGATGTTGGAATTGAAGCTCTTTTCGTCGGCGAAAATGCCGGGAACCTCGCCGATCATGTCCACGCCCGTCTTCTCCATCAGGCCGAAGGATTTCAGGTACTGATAATACTTCTGGGTCCCGATTTTCAGGCCGATGTTGATGAAGGCCGGGTTGCAGGAGTTGCCCACCGCCTCTTTCAGAATCTGATGGCCGTGTCCGGAGCTGCGGGAGCAGCGGATGGGCTTATCCCAGCCCTTGACCGTGATGGAACCGCTGCACTCGAAGGTGGAGTTCATGTTGATCACACCCTCCTCCAGCGCCGCCGCCAGGGTGATGGGCTTGAAGGTGGAGCCGGGCTCGTAGGTGGAGTCGATGCACTTGTTCCGCCACTGGGTCTGGATGGCTTTCGTCTTCGTCTCGGAAACCGCCGTGTCGTACTCCTTCTCCGTCTCGTACTTTTCACGGTTCAGCTCCAGGTCCGCCAGCTCTTTGTCCAGCTTCGCCCTGAGCTTTTCGTCGTAAATGGCGCCGGATTGGTTGGAGTTGTAGTTGGGATAGGAGGCCATGCCGACGATCGCGCCGGTGTTCACGTTCATGACGATGCCCGTGCCGCCGTTGGCGGCGCTGAACTTGCTGAGCATCGCCTCAATGCCCTTCTCCAGGGCAATCTGGACGTTGATGTCCAGGGTCAGCATCAGGTCGTTTCCGTTCTCGGCGTCGAAATACTGATCATAGTCGAAAAGAAGGGGCTGGTCCGTGCGGTTGACCTTGGCGGAGATGGTCATGCCGGAGGTGCCGGAGAGGGTGCTCTCGTACTTGGCCTCCAGACCCACGCCGCCCTTGTTCTCGCCGCTGACGAAGCCGATCACGTTGGCCGCCAGGGCGTTGTAGGGGTAGTAGCGCTTGGAGTCGGGGCGGAGGAAGACGCCGCTGATGGTCCGGCGGGTTTCTTCAAGCTCCCGGCCCTCCTCGTCGATCTCGCCGTTGATGAAGCGGCGGACCTCGTCGGCCAGGTCCTTCTCCGTCCGAGCCTTGACCACAACATACTGGTCCCCCGTCTTCTCCATGGTCCCCCGGAGCCACTCCTGATCCACGTCCAGAATCCGGCTGAGGCCCCGGGCGATGTAGTCCTGGTCAAGCAGCACAGGGGGTGTATAGGCTTCCCCCTTTTCAGCCGCTTTGGCCGCTGCCTCCGCCTGGGTCTGCTTCTGGTTGGACACGAACTTGTCGATCTCCATGGGGGAGATGTTGATGAGCTCCGTGGAGGCGGACATGGCGAGGACGTTCCGGTTCTTGTCGTAGATGGTGCCCCGGGAGGCCGTCACGGGGGTTTTCAGGGTCTGCTGGTTCACCGCACGGGCCTGCATATCCTTGTGCTGGGTGATTTGCAGGTCGAAGAGCTTCCAGAAGAGAAGCAAAAAGGTGCAGAAGCCCAGCAGGAACATGACCAGCAGGGTCCGCATCCGGATGACCTGGTTGGCCCGCCGGGCGGCGTCGCTTTTGCGGTGGATGTTTTTCTGGGGATTTCCTGCCATACCGTTCCTCCTTTGGATGTAAGGCGTATATGCTTGACAGTCTTTGCCGCGTCTTCTGTACAGGAATGGGGAGCAAGAAGATGCTTTCTTCTCACTCCCCGCTGTACCAGTCCATTATAGTGCGGCAGTCAGTCGAAATATTCCACCACCGCGTAAACGCCATGGTTTAACGATGTGAGCAGACTCCGGAACAGGCCGGGATTCTCCTTCTGGTAGGCCACGGCGCTGTCGCCGCCCGAGAGGTCCAGGTGGTAGACCTGCCCGCTGCTGGGCTTCTGCATACCGGCGGCCTCCGCCGCCTCCTTCACGGTGGCCATGTCAAACATCTGCTCATACTCGGCCGTCAGGAACACGTGGTCCGTCTCCAGCTCCTGGAGCTGGCTTTGCAGGTGGACCATCTCGGAGGACAGAACCGTCAGCTCCACGTAATTCATCAGAATCAGCACCGCCAGAACCGCTACCGCCGCGGCGCCCAGCACCGCGGGCCAGGAGACATACTGCCGCTCCCGGACCTGAACCCGGGCGGCGGAGTGGACCTTCGGAACCGCTTTTCCCTTCGCTTTCGGGGCCTCCCCCGCGTGGCGCAGCTCCCGTTCCCGAACCGCCCAATTCAAATCCTCAGCCAGACTGCCGTCTACGGCCTGTCTTCCACGATAGCGCAGGTCCCGTGCCGCTGATGCCATAGGGGGGCCTCCTTTCGCGGGACGGTCCCCCTCCTCCCCGCCGGAGGCGGGACGCGGGGCCTGTCCGCTTCATTCGTCAAATATCCGGGCACCGCTCCGCCGTGCGGAGGCGGGCGCTCCGCGCCCTGGGGTTGTCCGCGATTTCCTCCAGAGAGGGCGTCACGGGCTTCAAAACCCGCAGTAAAGGCTTTTTACCGCACACGCACACAGGGAAAGACGGCGGGCAGGTGCAGCCTTGGGCCAGCTCCCGCATGATGCGCTTCACGATCCGGTCCTCCAGGGAGTGGAAGGTGATGACCGCCAGGCGTCCGCCGGGGGCCAGGTGCTCCGCCGCCGCTTTCAGCATCGGGGGCAGGGTGTCCAGCTCGCCGTTGACGGCGATGCGGATGGCCTGAAAGCTCCGCTTGGCGGGGTGCTGCTTCTCCCGCAGGGCCGCGGGGGGCATGGCCGACTTGATGATGTCCACCAGCTCCAGGGTGGTTTCGATGGGTTTGAGCGCCCTGGCCTGGGTGATGGCGCGGGCGATACGGGGGGCGTAGCGCTCTTCGCCGTAGTCGTAGAGGATGCGGCGCAGTTCCGCTTCGCTCCAGGTGTTCACGATATCGCGGGCCGTCAGGGGGTCCCGGGCGTCCATGCGCATATCGAGAGGCGCGTCCTTCATGTAGGAGAAGCCCCGAGAGGCGTCGTCCAGCTGGGGGGACGAAACGCCTAAGTCGAAGAGCATTCCGTCCGCCTTCGGGGCGTCCGCGGCGGTCAGAACCCGGTCTAAATCGGCAAAGTTGCTGTGAACCAAAGTCACTTTATCCATCCACGGCTCCAGCCGTTCCCGGGCGGCGTCAATCGCGGCCTGGTCCCGGTCGATGCAGATCAGCCGCCCCGAGGTCAGCTGCTTCGCAATCTCCCGCGAATGCCCCGCCCGCCCCAGGGTCCCGTCCACAAAAGTGCCGTCCCCGCGCACTTGCAGCGCCTCAATACACGCCTCCAGCAGCACGGGCCTATGCGTAAACTCCAAAATCCCCCAACACCTTCCGCAGTACCGTCACCGTGCCCCCAGCCCAAGTCTTCCACCGGAGCCGGTGGCGGATCTAAAGTTCTTTTGGTCCTTTTCTTTCAAGAAAAGGACGGCCCGTTCCTCCGCGCCCGCGCCAGCGCGTCCATGGCAGCGGCCATGTCCTCCTCCTCCAGCATCCTGCGCTCCCGTTCGTTCCAGGTTTCCTCGTCCCAGATTTCGGCGAAGGTGTTGAGCCCCACGATGGTGCAGGTCTTTTTCAGGGCGGCGTACTTGCGGAGGCCGGCGGGGATGAGGACGCGGCCCTGGGCGTCGGGTTCGCACTGGACGGCGTTGGCGTAGAGAAGGGTCAGGGCCCGGGCGGCGGTGTAGGGCAGCTCGTCCATTTCGTCGGACATCTGCTCCCACTTGGCCTGGGGATAAATGGTCAGGCAGTGCTCGGCGCCGATGGTGATATAAAATGTTTCGCCCAGCGCGTCCCGCATGGCGGAGGGAATCACGAGGCGGCCCTTGGTGTCGATGCTGTTGTTGGATTTTCCCAGCAGCCTCTTCACAGCGGGCTCCCCCTCTCCCCCTTTTTTGGGTTTTGGATGGGTCTGTGTACCACTTACGCACACAAATTACCCACTTTCCCCCACCTGTCTTTGAGTATAAGCAAATCCTTTCCGAATTGCAAGGGTTTTTTTGCGACACAAAGAGACACTTTCCCCCTACTTACACGTAAAATCCCATAAAAAATGTTATTTTGAAACGTTAGATCTATCCAATTCCAGCTTATTACCGAGAAAGTAAAGTTGCGAAAAGGCACTATATTTTGTGCCTTTTCGCAACATTCAACTATATCTTGATTCATTTTTCAGGCAACTGGAAAAAACCTCCAAAGGCTATTTGTATATTTTGCACAAAAATTTCGGGATTCTGCACAATCAGCCCCCGCCGCCCTCCGGGCCGGGCTTTTTCTCCAATTTTTCCCGCTGTTCCTGCATCTTCGCCGTGGATGTGGTGCGGAAGCGGATGCGGGACTGCTTCACCTCGTCCAGAGCCGCCTGCACCGCCTCCTCCGTCCGGGCCAGGGCGTCCTCCGCGTACTCGTTGGCCACCTGGTACAGCTGCCGGGAGCGCTCCTCCGCGCGGGCCACAATCTGACGCGCCCGCTCCTTCGCCGTGTAGAGCACCTCGCTCTCGGACACCTTCGTCTTCGCCTCCAGCTCCGCCTGGCGCATCATCCGATCCGCCTCCCGGCGGGCCTCCTCCACGAACTTGTCCCGGGCCGCAAGAAGCTCCTGGGCACGCTTGAGTTCCACCGGCAGCTGGGCCTTCAGCTCCTCCAGCAGGTCCAGCAGCTCGTCCCGGTCCACGATGCTCATCCCGGGGCGCAGGGCGGGGGCCTTGGCCTCCTCGATTTGCTGATAAATAATATCAATCAAACGGTTAATGTCGTTCGCCATGGCAAACCCCTTCCTTTTCCTTCATGAGTGCCTCCACCAGAGGGACCACGGGCCCGGGCAGGTAGCGCTCCAGCGGCTGGCGGTAGCGGATCATCTCCCGTGCCATGGAGGAGCTGAAATACTGGTATTCCGCGCTGGCGGGCAGAAACAGCGTCTCCAGCCCCGGCCGGAGCTGGCGGTTGATCAGGGCCATCTGGTACTCCACGTCGAAATCCGTGACGCAGCGGACGCCCCGGACGATCACGTCCGCCCCGTGGGCGGCGGCGAAGTCCGCCAGGAGGCCGGGAAACAGCTCCGCCCCAACGTTGGGCAGGTCTGCCACGGCGGTTTCTACAAACAGGAGCTTCTGCTCCGGGGAAAACATTTGGTTGCGCTTCTCCGCGTTGGGGCTCACGCAGACCCAGACCTGATCGAAGCAGGCCGCGGCCCGCCGGATGATATCCAGGTGGCCCAGGGTGACGGGGTCGAAGCTGCCGGAGCAGATGGCTGTTTTCATCGGTCCATTCCTCGTTGTTCTATTCGTTCCCGCCCCGGCGGAAGAGGGTCACGGCGATTTTGCCGTAGCGGTAGGTCCGCTGGAGGCGGCAGGGCGGCGGCAGGCTCGGGAGAACCTTGTCCGCCGGGTGTTCCGCTACGATTATACCATAAGGCCGAAGAATGTCAAACCCCGGCGCGGTGATGCGCTCCAAAATCTCCTCCAGGAGGCCGGAGGCGTAGGGCGGGTCCAGGAACACCAGGTCGAAACGCTCGCTGGTCCGGGTTACGAAATCCCGGGCGTTTCCGTTGATCACGGTCCCCCGGTCCGCCAGGCCCGTCAGGGCCAGGTTCTTTTTCACAAGGCCCGCGGCGTCCTTCCGCAGTTCCACAAAAACCGCCGATTCCGCCCCGCGGCTCAGGCATTCGATGCCCAGCTGGCCCGTGCCCGCGAAGAGGTCCAGCACCTTCGCGCCCTCAATGTCGAATTGCAGAGCGCTGAACAGGCCCTCCTTCACACGGTCGGTGGTAGGGCGGGTTTCGGAGCCCTCCAGCTCCAGCAGGCGGCGGCCACGGGCGGTGCCTGTAATGACGCGCATAGAGAAAAAATCCTCTCCTTCCCTCCTCCGCGCCCTGCGAGGCGCGTTCGCTTTTTTATTTTACGGCAAAACCCTCCGTATTTCAATAGCTTTTTCCCTGAAAAAAATACAGAAATCTTTCTATTCAACCTTCTTCCAGGGTAAAGCCCCCGAAAATCCTGCACTTTTCACAAAATCCGGCGGGTTCTGGCGAGAAAAAATTGTAAATTTTCCTGATTTCCTATTTGACGGCAGAGGCCGGTGCCGCTTATAATATAGGTAAGTCTGTCCGCGGCTCCCGGAGGCGCGGCGTTATTGAAAAGGAGAACGGAACTATGGATTACGCGAAGGAATCCCTGCGGCTGCATTACGAGTGGAAGGGCAAGCTGGAGGTCACCCCCCGGGCTGCGGTGGACAGCAAGGACGCCCTCTCCCTGGCCTACACCCCCGGCGTGGCCCAGCCCTGCCTGGAGATCCAGAAGGATGTGAACAAGAGCTATGAGCTGACCCGGCGCTGGAACACCGTGGCCGTGGTCACGGACGGCACCGCCGTCCTGGGGCTGGGGGACATCGGGCCCGAGGCCGGGATGCCTGTCATGGAGGGCAAGTGCGTGCTGTTCAAGGCGTTCGGCGACGTGGACGCGATTCCCCTCTGCGTCCGGAGCAAGGACGTGGACGACATTGTGAACACCGTGGCCCTGCTGGCGGGCTCCTTCGGCGGCGTGAATCTGGAGGACATCGCCGCGCCCCGCTGCTTTGAGATTGAGCGCAAGCTGAAGGAGCGCTGCGACATTCCTATTTTCCACGACGACCAGCACGGCACCGCCGTCATCACCCTGGCGGGCCTCAGCAACGCCCTGAAAGTGGTGGGCAAGAAGCTGGAGGAGGTCCGCATTGTCATCAACGGCGCGGGCGCCGCCGCCGTGGCCATCACGAAGCTCCTTCTCTCCGCGGGGGCGAAGGACATCACCCTCTGCGACCGCACCGGAGCCGTCTACGCCGGACGCGAAAAGGGCATGAACTGGATCAAGGAAGAGCTGGCCCAGGTGACAAATCTGGACAAGAAGCAGGGCGCTCTGGCGGATATTCTGGCCGGTGCGGACGTTTTCATCGGCGTCTCTGCCCCTAACTCCGTCACCGTGGACATGGTGAAGACCATGAACAAGGACGCCATCGTCTTCGCCTGCGCCAACCCCACCCCCGAGATCTTCCCCGACGACGCCAAAGCAGGCGGCGCGGCCGTCGTCTCCACGGGCCGTAGCGACTACCCCAACCAGATCAACAACGTCCTCGCCTTCCCCGGCATCTTCCGCGGCGCCCTCGACGTCCGCGCCAGCGACATCAACGACGCCATGAAGATCGCCGCCGCCCACGCCCTCGCCGGCATCATCTCCGACGCCGAGCTCTCCGCCGACTACATCATCCCCGCCGCCTTCGACCCCCGCGTCAAAGACGCCGTCGCTGCTGCGGTGCGTCAGGCGGCTGTCGACTCCGGGGTTGCCAGGATCTGACGAAAGTGTGTGGGCGCGGAGGCTTCCAGAGGGCAAAGCCCTCTGGACTCCCACCAGGGGGGACGTTCCCCCCTGGACCCTGCCATCTAGATTCTTTTATGGGCTTGTAACGTGTTCCGGCGGCGGTTCCGTTTGCGGGGAACGCCGCCGGACGCTTTGGGGAAGGAGTTGCTTTTCTATGAGAATTTTTCAGGTTTTGCGGCGGAATGCCGTTGTGATCGTGGGGGTGCTGATGGGGCTTGTTTTGCTTGCGGGGCTTTGGTGGAATTATTCTGCCAGACAGGCGGAGCGGCTTTATGGCACCTACTCCCTCAGCGGCTCGATGGATACGCGCTCCGAGTTCCTCACCCTTCCCGGCGGGGATTGCTATGTGCGCTACCAGAACGGAGAATTGCTAAGTCGGGGAACGATTAAGCCTATCAATGGGGAGACGCCTTTGTATGAGTTCCTTCCCGACGGCGGGGCGGACGGGGAGATTTTCGTCCTCTCCGGCGGCGTGCTCTACCAGGCTCTGGGGGAGGAATTTCACTTCTTCCAGCGCATCGACAAACGGCCTGTCTATATCAACTACAGTCCCCGCAGTGCGTGAACCAGGAGCGTTTTTATGATTTCCTATGACCTCTTCATAAGCGTGGAAAAGGCGCTTGCCGCCTATACCAGGGGGCAGGTTCTTGCGCTGGCGGCGCTGGGGCTGGAGCGGCTTTGGCCCATGTTTTACGACTGGACCTGCACGGACGGCGACCCGCTTTTGTATCAGAAGCCCATCGCGTTTCGGAAGCCCATGCGGGACCTTCTGGACGCATTCTGGGCGCAGGCTGAGGGCGGTCAAATGAAAGAGGAAACCAGCGGGATGTTGGATAGCTTTCTGGATTTCATCAACGCCTCCTGCGACGGGAACGACGCGCCTGATGTGGACATGGGGACGGGACGGCCCCTGCTGGACCTGCTCTTTGGCGGCGTGGACTGCTTCTTCTCCGAGCGGGACGCGGAAGCGGACGCCAGCGACTGTATCACAAGATATGCGGCCTACCTGTCAGACCGCCTCTATGACCGCCACTGCGGTCGCTGTAAAGCGGAGCTTTCCGGCTTCGAGGGCCCCGAAGCAGCGCGTCAGCGTCATTTCAGCCAGCGCATGGACTCAGCTGCAGCAGACGACCCCCTATGGCGTCAAGAGCTTGCGCGCATTGAGCAGGATTTCAGGCTTGTAAAAAGCCCCGATCTCACTCCCCAGCACCTGCTTACACGAAGAAAAGAGCTGCATAAAATGGCATATGTAACATAAAGGACTGATCTGCCAGGGTCCAGGGAGGCGCGTGCCTCCCTGGTGGGAGTCCAGAGGGCAAAGCCCTCTGGCCGCCGGAGGCCCCCCGTAGGCAGGCACCACAAGGAGGTACAGGCATGGCGGATTTGGGCACGGAGGTACGGTATGTCAAGGGGATTGGGGAGCAGCGTGCGAAGGCGCTCCAGAAGTTGGGGATTCTGACGATGGAGGACTTGATTGGGTGGTTTCCCAGGCGGTATGAGGATCGGCGGGCGGTGAAGACGATTGCGGAGCTGGGGGCGGATGAGATGGCGTGTGTTTCCGCTATGATTGCGGAGGTGCCTGTGGTTTCCCATATCCGCAAGGGGATGGATCTGGTGAAGGTCCGGGCGGTGGACGCTACGGGGGTGCTGGATGTCACCTTTTTTAACCAGACCTGGCTGAAAACCTCCCTCCAGAGGGGAGGGACTTACGTCTTCTATGGCAGGGCTGAGGGGACGCAGAACCGGAAGCGGATGGCGTCGCCTGTTGTGGAGCCGGAGGGGAAACAGGAGGTTACGGGGCGGATTGTGCCGGTGTATCCTTTGACGGCGGGGGTCAGCCAGTTGATTCTCTCCCGGTCTATCCGGCAGGGGCTGGACGCCTGTGCGGAGATTTTGCCGGATATTCTTCCTGATGATATCCGGCAGAAGTACCAGCTTTGCCGGATTGGGTACGCCTATGAGAACATCCATTTTCCGGAAAGCGAAGAGGCTTTGAGCCTGGCGCGTCGACGGCTGGCCTTTGAAGAGCTGTTCCTCTTTTCCATTGGACTGCGGCGGCTGAGGCAGCGGAAAGAGGCGATCCAGGTTCCGCCCTGCAAGGATGTGGACATGGAGGCGTTTTACAGCGCCCTCCCCTTCTCCCTCACGGACGCGCAGCGGCGCTGCATTGACGAGGCCCTGGCCGACATGCGCTCCGGCACGCCCATGAACCGCCTCTGCCAGGGCGACGTAGGCTCCGGCAAGACCATGGTCGCCGCCGCCTGCGTCTACTTCTGCGTCAAAAACGGGAGGCAGGCCGCGCTCATGGCCCCTACGGAAATCCTGGCCCGCCAGCACTTTGCGGGGCTGGCGGCGCTTCTGGAACCTCTGGGAATCCGCTGTGCCCTGCTCACCGGTTCGACTCCCGCAAAGGAGAAAAAGGCCACCTCCGCCCGCCTCGCCGCAGGCGAAATCGACTTCGTAACGGGCACCCACGCCCTGATCTCCGGCGGCGTGGAATACGCCTCCCTGGGCCTGGTGGTGACGGACGAACAGCACCGTTTCGGCGTTGCCCAGCGGGCCGCCCTGGCCGCGAAGGCGGAGCACCCCCACACCCTGGTCATGTCTGCCACCCCCATCCCCCGCACGCTGGCTCTGATTCTCTACCGCGACCTGGACGTATCCATTATCGACCAGCTCCCCCCGGGCCGCAGGCCCGTGGAAACCTACGCCGTCCCCAGCAGCTACCACCCCCGCGTCTACAAGTTCATCCGCAAGCTGGCCGCGGAGGGCCGTCAGGCGTATATCGTCTGCTCCCAGGTCACGGAGAACGAGGAACAGCCGGACGAGCGCAAGGCCGTCACAAAGTACGCGAAAACCTTGCAGGAGAAGGTCTTCCCGGATCTAAAGGTTGCCTTTGTCCACGGCAAGATGAAGCCCAAGGAAAAGGACGCCGTCATGACCGCCTTCGCCGCTCACGAGACGGACATTCTCGTCTCCACCACCGTGATTGAAGTCGGCGTCGACGTCCCAAACGCCGCCGTCATGGTCGTCGAAGACGCCGACCGCTTCGGCCTCAGCCAGCTCCACCAGCTCCGCGGCCGCGTCGGACGGGGCAAACACCAATCCTACTGCATCCTGATTTCCGACAACAAAAACGAAGAGACCCGCCAGCGCCTCCACGTCATGGCAAAAACGGCAGACGGCTTCAAAATTGCGGAAGAAGACCTGCGCCTCCGGGGCCCTGGCGATTTCTTCGGGCAGCGCCAGCACGGCCTCCCCGGCCTCAAAATCGCCGACCTCGGCTGCGACACAAAGCTCCTCCAGGACGCCCAGACCGCCGCTGAGGACCTCCTTGCCCGTGACCCGGACCTGGAGAGCTGCCCCGCCGTGTCCGGACGGATGACGCAGCTCTTTACGCAGGCTGAGGGTGCGCTGAATTGAGCAGGCGTGCCTCCGGCGGGCGGGGGGCCTCCGGCGGCCAGAGGGCTTTGCCCTCTGGACTCCCACCAGGGAGGCGTGCGCCTCCCTGGACCCTGGCAGATCACTCCTTTTGAGGGGCCTCTGCTTCTTTCATTTCGGTTTCTTTTTGTCCCAATTCTGCTTCATGTTCCCAGTAAAATTCAGTGGATGAATATACCGCATTATACAAAAATGATTTTGAATCAGGTGGATATTAAGTGAATCTTTTAATTGAAAACATTGATAAACTTCATACAACAGAGCTAGGTATCAAGCGAATAAAAGGGAACTGCCAAATAGAAACAGATGATGTTGTCCATTGGAGTAAAGTACAAAATTTAGATGAAACCGCCAAAATTGAAAGAATCGGAAAAAATTGGTACGTAGAACGCACACAGTTATACAATTATCACTGCACATAAGGTTAAGACATAATCTGCTCAATTTAAGCTGTGGATTTTTATACACAAAAACGATAGTTAAGGTATTGGGAACACAAAAGCGAATTGGGAGTTCTTTTTGTGGGTTTTTCTCTACTCACCAAAATAATGGTTGCATCCTGGACGAAAATATGACAGAATAGAGACAGCGCATGTTTACTTTACGGCATCACTGTGATTTGAGGAGGCATTTTATGGAACGCAGCGTCAAAATTCTGCAAGGCATCGACAACCAGTATTACCGCGCAACCCTGAAATCCATGGGCTTCACCACCGAGGACCTCAAGAGGCCCGTCATCGGCATCGCCAACGCCTGGAGTGAGTGTGTCCCCGGACACTTCAACCTCCGCCAGGTCGCCCAGCGCGTCCGGGACGGCGTCTACCGCGCCGGAGGCACCCCCATCGAGTTCGGCGTCATCGGCGGCTGCGACGGCATGGGCCAGGGCCACGACGGGATGCACTACATCCTCCCCTCCCGGGAGCTCATCGCCAACTCCATCGAATCCATGGCCCAGATCAACCTCTTCGACGGTCTGGTCCTCCTGGGCTCCTGCGACAAAATCGTCCCCGGTATGCTCATGGCCGCGGCGCGGCTGGACATCCCCTGCATCTTCCTCCCCGGCGGTCCCATGGACGGCGGCGTGGTCTTCGACGGGCGGCAGTCCGACCAGACCTCCAGCGCCGAGGCCCTGGGTATGCTCTCCGCCGGTAAGATCACCGAGGAAGAGTACGTCTCCCTGGAGGATACCTCCTGCCCCAGCTGTGGCTCCTGCTCCTACCTGGGCACCGCCAATACCATGTGCGCCCTGGCCGAGGCTCTGGGCATGACCCTCCCCGACGGCGGCCTGGCCCCCGCCACCTCCGCCGCACGCCTCATGAAGGGCGAGGAAACCGGCATCAAGATCATGGAGCTGGTGGAAAAGGGCGTCACCGCCCGGAAGGTCCTCACCAACGGGGCCATCCGCAACGCCATCAAAGCCTGCCTCGCCATGAGCGGCTCCACCAACGCCGTCATGCACCTGACCGCCATCGCCCACGAGGCGGAGCTGGACATCAAGGTCCTGGAGGAGTTCGACGCCCTCTCCCGCACTACGCCGCAGATTGCGAAGATGAACCCCGCCTGCAAGTACAATGTGATTGACTTCCACCGGGACGGCGGCGTCCCCCGCCTGATGGAGAACCTGCAATCCATCCTGGAAACCGACGTCATGACCGTCACCGCCCACACCCTGGCGGAGAACATCGCCTCCCACAAGTATCTCTACCCCGCCACGGGGCTGGTGGTCCACACCATGGACGCTCCCTTCGGCTACACCGGCGGCGTGGCGGTCCTCCGGGGCAACCTGGCCCCCGACACGGGCATCACGAAGCCCGGCGCGTTCGACAAGAGCCTCTACCACTTCGAGGGCGAGGCCATCTGCTTCGACTCCGAGGAAGCCGCTGAGGAAGCCATTCTCGCGGGCAAGGTCCACGACGGCCACGTGGTTGTCATCCGCTACGAGGGGCCCAAGGGCGGACCGGGTATGCGGGAGATGTTCAAGGCCATGAAGTACCTCTATGGCCGCGGGCTGGCCCTCACCACCGCCCTCATCACCGACGGCCGCTTCTCCGGCACCAACAACGGCTGCTTCGTCGGCCACATCTCCCCCGAAGCCGCCGAGGGCGGCCCCATCGCCATCGTCCACGACGGCGACCGCATCATGATCGATGTGGACAAGCGGCAGTTGGAGCTGATGGTGCCCCAGGAGGAGATCGAGGCCCGTCTGAAAGAGTGGAAGCGTCCCGAGCCCAAGTTCAAGAAGGGCTGGCTGGGCCTCTATTGCAAGATTGCCGCCTCCGGCTCCGAGGGCGCGATCCTCAAGTACGACAACCTGTAAGCTGGTTTCCCTTGACAGTAAAAAGCACCTCCGGTTTCTTGACCGGGGTGCTTTTCTGTGCGGTTAAACTGCTTTACAGGGGTTGCGGTGCAGTTGTTTTACGGAATTTATGGCGGTTTGACAATGCCGGCCTCTACCAGCTTTTGCAGGCTCATGAGAATGCCCAGCTTTGCGTGATACCAGGTCAGACCGCCCTGGAAGTAGACGGCGTATGGGGGGCGGATGGGGCCGTCGGCGGACAGCTCGATGCTGCTTCCCTGGACGAAGGCCCCCGCCGCCATGATCACGTCGCTGTCGTAGCCCGGCATGGCCCAGGGCTCCGGGGTCACGTAGCTGTCCACCGGCGCGGCGGCTTGAATGCCCTTGCAGAATGCTACCATGGCCTCCCGGCTCCCCAGGGTCACGGCCTGGATGATGTCGTGGCGGTCCTCAGAGGCGTTGGGGACGCAGGGGAAGCCTAAGCCCTCGTAAATATTCGCGGCGAAAACTGAGCCTTTCAGAGCACCCGCCGTCACCGTGGGGGCCAGGAACAGGCCCTGGTAGAATGCGGGCATCAGGCCCAGGTTCGCGCCTACCTCCTGGCCTAAGCCGGGGGCCGAGAGGCGGTAGGCACAGCGCTCTACACACTCCTGCGTGCCACAGATGTAGCCGCCGATGGGGGCCAGACCGCCGCCGGGGTTCTTGATCAGGCTTCCTACTACCATGTCCGCCCCCAAGTCCGAGGGCTCCAGAGGCTCTACAAACTCGCCGTAGCAGTTGTCCACCATCACCTTCACGTCCGGCTTCACGCTCTTGCAGAACGCGATCAGCTCGCCGATCTGGGCCACGGAAAAGCTGGGGCGGGTGGCGTAGCCCTTGGAGCGCTGGATCGTGATCAGCTTCGTGCGCTCGTTGATGGAGGCGCGGATGGCGGGATAGTCGAAGCCACCGTCGGACAGGAGGTCCGCCTGGGCGTAGGTGACGCCGTATTCTCTCAGGGAACACTTGCTTTCCCGTATGCCGATCACTTCCTCCAGGGTGTCGTAGGGCGCGCCGACGGGGGAGAGCAGCTCGTCTCCCGGCAGGAGGTTCGCGGACAGGGCTACAGTCAGAGCGTGGGTGCCGCAGGTGATTTGCGGGCGGACCAGGGCCGCTTCCGTGTGGAAGACGGCGGCGTAGACGCGCTCCAGGGTGTCGCGGCCCTCGTCGTTGTAGCCGTAGCCGGTGGTGGCGGCGAAGTGGGTGGCGTTGACGCGGTTTTGCTGCATGGCGGACAGGACCTTCGCCTGGTTATATTCCGCTGTTTGGTCGATGGACTTGAAGCGGGCTTCCAGATTTGTTAGCACTTTCTCGCCGTAGGCGTAGACCGCTTCGCTTACGCCCAGCGTTTCATACATTTTTTCTAATTCCATGGGCCTCTTCCCTTCTCTTGTTCAGTCAGTTTCGGATTATACCACATCCGGCGGGAATAGAACAGTCCTTTTCTTACAAAAATTATCGTATCCGGTCGCACGTTTGAGGCGTTTTCAAACCTGCGGGCAGGGGCCGCCGAAGGCGGCGGCCCCTACGGATACGTTTACCGTGGTTCCACCCGTAGGGGCGGGCGCCCTCGCCCGCCCGTCCTTCGCAACCTCCAGGGTCACGGGAGACAGATGGACACAGAGGCCCGCCCCTACATTTTCCCTCTTGACATACCTCGAATATCTATGTATACTATACCTAGAATCTCGATGTATGGAGGAGGCCTTTATGAAAAAGAAAACCATGGAGCATACCCAGTTGCTGGTCCTCTCCCTGCTGGCGGGGGAGGATATGTATGGGTATCAAATGATCGTCGAGCTGGCGCGGCGGTCCAACCATACCTTCGACATGAAGGAGGGCACCCTTTACCCTGTGCTCCACGCGCTGGAGAAGGCGGGGTACGTGGAGGCGTACCAGCAGGAGGCTCCCACCGGGCGGACGCGGAAGTATTACCACCTGACCCGGAAGGGGGGCTCCGCCCTCCGGACGGAACGTGAGGAGTGGCGGCGGTACTCCGGGGCCGTGAACGCGGTGCTGGAGGCCAGCCTGGGGCTGGGGACGGCGTGAGCGTATGGACAGAAAGGAGTTTACCGGGCAGGTGCTGGCGCAGCTCCGCCGCCTGACGCCGGAGGAACAGGACGCCGTGCGCAGAGAGCTGGAGGACCATATGGAGGACCGGATCGAGGGGCTTCTGGAGCTGGGGTGGTCCCCCGAGACGGCCGAGGAACGGACCCTCGCCGCTATGGGGGCCCCGGAGGAAATCGGGCGGGAGCTGGATAAGCAGTACCCTCCCGGCTGGCTCTGGCTGGGGCGGGCCGCGTTTTTGCTGACAACGGTGATGTGTATTTTCGCGGTGCTGTCTCTTGGTGTCTGGGGCTTTGCGATTGACAGCATTACGGCGCGGTTCTTCCCGCCGGTTACCGAAACCCTGAATAAAACGGAGGCTTCCATGCCTTTGAATATCCGGATTCCGGTGGGAAACGATATTCTGCGGGTGTGCCAAATCAGTGTTGGCTGGGATGGAAAGCGGGTGGATCAGGTGGCGGAGGTGTCGCTTTGTTCCTATGATCGGATTCCTGGGGGCATAGTAGCTAGTCAGGTTCTGGGCCGTGTTTTGCTGAGAAACCAGCGGGGCGAAACGCGATGGAATGACGATGTCAGATTTTCCATGGGAACCATCAGCGGAGGCGGGCACGCGAAGTGTCAGTATGGGAGCGCCATCATACCAATCCAGCCGGGGGACACTTATGTTACTCTCGAATATGACTACCTTGGAGAGTCCTTCTTTATTGAACTGCCCTTGCCGGAGGAGGTGGCACCGTGAAAAAGAAAGAAAGCGTCGTCAAGCTGCTGTCCCGGCGGCGATTGGCGGTGCGGCGGATTCTGATTGCGTCGGCAGTTTATGTGCTGATTACGTATTTTGTAGGTTTTGGGATACTTTTTCCCAGGCAGAGCTTATATATGAATGAAGAGCTGATGGGGACAGGACGCACCCACGTTATTGCGCGGTATACGGCTCCAGAGATTTATAAAACCCTTCAAATTTATTTCAGTGAAAACGAACATGTTACCATGCTCAGCGGGACACATCTGACCTATCTGGGTTGGATGAATGCTTTCGGGGTTCCGGTGGACTGTTCTAAGGAAGCGCCGATGTATGCGGGCCAATGGTGGCTTTACCGTCAGGATAAGGGTTATGTTCTTTATATTTTCGGGAGAGTAGATGATCCGGAAATAGCCTATGTGGAGGTTGAGATGCAGTATGAAGCGCCTCCGCCTCCCGGGGGGCAGGGGTCCTACCGTCTGACTACGCATACGGTTTCCAGCCAGCGGTCTGAATGGATAGAGAAGAACGGGCGAAGCTACTTTTTGATCCGAGAATTACCAGAAGAATGGCCCTACGAGTTCAGCATCTACCCTGCTGTAGTTGGCTATAACGCAGATGGCACAGAAGTTATCCGCTTGGAGGATATTGAAGGAGCATCGTCCTATTATGGATAAAATCTGTGGGACATACCCGAACGGGTATGTCCCACTTTCTGCGCACTATGTTACCGTGTGACAGGCTTTAACGCCCTTTGCACCATAGAGCGGTATTAAAAAGTTCTTTTTTTCGGTTCCTTTTTTTCTTTCAAGAAAAAAAGGAACAACCCCCCGCGTCAGAACAGCCCCGTAATCCTCCCGTTCTCGTCGACGTCGATTTTCTCGGCGGCGGGGACCTTGGGGAGGCCGGGCATGGTCATGATGTCGCCGGTGAGGGCTACGATGAAGCCGGCTCCGGCGCAGACTTTCAGGTTTCGGACGGTGACGGTGAAGTGGTCGGGGGCGCCCAGGAGGGCGGCGTTGTCGGTGAAGCTGTACTGGGTCTTTGCCATGCAGATGGGGAGATTGGCAAAGCCGAGGGCCGTCAGCTCGTCGGCCTGCTTTTTGGCGGCGGGGGTCAGGAGGACGGCGTCGCCGCGGTAGACGTTCTTGACGATGGCTTCCAGCTTGGCTTCGATGGGGGCTTCCAGGTCGTAGGAGAAGCGGAAGCCGTTGGGGGCTTCGCAGAGGCGAATTACTTCCTTTGCCAGGGCTTCGCCGCCTGCGCCGCCTTTCGCCCAGACTTCGCTCAGGGCCGCGTTGACGCCCAGCTCTTTGCACTTGGCCTGTACCAGGGACAGCTCCGCTTCCGTGTCCGTGGGGAAGGCGTTGATGGCTACTACGCAGGGGAGGCCGTAGACGTTCTTGATGTTGTCTACGTGGCGGAGAAGGTTCGGGAGGCCCTTTTCCAGGGCTTCCAGATTTTCTGTGTTCAGGTCCGCTTTCGCCGCGCCGCCGTGGTGCTTTAGGGCGCGTACGGTGGCTACGATGACGACTGCGTCTGGGTGGAGATTCGCCAGGCGGCACTTGATGTCCAGGAATTTCTCCGCGCCCAGGTCCGCGCCGAAGCCTGCTTCCGTGATGGCGTAGTCGCCTAGGCCCTGGGCCAGGCGGGTGGCGGTGACGGAGTTGCAGCCGTGGGCTATGTTGGCGAAGGGTCCGCCGTGGATGAAGGCGGGGGTGCCCTCCAGGGTCTGGACCAGGTTGGGCTTCAAGGCGTCTTTCAGGAGCGCCGCCATGGCTCCCTCCGCTTTCAGGTCGTGGGCGGTGACGGGGGCACCGTTGTAGGTATAGGCTACGATGATGCGGCCCAGGCGGGCTTTCAGGTCCGGGATGTCCTGGGAGAGACAGAGGACCGCCATGACCTCGCTGGCTACGGTGATGTCGAAGCCGTCTTCGCGGGGGACGCCCTGCATCCGGCCTCCTAAGCCGTCTACGATGTTGCGGAGCTGGCGGTCGTTCATGTCCACGCAGCGCTTCCAGGTGATTTTCTTGACGTCGATGCCCAGGGCGTTGCCTTGCTGGATGTGGTTGTCCAGCATGGCGGCGAGAAGGTTGTTGGCCGCACCGATGGCGTGGAAGTCGCCGGTGAAGTGGAGGTTGATGTCCTCCATGGGGACCACCTGGGCGTAGCCGCCGCCTGCCGCACCGCCTTTCACGCCGAAGACGGGGCCCAGGGAGGGCTCGCGGAGGGCTACGACCACGTTCTTGTCCAGGCGGCGGAGGGCGTCGGCCAGGCCGACGGTGGTGGTGGTCTTGCCCTCACCGGCGGGGGTGGGGTTGATGGCGGTCACGAGGACCAGCTTGCCGTTGGGGCTGGGATTGTCGCGGAGGATGCGGGGATCGACTTTGGCTTTGTAGTTGCCGTAGAGTTCCAGGCAGTCCGGGGCAATGCCGGCGGAGGCGGCGATTTCCGTGATGGGGCGCATGGCGCAGGACTGGGCGATTTCAATGTCAGTTTTGTATTCCATGTAAGGCCCTCGTTTCTTCGTATTTCTATAAAAAAGGGTGATCTAGCGGGGTCCAGGGGAAACTGTTTCCCCTGGTGGGGTCCAGGGGCAAAGCCCCTGGCCGCCGGAGGCCCCCTCGTCCCCCGTCCCCGCGGGGGGATCAGTCCGCAGTCAGCACCGCACTCAGATCCAGGGGCTTCCCGTCGGACCAGAGGCGCTCGAGGGAGTAGAACTCGCGGGCCTCCTGGGAGAAGACGTGGACGGCGAGACAGCCGTAGTCCAGGAGGACCCAGGTGCCGTCGCGGTGGCCCTCGCGGTGGAGGGGGGCTTCGTCCGCCTGCTCCTTGAGGGCTTTTTCTACCGCGTCGCAGAGGGCGTTGATCTGGGTGTTGGAGGTTCCGGTGGCAATGACGAAAAAGTCTGCCAGGGTGGTCAGGTCCGTGATTTCGATGGCGGAGATTTCCTTGCCCTTCTTCTCGTCCAGGGCCTTCGCCGCGATGAGCGCCAGTTCTTTCGGTGTCATATGCTGTCCTCTCTTTCCTTTTTATGTGTTGCCGTCAGGCTTCCGGCGGCGGTTCTATCATGACAAAGCCGGGGTCTGAGGGTACTTCCGGGGGCGGGGTTGGCTCCTGTACGTCCGGTTCCGGAGGCGTGGGGTCGCTGCCCTCGCTGGGGGCGGGTTCGGGGGTCGTGGTGCTGCCGCTTGCGGGGGCGTTGGGGTCCTGCTCCGGCGGGTCCTGGGTGTCGCCGGGGACCGTGATGATGACGGTGGGGTCGCTGGGCGTGGTTTCGCTGGGGGTGGATGGGCTGTTGGAGCTGTTGTTGGAACCGCTGCCGTTTGGGCTGTTGGAGCTGTTGCCCTCCCCTTCTCCCGAGGGTGTGGTGTCGATGGGTTCGCCGGTTTCGGGGTCGATGGGATTGCCGTTTTCGTCCGTCTCAGGCGGGTCTTCCTCTTCGGCGGGTTCCGGGTCCTTCACGGGGCGGACCGGGGGGCTGGCCGCTTTGCGGTCCTCCACATAGCCGGTGGTGGAGCTGAGGGAGCCGTCGCGGTTCACGGACATGATGTCCAGGTCCTTGAGGGTGAAGACTTCCTTGAAGGGGCTGAGCTCGTTGTTCACCAGCTCCAGGAGCTGCTTGGCGTAGGGGGTCACGTAGGACTGGTTGTTGCCAACGGTGCGGCTGTAGGCGGATGCGTTGTAGTTGCCGGGCATGGTGACGAAGTTTACATCGTCTACCTTCAAGCCGCCCAGGTAGGCCGACTTGGCAAACCAGAGAATATTCTGGAAGCTCAGATCCGTCTCCACGCACTCCTGGAAGACCTTCGCAAGCTCCTGGACCTTGCCGATGTTCTTGAGCTGCAAAAGCTGCTGGACCATGGCCTTCAAAAGGCCCTGCTGGGTGGCGATGCGGCCGATGTCGCCGTCTGCGTAGCCGCGCTTGTTGCCGTTGTCGTGGCGGTAGCGGAGGACCTGCATGGCGTCGTCGCCGCTGAGAAGACGGTAGCCCTTGGCCTGGTGGATGTGGAGGTCCTGGAAGCGGTCGTCGTAGTTCATGTCCCGGGGAACGTCGTAGTACACGCCGCCCATGGCGTCCACAATCTTGCCGACGGCCTCCCATTCCACAATGACCTGGTAGTCCGGCTCGAAGCCGACCAGCTGGGAGATCTCCTTGTAGAGGGCTTTGATGCCCTTCTCCCCCTGGCCGTTGTAGTTGTAGACGGCGTTGATGCGCTTGATGTCATAGGGGATGTTCACCATGGTGTCCCGTGGGATGGACATGACGGTGGCCTTCTGGTTCGTCACATCGTAGCTGGCCAGGAGCATGGTGTCCGTGTTTCCGCCGCCGCCGGTGTCCCGGCCCAGAATCAGGACGGTGTAGTAGTCCTGGCTCTTGCGCTCGCCGTCGGCACGGGGGCGGATGCCGTCGCCGTAGTCGATGCCGTTCTGGCTGATGTTGGGGGCGTCTCCGGACTGCGCGCCGGAGTCTCCGGAGGACGGCGGCGTGTTCGTGCCGCTTCCCGGCAGGTCCGGGCGGACGAAGAGGCTCCGCCAGACCAGAACCCCGATGAGGGCCAGGGCCAGAAGTACCACGATGACGATCAGCACAATCTGCTGCCAGGTCAGGCGGCGGGCCTTTTTCCGCGTCCCCGCCGCCCCGGCATGGGGTTTTGCCTGATCCTTGTCCAGAAGCCTTGACGCCGGTTTCGGCGTCCCGCCCGCAAGTCGTTTTCCGCTTTCTTTTTTCACTGTGCAACTATCCTTTCAGCGCGTCCCGCGCCTCCAGTGTGGCGCGGTGTACGGGGTTCCCCCGTTCCTCCATTTCCTGTATGGTCATTTCGAGGCCCAGCAGTAAACCTGCATCTAGATCTTCATAACATATTTTCCGCAGTTTGTCTACCCCTGGAAAGTCCCGGGAGGGCTCGATGTAGTCCGCCAGGTAGATGATTTTCTCCAGGAGGGTCATGTTCCCATGGCCTGTGGTGTGCCAGCGGATGGCATTGGTGAGTTCTTCGTCGGTGCCGAAGACGTCGGCGGCGATGGCCGCGCCGGTCTTGGCGTGCAGGAGTTTCAGGGCTTTTCGCTCCAGGGCGTCCAGGGGGATTTGGTAGTGTTCGCAAAGGGCCAGCTGTTCCTCCATGTCCAGCTTTTTCGTGCAGTCGTGGAGCAGGGCGGCGCGGCGGGCTTTTTCCGGGTCGCCCCCCCAGCGCAGCGCCAGGCGAATGGCCTCCTGCTCGGTTCCCAGGACGTGGGGGATGCGCTTGTGTTTCAGGTAGGACAGGGCCACGGGGCGCAGGTCCTTCAAGGGCAGGTTTTTCAGGTCCGCATGGGTGCCGTAGAGGCCCTCGCGGAGGATATAGCCGTAGACCGCCGGGGCCAGGAGGCTTCCGCCCTCCCCGCGGGCCAGGCGTTCCCGCAGTTCCGTGGAGGATACGTCTATTACGCCGGGAATGGTCAGGGTGAAGATGCGGGCCTGGGGGAATTTTTGATACAGGTATGTCCGCTGCTGGGAGAACAGTTCCTCCGTGTCCGCCTCAGAGCGGCCAAAGGCCGCGATTCCTGCCAGGTCGAAAATTTCCTCCGGGGCGTGCCAGGTGTGGAGGGTCAGAAACATGTCCGCCCCCATCAGGAGCCACAACTCTGCCTCCGGATACATCCTGTGAAGCTGTTTCAGCGTGTCGGAGGTGAAGCTGTTCCCCGACCGCCGCAGCTCCAGGTCCAGCACCTCCACCTGTTCCCCCAGGCCAATCTGCTCCGCCGCCAGGCGCGTCAGCTCCAGACGCTGCTCCGCGCCGGGTCCGCCCTCCGGCACCGCCTTGTGCGGCGGATGCCCTGTCGGGATCACAAGCAGTTTGTCCAGCTTTAACAGCTCAAATGCCGCCCGCGCCGCGGTAATATGTCCCAGATGCGGTGGGTTGAACATGCCGCCGTATACGCCTATCTTCATGTCTGTCAACCTCCTGATCGTTGGGGTGCCTGCCAGCTGGGCTTCGCCCAGACCCACCAGAGGGCGCTGCCCTCTGGACTCCTGCCAGGGGAAACGGTTTCCCCTGGACCCCGCCAGATCACTTTTTAATAGACCTTTTGCTTTTTTTCGGGAGCTGAATCCGTTTCTCCTTCGGTTTCGCGTGGGTTTCGCGGTAGAGGATAAACTTTGTGCCAATGACCTGCACCACCTCGCTTCGGGTCGCCTTTGCAAGCTCGGCGGCGGCTGTGCGGGCATCGTAGTCGATGTTGTTGTCCAGAACGCGGCCCTTAATCAGCTCCCGGGCTTCCAGGGCGTCGTTGGCCTGCTTGATCAGGTTTTCGCCGATGCCGTCTTTGCCGATTTGCAGAATCGTGTCGATGCCGTTGGCAAGGCCCCGCAGGTAGGCCCGCTGTGCGCTTGTTAAATCCATGTTTTCTCGCCTTTCTTTGTTACGCCCTTCTGTTTCCTTGGACGGTTACTTCTTCAAATATGTTCCCAGTTTTTCCACAAATGCCGCAAGCGCTTTGCCGCGGTGGGAAATGGCGCTCTTTTCCTCGGCGCTGAGCTGGCCGAAGGTCTTCCCTTTTCCCGGCACCAGGAAGACGGGGTCATAGCCGAAGCCCTCTGTGCCGATGGGGGCAAAGGCTATTGCGCCGTCGCAGCGGCCCTCCGCCGTCAGGGTGTCCCCGTTGGGGAAGGCGCAGGCTACCGCACAGCTGAAATGCGCCGCGCGGGTGGTCTGGCCGCGGAGGCCCTCCAGAAGAAGCATACAGCGTCCGCGGTCGTCCAGGCCCTCGCCGCCGTAGCGGGCGGAGTAGACGCCGGGTCCGCCGTTCAGGGCGTCCACGCAGAGGCCGGAGTCGTCCGCAATCGCGGGCAGGCCCGCCGCCTCGCAGATGGCCTTGGCTTTCAGCATGGCGTTTTCCGCGAAGGTGCTTCCGGTTTCCTCTACCTCAATGTCAACGCCCGCCTCGGCGGGGCTGATGACCTGGACGCCCAGCGCTGCCAGGATGTCCCGCATTTCCGACAGTTTACCGGAGTTATGGGTTGCAAGCACAAACTTTTCCGACATTACAGCTTTCCTCCTAACGCTTCTTTTTGGATTGCCAGCAGTTCCTTCCCGCCCTTGAGGCACAGGCGCACCAGGTCCTGCTGCTCCGCGGCGGTAAAAGCGCGGCCCTCGCCGGTGCCCTGGACCTCAATGAGTTCGCCCAGCTCGTTCATGACACAGTTCAGGTCCACCTGGGCGCGGCTGTCCTCGGTGTACATCAGGTCCAGAAGGGCGGTGTCCTCGACGATGCCTGCGGAGACGCCGGTGACCCAGTGGCGGATGGGATTGGCGTGGAGATCGCCGTCCTCCAGGAGGCGGCGGCAGGCCAGGGCCAGGGCTACGAAGCCGCCGGTGACGGAGGCGGTGCGGGTGCCGCCGTCGCCCTGGAGGACGTCGCAGTCGATGGTGATGGTGCGCTCGCCCAGGCGGGACATGTCCACCGCGGCCCGGAGGGAGCGTCCTACCAGGCGCTGGATTTCAGCGCTGCGGGGGGAGAGTTTCAGCTTTGCGACATCCCGCTTGCTGCGCTCCCGGTTGGCGCGGGGCAGCATGGAGTATTCCGCGGTCACCCAGCCCTCGCCATAGGGGACGTGGGGCGGCGTCCGATCCTCCACGCTGGCACAGCAGAGCACCTTCGTGTCCCCACACTCAATGAGGCAGCTTCCCTCAGCGAATTTGACAAAATCAGTGGTAATCTTCACGGGCCTCAGCTCATTAAAAGCCCGCCCATCCTCTCTAACCATGAAAAAATCTCCTTAAATAAACAAATTATCCTCTGTGGCAAACTGGAACAGTTTGCCACAGTTAAAGCTCTTTTCGGTTCCTTTTCTCTCGAGAAAAGGAACCCGCCGGAGGCCGGAAGCCCGGCTGGCAGCCCCCCGCCCGCCGGAGGCCGTACGCACCCTCAAATAATAGCCTCGGCGTATTCCTCAGAGTCGAAGGGCCGCAGGTCGTCTATTCCCTCGCCGACGCCTGCGAGTTTTACGGGGACGCCGAGTTCTTTTGCGATGGCTACGGCGATGCCGCCTTTGGCGGTGCCGTCCAGTTTTGTGAGGATGATGCCGGTTAGGCCGGCGGCTTCTTTGAAGGTTTTGGCTTGGATGAGGCCGTTTTGGCCGGTGGTGGCGTCCAGGACCAGGAGGGTTTCGCGGGCGGCGTTGGGGCATTCGCGGTCGATTATTTTGGAGAGCTTCGCTAGTTCGGCCATGAGGTTCGCCTTGTTGTGGAGACGGCCGGCGGTGTCGCAGAGAACTACGTCTACACCTCTGGCTTTCGCCGCTTGCAGGGCGTCGAAGAGGACTGCGCCAGGGTCTGCGCCCTCGTGCTGGCGGATCAGCTCGCATCCGGCGCGCTGGGCCCAGATCTCCAGTTGGTCCGCTGCCGCCGCTCTGAAGGTGTCTGCGGCGCACATCATGACGCGCTTGCCGCCCAGCTTTAAGAGGCGGGCCAGCTTGCCGATGGAGGTGGTCTTGCCTACGCCGTTTACGCCGATGAACAGGAATACGCAGGGGCTGGTGGACACGTTTACTTCCGTGGTGCCTACGTCCAGGGCCTCAACGATGATCTGACGCAGGGCGGTCTTTACCTCTTCCTGGCTCACCAGCTTTTCCTTGCGGACACGCTCGCGCAGTTTTTCTACGGTTTCCATGGCGACTTCCATGCCGAAATCGGACAGGATCAGCGTTTCCTCCAGTTCCTCGAAAAACGCTTCGTCGGCTTCGGTGTAGGTGGAGAAAATGTTCGTGGTAATCTTTTTCAGCTTGTCAAAAAAGCCCATAATGACCTCCGGTGTTAATTGATAATTGAAAATGGATAATTGATAATGATGGGGGATGGGGGGCTTTACCGCTTCTGCGGTTTTGCGTCGTAGTCGATTTTGCTTCCGCAGTGGGGGCAGAAGTCCGGTTTGTCGCGGCCCAGGAAGTTTTTGCAGGATGGACAGCGCTTCCAGCGGTATATCATGAAGGTGCCGATGAACAGAATCGCGCAGCCGAATATGCAGACGGCTGTGCCTAAATCCGCTTCCGCCCCCAGAAGGGCCAAGACCATCCCAAAGAGCGCTGTGCCGTCCGCTATTTGCAGCTTCTGTCTCAGGCTCATGGCTTCCTCCTTATTGTGAACCGCTTCGCCCCTTTGTATAGCGTCACTCAACGCCCAGCTCCTGGGCCATGTCGTTCAGGTTGATCACCAGCATCTTGCTCACGCCCCGCTCCTGCATGGTGACGCCATAGAGAACATCCGCCGCCTCCATAGTGCCCCGGCGGTGGGTGATCACGATGAACTGGGTCTTCCCTGCCAGGCTCCGCATGTAGCGGGCGTAGCGGGTCACGTTCACGTCGTCCAGGGCCGCTTCGATCTCGTCCATGACGCAGAAGGGCGTGGGATGGACTTTCAGGATGGAGAAGTACAGCGCTATCGCCACGAAGGCTTTCTCTCCGCCGGAGAGAAGGGAAATCGTTTTCAGGGTCTTTCCCGGCGGCTGGGCCTTGATCTCGATGCCGCAGTTGAGAATGTCCTCCTCGTCCTCCAGCTCCAGGCAGGCTGCGCCGCCGCCGAAAATCTCCGTGAAGGTGTTCTGGAAGCTCTCGTTCAGGAGGCGGAACTGTTCGCCGAAAATCCGGGTCATCTCCCCGGTGATTTCGCCGATGATTTTCTCCAGGTCCCCCTTGGCCTTCTCCACGTCGTCCCGCTGGTCCGTCAGGTAGGTGTAGCGGGTGTTTACGCGCTGGAATTCCTCGATGGCCCCGATATTGGGGGTCCCCAGAGCGGCGATGTCCCGTTTCAGCTCGCCGATGCGGCGGGTGGCCTTGGGGACGCTCTCCAGCTCCAGGCGCTGGGCCTGGGCGTCGGTGCGGCTGAGCTCGTAGTGCTCCCAGAGGCGGTCCACAATCTGCTTTTCCTCCAGGGCGGAGGTGGCCAGTTTCTGCTCCAGGCGGGATGCGGTACGCTCCAGGTCCAGGAGCTTTTCGTTCATCTCCTGGCTCTCCTTGTTCTTGGCGGTGCGCTGGGCCTCCATGTCCAGCTTTTCCGTGTTCAGCACGGACAAGTGCTCCTGGCAGGCTTGGATGCGCCACGTAAGGGCCGTCACCGTCTTTTGGCGCTGCTGGATCTCCCGCTGGGCAGCCTCGATGCTCAGGCGGTAGGAGGCGATCCGTTCCTCCTTCTGGGCGCGGTCCCCCGTCAGCTCCGACGCCAGGCGGCGCAGGTCTTCCGCGCGGCGCAGGGTGGAGTCCCGCTCCGCCGTCAGGGCCGCGGACTCCTCCTTCTTCCCGGCGATTTCCTCCGCTAGGGCGTTGGCGCGGTCCAGGGAGGCCGTCTGGCCGGTGAGCACCTCCTCCGCGCGCCTCCGGCAGGACGCCGCAAGGGCCTCCTGCTCCGCAATTTTCTCCTCGGCGGCATTTGCCTTTTCCGCGTTGGCGGACAGGCGGGCCGTCAGCGTGTTCCATTCCTCCGTGAGGGCCTCCACGCTCTCCCGAAGGGTGCGGCGGAGAAGGTCGAAGTGGTTCTTCGCGCCCTCCAGGCGGATTACCTCGTCCTCCGCCTGACGGCGCTGGCCCTCCGCCGTCTCCAGCTCGTAGCGGGCGGCGGAGAGGTCCCGGTTCAGCGCGGCTTCTTCCTCTTTCGCGGCGGTCAATTGGGCCTGCATTCCGGCGGACTGCCTGTGCAGGCGCTCCAGCTCCGCCGAGCGGCTCAGGACGCCTGCGTTCTTCGACGTGGAGCCGCCGGTCATGGAGCCGCCCCGGTTGATCACCTGGCCGTCCAGGGTCACGATCCGGAATGCGTTCCGGTACTTCCGGGCCATGACGATGCCGCAGTCCAGGTCCTCCACGATGACCGTCCGGCCCAGGAGGTTTTGAAAAATGTTTCGGTACTGTTCGCCAAATGTCACCAGGCGGGAGGCAATGCCCACGTAGCCCATCTCCTGGTCCACGCCGTTCAGGCGCAGTTCTTCCCCCCGGATGGCCGTCAGGGGCAGGAATGTGGCGCGGCCTCCGTTCTGGCGCTTTAAGAAGTTGATGGCGGCTTTCGCGTCTTCCTCGCGGTCCACTACGATGTTCTGGAGGCCCGCGCCTAACGCGATTTCGATGGCGATTGTGTACTGCTGCTCCGTCTTCATCAGACCCGCCACGGGGCCGTGGATGCCCCGCAGGCTGCCGTTCTTCGCCTGGCAGACCAGCTTCACCGCCTTGGAGAAGCCCTCGTATTCCCGCTCCATCTCCGTCAGAAGGCGGATGCGGTTTTCCAGCGCCCCCGCGTCCATGGTCAGCTTCACGCGGCGCTCCGACGCCTCGGCGGCTTTCCGCTCCCGCTCCTGCATCTTCATCGTGTAACCTGCGATGATGTTGGCGGCGGAGGCGGCTTCGTCCCGGGCCGTCTCGAGGGCGGCGCGGGTGGCTTTGATTTCTTCCCCGGCGTCTTGAAGCTGCTGCTCCGCTCCGGCGCGCTCGGATTCCAGATGGGCGCGGCGCTCGGCGAACTGGCCGTTTTCCGCGGCGATGGCGGCGGCTTCCGTGCGGGCTTCCGCCGCGGCGGCTAAGGCCAAAGCCTCCTGCGCCCGCAGGGCTTCCGCCTCCGACTGCTGCCCGCCGGCCTGTTCCGCCGCCTCACGGGCGTTGGCTAAGAGGGCGTCCAGGTCCCCGTTCAGGACCTTGAGGCGGTCCGCAATTTCCTCCGCGCGGGCCTCCTGCTCCGCCGCCTGACGCTCCAAGCCGCCGGTGCGGCTCTCCGTCTCGGCAAGCTCCGCCTCGGCCCGCTGGATGTTCTCACGGTTGTGGGCAATGCCGCTCTCCAGGAGCGCCGCGGCGGAGGACTCGTCCTTCGAGTGGCTCTCCAGCTCCGCCGCCTCCTTCCGCACCCGCTCCGCCTCCATATCCTTCTCCCGCATCCTCTCGCCGAATGCTTCATTTTCGGCGTAGAGGGCGTCCAGGGCCTTTCGGGCCTCGTCCCGGGCGGACTCCGCCCCGCGGAACTCCGACTCCAGCTTCCGCGTCTCCGCCCGCAGGCTGTCCAGGTTTTCCAGCCACACGGAAATCTCTAACAGACGCATTTCGTCCCGCAGGACCAGGTACTTCTTCGCCTTCTCCGCCTGCTCCCGCAGGGGGCCGACCTGCAATTCCAGCTCGGCAATTTTATCGTTTACCCGGACCAGGTTTTCCTGCGTCCGTTCCAGTTTCCGCTGGGCCTCCTCCTTACGGCGGCGGAAACGGGAGATGCCCGCCGCCTCCTCGAAAATCTCCCGGCGCTCGCTGCTGCGGGTGGACAGGATTTCGTCAATCCTGCCCTGGCCGATGATGGAGTAGCCCTCCCGGCCCAGGCCCGTGTCAAGAAACAGTTCTGTCACGTCCTTGAGGCGCACGGACTGGCGGTTGATGTAGTATTCGCTCTCCCCGCTGCGGTAGTAGCGGCGGGTCACGGAGATCTCCGATTCCTCCATGGCGGGGAAGATTTTCTCCGTGTTGTCCAGCACCAGCGTCACCTGGGCGAAGCCCACCTGTTTGCGCTTCTCCGTGCCGCCAAAGATCACGTCCTCCATCTTCGCGCCCCGGAGGCCCTTCACGCTCTGCTCCCCCATCACCCAGCGGATAGCGTCGGAGATGTTGGACTTTCCGGAGCCGTTGGGGCCTACGATGGCGGTCACGTCCTCCGCGAAGTTCAGAACCGTCTTGTCCGGAAAGGATTTGAAACCTTGGATTTCCAAGCTCTTTAGGTACACCCTGCTGCCTGCCTCTCTTCATTTGGTAAATTTGGGTATAAAATTGGTGCGGCCTGCATTTTATACCCCTGTTCCCTCCACTGTCTCCCGTCCGGGAGCTCTGACATAGTAGTTTATTATAACATATTGATCCAGCAATTTCAACGCGGTGTCTCATATTTCGCAGCATTTATCAATACACGCCTCAAATTTCCGGCGCTTGGTCTCTGCTCTGCTGCCATTCCAGAGAACAACATCGCTTGACAATGGCGCGTTTACCTTTGTCAAGCGATGTTTACAATATATCCGTGTCCTGCCCCGCTCAGGGCTCCGGGAAGACCGTTCTCAAATCAATCCGGCAGTCATCCAGAACGCCAACCGGTACGAAAGCCCCTGCGGAGTAGACGGCGGCAGCGTGGTACGCGCCGTCCTCCAGGCTGTACACCGACACCACGCGGGCCACGGGGTCGATGATCCAATACTCCTTCACGCCTGCTTTCTGATAGAGATTGAACTTTGTCAGTCGGTCATGGCGCTGGGTTGAGGGGGAGAGAATCTCCATGATGAGATCGGGAGCGCCCTTGCAGCCCGCGTCGTCCAGCTTTTCGGTGTCGCAGATGACTGAGATATCCGGCTCTACCAGCGTGTCAACGTTGTAGGGCGAATCGCCGGATTCCTCAAAGATACGGACGGCGAACGGTGCCGGATATACTTTGCAGCGCTTTCCCTTCAGGTATTCTCCGATCTGAAGGAGCAGCGCAGTCAAAATCTCCTGATGTATCCTCGACGGCGGGGCCATCATAACGGCGTCTCCATCAACCAATTCAATCCGCTCGTTTTCGTCCCATGTCAGTACATCGGCATAGGTGTATCGTTTTTTGGCGGGTAACAGCATAGCAAAGCCCCCTTTCCTTTTTGCTATATTGTACCCTATCCGAACCGAAAAATCAACGTCTCTTCTCTCAACACATAAAAAAGAGCCGTTTCATCCAGCCTTGTGCGTCTGCTTTTCCCGCGCGGACAAGGGCGAACCGCCTGGAAGTCTCCCCCGGTTGGGGGAGCTTCCCAGGCGGCTTGACGGTTCAGTGCTGCCCTGTGTCCGTGATCATGAGCAGCAGTTCCTCCGGACAGACCTGCAGGGCCGTGCAGGTTTCCGCAAGTCTGCACACGGCCTCCCAGTCGTTGGAGTAGGGCGCGACTACCGCTCTCGTCTCCCGTCTCCCCTCCTCCTCCACTTTGCAGAGAATTCCATAGGGACGCGGGTCCCGCAGCTTTTCACTCACTTTGAAGGGCTCGTATATGTACATTCCTCCCGCCTCCTTTACAGCTTCGGCCGGAGCCCCGCTGCCTCCCTTGCCTCCCGAACCAAATCCATAAGCACCTCCTCAGACATGTTGATGGAACTGAGCATCGCCAGAGACATGCCGAAGCTCTGGGCAATGCGCAGTATCCGCTTTATCGTGGTATTGGCGCAGCCGTGCTCGATCTCCCGCAGACGGGCGGTGCTGATCCTGGCCTTCTGCGCCAGTTCCTTCTGGGTGATGCCCGCCTCCTTCCGAAGGAGGGCGATGCTCCTGCAAACCTGGAGTATGTCTCCTGTCTCCTCCGCCAGACGGGGCACCTTGCTGATCTCGCTGAGAATGTCCTCGTCCGACTTGGAAAAAAAGCTCAGTACACGGGCATCAACTCCAAATACCTGGGAAAGGTGCATCAGACTGTCAATGGTGACGTTCCAATGGCCGTGTTCTATCATTTGCAGGCAGTGAACACTGATATTTGCCCGATGGGCAACCTCCTCCTGCGTCATGCCGCACGCCTGCCTCAACAGGACGATATTCTTTCCAATCTCCTTTTCAACCGGACCCAACACAGAAATCCCTCCTACGCATAAGCGTAGGAAAAATTTTCCTGTTCGTCCACCCATTATATTGGCGCTTTTGAAAATTTATAAAAAAGGGCAGGCGTGAACGCTGTCCATGCCTGCCCTGCGTCTGTGCGGTTTTTTGCCGGGCCCCACATCCCCGCGAGGCGGGGGATTCGCTTACCTCTGCACCCGTCCGGAAGCGTTGCCGTCCGCCAGGGATTTCACTTCGGAGACGGACATGAGGTTGAAGTCGTGCTCGATGCTGTGCTTCAGGCAGGAGGCCGCAACGGCGAAATTGATGGCGTCCTGATCGCTGTAGCCGGAGAGCAGGGAGTAGATGAGGCCGCCGCCGAAGCTGTCGCCGCCACCCACGCGGTCCACGATGCGGACATGGTACTGGGGAGAAAAGCTGGCCTTGCCGTCGCTGTAGAGCATTCCGGCCCAATCGTTGTCGGAGGCGGAAATGCTGCCCCGGAGGGTGATGGCCACTTTCTTGAAGCCGAAGCGCTCTGCAAGCTGACGGGCCACGTCCACGTAGCCCTCGTGGCTGAGCTTGCCGGTGGTCAGGTCCGTGTCCGCCGCGGCGATGCCGAAGACGTCCTTCGCGTCCTCCTCGTTGGCGATGCACACGTCCACGTAGGGCATCAGCTCCGACATGACCTTGTTGGCCTCCTCGTTGGTCCAGAGCTTCTTGCGGTAGTTCAGGTCACAGCTGATGGTCAGGCCCTGGGCCTTGGCCTCCTTGCAGGCTTCCAGGCAGATGGCGGGCAGCTCGCCGCCCAGGGCGGGGGTGATGCCGGTGAAGTGGAACCAGTCGGCCCCATTGAAGATGGCCTTCCAGTCGAAGTCGGAGGGAGACGCCTTGGCAATGGCAGACCCGGCGCGGTCGTAGATGACCTTGCTGGCCCGCTGAGACGCGCCCTTCTCCACGAAGTAGAGGCCAAGCCGCTCGCCGCCCCGGACCATCGCGGACGTGTCCACGCCGTAACGGCGCAGCTCGTTCACAGCGCACTGGCCGATCTCGTGGGCGGGCACCTTCGTGACAAAGGCGGCGTCCATGCCGTAGTTCGCCAGGGAGACGGCAACGTTCGCCTCGCCGCCAGCGTAGGTGGCCTCAAAGGCGTCCGCCTGAACAAAACGCAGATAGCCCTCGGGATTCAGACGCATCATAATTTCGCCAAAAGTGATAATTCTTTTCATAAATTTTCCTATCCTTTCTTAGGGCAGTGCCCAGCTTGACGTCCCTGCGGGGGGCCTCCGGCGGCCAAGGAGGCTCTGCCTCCTTGGATTCTCCGCCAGAGGGAACGGTTCCCTCTGGACTCTGCCAGATCACCCTCATTTGTTGGCTTACGCGTTCTTGACGGCTTCCAGGAGCTTTCGAGCCGTTTCGGTAATCTTGTCGAACTCGCCAGCTTCGATCCACTTCTTGTTGGCGAGGTTGCCGCCGACGCCTGCGCCGACCATGCCGGCTTTCAGGAAGTCCGCGACGTTGTTCTCGTTCACGCCGCCGACGGCCAGGAGCTTCACGTGGCTGATGGGGGCGCGGATGGCCTTGACGTAGCCCGCGCCCAGCTCCCCGACGGGGAAGATTTTCACGAAGTCGGCTCCGGCGCGGTGGGCGGTCATGACCTCGGTAGGCGTCAGCGCGCCGGGGAGGGACACCATGTCCAGCTCCCGGGTCCGCCGGATCACGTCCACGTTCACGTCAGGGGAGATGATGTAGCGCCCGTTGGCCTTGGCGGTAAGCTCCACCAGCTCCACGGTGGTAACGGTGCCCGCCCCCACCAGCATCCGCCCCTCGTAGGCTTTGCCGATCGCGGCGATGGCATCGGCGGTAGCCTGGAAGGAAGCCGGATTTTTCTGATCGTAAGTAACCTCCATGAGCCGGATTCCGCCCGCATAAAGGGCGTCCGCGACCTTCATGCACTGCTCCGGCCCCACGCCCCGCACGATGGCAATAATTTTTTCCTCCTGAATCTTCTGAATAACCTGATCCCGCATAGAAAATCAACCTCCCGAAAAAATAATCAGCCCAGCTGAAGAATCGCAAAAACCAACCCCAACCACCAGACCCACAAAAAAGCCTGATCTGCCAGGGTCCAGGGAGGCGCCTGCCTCCCTGGTGGAGAATCCAAGGAGGCAAAGCCTCCTTGGCCACCGGAGGCCCCCCGTCCTCCGTCCCTCGTCCAACGTCTCAGCGTTCGCACCGCCAGAAGGCGACGCTGTAGGGCGGCAGGAGGCTCCCGCCGCCGAAGTCGTGGCGCTGGCCGGTAAGGAGGTCGACGGCTTGACCACAGCCGGCGTCGAAGTGGGCGGTGTAGGGGGTGTCGGCGGCGTTGACCGCTATGAGGACGCGTTCGCGGTCGGTGCGGCGCTGGAAGATGGTCTGGTGGTTTGTCAGAACCAGGTCCTTGAAGTCGCCCATGCAGAGGGCTTCGCTCTCTTTGTGGGCTTTCGCCATGGCGGCGATTTGGTCTGTCAGTTCGGTCCACTCCGGGGCCTCGAAGCTGGGGCGGAGGGCGTCGTCGCTGCCGCGGGCCTTCTCGCCTTTCGCGCCCCATTCGCTGCCGTAGTAAATGCACGGGATGCCGGGCATTCCGAAGAGAAGGCCGTAGATTAGAGGCAGGTGCCGGGGGTTCTGTAAGATGCTGGCGGCTCTCGTTACGTCGTGGTTGTCCACGAAGCAAAGGAGGTGTTTGCCCTTGTAGAGGGTCCACTGCTCGGGGCCGAACTGGCGCTTGAGGCTGTGGACGATCTCGAAGAGATTCATGGAGTTCAGGCTGGAGTACAGGCCCTTGTAGCACTCGTAGTTCGTGCAGCTGTGCAGGAGCTGGTCGCCGACCCATTGGTTGTAGTCGCCGTGAAGGGTTTCGCCAACCAGAAAGAAGTCCGGTTTCAGCGTTTCCGTGAACTGGCGCAGGCGGGCCAGGAAGTCTTTCGACAGGCAGTAGGCCACGTCCAGGCGCAGGCCGTCGATGCCGAATTCCTCCACCCAGAAGCGCACGCAGTCCAGAAGGTACTCCACAACGGCGGGGTTGTGCAGATTCAGCTTCACCAGCTCGTAGTGGCCCTCCCAGCCCTCATACCAGAAGCCGTCGTTATAGGCGGAGTTGCCGTCGAAGTTGATGTGGAACCAGTCTTTGTAGTCGGAGTCCCACTTCTTCTCCCGCACATCCTGAAACGCCCAGAACCCGCGCCCCACGTGATTGAACACGCCGTCAATGACGACCCGGATTCCGTGCTCGTGCAGCGTCCGGCAGACCCGCACGAAGTCCTCGTTGGTCCCCAGGCGGCAGTCGATTCTGCGGTAGTCCCGGGTATCGTACCCGTGGCGGTCGCTCTCGAAAATGGGAGACAGGTAAACAGCGTCCGCCCCCAGCTTCTGGATATGCCCCGCCCAGTCCCCAATCTTCCCAATCCGGCTCGTCAATACCCCGTCATTCTCCAGCGGAGCGCCGCAGAAGCCTAACGGATAGATCTGATAAAATACACTGTGTTCCGCCCACATATGCCCTCGTTTCCTTTCCAAACATTGAAGATGCTAGATAGTATACCACATATTTCCGGCCCAGTCGAGAGCAATTTTTACATTTCCGCCAGTTTTTTGTGCCTCCGGCGGGCGGGGGACTGGGGACGGGGGGCCTCCGGCGGCCAGAGGGCTTTGCCCTCTGGACTCCCACCAGGGAGGCGTGCGCCTCCCTGGACCCTGGCAGATCGGACTTTTACAGAAAACAATGGTTGGCGTCGAAAAATTCTGCTTTTTCTGTGATCAGTGCTTTTAGCGTTTGTAGGGATGCTTCTAGGGTTCGCTTCTTCTCTGCAAAATCGGTGGGGCTGTAGTCCATGAAGTCTGCCCATTCGTCTATGGCGCTGCTTAGGTCCTCGTGGAGGTTCTTGCAGAATTCCAGCATACTTGTATGCGAATATGCTCTTGAGACGTATTCCAGTTTCAAAGGGGAACGTTCCTCGTCCTCAACTGTAATGTGGCAGTTCCAGTAGCTGACCGTACACAGCATCCGGCGGGGTTCCATGAAGCCCTTTACGCAGAATGGCAGCATCGTCTCCAGGCCGTGAATCGCCTGCGCGGTCCACTCCAGGGCGATGTCGTCCAGGTAGCTCAGCGTGTACGTGGGCGCGCCCTCCAGGCTGAACTCCGTCCAGCCGTGCTCCGGTTTTGTCAGCATCCCTTCTCCCTCCGTTCCGCTCATGAAAACATCAGACCGTAATCTCTATCTGGTTCCCTTCAAGCCCTATGACGCAGCTCTCATAGTAGCCGTCGCCGGTGGTCTGCGGGCCGCTGGCGACCTCGTAGCCGTCCGCCTGAAGCCTGCGCGTCAGCGCGTCTACCCCTTTCCTGCTGCCGGCGGAAAAGGCAATGTGGATGTAGCCCGTGCGGTTCAGGGGCTTTTCCTGATCCTCCAATGCGGGCTTGTGCATGAGCTCCAGCCTTGTGCCGTCGTCGAAGGATATGAAATAGGAGCGGAAGTCCGTGGTTGGATTGTGGTAGCCAGCGTTGGAATACCCGTTGAAATAGGTCACGAAAAAATCCCTGGCGGACTCCAGGTCGTTGACATACATTGCAATATGTTCGATCCGCATCGCGTTCACCTCGAGGCAAAATTTACCTTCTTCATCATATCATGCCTGCTTCCGGGTGTCAACAGGAGTTCCCTTATTTCTCTTTCGTGTTGAAAAACGCTTATTAAATTCTCTCATTATGAAAATGATGGAATGTGCGGTGAACCATGATGGCGCACTGCCTGACGAACTGGAATTTTATTGATTATATGCCTCTTTACTTACTGGATGCAGTTCTAATTCCCAATCCTCGAAGGGCTTGTCAATGCTATAATCAGGTTCAAAATATATTCGGATGTATTCTGCGGCTCTCCTTTCGCAATATTTATAGTTCAAAACATTTCCTTCATTATCTAACTCAATGTTATTCATGAATATTGAAAATGCCATCTCCATACAACTGCTGTCGGCAGATAATTCGCGCAAATAATCAATTCCTTCTAAAATGGGGTAGCCTAATGTCCCATGCACAAACCAATACGAGAATTGTCTTACCGCACCAGATAAATAATTGCTTGCTTTCATTAACAAGCCCTCCTGTATATCCCAATTTTTCGGGCTGATTATATCACGGCTAATTTCTCAATTGAAGAAGCCATCAGTGAAATTGTCGGCGATTGGAGCCTGTCAACTCGAAAGAGAAAAGGGATTCCCTTAATCCCAATATTTGAAATCATACCCCTCTTCCAGCTCTCCAATCGGGTATCCCAAAGCCGCCGTCAGCTTTTCTTTCAATTCCGAATACCAGCGTTCCCATATTTCCTCCGGCATCCTCCCACAAAATTGCAGCCCGCCCGGCTCAACGGAAACCGTTATGTCAACCTCTTCCGCCTCCTAGCGCGGCCCCTTTTCTTCTCCCGACCAATAGGGCATGGAGGCATACACTTCGCCAATTTTCTCCCACAATCCATCCGGCATCGAATAATGAATATTCAAGCTGACATCGTGAAACATCCGGAGCCCCCCAAAAATCTGCAAATCGAAATGATATGCCTTGATTATAACACAGGCCGGACTCTCCGGCAACGCGCTCCCTCGGAATTGCCGGAAATTCACCCGCACCCCGGTAAACGAAACCGTAGGGGACGCCGCCCTCGGCGTCCTGCCCCCCGCGACCTGGGCACTCCCGGGAATACGTCAACCTGGGCACTCCCTGAAACGCACCCCCCGCTATCCTGACAGCCGCCCCAAGGCGGGCACAGAGGCCCGCCCCTACACGCAATCCCCCGGCCGCAAACACACAAACTCGAATCGCCGCTTTTTATAGTTGACCCAGCGCCGGTTTTGTCTTAAAATGGAGAGGAACAGACAGCGGAGGCGGGTCCCCGCCCGCCCTCCAGACGGCTTCCGGAGGCATGAGCGCTCCGGGGGCTTTTCAGACGATAGGAGACATATATGACAGACTTTCAGCAGCGCTATATCGCCGCCCGCCAGGCGGTGATCGCCCGGGACCTCCAGCGGCTCAACCCCATGCAGCGCAAGGCCGCTATGACCACCCAGGGTCCCCTCCTCCTCCTGGCCGGGGCCGGGAGTGGGAAGACCACCGTCCTCATCCAGCGCATCTACAACCTCCTCACCTACGGCCAGGGCAGCGACTCCAGCTTCATCCCCGACGACGCGGAGGAAGAGGACCTGGACTTCCTGGAGTCCTTCCCCGAGAACCCGGATCGCCTGGCCTGGAAGCGGGCCCGGCGGCTCTGCGCCGTGGACGTGCCCAGGCCCTGGGAGATCATCGCCATCACCTTCACCAACAAGGCCGCCGGGGAGCTCAAGGAGCGCCTCGCCGCCCGCCTGGGGGACCAGGCCGACGGCATCTGGGCCTCCACCTTCCACTCCGCCTGCGTCCGCATCCTCCGCCGGGACATCGACCGCCTGGGCTTCGATAAGAATTTCACCATCTATGACACCGACGACTCCAAGCGCGTCGTCCGGGACGTGCTCAAGGAGCTGAACCTGGACGAGAAGGAGTTCCAGCCCAAAAGCGTCATCTCCGTCATCAGCACGGCCAAAGACGAGTTCCAGAGCCCCGACGCCTTCGCCAAGAAGCACAACAGCGAGATGGACTGGCGGCTCAGCCGGATTGCGAAGGTCTACCGCCGCTACCAGGAAAAGCTCACCGCCGCCAACGCCCTGGACTTCGACGACATCATCTATCACACCGTCACCCTCCTGCAAAAGGAGCCGGAGGTCCTGCAATACTACCAGGAAAAGTTTCGCTATGTCATGGTGGACGAGTACCAGGACACCAACCACCTCCAGTACCTTCTCACCAGCCTCCTGGCCGGGGGGCGGAACAACCTCTGCGTCGTGGGCGACGACGACCAGTCCATCTACCGATTCCGGGGGGCCAACATCGAAAACATCCTCAGCTTCGAGCAGCAGTACAAGAAATGCAAGGTGATCCGCCTGGAGCAGAACTACCGCTCCACCCAGAACATCCTCAACGCCGCCAACGCCGTGATCCGGAACAACACGGGGCGCAAGGGCAAGACCCTCTGGACCGACAACGGTACCGGGGAGTCCGTAGTGGTCCGCACCACCCTCAACGAGAGCGACGAGGCCGCCTACGTGGCCGGGGACATCCTCGCCGCCGTGGGCCGGGGCGCACACTTTCGGGACGCCGCCGTCCTCTACCGCATGAACGCCCAGTCCAACGCCCTGGAGCAGGCCATGAAGCGCTTCCGCATCCCCTATAAGGTGGTGGGGGGCGTCAAGTTCTTCGACCGCGCGGAAATCAAGGATATCCTGGCCTATCTCTGCGTCCTGAACAACCCCATGGACGACCTGCGGCTCCAGCGGATTATCAACAAGCCTGCCCGGGGCATCGGTGCGACTACCGTCGGCAAAATCGGGGCCCTGGCGGAGCAGCAGGGGGCGTCCTATTACGAGATTCTCCGCAATGCCGACCTGTTCCCCGAGCTGAAAAGCGCCGCCCCGAAGCTGCTGAAGCTGGCGGATCTCATCGACAGCCTCCGCAAGCAGGGCGGCTCCCTTCCCCTCCCGGAGTTCTACGACGCCGTGTGCGACCAGAGCGGATACGTCCAGGAGCTGAAGAAGAAAAACGACCTGGAGAGCCAGGGCCGCATCGAGAATGTGCAGGAATTGAAATCCAACATCCTGGGCTTCCTGGAGCAGCAGCCCGACGACCCCACCCTCTCCGGCTTCCTGAACGAAATCGCCCTCTACACGGACCTGGACGCCGTGGAGGCCGGGGACGACTGCGTGACCATGATGACCATCCACTCCGCCAAGGGCCTGGAGTTCCCCAGGGTCTACGTGGTGGGCATGGAGGAGGGCATCTTCCCCGGCTCCTCCGCCCAGTTTGACCCGGAGGAGCTGGAGGAGGAGCGCCGCCTCTGCTACGTGGCCATGACCCGGGCCATGGAGCACCTCAGCCTCAGCAACGCCCGCCAGAGGATGCTCTACGGACGCACCTCTTCCAACAAGCTCTCCCGCTTCCTGGAGGAAATTCCCGGGGACACCCTCAACTGGCAGGGCCGGGACCTGGAGGCAGGCGGCGGCTTTAGCGGCGGGTCCCGCTTCGGCGGCTTCGGACAGGCCCAGGGCGGCTGGGGCCAGACCCGGGGCGCATCCCAGGTCACCACGTTCCGCGGCACCGGCGCTTCCGCGCCGAAGCGCCCCGCCGCCACGGCTCCCGCCCCCGTCTCCATGCTGGACCTGGACGAGGGGGACCTGGTGGAGCACAAAAGCTATGGACGGGGCACCGTCCTGGCGGTCCTGCCGCCGGAGAACGGGAACACGGAGGTCCACATCCGCTTTGACAGCGGCGGCATCAAGAAAATGATGCTCAAGCAGGCCAGCAAATTCATGAAGAAGCTGGACCCGGATGAGTGAGCGGAAAACAAAAACGGGCCGGAGGGAAAATCATCTCCCTCCGGTCCGTGCTTTTATTCAGCAGCAGCAACAGCCGCAGCCATTGCCGTTCAGGCGCTTGATGCAGTCGGCGTTGATCTGGGGCGGGATGCTCTTGGTCATGGCCCCGCTGTATTCAATGCAGACACACTCGCCTGCGCAGAAGCAGCACGCCTCCGGCGTATGGACCAGCACCTCCTGGCACGTGTCCAAATCGCACACCAGCAGCTCGCAGCAGCACACACGCAGAATGCGGGCCTTCATGCACACCGGCTCGCCGCAGGCGCACTCGTTGCAGACATTTTCCATATTCGCTTGCCTCCATTTCACATAGGATGTAGTCCATTCTATGCGCACGGCGGCACAGCCGTGAAAGGGTCCGCCCGGCCCTTACGCCGCCGCAGTCTCCGGCTCCACCAGCTCCAGGTCCCCCTCCCGGGGGCCGTAGGGCCGGGGACGGACCACCACGCCGCTCCGGACCATCCAGACCTGATAGAGGGGGTCCTCCGGGTTGTCGTAGTTCGCCGTGATCCGGTGGGTCATGCGGAGTTGGCCGGTTTCGTCGGGGGTGTAGTAGTCCGTGTAGTAGTTGGCGGCGTCGTACCGGTACTCGGAGGACACCTCCCGCGTCTCCGGGTGGAGGGCCGCACCCTGGAGGGTGCAGGCGAATTCATAGCGCTGCGCTTCCTTGTTCCAGGTCCAGTAGTAGTACGGTATTGTGTTGTTGGCGGACCAGCCGAAGAGGCCGAAGTCCGTGCTGCCGTCGAAGTTCAGGTCCAGTGTCGTCATGGAGTCCTCGGGGGACCAGCAGCTTGTATAATCGTAGAAGTCCTCGTCCATCCCTTCGCCCCAGTCCTCCGCAATGGCCTCACGGGCGGCAACCGTCTGGATCAGCGTATCGCCGTCCAGAACCCGCACCAGCCGCACGCCGCAGCTGTCCATCTCCTGGCCCACGCCGTGGCGTCCCACGGCCTCCAGGGTCAGGGTCCGGCCGTCCGCCAGGGGCGCGTCCATGGTCAGCAGCACTTCCTCGTCCGGGCGCAGGGTGTCCTCTACGTCTCTCTCAGCCGGAGGGGCGGCGGGCGCTTCCTCCGGCGGCTTCACGGGATCGGTGTCTTTTTCCGGCCTCTCCCCGCCGCACCCGGCGCACAGCGTCAGGACCAGGGCCAGCGCGGCCAGGAGCGCCGGGGCGCGGCGCGTCAGCGCGCCTCGTACAGCGGGAACCGGGCGCACAGCGCGTTCACTTCCTCCCGTACCTGCGCGGCGGAACCCTCGAAGTCCCGGGCGACCATGCCCATCCAATGGGCGATCTGCACCATCTCCGGCTCCTTGAAGCCGCGGGAGGTCACGGCGGGAGTGCCTACGCGGATGCCGCTGGTGACGAAGGGCTTCTCGGGGTCGTTGGGGATGGCGTTCTTGTTGACGGTGATCTGAACCTCGTCCAGGTTGTGCTCGAAGAGCTTGCCGGTGATGTGGAAATTCCGCACGTCCACCAGCATCAGGTGGTTGTCCGTGCCGCCGGACACCAGGCGGAAGCCCTCTTTCACCAGTTCCTCCGCCAGGACCTTCGCGTTCTTCACGATCTGCTCCGCGTAGGTTTTGAACTCCGGCTTCAGCGCCTCGCCGAAGCACACCGCCTTGGCGGCGATGATGTGCTCCAGGGGGCCGCCCTGGGTGCCGGGGAAGACGGCGGAGTTGATTTTCTTGTAGATGTCCTCGTCGTTGCAGAGGATGAGACCGCCCCGGGGGCCCCGGAGGGTCTTGTGGGTGGTGGTGGTGGTCACGTGGGCGTAGGGCACCGGGGAGGGATGGGCCCCGCCGGCCACCAGGCCCGCGATGTGGGCCATGTCTACCATCAGGTACGCGCCTACGGCGTCGGCGATCTCACGGAATTTGGGGAAGTCCAGGACGCGGGGGTAGGCGCTGGCTCCGGCCAGAATCAGCTTGGGCTTACACTCCTTCGCCAGGTCCATCACCTTGTCGTAGTCGATGACCTCGCTGCCGTCCTCCACGCCGTAGGGGACGATGTTGAAATACTTGCCGGAGATGTTCACGGGACTGCCGTGGGAGAGGTGGCCGCCGTGGGCCAGGTTCATGCTCAGGACGGTGTCGCCGGGCTGGAGCAGGGCGAAGAACGCCGCCAGGTTCGCGTTGGCGCCGGAGTGGGGCTGGACGTTGGCGAAGTTGCTGCCGAAGAGCTGGCAGGCCCGCTTGCGGGCGATCTCCTCCGTCACGTCTACGGCGTAGCAGCCGCCGTAGTAGCGCTTGCCGGGGTAGCCCTCGGCGTATTTGTTCGTCAGGCAGGTGCCCATAGCCAGCATGACGGCCTCGCTGACAATGTTTTCGGACGCGATCAGTTCGATGTTCCGCCGCTCCCGGCGAAACTCCTCCAGAATCGATGCGCCCACCTCGGGGTCAAATTGGGAAATAAAGTCCATGGTCTGCTGAATCATGGGACAAGTCCTCCTTATCATTGTTGACAAAATGCCGGATATCCTCTCTATTGTACCAAAAAATCGCCGTTTGACAAGATGGATTTTTGCGTCTTTCCCCCGTTTTCCCGCTTCTTCGGGCATTACCGGCATTTTCACCAAAACTTGACAAGTCCGCGGGCGGTCTGTATAATAATTTGCAGAGTATTTCTGCCGGACCGCCCTGGGGCGGACCGCGGGAGAGGATGTGCGGATATGAAAGTGCTGCCGGTTTTTCTTGCGTTCCTGATGCTGTGCTCCGCCGGGTTCACGGCCAGCGCCGCGGGGACACCGCCGGGAAAGGGCGTTTACAGCGACGCCCTGTCTGACGGCCCGGACATGCCGCCGGAGGCGGCGGATCAGGAGGACGGCTCCTTCACCATCGACCTCTCCATCGCGGGCGACTGCCTCCTGGCCTCCCTCAAAGGGCAGGCCCCTGCCGGGTCCTTCAACGCTTACGCCGCCGCGAAGCCTCCTGCCTACTTCCTCGAGAAAGTCTATCCCATTTTCAGCGCCGACGACTTCACCATCGTCAACCTGGAAAACGTGCTCACGGACCAGCCCCTGGAGGAAATTGAGAAGTCCACCGATCCCGCCTACTGGTACAAGGGCCCCGCCTCCAACGTGGACATCCTCTCCGCCGGAAGCGTGGAAGCCGTCTCCCTGGCCAACAACCACACCGGGGACTACGGCCCCCAGGGCCGCAGGGACACCATCTCCGCCCTCAAAAACGCCTGCATCCCCTACGGCTGGAACGACACCACCTTCTTCCTGGAGAAAAACGGGTTCAAAATCGCCGTCATCTGCCACGGGCTCTGGAACGAGGCCCAGGCGTCCCAGATCACCGCCAGGATCAAAAAAGCGGAGGAGATCTCCGACTACCAGATCGTCTTCTGCCACGGCGGCACGGAACGCGTTCACACACCGGAGGACTGGAAAATCCGGGCCTGCCGCAGGCTGGCGGACGCCGGGGCCGACCTGGTCGTGGGGAGTCATCCCCACTGCCTGCAGCCCATGGAGGTCTACCACGGCGTGGATATCGTCTACTCCCTGGGCAATTTCTGCTACGGCGCGAATCTGAACCCGGAAAACCGGACGGTGATTTATAAAAAGGTGCTGACGGTGAAGGACGGCGAGGTGGTCGATCAGACCTCGGACCTGATCCCCTGCTGGGTCTTCACCGGGGCCGCCAACAACTGGCAGCCCGCCCCTCTCACGGATGAGGCGGCAAAGCAGCGGGTTCTGGACTTCATGCACTGGAAAGCGCCCCTTCCCTACTTCCCGAAGAAGACCTGAGCGCCTATGGAGACGACTGTCACCAGAACCATCCCTCCGGAGGACGACGGCGCCACCGTCCGCCACATTTTACGCGCCCGCCTTCACTTTTCGTCCCACGCCGTCTCCCGCCTCACCCGCGTCGAGAACGGCATCCTCGTCAACGGCGTCCCCGTCCACACGCCCCACGTCCTCCATACTGGGGACGTGCTGGCCGTCAAAACCGCAGACGCCCGCCCGCCGAAAACGGCTATCACACCGGGGAACTGGCCCCTGCCCATCGTCTGGGAGGACGGGCATCTGCTGGTCGCCGACAAGCCCGCCGGGATGACCGCCCACGCCTCCAATTTCCTCCCGGACACGCCGACGGTGGCGGGGGCCCTGGCCTGGGCGCGGGGGACGGACTTCATCTTTCATCCGGTGAACCGGCTGGACAAGGGGACGACGGGGCTGATGGTTGTGGCCAAGAGCGGGTACGTGCATGATCTGCTCCGCCGCGCCCTGCATACGAGCGCGTTCCGGCGGGAGTACCGGGCCGTCTGTCTGGGGCGTCCCGTTCCGGATGTTGGAACGGTGGACGCGCCTATTGGGCGGGACGAAAGCTCCACGGTGGCGCGGAAAGTCCGGCCTGACGGCCTCCCTGCCGTCTCCCACTACGAAGTGCTGGCCTCCGGCGGCGGACGCTCTCTCCTGCGCCTCCTGCCGGAGACGGGGCGCACCCACCAATTGCGGGTCCACATGGCCTCCATCGGCTGTCCCCTGGCGGGGGACTGGCTCTACGGCACGGAGAACCCCGCCCTGATTCCCCGCCCCGCCCTCCACTCTTACGGCCTCGATCTGATCCACCCCGTCACCGGCGAACGCCTCCGCCTCTCCGCCCCCCTTCCGGAGGACATGCGGCGGCTGGCGGAGGGCATGGACGCGCTGTAGCATGTCCGCTGCTCAGAAAAAGACTGCCCTGGATTCCTCGAAACCCAGGGCAGTTTTTATGTACTTTTTCAGCGCATTGCGATGGTGATTTCCGTCTCCGCGGCCAGCTCGCCGCCCAGATAGACCTCGCCTTTGCAGGTGATAATCGCCTTGTCGGCCCGCTCGTTCAGCAGCCGCGCGCGGATCTCCAGCGTGTCGCCGGGGGCGATTTTCTTGCGGAAACGCACGTTGTTGATCCCCAGGAACAGGGGCACCTTGCCCGCGTATTCCGGCTTCGTCATGGCGACGATATCGGTGGCCTGGGCGGTGGCCTCCACCGTGTAGGCGCCGGGGAACACCGGGTCGCCGGGGAAGTGGCCCTTGAAAATCTCCTTCGCCGGGTCCACCCAGTAGCTGGCGACGATGTGGTCCCCGGGCACCAGCTCAGACACCTCGTCAATCAGCAGAATCGGGTCCCGGTGGGGGATAATGTCCATCACCTGCTGGTGGTTCAGCTTCATAACCTCTGCCATGTTTTTCGTCCTCCTTTTGTTGATGCACTTCTCACCCTGCGCAGATCGCTTCCGGGGCAGTCCGCCACGCCGCTTTCCAATTATCGGAATGCCAAAGTCCGGGATTCCGACACCCGGAACGGTTTTTCAAAAAATGCGGCACACGGATTCACAAACCCCTCCGCTTTGTGGTATAGTAATCATATGCTCTTTCCCGGCGTTTGTCAAGACAATCCAAGGGTATCAAATTCCAGTCGTTCTATACGAAAAATGGCTCTTTTTTTGGATTTTTCCCCGATTTTACGAGAGGAGATGACCCCATGGCAAAGGAACAGGTTTCCAGCATCCTGCGGGCCCTGCAAATTCTGGAGTGCTTCGCCGACGCGGGGACGGAGTGGACCCTGAAGGCCCTGGTCCAGCACCTGAACCTCCCCACCACCACTGTCTACAGGCAGGTTTCCACCCTCACGGAGCGCCAGTATCTGGTGCAGGACCCCGTGCGCAAGAGCTACCGGGTGGGGCCCCGGCTTTTGCAGCTCTCCAGCGCCGTCGTCGGACAGTCGGACCTCAGAAGGACCGCCAGGCCCGAGCTGGAGAAGCTCAGCGACACCGTCCGGGAGACCATCAACCTCAGCGCCCTCCTGGAGCACGACATTTACTATCTTGACAAGGTGGAAACCCACCGCTCCATCGTCTGCAACACCCAGGTGGGCACCCGCGCCCCCGCCTACGCCACCAGCTGCGGAAAAATCCTCCTGGCCTTCCAGACGGAAGAATACCTGGAGGAATACTTTCAATGGATGGCCCACAGCGCCTATTCCCTCACCGAACGCACCGTCACCGACCCCGCCCGCCTCCGCGACGAGCTCCGCCGCGCCCACCTCAACGGCTGCGCCATCGACGACGGCGAAATCGAAGCCGGACTCATCTGCATCGCCGCCCCCATCTGGGACGCCTCCCAAAAAGTAACCGCCGCCGTCAGCATCTCCGGCCCGGACTACCGCATGGCCGAGGACCAAACGCTCATGATGGACGCTGTGCGGTTGGCCGCTGGGAATATCTCGAGGCTGCTGGGGTTCCGCCCCTGAGGGGGCGTCCAGGGAGGCTCTGCCTCCCTGGACTCTCCGCCAGAGGGGCACGCGCCCTGCCAGCCGGGCTTCCGGCCTCTGGACTCTGGCAGATCGAGCCGTTTTTGACTGCGCAGCATGACACCCGGCAAGTGCTTTTTGCTTGCCGGGTGCTTTTTTAGGCGGAGCGGATTACGTCTTTGTTTTTGACGAAATATTCTACGCCGGAGTAAAGGGTCGTCAGGGTGATGACCCATATGCAAATCTTGTCAATCCATTGGATCGCAAGCCACGTGGCGGGGGCGTAGGCTTCTATGTCCGGGCGGGCCTGCATGGGGCCGGTCAGGAGCATCAGAACCAGACACACCATCGTCGCCGCGGTCTTTACTTTGCCGGACCAGCCTGCGGCAATCACCCGGCCGTTGTCCGACGCTACCATCCGCAGGCCGCTGACCGCAAACTCGCGCGTGATCACGATCATCAGCATCCACGCGGGCATTCTTCCGCATTCCACAAACCACAGCATCGCCGCCGTTACCAGAATCTTGTCAGCCAGCGGGTCCGCAAATTTGCCGAAATCTGTGATCAAATTGTACTTTCGCGCGATTTTTCCGTCCAGAAGATCCGTAATGCTCGCTACAATGAAAATCACCAGCGCAATATAATCCGCGCCAAAATACAGCGCCGCCATGAACACCGGCGTCAGGATAATGCGCAGCATCGTCAGCTTGTTAGGCAGGTTCATCTTGTCCCTCCTCCGGGTATGCCTTGTCCTTCCAGTACCACCATTTCAGCTTTTCCGCCTCCCGCGCCTCCGGCGCACGGTCCGCGTAGTACACCGCCGTCCGCCATACGTACAGCGCACAGCGATCCTCCTGATAGCCCTTCATCAGGCATTCCCGGCAGTACAATTTCTCTGGATTCCGGCCTTTCAAATCTGATACTTCCTTGATCCCAAGGGCCTCCATCACCACGGCGATCCGATCCCCTATGCCCGGAATCTCCGTCAGGGGGCTCTTCCCTTTCCCGCTCATTCGGCCTGCTCTCCCTTTGCCTCGCCGTCCATTACACCCGTGAGGCGCACCGTGACAAACTCGCCCGGCTTCGGGTCCGCGGCGGACTCGAAATAGATCCGCCCGTCGATGTCCGGAGACTCCGCGTAGCTTCTCCCGTAGTACATCTGCGCCTGGGCGTCGAAGCCCTCGCAGAGGACTTCCCGCTCCTCACCCAGGATAGACTCGTTATAGGCGTCGATAACGTCCGACTGCATATCCACCAGCATTTCCGCGCGGCGGCGGGTTTCTTCCTCGTCCACATGCTCCATCTGAGCGGCCCTCGTGCCGTCCTCTGGGGAGAACGGAAACACGCCTGCACGCTCAATCTTTACCTCACGCAGGAAATTGCAAAGCTCCTCAAACTCCGCCTCTCCCTCACCGGGAAGTCCCGTGATCAGGCTGGTGCGCAGGACCAATCCCGGTATCTTCTCACGCAGAGTTTTGAACAGCTTCCGCAGAGATTCCTTCGTGTCGCGGCGGTTCATGGCATGTAATATCTTGTCATTGCAGTGCTGGATCGGGATGTCCAGATAGGGCAGAATCTTCGGCTCAGACGCAATCGTGTCGATCAGCTCGTCCGTGATTTCGTCGGGGTAGAGATAGTGGAGGCGAATCCAGTGGAAGTCCAGTTGGCACAGGCCGCGCAGGAGGGACGCAAGCTGATGTTCCCCGTTCAGGTCCGTGCCGTAGCGGGTGATGTCCTGGGCAATCACCAGCAGTTCCTTCGTGCCCGCTTCCGCCAGCTCCGCCGCCTCGGTGAGAAGCTCCTCCATGGGGCGGCTCCGGTACTTGCCCCGCAGGGACGGGATCACGCAGTAGGCACAGTGGTTGTCACAGCCCTCGGCAATCCGCAGGTAGGCGTACCAGGGGGGCGTGGAGAGAATGCGGGGGCCGCTCTGGTTGGCGGTATGAATGTTCCCCAGGCGGCAGGGGCGGGTATCGCCCTCCATCACCTCCGTGATGGCCTCGACGATTTCCCCATAGCTGCCCGTGCCCAGGATGCCGTCTATCTCGGGAAGCTCCTCCAGAACGTCGGCTTTGTAGCGCTGGGCCATGCAGCCCGTGACCAGAATCTTTTCCAGCTCCCCGGACGCCTTGAGGGCGGCAAGCTCCAGAATATGCTCAATGGCCTCCCCGCAGGCGGAGACCAGGAAGCCGCAGGTGTTCACCACGGCCACATCGGCCCCGGCGGGGTCCGTCTGGACCTCGTGGCCCGCGGCCTGGACCAGCGCCATCATCTGCTCGCAGTTCACCTGGTTCTTCGCACAGCCCAGGGAGATAAACGCAACTTTATAGCTCATACTTCCTCTTCCTCTTCCTCTCCCAGCGGTCCGCCCCGCCATGTGGGGTCGTCAGTGATGCCTAGCAAATAGTCGGTGGAGACGTGGAAAAACTCTGCCAGGAGGACCAGCTTATCTATGGTTGTACTGCGCCCGCCACTCTCCAACATACTGATGGATTTGTGGGTTAGTCCCAGGATATCCCCCAGTTCCTGTTGTGTCAAGTGGGCTTCTTTACGCAGTTGGTAAACTCTTTCTTTTAATAAAATAGTAGTTTTCATAAAAAACCCCTTGACTTGTTCCTTAAAGTGGAGTATAATCTACTTAAAGGAACATTTTTATTAGGAGGGTTTCAATATGTCTAGCATTCTAAACGCAATTTACCACGACGATCCAGTGTCCCAAGCGGTGATATGCAATTTAGACGAGCCAAGGACCCCGGAGGAACGGCGAATTGTGAACCAGCTTCGAGCGGTCCACGACGAAAAGGTAGCGGACGCGATCAAGGAAACCGCCGAACTTCTTGCGGACGCGCAGGCAGAGCGCGCCTTCTACACCGGCGCCCGCTTCGGAATGCAGCTGGCCATAGAACTGCTGGAATCCTGCTGACCCCGCCCCCACATCCGGGACCTGTTTTCTCCCCAGAGGAAACAGGTCCCCGCACCGCACTAAGTTGCCGTCGCACACGCCCCCGACCCCCACCCAGCCGAAGAGCGAGTTAAAAAGTTCTTTTTTGCTTACTTTTTTCTTTCAAGAAAAAAGTAAGTTACGCACCCTCAAATCTCCCCCAAGCCTCCTTGATATCCCCCCAGCCATACCCCCGCCGGAGCAGCGCGTTAGAAATCCGGCGTTTTTCTTTTTCGTCGGGCAGAGTGCCGCGGAGTTTTTTGGAGATATATGCGTCGATTTGGGAGGCGTTTTCGGGGAGGTCGGTGAGGGCGTCTTCCCAGAGGTCTTTGGGGATGCCTTTTTCGTAGAGTTTTTCTTTGATTCTGGCGGGGCCGTAGCCTTTGGCGCTGTAGTGGCGGGCCAGGGCGGCGGCGTATTCGGCGTCGTTTAGGGCGCCTATGGCTTCCAGCCATTCGGAGGCGTAGCGGGCTTCGGCGGGGCTGGCGCCTTTCTCCTGGAGCTTGCGCTCCAGATCGCGGCGGGACATGGGGCGCTTGTTGATCAGATCCGCAGCGGCGGCTCTGGTGTTGGAGACGCCTGCGGCGTCTTTCAGTTTTGTCAGGGCTTCCTCCTCTAAGTCGTCGTCCTGGTGGAGGCCAAAGTCTAAGAGTTCTTGCTCCGTGATTTTCAGGCAGGCTCCGTCTTCCAGGAAAACTAAGATCCTTCCCTTCTTGTGGCGGGAGGGTTCTATGCGATCAATTCTCATCTGCGTCGTTCACTTCCGGATCGGGGGCGTCGCCGTCGTCAAAATCGTCGGCGCTTACGTCTACCGCTTTGCCCGCTTTCTTCGACGATTTGGTGGTCAGAGGGCTGCTTTTCAGCTTGTCAAAGTTCGCGCGGATGTCCGCCTCCAGCTTGTCCCGGATCTCCGGGTTCTCCTGGAGGTACTTCTTCGCCGCCTCGCGGCCCTGGCCGATGCGCGTCTCGCCCATGGAGAACCAGGAGCCCGCCTTCTGCACGAAATCCAGCTTCACGCCCAGGTCGATCAGCTCGCTCTCGCGGACGATGCCCTGGCCGTACATGATGTCAAATTCCGCCTCCCGGAACGGGGGGGCGATTTTGTTTTTGACCACTTTCGCGCGGGTGCGGTTGCCGATGATCTCGCTGCCGTTCTTGATGGAGTCCACGCGGCGGACGTCGATGCGGACGGAGGCGTAGAATTTCAGGGCGCGGCCGCCGGTGGTGACTTCCGGGTTGCCGTACATCACGCCGACTTTTTCGCGCAGCTGGTTGATGAAAATGACGATGGTCTTCGCCTTGCCCACCGAGCCGGTGATTTTGCGGAGGGCCTGGCTCATGAGGCGGGCGTGAAGGCCCACGTAGCTGTCGCCCATCTCGCCCTCGATTTCCATGCGGGGCACCAAGGCCGCGACGCTGTCCACGACGATGACGTCCAGAGCGCCGGATCGGACTAGGGCGTCGGTGATTTCCAGGCCCTGCTCGCCGGTGTCGGGCTGGGAGATCAGCAGCTCGTCCACGTTCACGCCGAGGGCGCGGGCGTAGGCGGGATCGAGGGCGTGCTCTGCGTCCACGAAGGCCACTTCGCCGCCCAGTTTCTGGGCCTCCGCGACTACGTGCAGCGCCAGCGTCGTCTTGCCGGAGGACTCCGGCCCGTAGATCTCGATGATGCGGCCTTTGGGCAGTCCGCCGATTCCCAGCGCTACGTCCAGAGCCAGGGAACCCGTGGGAATGTATTCTACGTTCATCGTCGTCTTGTCGCCCAGGCGCATGATCGCGCCTTTGCCGTAAGTCTTCTCAATCTGGCTCATGGCGGTGCTGAGCGCTTTCTTCTTATCCGCCGCCGGCGCTACGGTCGGCAGCGGGGCTTTTTCTTTTGCCATGTGTTGTCCTTCTTCCTTTTGTTTTTTGTGCCTCCGACGGCCAGAGGGCTTTGCCCTCTGGACTCCCACCAGGGAGGCGTGCGCCTCCCTGGACCCTGGCAGATCGGGTCCTTTATTGGGGCTTTGTGGGTTTAATAGGGCTTGCGGGGGATGATGAGGGCGCAGAGGATGTAGGCCACGATGCCGCTGGCGCCTGCAAAGGTGAAGATTACCCAGGCTAGACGGACAATGGTGGGGTCGATGTTGAAATACTCCGCTATGCCGCCGCAGACGCCGTCTACTACCTTGCCCTCGTTGATTTTATACAGTCTTTTGTCCATGCGTCTCTCCTTTTCGCGTTACAATTCTGTCAGTAAGGTGCCAAATACTACCCGCGGAATGCCGCGGTGATCCTCAATTACCTGAATGTCACCAAAGCCTTGGCTGCGCATGATCCGAAGCACGCTGTCCGCCTGGCCGATGCCTACCTCAAAATAGAGACGGCCTCCGGGGAGCAGGGCTTCCTTCCATAGGGCCGATATGCTGCGGTAGAAGTCCAGACCGTCCGCGCCGCCGTCCAGAGCCATGCGGGGCTCGTAGTCCCGGACGGAGATGTCCAGGCCGGGGATGTCGCCCGTGGGGATGTACGGGGGGTTGCTGACGATGCACTGGAATTCTCCCAGGGTCCGGTCCGGCTTCTGGAGGGCGTCGGCCTGAATGGGGACCGCGCGGCCTGAGAGGCCGTTGCGGCGGATGTTCTGACGGCAGATTTTTAACGCGCCGTCGGCGCATTCCCCCAGGACCACCCGGCTCTCCGGAGCCTGCGCCGCAACGGCTAAGCCTACGCACCCGCTTCCCGCGCACAGGTCCAGGACCCGGCAGGCCCCCTGGTTCCGGACGTAGACGATGGCCTGCTCCGCCAGGACCTCCGTGTCCGCCCGGGGGATCAGGACTTCCCGGGAAATGTCCAGGGGCATTCCGTAGAACTCCCACTCGCCGATAAGATAGGCCACCGGCTCCCCCGCCAGGCGACGGCGTAGCAGCTCCCGAACCTGGGCCTCCAGCTTTGGGGAGGCGTACAGGCGGCTGTCCCGGACCAGCTCTTCCCGGGTCTTGCCTGTGCCGAAGCAGACCAGCTCCCGGGCCTCCAGGGTCGCCGCGTCTACCCCGTGCCCACGCAGGATTTGGCGGATGTTCAGGTATAAGTCGTTGTATGTGATCGCCAAGGGGATTCACCTCTTTTGTGTTCAGGGATGGGGGTGCCGGGGGCTCAGCCGTCCGCGTTCTTTTGGCTCTCCGCTATGGCGAGTCCGTAGGCGTACAGGCCGTCCTCCGGGCCGTTTTGCAGGCGCTTCAATGCCCGTTGGACGGGCCAGACCAGGGAGCCGTCCGGCAGGCGCACGGCGATGTTCAGCTCGCCCATGGGGTCGGCGTCGTCCGTCTCCCAGACGCCGCCCAGCTTTTCCACGAAGACCCGGCCCATGTAGCTGCCCACGGCGAAGAGCTTGCTTCCGGGCTTCCCGTCGGCCAGCAGGCCGCCGGGGCGGGACTGCTCGTCAAAAAAGCGGTCCAGTTCCCGGAAGCTCTCAATGGTGTCGTCCAGGAAATAGCCGGAGTTCCTCATGTTTGCCACAAGCCAGCCCGCCGCCTTTGGAATGTCCTCCAGAAGCGTCGGCGGCTGGGGCTTCGGCTTTTTGAAACGGTCAAGCAGTCCCATCGGACTCCTCCTTTACCACTCATCCTTCCCCTTCTCCGAGGGCAGAACCAGCTCCAGGGCGCGGATGGCGCACTCAATCATGCTGTCGTCCGGCTCGTTGGTGGTGAAGTTCTGCATCCAGAGGCCGGGGGCTGTCAGGATTTTCGCCAAAGCGTTCTCCTGGACGTGCCGCCCCACCCAGCGGTTGAACTCGTAGGTCACGCCCACCACCAGGGGCAGGAGCAGCAGGTGCGCCGCCGTCCGCAGCCAGGTGTTGGTCACGGGCCAGATGCCGAAGACGACGCTGGAGAAGAGAATCGAGACGCAGATGACCACGAAGAGGAAGCTGGTGCCGCAGCGGGGATGGTGCCGGGGCTGGACGCGGACGTTCTCAACCGTCAGGGGCAGGCCCGCCTCGTAGCAGAAAATCGTCTTGTGCTCTGCGCCGTGGTACTGGAAAACGCGGTAGATATCCTTCTGTCTGGAGCAGAAAATGAGATAGAGCATAAAGATGAAAATTTTCAGAATGCCCTCGATCAGGTTCCGGCCCCACATGGGGAAATCGGGGAAAAAGTGGAGGATGCCGCCGGTGAGGAAGGTGGGCAGGACCATGAAGAGGAAGACGGACATGCCTACGCCCAGTACCACCGCAAAGGCCACGATGGCGCTCTCCAGCTTCTTGCTGGACAGGTGCTTCTCAAGCCACAGCTCGAATTTGGAAGGTTCGGCAACCTCTTCGTCGGGGTAGAAGTCCGCGGAGTACATGAGGGCCTTGACGCCGTTGACCATAGAGTCCAGGAAGTTGACGGTCCCGCGGATCAGGGGCACGCCCAAAATAGGGTAACGGTCCTTGATGAACCGGAGTTCCTCGACCTTTTCGACCAGGTTCTTCTCCTGGTCCCGGACGACAATCGCCTGCTTTTCAGGCCCACGCATCAGAATGCCCTCGATCAGGGCCTGTCCGCCGATACTTGTACGAAACGTGCTCTTATTTTCTGACATGAAGTTTCCTTTCTATTGCTAAGTGTATCATAAAAAGCGCCCGTTAGCGGGGTCCAGGCCGGAAGCCCGGCTGGCAGGGAAACTGTTTCCCCTGGTAGGGTCCAGGGACAAAGTCCCTGGTGGTGTCCAGGGGCAAAGCCCCTGGAAGCCTACCCCTTAGCAGGCAGCCGGATCGTTACAACCGCCCCGCCGCCGTCGGCGTTTCCGATGGTGAAGGTGCCGTTGTGGAGGTTGATGATCTCGTCGCATACGGCCAGGCCGATGCCGCTGCCGCGGGCTTTGGAGGTGCCCTTGTAGAATTTCTGCTTGATGAAGGGGAGCTCCACTTCGGGGACGCCGGGGCCGTAGTCGCGGATGCGCACCACCTGCTCGCCGCCCTCCTGGACGATGGAGGCGGAGATCCGCTTGCCTGCGCCGCCGTGCTTGGCGGCGTTGTCCAGGACATTGCAGAAGACCTGCTTCAAGCGCTCCGGATCGCCTGAAATCTGGGGGAATACTTCGTCGCTGGGGCTGTATTCCAGGGTGATTCCCTCCTGTTTCAGCAGCTCCTGGTAGGTGAAAATCGCGTCCTCCAGCTCCGCCTGGAGGTCCACCGCCTCAATTTGCAGCGTGAAGCGCCCGTCCTCCATCTTCGAGAACTCCAGCAGCTCCTCTACCATGTTGGAGAGGCGGCGGGACTCGTTGACGATGATCCGGATGCCCCGGCGGAGCTGGGCGCGGTCGCTGGTGTCCTCCAGAATCGTCTCGCCCCAGCCGTTGATGGCCGTCAGGGGGGTCCGCAGCTCGTGGGAGACAGAGGAGATGAAATCCCGCTTCATCTTCTCGTTCTGGCTGATTTTCAGGGACATGTTGTTGATGTTGTCCACCAGCTCCCCCAGCTCGTCGTCATACTTGTTCTTGATCAGGTAGCCGTAACTCCCGGCGGTGATCTGCTTCGCCGCGTTCGTCACCTCCGCCACGGGCTCCACCACGTTGTTGATGAACAGCAGATTGGAAATAATCACCAGTCCCAGGCAGAGCATGGCAATCAGAAAAATCGCCAGCACCGCGATCAGCACCTGCCGGTTCACCGCCCGCAGGGAGGTCACCAGGCGGATGATGCCCACCACGCGCCCGTTGGAAATCAGCGGGCAGGACACCGCCATGATCGTCTCCCCCGTCTCCAGGTCCTGGCCCTGATAGGGGACCAGCGCCTGGTTTTGCAGGGCGCGGGAGATATCGTCGGTTCGGGGGGACGTGCCCGCCGTCAGGCCGGAGGTGGACACCTGAATCCGCCCGCTGGAGCCGATGAACTGCAATTCGATTTTGTTCTTGTCCTCGAAGGACTCCGCGGACTGGACGGCCTTCTGGTAGTAATTGGCGAAACCGTTGTCCATGAAATACTCGTTGAAGGAGTTCGCCAGCGCCTGGGCCCGGGACTCCAGTCCCTTCTGCATGGTGCCGTAGTAATAGTTGGAGACGCCCGTGGAAAACAGGGTCACAATCAGCACCAGCAGGGCCAGAATGGGCAGGATCGAATTGAAAATCCAGCGCTGCCGCAGGCTCCGCAGGCACAGGGACTTCCACCGCTGCTTCTCCATGCCGGTCCCATCGCTCCACGCCCCCTCCGGCTTCACAGTCCCCATTTGTATCCGTACCCCCACACGGTGGTGATATACGCCGGGTTCTGCACGTTGTCCTCAATTTTCAGGCGCAGCCGCCGGATATTCACGTCCACAATTTTCAGCTCCCCGAAGTAGTCCCGGCCCCAGACCATGTCCAGAATTTCCTCCCGGGACAGGGCCTTTCCCGGATTCTCCATGAAGACCCGCATGATGGAATACTCCACCTGGGTCAGCTTGATGCGCTGTCCGTTCTTCTCCAGGGTGCGGTTCCGGGTGTTCAGCAGGAAGGGGGGCTGGCGGAGCTCCCCGGTCTGCACCGGGTCCTCGCCGCCGGAACGGCGGACCAGGGCGTCCACCCGGGCCGTCAGCTCCGCGGGAGAGAAAGGCTTCGTCACGTAGTCGTCCGCGCCGGTCATGAGGCCCGTCACCTTGTCCATCTCCTGGGAGCGGGCGGTGAGCATGATGATGCCGATCCGGGTGTTGGTGGCCCGGATGCGGCGGCAGACCTCGAAGCCGTCAATGCCGGGAAGCATGATGTCCAGGAGGGCCACCCGGACGTCCGGATTCTCCCGCAGGCGCTCCAAGGCGTCCTCCCCCGTCTCGGACTCGATGACGTCGTAGCCCGCCCGGCGCAGATTGATCACGATGAATCCCCGGATGCTGGCCTCGTCCTCCAGAACCAGCACTTTTTTCATAGCTGCCATTCCCGTATCTCTCCTATTCTATGGAAAAATGTAGCTGCAAGCATCAATTGTCTCCCGCCGTCCACTCCGGGGCGATGAGGCTGAAAGCCCCCCGTATCCCGTCGGCTGTGAGGCCCCAGTCCTCCGCGGCCTCCGGAAGCTCCGCCGTGTAGATGGTGGCTTTCTGGCGGCTCAAAAGGAAGCGGTTCCCGCGGGTGGCCTTCACCTCCCGGCCCGTGCCCGACAGGGCCGTGACGCGCAGAATGGGGTCCCCTTGCTCCCCGCTGTCCTTGAGGACGTAGAAGGTCACGGCGGCTTCGCCCAGGACCGTGGTGCGCTCCGCAATCACATGGCCCGCCCAGCCCTCCGGGAGGGTCAGATACCAGGCGTCTTCCATGCTGTGGTAGGTGCTCAGGGCCACGGCTCCCGCGCCGCTGAGGTCGAAGCTCCGCCAGTCCACACGCTGGATGGGGCCGTCCTCCTCCAGGCGGACGGGGCTGGGGAGCTCCGTCAGGCCGTCGCCGTTCACGTCGGTGGGGTACAGGCCGCAGAAGGCGGACACCTCGCCGGACACCCCCGTCATCTCGGAGACGACGATGTTGCTCAGCTCCCTGCGGCGCACAGCCAGGATGTCCGTGATGGCGCTGGTCTGGTCCGTGACGCCGGTGATGAAGAGCGCCGGGACCTCCCCTTGCAGCGTCCCCACCGTCACCCGGCCCTGCTGGCTCAGCTCGCCCATGGTCATGGAGATCCGGGTGGATGAGCGGAGGCCCAGCTCGCCGTCCCGCCAGCTGTAGTAGTCCGCCACGCCCTCGCCCTCGTCGTCGGCCCGGAGGACCACCAGCTCCTGCCACTGGTCCTGATCCAGGTCCGCCAGGGCGTACTTGACGTAGCTGACGCTGCGCAGGGGTTCCTCCGCCCCGCCGTCCCCCAGGCGGTAGACGGACAGCGTTTGCAGCTCCGGACTGACCTTCCAGCCCACGATCAGCTCCGTGCGGCCGTCGGCGTCCAGGTCGCTGTAGACCACGCTGTAGATGGAGGTGCCGCTGCCCTCGATGACGGCGGACTGCTGATAGCTGTCCCCGCCCTGGGTGGAAAAAATATAGATTTTCAGGGGCTTTTCGTCGTCGGCCTTCCGGAAGAAGGCCACGGCCTCCTCCCAGCCGTCGCCGTCCAGATCGGCCAGCTGCACAGCCTGGATGTTGGTGCCGGAGGTGGGGGCCGCGTACTCCGCGCCGTCCTCCAGGATCGCGTTGATCTGGCTGTTCAGCTCCGTGTACTTCGCCGGGAGCTCCGGGAGGCTGTACAGTTCCTGGGGGCTGAACACCAGCTCCAGGCTGCTGCACCCCGACAGGGCCAGCGCCAGCAGAATTGCCGCCGCCACGGCCCGCAGTTTCTTTTTCAATGTCTCTGCACCCCTTGTTTTGCCGCTGCTTTCATGGGATTACCTACTGCATTTCCAAACACCTTTCAGTATATCACATACTTTTCCATTTGTGTAGCCCTCTTTTACATCTTTTCCGTTGGAATTGAAAACAGACAGCCGATCCGGCGGAACGGCTGTCTGCTGGCTTCTTTCGTTTTTACAGCGGGCAGGTCCGCTCTCCCTCGCGGGTCAGGATGGAGCACTCCCGGAAGCCTGCCGCGCGGGCTAATTCCGCGGATTGGGCATAGCCCCAGATGATGGCGTCTGTGCTGTGGGCGTCGGAGGTGAGAATGACGCGGCCCCCCATGGCGCGCCATTCTTGCAGAAGAAACGGCGCCGGGTACGGGGCTTTGCGATAGCCGCGGAATACAGCGCCGGTGTTGATCTCCAGAAGCGTTTGGGTTGGGTCCGCGGCGTGGAGGGCGTTCAGGGCCGCGGCGCGATAGCGGGGGGCGTTCTCGTCGAAGAAGCGGCCTCCTTCGTTGAATTTTACGATTAGGTCAGCATGGCCCAGGATTGTGGGCTTTTGCGCTGCTGTGGCTGCTACGTCTTTGTAGTAGTGTTCCACGAGAGCCATGGCGTCGCCGCCCGCCAAGTCGCGGCAGGTCTTTTGGAATGTCTCGGGGTCCCAGTCGATGCAGCCGCAGGTTCCTGTTGCTGGGTCCTGTAAGTTGTGGACGGAACCGATCCAGTATTCCGCCCAATCCGGGACCGGCTGGAGGGAACCGCTGTCCTGCTCGATGCCCAGCAGGACTTCCATGCGCCCGGCGTAGACCTCCCGGAGGCGCAGGACTTCCGCCTGGTAGGCGGAGGTATCCGCGGGGAGTACGCTGTCTACGGCGTCCCAGGGGAAGGGCGTGTGGCTGTGGCCCGACGCGCCGAAGTATTTCACACCTGCGCGGTACGCGGCTTCGGCCATGGCCTCCAGGGTCGCTTTGCCGTCGCAGTGGACGGAGTGGGTGTGGACGGAGCAGAGGGCGGGGGCGGTCATTGCATCCGCTCCTGTTTCACCTTGTGGTCTACCACGTGGCGCTTCTCCAGCTCCCGGGTCACGTCCTTGACCGTGATGCCCATCTGCACCATCAGGACCATGACGTGGTAGCATAGGTCCGCGATTTCGTAGACGGTCTCTTCCTTGTCCTCCTTGCGGCCTGCGATGATGACTTCGGTGCATTCTTCGCCGACTTTTTTCAGAATTTTGTCTAAGCCTTTGTCGAAGAGGTAGGTGGTGTAGCTGCCCTCTTTGGGGTCCGTTCTGCGGCCTGCGATCAGACGATAAAGGCCCTCGTAGCTGAACTTTTTCAGCTCGTCGGAGAGATACAGTTCGTTGAAGAAGCAGCTCTCCGCGCCGGTGTGGCAGGCGGGGCCGTCTTTTACCACCTCTACCACCAGGGCGTCTTTGTCGCAGTCGGCGGTGATGGAGACTACGTGCTGGACGTTCTCGCTGGTCTCCCCCTTGCGCCAAAGCTCCCGGCGGCTGCGGCTCCAGAAGCAGGTGCGGCGCTCGTCAATGGTGATGGCGAGACTCTCCGCGTTCATGTAGGCCAGGGTCAGGACCTCTTTGGTGTAGTGGTCCTGGACGACGGCGGGAATCAGGCCCTTTTCGTCGAATTTCAAATCCATGTTTTTTCCTCGTTTCGTTTTGGTTTCACAGCTCGCTGCCCATGATGTATTGGGGCGGAACCGCATCCGTCAGCCAGACGCCGTTTTCCGATATGTAGAATACATGGCCGTCCTGGTGCATCTTCCCGGAGGCGATTTGGAGGACGACCGGCTTGCCGCGGCGCTTGCCGACTTTTACGGCGGTTTCCAGGTCCGCCGAGAGGTGGACGTACTGGCGGCTCCGGGGCAGGAGGCCCTCTTTCTGGATGGAGGCCAGGAACTGGCCTACGGTGCCGTGGTAGAGGTATTCCGGCGGCTGTACGGGTTCCAGCTCCAGGTCCACGGGGATGCTGTGGCCCTGGTTGGCACGGATGAGGGTTTTGTCGTCATTGAAGCTGTAGCGGCGCTTTTCGTCGGTGTCAACGATGTGCTCCAGGTCGTTCATGGTCAGGTCCATGCCTTTCAGGATTTCGGGAACCTTCGCCCAGCCGTGTTCGTCTAATTTGATTCCGATTTTCTCCGGCTTGTGCCGCAGTATCAGGCTCAGAAATTTACTGGCCTTTGTATAGTTTTTCATAGAAATACTCCCAAATATTCCCTCCGCAAAGCAGCCGCTTTGCGGACCCGACGCACCCCGTTCCGGCGCATAGGCCACAACACCCACCAGATTCGCGTCGAGTTAAAGCTCTTTTCGCTTCCTTTTCTCTCGAGAAAAGGAAGCCGCCGGAGGCACTAAAAACGCACCTCTACCCCCCTGCTCCGCAGAAAACGTTTCAGGTCCTTGATGTCCACCTGCTTCGTGTGGAAGATGGACGCTGCGAGGCCCGCGTCGATTCCGGGGTGGGTGAAGAGTTCTGCGAAGTGGGACATGTTTCCTGCGCCGCCGCTGGCGATGATTGGGACTTTTACGAGGGAGGCCAGGGTGTCCAGCATTTCAAGGTCGAAGCCGGTTTTGACTCCGTCGGTGTCGATGGAGTTTAAGACGATTTCGCCTGCGCCGTCGCTGACGCCGCGGACGGCCCAGGCCATTGCGTCGATGCCTGTGTTCTCGCGGCCTCCTTTGGCGAAGAGGCGGAATTGGCCGTCTACGCGCTTTACGTCCATGCTCAGAACTACGCATTGGTCGCCGTATTTTTTGGCGGCGGCGCTGATAATTTTGGGGTCCGCGATGGCTCCGGAATTCACGCTTACCTTGTCTGCACCGCATTTCAGGACGCGGTCAAAATCGTCCAGGGTGCGGATGCCGCCGCCTACGGTCAGGGGGATGAAAATCTCTGAGGCTACGCGGCGGAGGATGTCTGTGAAGAGGCCGCGGCCTTCGGCGGAGGCCGTGATGTCGTAGAAAACCAACTCGTCTGCGCCGGATTCGTTGTAGAAACGGGCCATGTCCACAGGGTCCGCCATGTCTCGGAGGCCCTCAAAGTTCGTGCCTTTCACGACCCGGCCATTCCGCACGTCCAGACAGGGGATAATTCGCTTCGCTAACATGCCCCCACCTCTTGTATCACCGTCCGCAGGTCCAGACGGCCCGTGTAGAGCGCCTTGCCCAGAATCGCCGCACTGATGCCTGCGCGGCGGAGTACTTGCAGCTCCTGCATGGAGCTGATGCCGCCGGAGGCAACGATTTCAAGGCCCTCAATTTCTGCCAGTTCCTGGTAGAGTTCCAGGTTCGTCCCCTGGCCTGCACCGTCGCGGCTGATGTCGGTGTAGATGACCGTTTTCACACCGATATCCCGCAGGCGGCGGCAGAAGTCGATTCCCTTCACTTCAGTCAGCTCTTCCCAGCCGTTCACGGCCACGAAGCCGTCTTTGGCGTCTACGCCTACGGCAATCTGGGGGCCGTATTTTTTTGCCATTTTCTCTGTAAAGTTGAAGTCCTGTACAGCCGCTGTGCCCAGGATACAGCGGCCTACGCCCAGGTCCAGATACTGGGCAATACGCGCCTCCATGCGGATGCCGCCGCCTACCTCGATATACAAGCCGCCCTGCTTTACAATGGCGGCGATGGAGTCGAAATTGGCGGGGGTGCCGTCCCGCGCGCCGTCGAGATCGACTACGTGCAGATGCGCCGCGCCCGCCTCGATGAAGGTCCGCGCCTGGGCGCAGGGGTCTGTGCCGTACACGGTCTCCTGGGCGTAGTCGCCCTGGTACAGGCGGACCACCTGGCCCCCCCGCAGGTCAATCGCTGGAAAAATCTGCATGATTGTTCCTCCTGAATCCTCAGTCTGATAGTACGCCTCGGTCACGCCCGGACCTTGCAGGTCAGCTCTTCCACGTCCAGGCGGATCACCGCCGTCCGGTCCACCAGGGCGGGGTCGAAGGTCCACTTCGGTGTCCCGGTGTCGTGGACCATCAGGGCGCAGAGGCCCTCTACCTTCTCCGCCGGGTCTTCAAGAAGACGCACGCGCCCGCCGCCCATGACGCAGTGGTAGATGGCCGTGCAGCTGTGGGCCTTCTCCCCTTCCACGATGGCGTGGCCGGTGTCCATCTCGAAGCTCACCCAGTCCGTTTGGCGCAGGAGGTCGATTTTGCGGCCCTCCCGGGCGCTGTGGAAATAGAAGGTGTAGCGGCCGTCTTTTTCAACGATGCCGAAGTTCAGAGGTACAATGTAGGCCCGGCCGTTGTCGCACAGGCCGATGCGGCAGCAGGTGCAGGCGGTGATGATCTCCCGGATCTGATCCGGGTCCGTTACTTGCCGGTCAACTCTTCTCATGACGCGCTTCCTCCTTTATTGCAGCTCGGAAAAGGCCCGCAGAAGCCGCAGGCCCGCGTCTCCGGATTTTTCGGGGTGGAACTGGGTCCCCCACACGTTTCCCCGCCGGACCACGCCTGTGACGGCCACGTTTCCGTATTGGGACACGGCAAGTACAGATGCTTCACAGTCCTTGGCGTAGAAGCTGTGTACGTAATAGACGTACTCGCCGTCCTTGAAGTATTTGAACAGTGGGTCCCCCCGGCGGATTTCCAGGCTGTTCCAGCCCATGTGGGGAACTTTCAGCGTCTTGTCCGCCAGATCGTCCCGCAGGTCCGCCACCTGGCCGGGGACCAGGCCCAGGCCGGGGTGCTGGCCGTACTCGAAGCTCTTGTCAAACAGGAGCTGCATTCCCAGGCATATGCCCAGGAACGGCTTCCGCTCCGCTTCCTCCAGAAGCACCGGCGTCAAGCCCGTGGCGTCCAGCTTCGCTTTCGCGTCGCCGAAGGCCCCTACGCCGGGGAGGATGATCTGCGCCGCCTGCCGGAGGCGGGACGCGTCCCGCGTCACCTCCGCCTCCAGGCCCAGGGCTTTCAGACTGGAGGACAGGGAAAACAGGTTTCCCACGCCGTAATCTACGATTGCAATCATCGGCGCTCCCCCTCACAGGATGCCCTTTGTGCTGGGAATATCCTCCGCGTGTTCGGGATCGATGGCCACGGCGGCTTTCAGCGCCCGGGCCGCGCCCTTGAAAACTGCTTCCAATATGTGGTGGGTATTCTCACCGGCTAATTTGCGTATGTGGAGAGAGCAGGGGCAGTTCCGGACGAAGGCCAGCCAGAATTCCTTGGCCAGTTCCGTGTCAAAATCTCCCACCTTCGCCGCGGGCAGATCCACCGCCCAGCCCAGGTAGTCCCGCCCCGAGAGGTCCACGGCGCACAGCACCAGGGCCTCATCCATGGGCAGCAGGTACTGGCCGTAGCGGGTGATTCCGCACTTGTCCCCCAGGGCCTGGGTGAACGCCTTTCCCAGGCAGATGCCGACGTCCTCCACGGTATGGTGGCAGTCCACTTTTGTGTCCCCACGGCAGTCGAGGAAGATGTCGAAGTCGCCGTGGCGGGCGAAGAGGGTCAGCATGTGGTCCAGGAAGCCGCAGCCAGTGTCGACGTTGGATTCCCCGAGGCTGGCCAGGTTCAGGATAAGGCTGATCTGCGTCTCGCTTGTGTCCCGCTGGATGTTCGCACTGCGCATTTTACTTCTCCTCCTTTAACAGCAGATCCAGCGCGTTGATCAGCGCTTCCATCTGCGTTTTCGATCCGATGGTGATTCGTAAGTAGTCCCGGATGCGGTCCTTGTCGAACCAGCGGACCAGGATGCCCCGCTCTTTCAGCGTCCTGTAGATGGTTTCGCCGGAGAGGCGGTCCGATTTCGCGAAGACAAAATTTGCAGAGGACGGCAGGACGGTGAAGCCCAGGTTTTCCAGCGCTTCCACGGTCCAGACACGGGTTTCCCGGACAGTCCGGCAGCACGATTGGAAATAGTCTTCGTCCTCCACGGCTGCGGCGCCGGCCAGGAGGGTCAGGCGGTTCACGTTGTAGGGGTTAAAGCTGTACTTCACACGGTTCAGGTCCGCGATCAGCCCGGCGCTGCCCATGGCGAAGCCCAGGCGGCCTCCGGCCAGGGAGCGGCTCTTGGACATGGTCTGCACCACCAGCAGGTTTTCGTACCGCCCGATCAGCGGGACGCAGCTCTCCCCGCCGAAGTCGATGTAGGCTTCGTCGACGATCACGACCCGGTTCGGGTCCTTTTCAAGGAGGCGCTGAATATCCGCCGCGGGCACCGTCATGCCCGTGGGAGCATTGGGGTTCGCTATTACAATTGTACCCGGAAAATCCATGTAATCTTCCACGTTGATGGAAAAATCTTCGCGGAGGGGCACGATTTTTGCGTTCAGGCCGAAGAGGGCGCTCTGGGCGGTGTAGAAGCCGTAGGTGATGTCAGGATAGGCCGCGCCCACCCCCTCGCCGCAGAAGGCCCGGAAGGCAAAGGCAAGGATTTCGTCGGAGCCGTTGCCGGTGATTACGTTTTCCGACTTGAGATTATAGCGTCCGGCGATGGCGGCGTTCAGGGCGGCGCAGGTGGGATCGGAGTACAGATACAGTTTTCCGACCTCCGCCTTGGATATCGCCTCCAATACCTTGGGGGACGGAGGAAACGGGCTCTCATTGGTATTTAATTTAATGTACTGCTGATCCTGGGGCTGCTCGCCGGGGGTGTACGGGTCCAGGCGCTGCGCCTCGGGTGAGAGAAACTTGCTCATATCGAAAAACCACTTCTTTCTTTGGTAATCAGTCCAGCTTCCGGCTCAGGGCGGAGCGGGCGTGGCCCTCCAGGCCCTCCCGGCGGGCGAAGTCCGCGATGCGGTCCGCGCAGGCGCTGAGGGTCGCCCGGTCGTAGTACAGGAAGCTGGAGCGCTTCATGAAGTCGTCCACGCCCAGGGGGCTGGAGAAGCGGGCCGTCCCGGCGGTGGGGAGGGTGTGGTTGGGGCCCGCGAAGTAGTCGCCCAAAGCTTCCGGGGTGTTCCGGCCCAGGAAGATGCTCCCGGCGTTTTTGATCTGCGGCAGCAGCGCGAAGGGCTCATCCACGCACAGCTCCAGGTGCTCCGGCGCGATGCGGTTCACGGCCTCCACCGCCTTTTCCAGGCTGTCCGCCACGATGATTTTCCCGTTTTCCTCGATGGACTTCCGCGCCACGTCCCGGCGGGGCAGGTCTGCAAGCTGGGCCTCCATCTCCGCCTGAACGGCCTCCGCCAGGGCCTGGCTGTCCGTCACCAGCACGGCGGAGGACAGCACGTCGTGCTCCGCCTGGCTCAGCAGGTCCGCCGACACCCAGCGGGGGTCCGACTTCCCGTCCGCAAGCACTAAAATCTCGCTGGGTCCGGCGATCATGTCGATGTCCACCATACCGAAGACTTTTCGCTTTGCCGTAGCCACGAAAATCCCGCCGGGGCCTACGATTTTGTCCACCCGCGGCACCGTCTCCGTGCCGTAGGCCAGGGCCGCAACCGCCTGGGCGCCGCCCAGCTTGAACACGTCCGTGACCTCCGCCAGCTCCGCCGCCATCAATGCCTCGGGGCTGATGGAACCGTCCTTTCTTGGCGGCGTAACCAGAACGATGTCCTGCACGCCTGCGATCTGAGCCGGGATTACGTTCATGAGGATGGTGGACGGAAAGGCTTCCGGGCTTCTGGGGACGCAGATGCCTACCTTTTCAATGGGCGTCCAGCGCTGGCCCATTACCATACCGCCGCGGTCCGTCAAAACAAAATCGTTGTGCCTCTGGTGCTCGTGAAAGCGGCGGATGTTCGCGGCGGCTTCCCGCAATGTCTCCAGGAAATAGGGGTCCACCGCCTCCCTGGCCTGGTCGAATTCCTCCGCCGTCACCCGCAGGTCTTTCAGCTCCGCGCCGTCGAAGCGCTTCGTATAATCCCGGAGAGCCGCGTCGCCGCGGGTGAGGACTTCCCGCAAAATTCCGTCTACGGCGGCGGGCACGTCTTCCTCTGCCTGGATATCACGATTCAGAAATTCCTCCGGCGTCAGCTTATCAAAATTCAGAATCCGGATCATGCCGTCACCACCTCCGTCAGCTTTTCCAAAAGGGTATCGATCTCCCTGCGCTTGAACTGGTAGCTGGCACGGTTGGCGATGAAGCGCGCCGAAATGGGCATGAACTCCGTCAGCACCCGCAGGTCGTTTTCTTTCAGGGTCGTACCCGTCTCCACGATGTCCACAATCACGTCGCTCAGGCCCAGAATGGGGGCCAGCTCGATGGAACCGTTCAGCTTGATGATGTCGATGTCCCGGCCCTGGGCGGCGTAGTAGTTCTTCGCGATGTTCACAAACTTCGTCGCCACCCGCAGGGAGCGCCCCGGATCGTCCTTGAAATCCTTCGGACCCGCCACGCACATCCGGCACTTGCCAAGGCCCGTGTCCAGCAGTTCGTACACGTCCGCGCCGGACTCCTGCAAAATGTCCTTGCCCACGATGCCGATGTCCGCCGCGCCGTGCTCCACGTAGATGGCCACGTCGCTGGGCTTCACCAGGAAGTAGCGGATGCCCGCCTCCGGGTTCTCCACCACCAGCTTCCGGGTGTCGTTGTAGTCCTCGGGACAGCCGTAGCCCACGCCCGCCAGGAGGCTGTAAACCTTATCCCCTAGACGCCCCTTGGGCAGAGCCACATTCAGCATGATCCGCTCCCCGTCCTGGGGTGAAGGCGCCTCACACAGGCGGTCCAGCTCATCGAGGTAGAGGGCAAAACCTACGGCCTTTGCGCCGGGGCGGAAACGCGCCGCAAGGGGGTCGTAGCGTCCGCCCTTGAGGACCGCGCGGGGCAGGCCCGCCAGGTAGCCTTGCAGGACCAGGCCGTTGTAGTATTCCATATCGTTGACAAGAGACAGGTCCAGGCGCAGGCGCTGTCCCTCCGCCGTCAGGGCTTCGCACAGCGTCCGCAGCTCCGTGAGGGCCGCACCCATGGAGGCATTGAGCGCCAGGGGTTCCGCGGCTTCCAGGACGGCTTCCCAGTCCCCCGCCAGGGTGTTCAGGCGGCACAGCGCGTCGGTGCCCTGACGGGAGAGGCCCGCTTCCGCGGCGGCGGCTTGCAGCTCGTGGAGGTTCCGGTCACGGATGCAGTTCAGGAGCTTGGGGCGCACGGTTTCCGGTGCGCCCACGGCGTCCAGCAGTCCGGCGACGTAGCCCATGTGGCTGGCCTCCAGAACGAAGTTCCGGCCCGTGAGAGCCAGGCTCCGGCAGGCCAGGGAGACGGCCTGGGCGGTCACGGCGTCGTCCACCGCCCCAATGCACTCCAGGCCCATCTGGCTGATTTCCTGGAAGGTGTGGCTCTCCTGGCTGGGGCGGTAGACGTTTTCCACATAGTAGAAGCATCCGCACCCACCGTTTTCCACCTGTGCGTTTTTGGCGATGGACAGGGTGACGTCGGGTTTCAGGGCCAGCAGCCGCCCGTCCAGGTCGGTGAAGGTGATAACCTGATCGCTGGCCAAAAAGCTGCGGTTCTGCTGATAGAGCCCATATTCCTCAAAGCGCCCCATCCGGTACTGCCGGAACCCGGCCTGCTCGAAGAGCAGCCGGAGCTGCAAAGCGGCCCGCTCCTGAGGCCGCAGAATATTCAAATCAAGTTCCATTTGGAAAGAACTCCTCCTCCCAGCCGCCCCCGAAGCGAAGCGAGGGCCACCCGGTAATTGCCCCTAGTGTACACCAATCTTTTAACAAAGTAAAGCGCTAATTCGCTAACAAGATAAATTCTCCCATTTCCACAAATACGCCTATCGTTAGACGTATCATGCCCAACATCCTGCCATACGGGGGACGAGGGACGGGGGGCCTCCTTGGATTCTCCGCCAGGGAGGCAAGCGCCTCCCTGGACCCTAGCAGATCACCCTATTATGTTAAACATGCCGTTTTCCAACATCCATCATAACAATACCTTCCGCAAAACAAGGTTTTGCGGAACCGACGCACCCATCCCGACGCACAGGCCACAACGCCCACCGGATTCGCGTCGAGTTAAAGCTCTTTTCGCTTCCTTTTCTCTCGAGAAAAGGAAGCCGCCGGAGGCACCCCCGTTCACACCATCTTTTCAGGACGCACAGTTTCGTCAAACTCCGTTGCTGTCAGAAGGTTCAGGGATAGAACGGCTTCTTTCAGCGTTGTACCGTCGTGCAGGGCTTTTTTGGCGCATTCTGCTGCTTTTTCGTAGCCAATTTTGGGCGTCAGGCATGTTACGAGCATCAGGGAATTGTTGAGGTTTTGTTCCATTCGCTCCGCGTCTGGGACGATTCCCTCTACGCAATGTAGCCGGAACGACTCCATGGCGTCTGCCAGGAGGCGTGCTGATTGTTGGAAATTGTAAGCTGAAACCGGAAGGAATACGTTTAGCTGGAAGTTGCCCTGGGAGGCCGCGAAACCAATCGCCGCGTCGTTGCCCATGACCTGTACTGCGGCCATGGTGACGGCTTCGCACTGCGTTGGGTTCACTTTTCCCGGCATGATGGAGCTTCCCGGCTCATTTTCCGGGATGTGCAGTTCGCCCATGCCGCAGCGTGGGCCGCTGGCCTGCCAGCGGATGTCGTTGGCGATTTTCATGAGGTTTGCCGCCAGCGCTTTCAGGGCCCCGTGGGCGAAAACCAGCGCGTCTTTGCTTGTGAGGGCGTGGAATTTATTGCCGTCCGGTACGAATGGCAGTCCAGTCAGATCCCGAAGCTCCTTGCAGACCATCTCGTCGTAGCCCTTCGGCGCGTTCAGTCCCGTGCCCACGGCGGTGCCGCCGATTGCCAGACGGCACAGTTCTTCCAACGCCGCCTGAAGCATCCGACAGGGGGCCTCCGTCAGCTCCCGCCAGCCGGAGACTTCCTGCGCAAAGCGCAGCGGCGTCGCGTCCTGCAAATGGGTCCGCCCGATGCGGATCAAGTCCGGGTACGCCGCTTCCAGACTTGCGAAAGCGTCTGCGAGGCGTTCCGCCGCAGGAATGACTTGTGTTTTCACGCTCAGCGCCGCCGCGATATGCAGCGCCGACGGGTAAGTATCGTTGGAGGACTGGGACGCGTTTACGTGGTCGTTGGGATGCAGCGTCACGCCCCGTTCCGCCGCCAGGTGGGCAATGACCTCGTTGACGTTCATATTCGTCTGCGTCCCGCTCCCGGTCTGCCAGACCACCAGCGGGAACTCGCCGTCCCACTTCCCTTCCCGGATTTCGCGGCATGCGCCGGCAATGGCGTCAGCCTGTTTCTGTGAGAGCTTCCCGGCGGCGGCGTTGGCCTTTGCGCAGGCTTCTTTCAGGTACGCGAAAGCGGTGATAATCTCTTTTGGCTGGCGCTCCCCGCCGACTTTGAAATTCTCAAAGCTCCTTTGGGTCTGCGCGCCCCAGTGCCTGTCGGCGGGCACGGCGATTTCGCCCATGGTATCATGCTCGATGCGGGTCTTCATACGGCATCCCCCTCTGATTGTAAGAAAATGATACCCCATTATACAAGGAAACCGCCGCTAAAACAACCCCATTTCGCGAAAGTTCCGCCTTAATCCCGCCAGATCACGTAGACTCATCGTCCATCTTCGCCCGCAGCTTCTCCAGTGCCCGCTTCTCAATGCGCGACACATAGCTCCTTGAAATCCCAAACGAAGCCGCAATCTCCCTCTGCGTCAGCGGCACCGTCCCCCCCAGCCCATACCGCAGCCGGATAATCTCAGCCTCCCGCGCCGTCAAACACTCCCGCACCAGCCGGTGCAGCCGCAGCGCGTTATCCCGGTCATGCAGATCATCCAGCATCGTATCGTCGACGCCTACGATATCCATCAGCTGCAAAGCGTTGCCATCCTTGTCCGACTCGATAGAGTCCGACAGAGACACCTCGCTTTGCAGCTTCTTCTGGCCTCGGAAGTACATCAAAATCTCATTCTCGATGCACCGCGCCGCATAAGTAGCCAGCCTGGCCCCCTTCGACGCATCAAAGCTGGAAATCCCCTTAATAAGCCCAATGGTCCCAATAGAAATCAAGTCCTCCTGATCGGCGTTCTGTGTATAATATTTCTTAATAATATGCGCCACCAGCCTCAGATTCCGCTCAATCAGCACCCTCCGCGCCTCCTGGTCCCCCTGTGCATACTTCTCCAGCCATTCCCGCTCCTCCGCCGCGCTCAGCGGCTTCGGGAACGATCCCCCGCCCGACAAACGCAGCGTAAACAGCAGCGTATTGGCAAACACCAGCAGTGCCGCAGACAACATAGCCCCTCCAATCTTTTCCAGGCGCGCCGCGCCCGCGCCGCACTTTTGCGGCAGGCGGCTTGCCGGATTCCAGCCCGCACTCGCGGTCCACTTCCAGACTATGAAGCCCAGGGAAGTCCCTATTCAGCCCCATGCAGCCATCTGCAAATATGTTCACAAAAGGTTGAAAATCCTGCCACATCATGGTATACTCAGGGCAAACGAAAGAGGTGATACCATGAACAAGCTGCCAAAACCCCGCATCTCCATGAACGCTCCGGTAATTCTGACCTTCACACTTCTCTGCCTCTGCGCCCTGATTCTGGGCGCCCTCACCGGCGGACACGCCACCGTCCAATTCTTCGAGGTCTACCGCTGCCCCCTCTCCGACCCCCTGGCCTATCTCCGCTTCTTCACCCACGTCCTCGGCCACAGCGGCTACGCCCATTTCATCAACAACATCGTCCTCATTCTCGTCCTCGGCCCCAGCCTCGAAGAGTGCTACGGAAGCCTCAGCATCACCTTCGTAATCCTCCTCACCGCCCTCATCTCCGGCCTCATCCAGTTCACCTTCTTCCCAAACACCGCCCTCCTCGGCGCCAGCGGCGTCGTCTTCGCCATGATCCTACTCTCATCCTTCTCCGGCGCAAAACAAGGCACCATCCCCGTCACCCTCCTCCTCGTCGCCGTCTTCTACATCGGCGGCGAACTCAAAGACGCTCTCACCGTCCACGACAACATCTCCCACCTGACCCACATCATCGGCGGACTCTGCGGGACGGGCTTCGGGTTCTGGTTCGGACGGGCGAAAGCCCCCTGAGCCTCCGGCGGGTTCCTTTTTCTTGAAAGAAAAAGGAACCGAAAAAGAACTTTTTAATACCGCTCTGTGGGTTGGGAGGTTGTTTTGGCTTCCCGCACGGTAACGGGGGATTCAGCAAGCGGGACATGCCATTTTATGGCATGTCCCGCGGTGTTTTTTTGGGCTTTCTTTTTTGGGGAATTCGGTTTTTTGTTTATAATGGGCGGAATGTCTTTCGGACTGTGCGGGCAAGGGACTCCGCCGCTGTGCCGGGGACGCCGCGGATGACCAGGCCGGGCGCTGCCGCGTTGTAATAGCCAAAGGGGATGTCAATTTTTGTCACGCTCTTGGGAATCGTTATGTCTGTCAGAGTATCGCAGTTGTAAAAGGTGAAGCGGTTCAGGGCTCGCACGCCCTCCGGTATCACCAGCTTCGTCAGCTGCTTGCAGCTTTGAAACGCCGCTCCTTCGATCTTTCGCACAGTCTTCGGTATCTCAAGGCCAGACAGGCGGACACATATGCTGAACGTGCCGTCGCCGATGCTCAGGAGGCCATCAGGAAGAACAACCTCTGTTAGAAACACGCAGTTTTCAAAAAGCCCGTCCGCCAGCTTCTTCACGCCCTTTGGAATGACAATTCTCTTTAATGCACAGCAGTTCTCAAACGCCTTTTTGCCGATGGATTGCAAGCTGTCCGGAAGGTCTGCCCGCTCCAGATTTTTGCAGCCTGCGAAGGCTTCCTCGCCGATGGTTTTGATCCCATCGGGGATGGTCACGGAGGTGATGTCCCGGCGGGCGTCGCGCTGCCCGCCGCTCAGGTGTTCTCCCGAAGCGGGGGAGAATGCCTCCGGCCCAATCGCCGTCACCGGCACCTTTCCAATCTTGTCCGGGACGTATACCTCCCCGCCGGGGCCCTTGTAGCCCGTGAGGATGATGGTCCCGTCCTTCTGCTTTCCGTAACGCCAGAGCTTCTTCATGATGTAGGCGGAATTCGGGTCCGCCGTGAGGTCCTTCATGTCCCTGGCTTCCTGGGCGGCGGCTTCCTTCGCGAGGTCCGCCGTGCGGTTCTTGTAGTCCAGAAGGACCGCCGTGTGCTCCGTCTTCTTTTCCTCGATGGACTGCGCTATCAGTTTCTCCCGGGTCGCGATGCTCTTGAGGAAGCCCCGCTCCAGACACAGCGCCAGCGTCCCGGCTCCGGAGGCGTTCATGGAGCTTTTCAGAAGCTTTGTGGTGTCCAGCTTTGCCGGAGTCTCCCCCTCGTCCAGGAGGCGGCGCACCAAGTCCGCGTCCTCCACTACGCTCGTGAGCAGCGCCAGGGGCGCGGGCATCTTCATCCCCTGCTTCCGCGCTATATCCAGCATCCGGGGCACCATTCGCAGCCTTGTCTCCGCGTCCTGCCGGGATACGTCGAAGTCCTCCAGACGCCCCCCTTCCTCTATCAGCGTGTCCGCAAAGGCGTTCTGCCCGTCCCGGAGGGCGCGGTAAATCAGCAGACTGCCGTGGAGCTTCGCCTTCTTTTGATGGGCCAGCCAGCGGAGGATCGCAAGCCGCTCCGCCTCGTCGATGGGTCTGCGCTCCATCTCGATACTTGAGTCGGCGTCCTTGGCGGGGTGGTCCGGTATGAAGACCTCAAAATCAGTCGCCTCAGTCTCCGACGCGCTGAGCAGGAATTGGCTGCGGATGCCGCGAAAAGTGCCGAAATTCCGCAAATCGTTCACTGTTTCCGCAAAAAGCATGGTGTCAAAATAGTGGTAGAATACGTCCGTGCCGAAGATGCCGCGGTAGACGGTGTAGGTGTCGTACTTGCTCTTGAGGGAGGCGTCGGACTCGCGGAGATCGAAGTCTGCGCCGGCTTTCACCAGGCGCTGTACCATCTCAAGGCTTCCAAAGCGGCACGCAAGCCCCAGGGCGCGGGCCATGAACTCGAAGTCCTGATAGGCCGTCAGAACTTCCTCCACCTTCTCCATGCTGCCGGAAAGCACGGCTTCCTCCAGCAGATACACCTTCTTCTGCTCGCTGAGTTTGCCATTGGAGCGCGGCTTGCTTGGCCTGCTTGGCTTGGAACCATAGTAGTAGGCATCTGCGGCTTCCTTTACAGCGCCGGAACGCTGTTCGGCGGCTTCCTGGAGGGCCTTTTTCTGGCTTCTGGCGTAATTGATATAAGCGCCGGAGATTTCCTCCGAATAAAGCGCCCGGTTCATCATCCAGCCCAGAACCAGAGCGATCCGTTCGTCCCTGTTTTTGAACTGGCTGGGAATGAGGTGCGGGGCAATGAGAACCAGCTTGGGGCATATGTAAAAGACATCGTTTCCGATTTTCGTCTCACTTCCCAAAATCGTGACGCGCTCCAACTCCCAGCACCTGGAAAACGCCGCGTAATTGATCTGCGTCACCTCCGGCGGAATTGTGACTGTTTTCAAGGCTGAATTGTTAGAAAACGCCTGTTTCCCGACAATTTTGACCCCCTCCGGAATCACCACATCCCCCCCAGGCCCATTATATTTAGTCAGCCAACCGTTATTGACTTCAAAATCCTCCGCCATGCAATTCCCTCCTGTACAACCGGAATTCCGAAACATTCGTTTCCAGTGTAGCACACAGTTGGGAGAAACACAAGCCATCAAGAGCGGAAAAAGCCCAAAATATGGACTGATCTGCCAGGGTCCAGGGAGGCGCACGCCTCCCTGGTGGGAGTCCAGAGGGCAAAGCCCTCTGGCCGCCGGAGGCCCCCCGTCCCCCCGCGGGGACAACAGGCAGGCACCTTACTTCGCTTCCTCGTCCTGCAATGCGTCGTAGCCCTGTTCGCCGGTGCGGACTTTGACGACGTTTTCAACGTTGTAGACGAAGATTTTGCCGTCGCCGAAGGAGCCGGTGTAGAGGACTTTGCGGGCGGTGTTGACGACCTGGCTGACGGGGACCTTGCTGACGATGATGGTGACCTGGATGATGGGGAGCATGGTGGCTTCGACTTTTGCGCCGCGGAAATAGCCTTCCGCTTTGCCGCGCTGCTCGCCGCAGCCCATCACGTTGCTGGCGGTCATGCCGGTGATGCCGATGTCGAACATGGCGCGTTTCAGGGCCTCGAAGCGCTCCATTTTGCAGAGAATGTCTACGCGGGTGAGCTTGACATTGTTGGCGGACGTGGGCGCTTCCTCCGCGCTGGCGGGGGTCTGTACGACGATGGGAACCGCCTCAGTTACGGGGACCTCGTTCGTCTGCGGGGCGGGGAGGCCGTCGGGGGTGTCGTCGTAGACGAAGGCGAAGCCGCCGTAGGCGGAGGGCAGGCCGTGCTCGGTGATGTCCAGGCCGTGGACCTCTTCTTCTGCGGAAACGCGGAGGCCGATGGTGGACTTGATGACAAGAAATACAATGGTGATCGTCACCGCTGCCCAGGCCGCGGTGGACAGGACGCCCAGGCACTGGATCGCAAGGAAGTGTGCGCCGTGGCCGTAGAGCAGGCCCTCGCTGGTGGAAAAGAGGCCGGTCAGGATCGTACCCGCCGCGCCGCAGACGCCGTGGACGGAAATCGCGCCGACGGGGTCGTCAATCTTGAGCACGGAGTCGAAGAAGTTGACGGAAATGGGGAGCAGGAGACCGGCTATGACGCCGATGGCGGCAGCGCCTGCGGGGGAAACCACGTCGCATCCCGCCGTGATGGCCACGAGGCCCGCCAGGGCGGCGTTCAGGGTCATGCCGACGTCGGGCTTCTTGTAGCGAAGCCAGGTGTAAACCATGGTCACCACACTGGCAACCGCCGGGGCCATATTCGTGGTCACGAAAATCAGGCCCGCGCTGACGATCACGCCGTCGCCCTCCATGCCCACCGTGGAACAGCCGTTGAAGCCGAACCAGCAGAACCAGAGGATGAAGACGCCCAGCGCACCCAGAGAGAGGCTATGGCCCAGAATTGCCCTGGGTTTGCCGTTTTCATCGTACTTTCCCAGTCGCGGACCCAGGATGGCCGCGCCGATGCAGGCGCAGACGCCGCCTACCATGTGGACCGCCGTGGAGCCCGCGAAGTCGTGGAAGCCCAGCTGGCTCAGCCAGCCGCCGCCCCAGATCCAGTGGCCGGAAACGGGGTAGATGAAGGCGGAAATGCAGAAGGAATAGACGCAGTAGGAGATGAATTTCGTGCGCTCCGCCATGGAGCCGGAGACGATGGTGGCGGAGGTGGCGCAGAAGACTGTCTGGAAAATCAGGTAGGCAAACAGGGGGACGCCTGCGGGCAGAATGTCCGTGTAATCGCCGCGGACGAAGGGGTCAAAGCCGCCGATCAGTGCCCCGCTTCCGGCGAACATCAGGCCGAAGCCCAGGACCCAATAAGTAGGGGTGCCGATGCAGAAGTCCATCAGGTTTTTCATCAGAATATTACCCGTGTTCTTCGCGCGGGTGAAGCCCGCCTCGCACATCGCGAAGCCCGCCTGCATCAGGAACACCAGCGCCGCTCCCAGCAGGACCCAGATCGTGTTGACAGATGAATACATGTTCATCCCTCCTAATGATAAAATAAGCAAAGGCGCCGGAGAGTCCCTTCACTCTCAGGCGCCTTTGCCCTTGCTGCGTTCACTTTACCACGGAATGGGAAAAGCCGTCAATGGACAGCATCCACAAGAAGCTGGTGAAATCCGCTAAAAAGTTCTACGGATTTTATACAGTCCGCACAAGGTTCGTGTAGCCCATCAGGTACGCGTCCACCTCCGCGGCCACGCTCCGGCCCTCCGCAATCGCCCACACTACCAGGGACTGCCCGCGGCGCATGTCCCCGGCAGCGAAGACTTTTTCCACGCTCGCGGCGAAGCTGTTTTCCGCCGTGGAGACGGTGCAGCCGTAGGACACGCCGAAGGCGTCGCACACGCTTCCCTCACAGCCGGAGAAGCCCGTGGCGGCAATCAGCAGGTCGCAGGGCAGGAGGTCGCCGTCGCTGGTGACGACGGCGGCGAGCCGCCCCGCCTCCGTTTCGATGCCCTCCGCCTGGATGCCGAAGCGGCGGGGGTCCTCGCCCAGAACCGCCAGGGCTTCCTCGTGGGCGTAGTCCAGAGGGAGCGCGCCGTTTTTCAGATAGTCCTCACGGGGGCGGCGGACCAGCTGCACGATGGAGCGGCACCCTTGCCGCAGAGCCGTTGCGACGCAGTCGCTGGCGGTGTCTCCGGTGCCGATGATCACCACGTCTTTTCCCTCGGCGGAGGGGACTGTCAGGTCCTTGCCGAACTGGGTGCGCTCCACGGCGGCTTTCAGGAATTCGGTGCCGTAGAGGATGCCGCTGACGCCCTCTTCCACCTCCAGGCCCAGGGGGCGGGGCTTCTCTGCGCCGCAGCAGAGGACCACAGCGTCGTAGTCGTTCAGCAGGCGGCGGGCTACGGCGGGATCGGAGGCGTCCACGCCCGTGACGAAGCTGACGCCCTCGTCCAGCATCAGCTCCACCCGGCGGGCAACCACCGTCTTGGGCAGCTTCATGTTGGGGATGCCGTAGGTGAGCAGCCCGCCGGGGCGCTCCTCCCGCTCCACGACGGTGACGGAGTGGCCCCTGCGGTTGAGCTGATCCGCCGCCGCCAAGCCCGCGGGTCCGGACCCGACCACGGCGACCTTCTTCCCCGACCACTGGGGCGGTCTGCGGCGCTTCACCGCCCCTGCTGCAAAGGCGCTCTCAATCACGCTCAGCTCGTTCTCGCGGATGGTGACGGCGTCGCCGTATAGCCCGCAGATGCAGGCCCGCTCGCAGGGCGCGGGGCAGACGCGGCCCGTGAACTCGGGAAAGCTGTTGGTCTTCAAAAGCCGCGCCAGGGCGTGAGACGGATTCCCGGCGTAGATCATGTCGTTCCACTCGGGGATCAGGTTGTGCAGCGGACAGCCGAAAACGCTTCCCTCCCAATCGATCCCGGATTGGCAGTAGGGCACCCCGCAGTTCATGCAGCGCCCGCCCTGCTCCCGCCGGACCGCCTCGGGCAGAGGAATGTGAAACGGCTCCCAATCCTTCACACGCTCCTCCGGCGGACGGCTGGACGTCTCCTGGCGAAGGTATTCCATAAATCCAGTAATTTTACCCATAATCTGTAAGTTCCTCCCGAAAAGCAGGCGTGCCTCCGGCGGCCAGGGAGGCTTTGCCTCCCTGGACCCTCCACCAGAGGGGCACGCGCCCCTCTGGACTCCGGCAGATCAGTCTTTTTTGTGACGCCCTGCTTCTGTTTTAGAGATTGCTTTTCTTAGCCTCTGGTCACGGAGTAGAACGCTTTCATCTCTGCGTCTTCGCGGTTCATGCCGCGTTCCTCGCACTGGGCGATGGCGCGGAGCATTCGATCATAATCTCTCGGCATAACTTTCTTAAAGCACGGAATGTACGACTGGAACGCCGCCAGAATCTTCCTGCCTCTCGGGGAGTTCGTGGCGCTGACATGCTCTTCTATCAAGGCTCGCAGCTCCGCGATGTCGTGGCTCTCGGTCAGCTCCATGATCTGAACCTGCTCCTTGTTCAGGCGCAGATACAGGTCGTGCCGCTCGTCCAGAACGTAGGCCACGCCGCCGCTCATGCCCGCCGCGAAGTTCTTTCCCGTGGGGCCCAGAATCACCACGCGCCCGCCTGTCATATATTCGCATCCGTGGTCCCCGACGCCCTCCACAACCGCCATGGCTCCGGAATTCCGGACGCAGAAGCGCTCGCCCGCCATGCCGTTGATGAACGCCTTGCCGCCGGTAGCCCCGTAGAGGGCCACGTTGCCCACAATGATGTTCTCACCGGGCTTGAAGGTGCTCTTCTCCGGCGGGAACAGAACCAGCTTGCCGCCGGAGAGGCCCTTGCCGAAGCCGTCGTTGCTGTCGCCCTCCAGGATCAGGGTCAAACCTTTGGGGATGAAGGCCCCGAAGGACTGGCCTCCGCCGCCCCGGCAGTGAACCTGATAGCTGTCCTCCGGCAGGTTGTTGCCGCAGATCCGGGTGATTTCGGAACCGAACAGGGTGCCGAAGGCCCGGTCCGTGGAGGACACGTCTATAGAAACCTCTCCCCGCCTCTCGCGCTCGAGGGTGCCGCCCAGGCGGGCCAGGAGGATGCTCATGTCCGCCGTCTTCTCAAGCTGGAAGTCATACGCGGCGGCGGGGTCAAAGTGGGGGACCTGCTCTCCGCAGGGGTTTTGCAGGAGGCCGCTCAGGTCCAGCGTCTCTGCGCGGCGGGTGTTCAGCTTTTCACGGACCTGTAACAGGTCGCTCCGCCCCACCAGCTCGTCGACGGTCCGCACACCCAGCTTCGCCATGTACTCCCGCAGCTCCTGGGCCACGAACTCCATGAAGTTCACCACGTACTCCGGCTTCCCGGAAAAACGTTTGCGCAGCTCCGGGTCCTGCGTCGCAATGCCCGCGGGGCAAGTGTCCAGGTGGCAGGCCCGCATCATGCAGCAGCCCAGCGTCACCAGCGGCGCAGTGGCGAAGCCGAATTCCTCAGCGCCCAGCATACAGGCGATGGCCACGTCCCGGCCCGTCATCAGCTTGCCGTCGGCCTCGATGGCAACCTGGGAGCGGAGGCCGTTCTGAATCAGGGTCTGGTGGGCCTCCGCCACGCCCAGCTCCCAGGGCAGGCCCGCGCCGTGGATGGAACTGCGGGGGGCCGCGCCGGTGCCGCCGTCGTGGCCGGAGATCAGGACCACCTGGGCCCCCGCCTTGGCAACGCCCGCCGCGATGGTCCCGACACCCGCCTCGCTCACCAGTTTCACGCTGATCCGGGCGCGGCGGTTGGCGTTCTTGAGGTCGTAGATCAACTGGGAAAGGTCCTCAATGGAATAGATGTCGTGGTGGGGCGGCGGGGAGATCAGGCTGACGCCTGGGGTGGAGTAGCGGGTCTTTGCAATCCAGGGGTAGACCTTCTTACCGGGGAGGTGTCCGCCCTCCCCGGGCTTCGCGCCTTGGGCCATTTTGATCTGGATTTCCTCCGCGCTGCCCAGGTATTCCCCCGTCACGCCGAAGCGGCCCGACGCAACCTGCTTGATGGCGGAGCGCCGCTCGCTGTTCAGCCGTTCCGCCGACTCGCCGCCCTCGCCGGAGTTGGACTTGCCGCCGATGCGGTTCATGGCAATCGCCATGCACTCGTGGGCCTCCTGGGAAATGGAACCATAGCTCATGGCGCCGGTCTTGAAGCGCTTCACGATGGAGCTGACCGGCTCCACCTCCTCCAGGGGCACACCGCCGTCCTCCGCGTAGCGGAAGCCCAGGAGGCCCCGCAGGGTATGGGGCTTGTCGGCGTAGTCCACCAGAGCGCTGTACTCCTTGAAGGCTTTGTAGTCCCCCTCCCGCGCCGCCTTTTGCAGGAGCAGGATGGTCTGGGGGCTGTACATGTGGTCCTCCTTGTCGGACCCGGAGCGGAGCTTGTGGGCCCCCATGGAATCCAGAGTCGGATCGAAGCCCAGCCCCAGAGGGTCAAACGCCTGGCTGTGGTTCCACTCCACCCCCGCGCCGATTTCCGCCAGGCCAATCCCCTCCACGCGGCTGACGGTATTGGTAAAATACTTGTCGACCGTGGCTTTATTGATGCCCACGCACTCGAAAATCTGGGCGGACTGGTAGGACTGGATCGTGGAAATACCCATCTTCGACGCAATTTTCACGATGCCGTGCAGCACCGCGCTGTTGTAGTCGCTGACCGCGGCCCCCGCGTCCTTGTCCAGCAGACGCCGCGCCACCAGCTCTTCCACGCACTCCTGGGCCAGATACGGGTTGATCGCCGCCGCGCCGTAGCCCAGCAGCGCCGCGAAATGATGCACGTCCCGGGGCTCGCCGCTCTCCAGGATGACGGACACCGCCGTCCGCTTCTTCGTCCGCACCAGGTACTGCTCCAAGGCGCTCACCGCCAGCAGGGACGGAATCGCCACGTGGTTCTCATCCACGCCCCGGTCCGACAGAATCACAATATTCGCGCCCTTCTTATAGGCGCGGTCCACGTTCACCAGCAGGCGGTCGATGGCGTTCTCCAGCGGCGACCCCTTGTAGTACAGCAGGGACACCGTCTCCACGTGGAACCCGGGACGGTCCATGTAGCGGATCTTCATCAGGTCCACGGAGGTGAGAATCGGGTTGTGAATCTGCAAGACGGTGCAGTTGGATGCCTTCTCCTCCAAGAGGTTGCCGCCCGCGCCCACGTAGACGGTGGTGTCCGTGACCACCTCTTCCCGGATGGCGTCAATGGGCGGGTTTGTCACCTGGGCGAAGAGCTGCTTGAAGTAGTTGAACAGCGGCTGAACCCGCTCGCTCAGAACCGCCAGCGGCGTATCCACGCCCATGGCGTTGGTCGGCTCCGCGCCGTCCCGCGCCATGGGGAGAATCGCGTCCTTTACGTCCTCGTAGGTGTACCCGAACGCCTTGTAGAGCCGGTCCCGCAGCTCCTGCGGATGCGTCTCCACCCGGCGGTTGGGGATCGGCAGGTCCCGCAGATGGACCAGATGGGCGTCCAGCCACTCGCCGTAGGGCTGGCGGCGGGCACAGCGGCTTTTCAGCTCTTCATCGTCCACCAGACGGCCCTCCCGCAAATCCGCCAGGAGCATCCGCCCCGGCTGGAGGCGGGATTTTTTCACGATATGCTCTGCGGGCACCTCCAGTACGCCCACCTCCGACGCCAGGATCAGCTTTTCGTCGTCCGTCAGCATCCAGCGGCAGGGCCGCAGGCCGTTCCGGTCCAGCACGGCCCCCACGCTGTCGCCGTCGGAGAACACAATGGCGGCGGGGCCGTCCCAGGGCTCCATCATCGTGGCGTAGTAGTGGTAGAAATCACGCTTTTCGCGGTCCATCCGCTTATCGCCCGCCCAGGGCTCGGGGATGCACATCATAACCGCCTGGGGGAGGTCCACCCCGTTCATCATCAGGAATTCCAAGGTGTTGTCCAGCATGGCGCTGTCGCTTCCCGTCTGGTCCACCACGGGTAAAATCTTGTCCATGTCCTCATCCATCACCGGAGAGAAAATGGTTTCCTCACGGGCCAGCATCCGGTCCACGTTGCCCCGGATGGTGTTGATTTCGCCGTTGTGGAGGATGTAGCGGTTGGGGTGGGCCCGCTCCCAGGAGGGCGTGGTGTTGGTGGAGAACCGGGAGTGCACCAGGGCGATGGCGCTCTCGCAGTCCGGATCGGTCAGATCCGCGTAGAACTGCCGCAGCTGCCCAACCAGAAACATGCCCTTGTACACGATGGTCCGGCTGGAAAAGGAGGGAATATACGTGTTCACGTTGGACTGCTCAAACACCCGCCGGATCACAAACAGCTTCCGATCAAATTCCAGCCCCTGTCCGCACCCCTCTGGCCGCTTCACAAAGCACTGGCAGATATGCGGCATACAGTTCCGCGCCTTCTCCCCCAGCACTTCCGGGTACACAGGCACATCCCGCCACCCCAAAAACTCCACGCCCTCCTTGGCGCTGATAATCTCCAGCATTTTCTTCGCCTGAGCGCGTTTCAGCCCATCCTGCGGAAAGAAGAACACGCCCACGCCGTAATCCCGCGCTCCGCCAAGGGCCGGAATCCCCTCCCCAGCCGCCGCGCGGCACATCAGCTTATGCGGGATCTGCATCAGCAGCCCCACGCCGTCCCCGGTTTCACCCGCGGCATCCTTACCAGCCCTGTGCTCCAGCTTTTCCACAATTTTCAGCGCGTCGTCCACAGTCCCATACGACGCCCTACCCTTCACGTCAACCACTGCGCCGATGCCGCACGCGTCGTGCTCAAAACGTGGGTTATATAAATTCATCTTTGATCTCCTCCTGTGCCAAGATTTTTGTGCCTCCAGCGGCCAGGGGTTTTCGCACGGCCCCTGGACCCTGGCAGATCGCTTTCTCTTATAGTGTGTACGAGTCGATGATGCTCTGCGCTACTTCGGCCAGTCTGATGCCGCTGTCCATGCTCCTCTTCTGTAGGAAGCGGTGCGCTTCTTCTTCGCTCATGCGGTTTACGTCCATCAGCAGTTCCTTTGCGCGGCGGACTAGGCGCTGCTCTTCCTCACGGCGCTGGGAGGCGGGGCGGTGCAGGCGCGTGGCCTCCAGGTCCGCCAGGGTTTCCAGCGTGGCGAAGAAGTCACTCCGGGGCGCAGGGGCCGGCAGCTTGAAGAGGTTCTCGCCGCCGCACAGCTCCAGGCAGTCCGCCTTCGCCAGAACCATCACCACCGCCAGACCCCGCAGGTCCGCCGCCAGGGCGTCCGCCGTCATGTCCCGCAGGCGGAACCCGCAGATCACAACGCCGCTGCCCATCTTATGCACCGCCCGCAGGACCTCCGCCCCCGACGTACACACCGCAGCCGCCTCCCAGCCCTCCGACGCCAGAAGGCGCGCAATCCGTTTCCGGGACTCCTCCCTGGAAAAGGCCACCACAATGCGCCCCACAGGCGTCACCTCCCTTCCCGGAGCCTCCCGTCAATACGTCACCAGATAGCGTTCCAGCTCCCACTGGGACACCTGGGTCCGGTACTCCTCCCATTCCCTTCGCTTCCCCGCCAGGTACTGCGTCCCATACGGCCCCATGGCCTCCATCACCGTCCCGTCGGCCTCCATCGCCTCCACAGCGCTCTCCAGGGACGCCGGAAGCCGCTCCACGCCCCACGCCGCCAGCTTTTCCGCGGACAGCGTGTACAAATTCTCTCCAATCTCCGGCGGAGGCGTCAGCCCCCCCTCGATACCCTCCAGACCCGCCGCGAGGCAGGCCGCGAACACCAGGTACGGGTTGCACGCCGGGTCAGGGCTTCGCAGCTCCACCCGCGTCCCCCGCCCCCTGGGGTCCGGAATGCGGACCAGGGCGGAGCGGTTCGACGCGGACCAGGAGAGGTAGCACGGGGCCTCATACCCCGGCACCAGGCGTTTGTAGGAGTTCACCAGGGGGTTCGACAGCGCGCAGAAGCCCCGGGCATGGGCCAGCAGGCCCGCGATGAACTGGCGGGCCAGAAGGGACAGCTTGCCCGGTTCGTTCTCGTCGTAAAAGAGGTTTTTCCCCTCGCGGAACAGGGACATGTTGATGTGCATCCCGCTGCCCGCCGTGCCCGCGATGGGCTTGGGCATGAACGTGGCGTGGAGGCCGTTCTTCTGAGCCAGGGTCTTCACGGCCAGCTTGAAGGTCATGATGTTGTCGGCGGCGGTGAGGGCGGGGGTGTACTTGAGGTCGATTTCGTGCTGTCCGGCGGCGGTCTCGTGGTGGCTGGCCTCCACCTCAATGCCCATCTGCTCCAGGGCCAGGGCCACCTCCCGGCGGGTGCTCTCCCCGTGGTCCAGGGGGCCCAGGTCGAAGTAGCCCGCCTCGTCGGAGGTCTGGGTGGTGGGGTTCCCGTTCTCATCGGTCTGGAAGAGGAAAAATTCAAGCTCTGGGCCCACGTGGAACGTGTAGCCCATATTCTCCGCCCTTGCCAGGACCCGTTTCAGGATATTCCGCGGATCGCCGGAGAAGGGGGAGCCGTCGGGGTTGTACACGTCGCAGATCAGCCGCGCCACCTTCCCGTACTGGGGCCTCCAGGGCAGGACGGTGAAGGTGTCCAGGTCGGGCCGCAGGTACTGATCCGACTCCTCCACCCGCACGGACCCCTGAATGGAGCTGCCGTCCAGCATAATCTCTCCGTCCAGCGCCCGCCGGATCTGAGAGGCGGTAATGGCCACGTTTTTCAGCTGCCCGAACAAATCCGTGAACTGCATCCGCACAAACTGGATATCCTCGTCCTGGATCATATGCAGGATATCTCCCTTGTCATATCTGCCCATAGCGGCACTCCTTCCGGCCCCGGCGCAAGTCGGTTTCCCGCCGCCGCGGCCTGTAATTTATTACTTTAACGCATCAGAGTTTTCCTATGAAAAAAGAGCAGGGAACACCCATGGAGGGGGCGCCCTTGCTCTCTCTTGCACTCAATTATACGGTCGAAAAGCCCTCCTGTCAACGTCCTTCCCCGGATTTCAGTGACTGCCACAAAACCCATCCCATTCCGGAAAGCCCTTTTGTGCATTTCCACACCGCGCACATTCGTATTCCCTCTGCGCACATCCGCATTTTTGGTAAAAACAGAAATTGACAGCCCCGCCCCCTCGGCGTACAATCAGACACGAAAAGACAATGGCGTCTTCCGCGGGCAGAGTCTGCCCCGAAAGCGCCGCTGTCTTTTTAATTGATAATTGATAATGGATAATGGACAATGGGGGAGGTTGGGGTGGGCGGGTTCTTCTTTTTGGGGTGCCTGCTTTGATGTGGAATGGTCCGCCAGGCAGGGCTGGCCCCAACATCCGCCAGCCCCCAGTCCCAACGGACCAGCCCCCTCTCCCTCCCCATTATCAATTATCAATTGTCAATTATCAATTCATTCGAGGTGTATTATGGCGATTCATGAAGAATGCGGCGTGTTCGGCCTGGCCGCTCCCCGGCCCGTGGACGCGGCCCGTCTGGTCTATTACGGCCTCTACGCCCTCCAGCACCGGGGGCAGGAGAGCTGCGGCATCGTGGTCAACGATGACGGCGTCTTCGCCTCCCACAAGGACCTGGGGCTGGTGGGGGACGTGTTCAGCGGCGAAGTTCTCTCCCGCTTCCCCGCCGGGACCATGGCCCTGGGTCATACCCGCTACGGCACCACCGGGGCCTCCAGCCGCCGCAACTGCCAGCCCATGGAGGTCAACCACCAGAAGGGGCCTATGGCCGTGGCCCACAACGGCAACCTCAGCAACGCCTTTGAGCTCCGCAGTGAACTGGAGCTCACCGGCGCTATCTTCCACAGCACCAGCGACACCGAGGCCATTGCATATGTTGTCACCAAGGAGCGCCTCACCGCTCCCTCCATTGAGGACGCCCTCAGCGCCGCCATGAACCGTCTGGAGGGGGCCTACTCCCTGATCCTCATGTCCCCCCAGAAGCTGATCTGCGCCCGGGACCCCCACGGCTTCCGTCCCCTCTGCTACGGGCAAACCCCCGACGGCATCTATGTGGCCGCGTCGGAGAGCTGCGCCCTTGCCGCCGTAGGCGCGGCCTTCATCCGGGACCTGGAGCCGGGAGAAATTCTGATTTTCCAGAACGGCGCCGTCACCTCCCGCCGGGAGCACTACAGCACGGCCCCCCGGACCCCCTGCATCTTCGAGCACATCTACTTCGCCCGCCCCGACTCCGTGATCGACGGCGTTTCCGTCCATGCCGCCCGCCTCCGGGCGGGGGAAATCCTTTTCAAATCTCATCCTGCCGACGCCGATATCGTGGTCGGCGTGCCGGACTCCGGCCTGGACGCCGCCCTGGGTTTCAGCCGCGCCTCCGGCATCCCCTACGGCATCGGCCTCATCAAAAACAAGTACATCGGCCGCACCTTCATCGCCCCCGGACAAGAGCACCGGGTCGACCAGGTGAAGCTAAAACTCAGCGCCGTCCAGGAGAGTGTCGCGGGGAAGCGGGTGGTCCTGGTGGACGACTCCATCGTCCGCGGCACCACCAGCGGGCGCATCGCGGCCCTGCTCCGGGAGGCGGGCGCGAAGGAAATCCATCTGCGCATCTCCGCCCCGCCCTTCCTGAATCCCTGCTGGTACGGCACCGACATCGACTCCCGGGAGCACCTGATCGCCTGCCATCACAGCATAGCGGAGATTGCGGACATCCTGGGCGTGGACTCCCTGGGCTACCTCCCCGCGGAGGCTCTGGGGGACCTGATCGGCAGCGCCCATTATTGCAGCGCCTGCTTCACGGGCCGCTACCCCACCGCCGTCCCCGCCTCCACCCAGAAGGACCGATTCGAGCGCAAACTCTCCCAGCGCCGCCAGGCGGAGGCGTAAGCCCGTCAGGGCCCCGCCCCCGCCGGCGTGAGGGTATTCACTCGGCTCCGGCCAGCCGCCGCGCATCCTTCAAACGCTGGTTCTCCGACTCTACATTCAGCCGGAACAGCAGGAAGGTAATCAGCAGATTGATCACCATGGGAATCCACAGGTACATGACGTGCAGCATGTTCAGGCAGCTTGCGGTCTGGATTGCGGCCAGGCCGTTGTAGCCGCTCCACTCCAGAAGCCACCCGCACATGGCCGTCCCCAGCCCGCCGCCGATTTTCACGCCTAGGGACGTGTAGGAGTACATGGTGCCGTCCATTTGTTTTTCTTTTGTCAGGAAGGTGTACTTAGAATAGGAGGTGATTAGGGCGTTCAGGTCCCCTTGCAGTGGGCTCATGCCCAGGGCCGCCACGCCGGAGAACACCAGCATCATCGGAATGTTATGCAGGTATCCCGCGAAAATCACCAGCGCGCGGCCAGCGGTGCCGATGATGTAGCCGCCGATGTTCAGGCGGTACATCCCGTGAAAGCGCTCCACCAGCACCGGCGTCAGCATCAGGCCGATGATCAGCGGGATATTGATGGCCCAGGAGAACACGCCCAGCAGGTTTTCGTTCCCCAGAACGAAGGTCATGTAGTAGATGCCCATGTTGATGGTGGCGGTGTAAATCTGCATCAGAACATAGGCCACGCAGATCATTAAGTAGTAGCGGTTGGCGCACAGGAGCTTTGCGGCGTCAGCCAGGGTGTATTTCTCCTCTGCCGCGGCGGCGGCATCCCCGCTCTCCGCCAGCTCTTCCTCCGGAAGCTCCTTCACCGACAGGACGGACAGGGTATTCGTCACCAGGCCGATAACAGCGTAGATAATCGCCATCCAGCGCCAGCCCGCGGCCCCGCCGCCCAGGGCCGCGACCGCCTGCACCGTCACGGACTGGATCAGCAGGCTCGTCCCGAAGGCAAACATGAAGCGGATGGACCCCATCTGCACCCGCTCGCCGCTGTTCTTCGTCACCAGGGCCGTCAGGGCGGAGTAGGCGATGTTGTTGGCGGTGTAGAAGACGGCGTTCAGGAGGGTGTAGGTGATGAAGAACCAGGCGTACTGGGCAAAGGCGCTCATGTCCGCCGGGATGAAGAAGATTGCCGCCAAGGTCACGGCACAGCCCACGTAGCCCCAGAGCATCCAGGGCCGCGCCTTGCCCATCTTCGTGTGGGTCTTGTCGATGAGGGCCCCGAAAAAGATGTCCGTCACGCCGTCGAAGAGCTTTGACACGGCGATCAGCGTCCCCACAATGCCGGAGCTGAGGCCCACCATGTTCGTCAGGAAAATCATCACGAAGGAGCTCAGCAGGGCATACACCACATTCCCCGCGATATCTCCGGCCCCGTAGCCGGCCTTGTTGTACCAGCGCAGATATTTTTTCTCAGTCATGACCGTTTTCTCCTTCCCGAATTCGCATATTCGCACTCAGCCGGGAAAAACGCAATCCATATGGCCCCGCTCCCAGTCAGGGCCCGTTTTCCGCCTCCGGAACCAGCGTCACCCGGAAGCGGAAGCGCTCGCCGTCCAGGCGGTACTGAGGCAGCAGCCGGGGGCCGCAGCTCTCGGAGCCGATGCCGTTCTGGCCATAGTCCAGGCAGAGGACGGTATCACCGCATGGGACCAGCTCGTAGCTGTGGGCCTTCTCCGCCAGCTCTTCCTGGGTGTAGAGGGAGGTATTGAAGCTGAACGGCGCGGCGCCCGCCGCCGTCAGGCGCACCCCGGGGCCGCTGAGGGACACCCAGTCACAGCCGCAGCGGCTTCCGTTCTCCTGGGGGCGAATATAGTCCTCGTGGAGCCGGGAGACGGGGGCGCGGAAACGTCCGTAGGACGCGGCGCGGCGCTTGTCCGTATAACTCTCCCCGGGGCCCAAGCCGCAGTATTCCGCCTCCCCCAGCTCCCCCGGCAGGAACAGCCGCAGACCGAAGCGGGGCAGCTCCGGGAACTCCAGGTTCCGCACCGCATCCAGGTCCGCCGAAATCCTCCCGTCCGGGTACACCGTCCACTCCGCCCGAATGTCCAGGAAGCGCTGCACCGCAATGGCCGACACCGACAGGTCGCTGCAAATCTTCACGCACCCGTCCTCGTACCGCCATCCGGTTCTGTAGGCGCGGGTGACGCTCCTGTCGTAGTGGGCGGCCATCCACTCCAGTTTCAATTTCCGGTCGTTGTCCGTGGGGGCTCGCCACACGTTCAGCTCCATGGGCTGGGTGAGAAAGCGCTGTCCGTCGTAGCTCATGCGGGTGAAGAGGCCCGTGCGCTTGCTGTAGACGTAGAGGACCCGCCCGCTGCAGACCGTGAGATAGTTCTCCTGTTCCTCCACTGCCAGGGGCGGTCCGCCCTCCGGACGCCGGGACAGCAGCGCCGCGGCATCCTGGTTCCGCCCGTCCCCGTTCTTCAGCGGAATTTCATCAAAGCCCATCAGATGCCCCGCCGGCACAAGCGGGGTGTCTTTCTTTTTCCGCCAGTTGAGCTTCAAAAAGCACTTCCCCTTTTCCGGCACGGGGACGATCAACGCTACCACCCCCTCCCCGTGGGGCGGAATATGCCCCAGCTCCGCCTCCGGCACCGCCCCGGAGGCCGTCACAGCACCGTCGCAGCGCACCTCCCAGTCCAGCGCCGCCGCGTCCTCCAGGCTGGTGAAATCCAGGTAGTTGTGAATCCGCAGGGCCCCGCTGTCCAGGTCGTAGGACAGCGCCCGGGCCGGGCGGTACACGTTCCAATACTCCAGCAGTCCCGTGTGGGGCCTGCGGTCTGGGAAGACCAGGCCGTCCAGGCAGAAGTTCCCGTCGTGGGGGTACTCCCCGTGGTCCCCGCCGTAGAAATAGATGGGCTTACCGTTGGGGGCCGTTCCCTTGAAGACCGCGTGGTCGCACCACTCCCAGACGAAGCCGCCGCACATCACCGGCTCCCTTTCCATCAGCTGAAAATAATCCTCCAGATCCCCGGGTCCGTTGCCCATGGAATGGGCATACTCACACATGAGGTACGGCTTGTCCGGGTCCCCGTCCAGGTAGGCGCGGATGTCCTCGAAGGAGGGGTACATGACGCTGTAGAGGTCGATGGCGGCGTAGCCGTACTTCTTCCGGGAGCTGCGGTACTGGGCGCTCTCATAGTGGGTGAGGCGGCGGGGGTCGAAGGACTTCGTCCACGCCAGCGCCGCCTCGAAGCAGCAGCCGTAGGCGCTCTCGTTCCCCATGGACCAGATCAGCACGCAGGGGCGGTTCTTGTCCCGCTGGACGCAGCGCTCCGTCCGGTCCAATGTGGCCTCCAGGAACTCCGGGTTGTCCGCGAAGGGCTCGTTCCAGCGCTCCACGTGGTTCTCCCAGAGGTCGTTTCCGCTGCAATAGAGCTCCGAGGCCCCGTGGCTCTCGTGGTCCGCCTCCGCGATGACGTAGAAGCCATAGCGGTCGCAGAGCTGGCAGAACCAGGGCGCGTTGGGGTAGTGGCTGGTGCGGATGGCGTTGAAGTTGTGGCGCTTCATCAGCGTCAAGTCCCGCTTCGCCTGCTCCATGCTGATGGTGAAGCCCGTCACCGGGTCGGAGTCGTGGCGGTTCACGCCCCGGAACTTTACCGGTGTCCCGTTGATCAGGACCTGGTTGTTTTCCGTCCGGATCTCCCGGAAGCCCACTTGGTCCGTGATCACCTCCCCGGTGGCCTCCAAAACCAGGGTGTAAAGATATGGATCTTCGGCGTTCCAGAGGCGGCAGCCGGGCACATCCAGCACGGCGCACTGCTGGTACGTCCCTCCCTCCGGCAATTCCGCCGGAACGCAGGCTCCCACCGTCTGCCCCTTCCCGTCCAGGAGGGTCAGGCGCAGGGGCACCGCCTCCCGGAAGAAGTTCAGGCGCACCTCCAGCTGGCCTCCGCCCTCCCGGAGATCCGTGGTCACAAAGTAGTCGAACACGGCCTCCTCCGGACGTTTCAGCAGGTACACGTCCCGGAAAATGCCGCTCATGCGGAATTTGTCCTGGTCCTCCAGATAGCTCCCGTCGCACCATTTCAGCACCAGCACCGCCAGCATGTTCTGCCCGTCCCGGAGGTATTTTGTGATGTCGAACTCGCTGGTGGAGTGGGACACCTGGCTGTACCCCACCCGCTCCCCGTTCACCCACAGATAGAAGCAGGAATCCACCCCCTCGAAGCACAGGCAGGCCCGCGGCGCGGCCTCGTCCCGCTTGTAGAAGAAATGGTGCACGTAGGCCCCGCAGGGGTTCTCCTGGGGGACATACGGCGGGTCCGCGGGGAAGGGGTAGCGGATGTTGGTGTACTGGTGCCGGTCGAAGCCGTGGTTCTGCCAGCAGCTTGGGACGGGAATCGACCCGAAGCCCTCCAGCGGGTTCCCCGGCTCGTAGAAGGGCTCCCGGACCTCCTCTACGCTGGGGTACCACCGGAAGCTCCAGATCCCGTTCAGGAGCTGGAAGCGGTCGGAGCGCGCACGGCTCTCCGGCAGGCCCTCCAGCCGTCCTGAGGCGGGGATGTAGTAGGCGCGGTTGGGCAGGGTGTTCTGGTGCAGGACGTGCAGGTCCTCGTAATACCTGGGCACAATCATGGGTGAATCCCTCCTGTTCAGCAGTTTCGCTGGGGCCTGGTCCTCTCTATGTTCAGAATAGCCCCTGTTTCTGGGAATTCATATAGAAGGAATCACCCGAAATAACGACAAAATCAACCGGATCAGGCTTCCATCTTGATTTTCCCGGCAAAAGCAGGCATGATTGTAAAGCCAGAATCAGACCGAACGACGGGAGGGACACACAAATGTATATCAATTCAGGCTATCTCCGCAGTTCCAGGGTGGATTTCAAGGATTACACCCGTCCCCTGGTGGTGGGAAGCTGCGGCACCTACCGCCTCTCCGGCCGCCCGGACGCCCTGCCCACCCACCGGCCCCGGGGCCGTGTGGACTACCAGCTTCTTTACGTCGCCAAGGGAAAGGCACACTTTTTCTTCGACGGACGGGAGGAGGTCGTCGGCGCAGGCAGCATGGTGCTCTACGCGCCTCGGGAGGAACAGAAATACATCTACTACACCGCCGAGCGCCCGGAGATCTTCTGGGTCCACTTCACCGGATATGACGTCAGGAATATTCTCGACTTCTACCGCTTCGACTCCCAAAAGCACGTCTACGCCACCGGCACCCGCTCCGAGTACCGCTGGCTCTTCCAGCGGATGATCCTGGAGCTCCAGCTCTGCAAGCCCTTGTACGAAGAAATGTTAGCCTCCCTCCTGAACGATCTCTTTCTCCTCATCTGCCGCCAGATGGACCCCGACCGCCGCCAGACCGACGTCATCCACGACCAGATCGTGGAAGCCGTCGCCTATTTCAGCGAGAACTACAACCAGACCATCAGCGTCAGCGACTACGCCAGATCCCACCACATCAGCACCAATTATTTTATACGGAGCCTGAAGCAGTATATCGGCATGACCCCCAAGCAGTATATCGCCTCCGTCCGCATGGCCAACGCCCAGATGCTTCTCGAAAACAGCGCCTACACAATCCAGGAAATCGCCTCCTTCGTAGGCTACACCGACGCCCTCTACTTCGGCCGCCTCTTCAAACGCGAAACCGGCATGACCCCCTCCGAATACCGCAAACAGTTCCAATCCCAACCCGAACAAGCATAAAAACCGTACCCTGCCCAATGGTACGCTGGGCAGGGTGCGGTTTTTTGATCCCGCGGGGGACGGGAGGCCTCCGGCGGCCAGGGGCTTTGCCCCTGGACCCCACCAGAGGGGCGTGCGCCCCTCTGGACTCCGGCAGATCACTCCTTTTTAGGTGGGCTTTATCGCTTTGATAGTGTGGTGCTTTTACTCGGCTGCTTCGATGGAATCCACGATGCTCATGCGGCTGATCCTTCTTAATGGAATGCACGTTGCAAGCAGACAGGCGGCGATGGCCAGCACCGACGCCTCTGCCATGGGAATAATCGGAACTGCTGTCAAAAGGATTTCATTGATCGTTGCGGCCTCTATGAAAATTGTGCAGACATACCCCGCAACACTTCCAATCACCGCCGCAATCATGCCATAGTACGCCCCCTCCCACAAAAACACCTTGAACAAACTCCCCGCGCTCATGCCAATCGCCCTCTGCATGCCGATCTCGCTGACGCGGGTGTGAATATTCGTGTAGACCGTATTGACGATGTTCAGCAGTCCGATCAGAGCCACGAACAGAATCAGTCCCCACGCCAGAAGCTGGATCTGCGCAAAACTCTCCGCCAATTGCCGGTCCGTGTCCTCGTAGGACAGCCAAAGCGTCCCCGGAACGCGCCCCGCCAAGGCTTCTGCCACGCCGTCATATTCCTCCCGATCAACGCCCTCCGCCAGCTTAGGAAGCAGCTCGTTATAGACCGTCTTTCCCGTGAGCGCGGCGTACAAATCCTCGTTCACAATCACCTGTATCCCGTTGACAAACCCGCTGTTCCCGACGCTCATATAAGTGTCATAGCCGTCCAAAGTATCCAGCACAGCCAGCTCCCGCCCCGCCACGGTAATCGTATCACCTGTCCGGATGCAGGTGCGCGGAATCTCCTGCCCCTCGAAGACCAGAGGCAGCGGATTGCGGATCATGCACCCTTCCCCGTCTTTCAGCTTTTCCAGCAATTCCGGCGGCAGGGAGGAAAAGGCGCGGTCCCAGTAAGCGCTGTTCAATCCTACGATTTGAAAGCTCTCCGCAGGCTGGAGCCGGAATCCGAAGCCGATTCCCACCGGATAACCGTCCCCTCCCTGCTCATATCGGGAAAACTGCATCGCGCATAGGCTTTCCACACGTGGATCGTCCTGCATTGCCTGGTATTCCTCCGTTGAGAAGCCAGCCGCCTCGTTGGTGATGGAGTAATCCCCATAGTGCTCCGCCACGCCGCTTCCCGCGGTATTCAGCAGTCCCACCGCCCCCTGGAGCGCGATAAAGACGGTGATGCTCATCACCAATGACAAGATAGTAATAGCGGTGCGTCCCGGACTGCGCTTCATGTTCAGGCGCGCGTAAAAGGCTTCAAAGCTGCGGATTTTCTTAGCCTTTCGCCCCCGCCGCCTGATTTTCCCCTGGCTCCCCGCCATAGCGACCGTCGGGGCCACACGCGACGCATACCGCGCCGCAGGCAGAGCCGCAGACATTGCAAATATTAACGTAACAGCGGCGCTCGACAGCAGAAAAACGCCCTTCCCGCCGCTGTTTTCAGCAATCAAACGGTTCAGCTCCCCCGCGTCGCGGACCAGAAAAATATCCGGCGACAGCAGGCCCGTGGCGGCGGTAAGGATGCCCTGGGCCGACAGGGTGCCCAGCAGCAAACCGGCGGGAATGCCCACCGCGCACAGCAGCAGGATCTGGGCCGTCACGAGAAAATAGAGCTGGCTTCTGTCCGCGCCCATGGCCCGCAGAACGCCGTACTGGGTCATGCGCCGGGACACGGCAATCTTCAAAATATTGTAAATCACCAGCCCCGCCGCCAGCAAAAGCAGCGTCCCCACCAGAATGCCCGCGATCAGCATCAGGGAGAAGCCCTCCCCGGAAGCGTCCGACACGTCGGCGGCCTCCGCGCTGTAGCGGATGCCCAACGCCTCCAGATATGGAATGTTGTACGTGGTATCCAGCTCATGGACATTCAGGGCCGCGGTCAGATCGTCCATGGTGGCCTGGAACGCCCCCTTGTCCGCCGCGCAGACGTCCACATTATAGTAAAAATATTCCTCCGGAAGAAGGGCCTCCGCCGTCCCAGGACCCACGATGCCGTTGACGGTGCCGGCGGCGTAGTTGAGGTAGTTGCTCTCGGTGACGCCCACTAAAGTGAAGTCCGCCGTGAAGTCGTAGGATTGGGTCATGACCCCGTGGCGCAGGGCCTTTTCAATCGAGAGGGTCAATTTGTCCCCCAGATTACCCGAAAAGCCCAGATACCCCAGCACATCCTCCGGCAGAGCAATCTCCATAGGGGCCTCTGGCAGACGCCCCTCCCTGACGGCGGAAATGGAAGGATACACCGTGCGCACATCCTCCTGGAACTCGCTCAGCCCCAGAATCAGCGTGTTCTCCAGCCGCACGCTCCCCAGCACCACAGAGCTGCCCACGAAGGACAGCCTGGGGTCGTTTCTCAGCGTTTCCAGCTGTTCCCTGTTCATCTGCACAAACCCGGCGTGGCGCTTCCCGCCGATGGCGATGGCCTGCTGCTGCCGCATGGCGGACAGCACCCCCGCCGACTGCCCGATCACCGCCGTCATCATGGTAGATAGGACGATGGCCAGGAGAATCAGCACGGACGTGACCCGCTGGGCCAGCAGTTCTTTCAGCGCCAGTGTGTGATAACGTCTCATACCGCCGCCTCCGAAAGAACCCCGTCCACAATGGTCAGCCGGCGCTCCGCCATGCCCGCGATGCGGCTGTCATGGGTGATCACCACCAGCGCCTTTCCCATCTCCTTCCCCACGGTCCGCAAAAGCTCCATCACCTCGCCGCCGCTTCGGCTGTCCAGGTTTCCGGTGGGCTCGTCGGCGAAAATCACGTCCGGCTTCGCAATGAGGGCCCGGGCGACGGCCGTGCGCTGCTGCTGTCCGCCGGACAGCTCGTGGGGCAGATGGCTCAGGCGGTCCTGAATGCCCAGCATTTGGGCCAGCTCCCGGAGGTACGCCTCGTCCGGCTGCTTCCGGTCCAGGAGCAGGGGCATGATGATATTCTCCCGGGCCGTCAGGACGGGCAGCAGGTGGAACTGCTGGAAGACGAAGCCGATCCGGCGGCGGCGGAACGCGGACAGCTCCTTGTCCGACAGGCTGTAGAGGTCCTTCCCGTCGTAGGTCAGATGGCCGCTGCTGGGGCGGTCCAGGCCGGACAGGAGGTGCAGAAGCGTGCTCTTCCCGCTGCCGGAGGGACCCATGATGGAGATGAAATCGCCGGGGGCGATGGTCAGAGACGCTCTGTTCAGGGCCGTGACCTGGTTCCCGCCTCCGCCGTAAATTTTTGTCAGTTCTTTTGCTTCGATGTTCATAAAAACACCCTCCTTATGTGGTATAAGGAGAGTGTAAAGGGCAAATCTCAAGAAACGCTCAAGATCTGCGTTTTATTTGAAAAGATGCCGTTGCCGCCGCGCCGTTCCGGTTCTCCAGGCGGAGCCCGCCGCCGTGCTTCAGGCACAGGAGGCCGCTGACGTACAGTCCCATGCCGAAGTGCTCCGCGTTTTCCTCCAGCTTTCCGAAGGGCTTCGGACCGCTTTTCAGCAGTTCCGGCGGAAAGCCGGGGCCGTCGTCCGCGACGGTCAGCAGCAGGCGGTCCTTTTCCAGGGCGAGCGTAATTTCCAGCTTCTTTTGCGCAAAGCGGGCCGCGTTTCCGATCAGGTTTTCCGCAACGGTCAGAAAAATCCCGCGGTCGATCTCCACCGCTTCCCCCTCCGGACCGTGAACCTCCGTCTCCAGCATTGGGGCCAACAGGCGCGCCGTCTCCTCCGCCTCCCCGCGCAGGTCGGCGCACTCCGCCGCGCTGGGGTTCACGGGCATCTGCTCCAGCCGCTGAATTCCGCTCATGGCCTCCACGTACTGTTCAATTCTTGCCGTGTACCGTTCCAGGCGGTCAAGGGCCTGGGGGGCAGAAGCGTCCTGCCGCAGCAGCGTCACGCTGCCTTTCAGGACCGTGACGGGGTTGCGGAGGTCGTGGGCAAAGGCGGCGTTGAGCCGCCTGCGTTCCTCCGCCTGACGCCACAGCTCTTGGTTGGTTTTCAGCAATTCCAGACGCATCCCCTCAAAGGCCGCGCAGATCTGCCCCAGCTCGTCGGAGCCTGCGGCGGGGATGGTGAAGTCCAGGTCGTGGGCTTGGATGCGCCTGGTCCCCTCCATCAGAATGCGGATGGGCTCTTTCAGCTTCCATCGGTAGAAGAGCGCCCCCGCCAGCCCTAGTCCCGCCGCCGGAAACAGGATGCAGCCCGCCAGCGGGACGATATCCAGCACCGCCCGCCGCCTCAGCTGCTCCGGCGTGGGCTCGGGCAGGAGGGTCACGATTCCGTCGGTCCCGATGGACACCTCGACGGAGGGATACCGGGACGCCAGGGACCAGCAGCCCACCCACAGCAGCGCCGCCAGCGCCGCCGACACCAGCAGGCCGCAGGCCGTCAGCAGAAAGAAGGCCCGCCGCAGGCCCATGTTCCTCAGCCGTTCCACTTGTACCCGCACCCCCAGACTGTCTCGATGTAGCTGTGCGGCGTGTGGGCCGCCAGCTTGGAGCGGATTTTGCGGATGTGCTCCATGACGGTGCCGCTGCTGCCCTCGCCGTCGATTCCCCAAATGGTCTCGTAAATCCGCTCCCGGTCGAAGACCTGCCCCGCGTTCAGGGAGAGAAGTTCCACTATGTCAAATTCGCGCCGGGAAAGGGACACGGCGGCACCGTCCACGGTCACGGTGCGGGCGGAGTAGTCCACCGCGCAGTCCCCGAAGAAGCGCACGGCAGGCGGGCTGTTCCGCCGCCGCTCCCGGCGCAGGTGGGCCTCGATCCGCGCCGCCAGCTCGTCCAGGTCGAAGGGCTTTACGATGTAGTCGTCCGCGCCCGCCTGGAAGCCGGTGATCTGGTCGGCGGACTCGATGCGGGCGGTCAGGAACAGGATCGGGCAGGCTACGTGGCTGCGGATGGTCCGGCACACGGACAGGCCGTCCGTTCCCGGCATGTTGATGTCCAGGAGGATCAGATCGGGGCGGCTCTCCGCTTTTTGAATGGCCTCCTGGCCGCTGCAGGCCGTCAGGACCTCGTATTGGGGGCTGAAATAGGCTTTGATTGTGTCTGTGATGCCCCGCTCGTCGTCCGCTATCAGCAGTTTCGGTTTCACGATCATTCTCCTCTCCGCAGGTTTTTACTATTTTATCACGCAAATCTCAAGAAAGTCTCAAGAAAAAATTTTTTCGTGACATTCAGAGAATATCTCGTGACAAACCGGCCCGCGGGCGCTTGCCGGGTTCGGGCAAATGTAGTATAATGGCCTGACACGACAAATGCAAGGGGGTGAACTGCGCCATGCTGCGGATCGCCATCTGCGACGACGACAGCGCCGCCGTTCAATCCAACCGGAATATCGCGGAGGACTGCCTGAAACAGTGCGGGACCGCTGGGGAAATCTCCGCCTATACCCACAGTGAAAATCTGCTCTACGATATCACCGAGGACGGCTTTTTCTTCGACCTGATCCTTCTGGACATCGAGATGCCCGGCAGCACGGGGATGGAGCTGGCCGGGGCCGTCAGGCCCTTCCTGCCCAACGTGAAGATCATCTTCATCACCTCCCATATCAAATACGCCATTGACGCTTTCGAGCTGTCCATCTTCCGCTACGTCCCCAAAAACGACATTGCGCGGCGGCTTCCCGCGGCGGTCTGCGACGCCATTCGGCTGATCGGGCTGGAGGACGGGAAATTCTACACCATTCAGACCAACAGCCGCTTGGAGAAGATTCCGTACAAGGAAATCCTTTACATTGAGCGGGATGGGAAAAACGCGAGCATCGCTACAGTCAGCGGGGCCGCGAAGGTCCGGAAGAGCTTGCAGCAGGTTCATGGGGAGCTGGGCGCGGAAGAGTTTATCTTCATCGACCGGGGCTGTATCGTCAACATGATCCACGTCATGCAGGTCAGGGACGGCGGCGTTGTGCTGAAAAACGGCGCGGTCCTTCCCGTCAGCCGGTCCCACCTGCAAGAGGTGAAGGCGCAGATCAACGCCTACTGGGGGAACCATATATGACGGAGGTTTTTCTGCTTTGCTCCGGCGCGTTGGCGGGGGCGGTGCGGGTTCTCGTTGGATTGCTTCTCATTTGGAGGCTCCTGTCCGCCGGGAAACCTGACGGGAAAAGCATGGCAGTGGGGTTGATTGGGGCGCTGGGCCTCACGGTCTTGCTGTCGCTGGCGGGCGTGGACGGCTTTTATCGGATGGCGCTGGAGGCGGTGTTGATCGCTGTCTGCGCGCACTGGCGGCAAAGGGCTGAGCTGAGGATGGGGCTGTTCGTCAGCGTGTTTTATGAGATCGGCGCGGCTTTCTGGCAGTTCCTGCTGGCGGCGGGGCTGGGTATCCTGTTTCGGTCCCAGGAATTTCTTGACGCCGGGACGGCGGCGGGGCAGTCCGCTGTCTGGCTGCTTCATGGGCTGCTGATCGCTTTGGCGGTCTGCCTCTCAAAAGGGCGGGAAATCGAAAAAAATGCAGCGTTCCGCGCCGTTTCCGCCGCAGCTTTGGCGGGCTTCCTGGCGGCGGTCACGCTGTCGGAACAAACCGTTCTGTCCATCCCCGACGATACCCTCTATATGTGGACCATCCTGTCGGTGGTGCTGATGATGGCGGTGCTGGTGTTCAACATCAACCGGCAATACGAGGTGGAAAAGGAGCTGGCGAAGCTGAAATCGGAGCAGGCCGAGCTGCTGGAGCGGGACTACACCGCTGTTAACCGCGCCTACCAGGCCAACGCCAGGCTCTTCCACGACCTCCACAACCACATCGGGGTCCTGCGCCAGCTCCTTGCCCGCGGACAGTCCGAAGAGGCCGTCCGTTACCTGGACGAACTGCAGGCCCCCATCCAGAACCTGACCGCCGCCGTCTGGACCGGCGACGAGACGGCGGACTACCTGATCAACAGCAAGGCCGCGGAAGCGGCGTCCTCCGGCATCCGCTTCCAGGTCCAGGCAGAATTTCCGCGCCGCGCCAACATCCGGAGCGTGGACCTCTGCGCGATTCTGGGGAACCTGCTGGACAACGCCATTGAAGCGGCCCGGCAGGTGCCGGAGCCGGAGGGGCGGACGGTGGCCCTCACCATCCGCCGCATTCACCAGATGCTGGTGATCAAGGTGGAGAACAGCTTTGCCGTTTCTCCTGTGGGAGAAAACGGGGTGCTGAAAACCACGAAGACGGAGGGCGGGCTCCATGGCTGGGGGCTGAAAAGCGCTCAGACCGCCGCGGAGAAGTATGACGGGATGGTGCAGGCGGGGGTCTCCGGGGGCGTCTTTCGGGCGGTGGCGACGCTGTCCTTCCGGCCCTGAGATAAAGCGCGCAAATTCAAATTTGAAAGGAGATAAGACATGAAAAAGTTCGATGAAAACTATAAGCTGCTGGAGGAAATGTACGAGGACGATTACTTCCCGGACTTCCTGGTGGACAAGGTGAAAGGGGCACTTCAAACGGTAATCGCCCTGCTGGAGGGCGGCGAAACCGGTACAGAGGCGGTTCAGGAAAAGCTGGACGAGGCCGTCCGCGCCATCAATGACTTGCAGGACGAGTTCGACGAGAATGACAGCGAGATCGAAACGGTGGCCCGGGACTGCATCGGGGAATCTGTGGGCTATCTTTTGGAGTGGTTCGGCATTCCGATTGATTTGGAGGAGGCCCTTCGGGAGCGGGATTGGTAAGCCCCGCGGCGGCTTCCGGTTCGTCGGGCGCTTGTCCTTATTGGATGAACGCCCTTTTTCGCGGTCAAAAACCTGCTGTTTGCGGACAGTTCCGCACGGGCCACGGTTTTCTGCTATGATGCAGGTACATCAAAGGAAGCGCTGCTTCAAGGAGGAAACGGTTATGCGTCATGTTTATGTGCGGGGGATTCTGGCTTTGGTCTGGCTGGCGGCGGCTGTCGTCTGCGGGGTGCGGGGAAACGGAGCCGGGGCGGCGCTCTATGCTCTGATGGGCGCTGCTTTTGGCGTCTCCGCTTACGCCGCCTGGAAAAAGAGGGGCTGACTATGGACGGGACGGTTCTGGAGCTGGAGAACCTCAGCGCCTGGTATGAGGCGGGGAAGGACGTGCTGGCGGGGCTTTCCCTCCGGCTTGAGCGGCATGAGGTGGTGGGGCTGATCGGGCTGAACGGGGCGGGGAAGACGACGCTTTTGAAAACGCTGTCCGGGCTGCACGAGGGCTTCCGGTTCGACAGCCTCCGGCTGGATGGACGGCCCGCGGCTTTCCGGGACAAGCGCTTCAAGCTCTGCCGGTATACCGTGTTTGAAGAGGATCGGTCTTTCCAGTATTTTACTTTTTCTGAGTACCTTTCCTATGTGGCGGCGGCATATAAAATCTTGCTGCCGGACGTGTCCAATCTGGTGCGGAGCTTTCATTTCGAGGCTTATACCGGTACGCTGCTGAAGGACCTGTCCACGGGGAACAGGAAGAAGGCATTTTTGATCACGGCCTTCGCGCTGAGGCCGGAATTGCTGCTGCTGGACGAGCCGGTGAACGGGCTGGATTTCCAAAGTACGGAATTTCTCTATCAGCTGATCGCCGGGTACAGGGAGCACGGGACGCTCCTCTTCTCCTCCCATATTCTGGAGAGCATCACCCTGACTTCGGACCGGGTGCTGGTGCTGGAAGATGGAAAAATCCAGAAGTGCTTTGCGGGCGATCAGATCAACGCTGTGAACATTCGGGAGGCTCTTCATGATGAAAATGTGCTTTGATGTAGCTGCCAGGAAATTATTCGGCGTCAGATATGGACGGCTGGCGCGGGTGCTTTTTGTGGATTTGGCGGTGTTTTGGGGGCTGTATCTGGCCGGGTTCCGGGTGCGGATCAGCCCCGCTGTCCTGTATCTGATGGTCAGCACATTTTCCGCCGGGATTATGTGGCAGGCCCTTGCTTCCCAGGACAACGCGGCGAATATGGAGAATCTGTTTATGCTTCCCTTTGAGGATCGGAATGTGGTGTTTTCCTGCGTGGCCGCGCTGGGGGCGTACACGCTACTGACGAAGACTGCTGGATTGCTGGCGGTGGTGCTGGGTGTCTCCGTTTGGAGCGGGACGGAGGTTTTGGGGTGCGTCCTATGCGGGGTTAATGCTGTTCTCGCGACTGCGTGCGTTTACTCGCGGAGGCGTCTGCGGACCGCGGCGGGATTGATTTGGACGGGGATGATCCTTGCCGCGTTTTTCGTGGTGGGAAGGATGCGGCTGATATTTCTTATCCTGATATGCAGTTCTATGACCGCGTTCCTGCTTCTGTGTTGGACTGACGCCTATGCCTTCCGGCGTCCTGGCAAAAGCAAGCACGCTGTCAGGAGCTGCCGCCGCTATTCCGTATGGCGTTATTTGTTCCGCTATCTGATGGCGCACAAGAATTATCTGGCTAACACCGTCATTATGTGGGGCGCAGCCTGCGTTCTGCCGGTGCTGCTTGGGCAGATGGAGGCGCGGTTTGTCCTGCCGGTGGGCTTCGCTGTCCTCTCCCTCAATACGCCCATCTGCATCCTCCTTTCCTGCAACCCGGCGCTGGAACAGGCGCTACGGTTCCTGCCGGGTCAGCGGAGGGCGTTCTGTGTTCCCTACGGGCTTTTCATATTTTGCTGTCATATGATCGCGGACGCCGTCTTTTTGTGCAGCTGGCAAATTCAGATCGGCGGGGTCACTCCGCTTGCAGTCTTGACGGCAGCTTCCTTTGCGCTGCTGAGCGCGTCCGGCTCCGTTCTGCTGGAGTGGCACTTCCCCATCCGGGGCTGGAAGATTGAAAGCGACCTCTGGCACCATCCGCGGAAGTATGTCGTGCCCGCCGCCATGCTCCTGCTGGCCGGACTGGCGGGAATGTTTTGAAAACCGATTCAACCCCCCGTTACGCCTTTTTCTTTGCTACGGGTACCCACACCTCGTACTGCGCGTTCTGCGGGTCCGGGTTCAAGTAAACCTCAATGTCGGGGGCGTCGGCATATTCATAGCCGGATGTCGGAAGCCATTCCGTGATAATCCGCCGCTCCAGTTCCTGGATGGACTGGTTTGTACCCGCTCCGGAAAAGATTGCCCAGGCAGACGCGGGAACGGTAAATTCTTCAAATTCACCCTTTGCCTTCGTGGTGGAAACGGCGATAAAATACCTCCATTGTTCCTCATCACTGCAGGCGCTTACGCCCAGAAGCCCCACCGGCGGCGTATCCATCATGCCCGCCAGTTTCTGGATGGTCCCGCTCACAGCCGCCTCCTGCCACAGCTTTGGCACAACCGTAAAATTGTTTTCGATTTCCTTGTCGAGCGGAACAGATACGCCAACGATGCGGAACGCCTCTTTTGTCTCGATTCTGTAATCCATCTCCGTTGCTCCTTTCACAGCAATTCTAAACACAATGGGGGAAAACGATTTCACGGATACGCCCCCGCTCTTCACGGACGACGGGGCTATTCCGTGAAAGGACTGGAAGGCCCTGTTAAACGCGGTCGGGGAACGGTAGCCGTATTTTTCCGCGATATCAATCACTCGTTCCGCCCCGCCCTGCAGGTCTACCGCCGCCAAGGACATTTTCCGCCTCCGGATATACTCCGCCAGAGGGAGGCCCGCCATGTAAGCAAACATTCTCTGGTAGTGATAGGCGGAGCAGCAGGCAATCCGCGCAAGCTGTTCATAGTCAATTTCGCCTGTCAGATGTTCCTCAATGTAATTCATGCTCTGGTTCAGCCGTTCAACCCATTCCATGAGATACCTCCTTTGTACCGCGTCCTGCTGACGCCGATTTACATTTATTATAATGCCTATTCTTAGATTTTTCCTCTCTATCCTTGCACAAAAAAGAGAGGCAGGCAAAAAATATTTTCGGCAAGAAGGGGCCTGACTCTCCGAAAGCCAGGCCCCTTTTCGCCGCCCATTGTTACAGAAATTCAATTCACCCTATGCCTGCAATAGGAGCGGACTGCAAGAAATGCAAACAGCGGAATCTCGATGACGCAGGCTCCGGCCATCGCATGGGGCGTCCAGACTGCCAGCCCGCCCAGCGTCAAAAACCGGAAGTCCGTGATGGCGTACAGGATGCTGGCCTGGATGCTGGTGCCGCTGGCCGGGAGGATGCTGCACAGCCATGTGGACAGCGCGCCCGGCACTGCCATGGAGAGCACCACCGGCGCGATGCAGAACACCAGCGCGGAAGCCAGGGACGCCACGGTGTTCTTGCAGCGCGACGAGAGAAACAGCGTGAAGCTCACGGAGGCCAGCACCGAGAGAAGCCCTGCGGCGGCGAACAGGAGCTGAAGTTCTCCGATATTCAGATCTGCAAGCGTCACAATCGAGTACAACATTTGAACAGAGGTTTTCGTGCATTCCCAGCCAAACAGGCTGTTTGCTGTCAAAATATGCACGGCGGCACAGATGATGAAGGCGGCGCCGCTGACAAACAGGGCGGACAGAATCTTTGCGGCGCCCAGCCTGGCCCTGCCGTATCGGGTACAGCGCAGAATGTCGTCCGCGCCGGACTGGTAGTCCGCGGAAAACGCCGGGGCGGCCATTACCACGCAGAACAGCAGCACCAGAAAGCCCATGATATTCTGGTAGTCCAGGACGGTGGAGCTCATGCCTGGATAGACCGTGAAAGGCTTTTCCACATTCTGGTACATTTTTACGGTGCTGCGCTGGGCCGCGGTGCTGTCCGGCTGCTCCAGCGCCATCAGTGCGGCGATTCGGGATTCGCAGACGGAATAGTAGTTGTCGATTTGCTCCGGATCGATCTCCATAATAGAGGGGGCCATGCCGGTTTTGGGGTCCGCAAACGCCTCTTTGACGCCGTGCAGCAGAGGAGAAATTGGAAGAATTTCGCGCTGGTAAACGCCATCCGGCAAGTCGTAAGATTCTGTTACGCCGTAGGATTTGAGGCAGGCTTGATACGTTTCCACCGCCTCTCGCACACGCTCCGGGGTGACAAGTCCAGAGGCGTCCGCCTGCTGCTCTTTCTCGTGGGCAATAGAGGCTAAGCCGGTCAGGTTGATCTCGTTTCCATCCTCGTCTGTGTAATTGCTGTAACAGTAGGTGGTAGGAAGCCACGCCAGTATGACGGATAAAATCAGTGCAAATACCATTAAAATTTGAGTAATTCTTGCCTTTAGAACCCGTTTTAGTTCCAATTGAAAAATTCTCATCCCCCACACCTCCCCTCATGTTCCCCGCCGCTCTGCGGGAACAGCCACAAGTACAAATCCTCCAGCCGGGGCGCGGCGGCTGTGGAATCTGCGCTGCAAGGCTGCTCCGCCAGGTAGCGGATGGAGACGCCGCCGTCACTCTCATTCCGCAGGCTGACAATCTGGATCCTGCTTTCATATTTTGTCACCTCCCCCGGCGAAACCGTACAGCTCCACACCTTCCCCTCCACCAATTTTACCAGTTCTTCCGTCGTCCCAACAGCCAGCAGCCTGCCGTCCCTGATGATCGCGTGGCACGTGGCAATGTACTCCACATCCGGGACAATGTGGGTGGAAATCAGGACGATCCGGTCATGGGCGAACTCCGACAGCAGGTTCCGGAACCGCACCCGTTCGCCTGGGTCCAGGCCCCCCGTGGGCTCATCCAAAATCAGAACCTCCGGGTCGTTCAGCAGCGCCTGGGCAATCCCTACCCGGCGCTTCATCCCGCCGGAGAGCCTGGAGATTTTCTTGCCGCTGACGTTCGACAGGGAGACGCGCTCCAGCAATTCGTGAATTTTCCTCCGGCTCTGCCGCTCCGGAAGTCCTTTCAGCGCGGCCACGTAGGCCAGGTAGTCCCTGACGCTGAACTCCGGGTGGTAGCCGAATTCCTGGGGCAGGTAGCCGAAAATATTCCGGTAGCGCTCTCCCAGCGTCTGAATGGGGATTCCGTCGTACAGGACCTGGCCGGAGGTGGGGGCCATAATGCCGGCAATGATCCGCATCAGGGTGGTCTTGCCCGCGCCGTTGGCCCCCAGGAGGCTCCAGACCCCCGGCGTCAGATTCAAACTGATGCTGCTGACGGCTTTTTTGTCCCTGAAACGCTTGGAAACGCGGTCAATCTGCAATTCCATGTGAAAACTCCTTCCAGTTTGCAAAAAATAGACGTTCCCGCCTTGGTACGGTTATTGTACCAGAAGCGGGAGCGCTGTTTTCTTGTTTATACGCATGGATTTCCTCTGTTTTTCTGCGGAAATTCTAACAATTTTCATACAAACTGTCTCTGTGTATTCTGACGTTAAGAGAAGAAAAATGTTTTCAATTCTTTTCCCAGCAAAGTGGGCGCATCCACGTTGACCTCGTGCCCCGCGTTGGGAATCAGTGAAATTTCTGCATTTGGTATCTGCTCCTTTAGCTTCATGGATGCCCGTCTGTTTGCCCTGTCTTTTTCTCCGCATATCACCAGCGTCCGGCAGTGAATATATTTCAAATCCTGATAAAAGTCTAAGCCTATCATGGATTTTGAAAGGCTGATCATGCTGGCTTTTCCAAAACCGGTTTCCTTAAAAGCAGATTCAGGCATAAAGCGGAAAATCAGGTTTTGAAATCTCAGCAGATTGTCAGGTGCTGAAAACTGTGTACCTATGAGCACGAGAGAATTTACACGGTTTCCATGCTCAACCGCGTATTGCAGGGCAAGCATTCCGCCCAGTGACAGACCGCACAAATTCAACGGTCCATCAATATCTTCACAGTATTTTTCAAACGTGTGATACAGATTATAATAGGACACTTCTGTATTGCGCAGCCAATCCGACAAATCAGGACATAAGATTTCAAATCCTTTCCCCATCGTCATGATTGTACTTTCCCAGCTCGACGATACCTGTCCCAGCCCATGAAGCATTATAGTTTTCATATCTTCTGCTCCTCATCCCTGTTCAATTCATTTCCCGTTTCAGAACACCTCTGCCTGCACCCAAGCGTCCCCCCGTAGCCAGCCGCGCCTTCACCGCCCTCTGGAGGCTGGTTCGTTCCGGTAAATCCTCCAAAACCCCGCATCCATCAAAAAGCCACATGTAAAACTCCCGGTTTTCCTCGTCCACGGCGAAACACCGGTAGTCCCCCGCGAAGCACCGGATCCCGGAACCCTCCGGCAGCAGTCCCGCCAAAGCCGGGGCCAGCAGCCAGCTATTGCATATCACAGCCTCCGGCCTGCCAAAGAGGCACAGGCTCTCCCAGGACAAGATTTGCAATGCCATGTCGTAGGCTTCATCCAGTTCCTCCCGCCCCAGCACCGCGTCGGAGGGAATATGGACGCCAAGGACAGGCGCATCCGCCTCCAGCCCCTGCGGCAGAGGCCCCGGCCCCGCCCTCCGGCACTCAAACTCCAGCGTTCCCAGCCGGAACAGCAGCCCGCCGGTCTGACGCCACGTCCAGAAGCCCCGGTCGAAGGCCCACTGTCCGGTGCGGGCGTGGGTTTCTTCCAGAAACCGCCGGAAGCAGTCCATGGTGGAGAAAAATATGTCCTCTGGAATGCCGTTTTGCTGGTAATACTCTTCTGTCCGGCTGACCGCTGACAGCATGACCGCAAGCTGAGCCATGCCGTTGTCCTCCTGCCACGCAGGAAGTTGGGCGGCGATCACCTGCCAGGCCGGTGAAGCCGTTTCCGGTTTTACAAGCTCTTCGGTGGGCAGGCTGTCCGGCAAAGTTTCTGCCGCTGTGGCCAAAGCTGGCAGTACCGCCCCAGGCAGACTCAGGCGTTCTGCCATGGAAATTACCTTTTTAGTAAACATTTTCCCTTTTCTCATTTTCTCTTCTCACAATTTTAATAGTTTTCATTTTTGTCATCACACAGGTAATCTAACTGTAAAGACCGTCAAACCCTCCGCGCTCTCCGCCGTGATCGTCCCTCCATGGAGCGTAACAATCTGCTTCGCAATCGCGAGCCCCAGTCCCGCGCCGCCGGAGCTCCGTCCCGTATCCAGCCTGTAAAACTGCTCAAAAATCCGCTCCAGCTTTTCCGCGGGAATCGTCATGCCATGATTAGAAAATTTCAGCGTCACTTCGCCCCCGCCGCACTCGGCTTCAACCGTGATTTCAGTCCCATTATAACTGTAAAGCACCGCATTCCGCAAGAGGTTGTCGAAAAGCCGCTGCATCTTGTCCGCGTCGCATTTCAGCAGCATATCCTCCGGAGCCGCAAGGCGGCAGGTCAGCCCCTTTTCCTCCAGGATCGGCTGAAGCTCGTAGACAAGCTGCTCCAGCAGGCGGGTGAGATTGATCTCGCAGGATTGCAGCGTGATTCCGGACAGGCTGTACCTCGCAATTTCCAGGAATTCATTGATCAAATCCTCCAGCCGTTCCGCCTTGGCAAGCGAAACAGCAAGATATCGTTCCCGCAGCTCCTCGGAGAGCTGCTTCTCGTCCCGCAGAAGGTTCAGGTAGCTGACCGCGGAGGCCAGCGGAGTTTTCAAATCGTGTGCTAAGTACATAACCAGATCTTTCTTTTTCTGTTCAGCCAGAAGTATATCGCTTTTCTGCTGCTCCATAGCGCGCTTCGCCAGATTCATCTTCCGCTCAATGGGAAGCAGCTCCGGAGGCAGTGAGATCTCCCCGGGCGCATCCCGCAGCAGGGCGTCCATCCCCGCGCTGACCGCTTGAAAATACCCACAAAGCCAATGGAGATAAAAATAGAACAATCCCGCCGACACAAGCAGAATCGAAAGCATAATCATGGCATCCGCGTGCCTGCGGAATGTCCGCTCATACAGCCCAAGCGCGCCCTCATAGTCCATCCCCAGCGCGTTCTGAAAGAGAGCCACCATCCAATTGGCGAAGTTGCCCCGCAGCAGAACAGAATATGCAATGTAAATTACAGCTACAGCCACCGTTAGAACGGCAACCGTCCGAATAAAGATTTTTATCCGAAGCTGCCGAAAATCCCTGTTACTTTTCAATGGTATACCCCACTCCCCACACCGTTTTAATGAACCGCGGACACCGCGAGGGCTCGCCCATCTTCTCCCGCAGACGCCCGATATGCGCCATAACAGTGTTGTTATTTTTGAGAAATTTTTCTCCCCAAACGGCCTCAAAAAGTTCCTCAGAGGGCACCACGATCCCCTGCCGCTCGCAGAGATACCAGAGGATCGAAAACTCAATCGGCGTCAATTGCAGCTCCCTCCCAAACAGGAAACATTTGTGGTTATCCCGGTTGATCTCCAGCCCCCGAATGTCGTATTCGCGGATCGGTTCCTCCCGCTTCGCCGCAGAATTGTAGAGCCTGTACCGCCGCAGTTGGGTCTTCACACGCGCCACAACCTCCAACGGATTGAAGGGCTTTGTGATGTAATCGTCAGCCCCGATGGTCAGGCCCATGATTTTATCCCCGTCTGATGTTCTGGCAGTGAGCATGATAACCGGATAGTACGCCCGCTCCCGGATTACTTTGCAAATCTGAAACCCGTCCGCATCGGGTAGCATCACATCCAGAATTGCCAGGTCCAGATTTTCCCGCGCAATACACTCCAACGCCTCCGCACCCGTGTAGCACTTGTGGACCGTGTAGCCGTCGTTGGTAAGGTAAAGCTCCAGCACGTCCGCCAGCTCTTTTTCGTCGTCCGCCACCAAAATATGGGCACTCATTTTATCCGCCTCCCTTTTTTCACTGTACATCAAAAAATGTCTCTACTTTTATTATACCAGGATATTCTTCGTTTTTCCTTCGTTTTCTCTATAGAATTTCTTAAATTTTTCCTATAAAATGAAAAGCGGCGGCCTTGATTTCTCAAAACCGCCGCTCTTCTATCCCACACAAAAGCTACTACATCTGCGTAAATGTAGTATGCTGCTTCCGGTATGTATCGTTGTCCTTCTTGTCCAGCTCCCTCTCCACCTGCGCAAGCTGCCGTTCCAGTTCCTCGATTCTCCTCTCGTCCTGCTCGGTATTGATCCGCTGTTCCAGGTCCTCCTTTTTCCTTTTCAATTCTTTAATCTCGCGATCCACTTTATCGGTATTTGCGACACACTTTTCTTCTTTTTCGCCGTCCTTCCTCTTCGGCCCCTGCGCACCCTGACCCTGTCTGGGTTCCTCTATCTCGGGTGCCTCCGGCTCCTTCTCGCCGGACGCGTCCGGCTTACGCTCCGGATCGTCAAAGAAGATTTTAGGCTGTCCGTCCTCGTCCTTGCCCAGCCAATAGCGGCCGGACGGCTCCTGCTTTTCCTCCGGGACATACTCGTCCATCGCAGGCTTCAGCGGCCCCTTTTCCTTCTCCGCAGGCCTCTGAACCTTTGGCGTTCCAAGCACCTTTTCCGCCGCCGTCAGGTCCTGAGCGGCGCCGCTGCCGATTCCAGAAACAGGTATCATAAATCATTCCTCCTTAAAAGCAGCCATGTGGTTTCCCGCTGTCCAACAGTCTACCAGCCTGTGAATACCGTTTCAAGGCTTTTGTATTGAAATGCCTTTTGAATGTCATGAAATGTTCAGCAGCACACTTAAAGAAAACCGTCCTCCCGTTTTCTCAGTCAGCACGGCCCCACGGTATCGTTCCGCAACTGACTTAATATTTGAAATCCCAGTTCCCTGGGGAGGCAGGGGCCCTTCCGCGCAGGTATTCTCGAAAATCAGCATATAAAAATCCCCCTGACGCTTCCCGCTGATACGGATCGATCGGGGCTGTTGTAGCGCGACGAGATTTTTGAGAAAAGCGGACAGGATAAATGAGAAAAAATAGCCCCTTTCTTAGAAGTAAATCCGAGGCCGCTCACTTGCGCCGACCGCCCCCCGACGAGGGGAGCGGCCCGAGCAAGAGGGCGGACTTTTTAAGGCCCCGGGAGGAGCGGCTTTTGCCGCCCCTCCCTTGCCTTTTGCGCTGCTATAGGGTAGTTACTCCCCCGGCTCCTCCGAGGGCACGTCCTGGGGCTCCTGGGGGGCTTCCTGGGGCTCCGGCTCACTGTA